>NZ_CYUO01000001.1 GCF_001407835.1 Lagierella massiliensis
AACACGTAGTAGGAACATGGAAATTCACAAAAGATGAAGAACCACAACCAACAGAATACAAAGTAACCCACGAATTCAAATCAGGAACAACTGGAAAAGAATTACCAGACGAAGTAAAAGCATTATTGCCAGAAAACCAAACAGGAAAAGTAGATGGAGAAAAAGTAACTCCAACTCAACCAGAAAAAACAGAAGTACCTGTAGAAGGTGGAAAATGGATATTCAAAAACTACGATAGAACAGAAGCAACAATAAACGGAGCAGACGAAAAATTCGTAGGAACATGGGAATTCATAAAAGATGAAGAACCACAACCAACAGAATACAAAGTAACTCACGAATTCAAATCAGGAACAAAAGATAAAGACCTACCAAAAGAAGTCTTAGCATTATTGCCAAAAGACCAAGAAGGTAAAAAAGACGGAGAAAAAGTAACTCCAACTCAACCAGAAAAAACAGAAGTACCTGTAGAAGGTGGAAAATGGGTATTCAAAAACTACGATAAAGCAGAAGCAACAATAGATAAAGCAAACGAACACTTCGTAGGAACATGGGTATTTGAAGAAAATAAACCAGACCCAGCAACAGAATACAAAGTAACCCACGAATTCAAATCAGGTACACCAGGTAAAGAATTACCAGACGAAGTAAAAGCATTATTGCCAGAAAGCCAAACAGGAAAAGTAGATGGCAATACAGTCGTACCAACAGAACCAACACAAAAAGAAGTAACAACAGCAGAAGGAACATGGACATTCAAAGGCTACGACAGAACAGAAGCAACAATAAACGGAGCAGACGAACACTTTGTAGGAACATGGGAATTCACAGCAAAAGAAGACCCTAAACCAGAAACAGGAAGCGTATACGTAAAATACGTAGCAGAAGACGGAACAGTATTAGAAGAAGAAAAAGAAGTCTTAGTAAACGCAGAAGTTGGAACACCATA
>NZ_CYUO01000002.1 GCF_001407835.1 Lagierella massiliensis
TCTGGTTTGTCTTCGCCTGGTTTTTGTGGAACAATGTCGTCTCCTGCGTAGTTAAATGTTGCATTGTGTGTTGTGTCTTCTGTATAAGTTGTTTTAACTGCTGGATCCCATGCTTTGAATGTGTAGTCTGTAATTTGTCCCATGTTTACTGTTGGAGCTGTTAGTTCTACTTCTTCATTCTTTAGTACCCAGTATTCTGAAGTTCCGTCAAGTGTTCCCTTGCCTGTTGCAAAGTCTACTTTTACGTAGTCTTCGTCTTTTGGATCTTCTGTTACAACTTTCTTCTTGTATTGTGCAGTTACTTCTAATGCTTCTGTAATTGCTGTGTCATCTGTTTTATCCCAGCCTGTGTGTTTGTATCCTTCTTCTGGTGTTACTGCTGGTTTTGTAACGTCTGCAACTGTCTTTCCTGCAGTTGGGTTTACCCAATATTTTGTTGTTTCTGTTTCTGCTATTGTTCCATGTTCACCTTGTTTGAATTCTACTAATACGAAGTCTGCTGGTACGTCTGGTTTGTCTTCGCCTGGTTTTTGTGGAACAATGTCGTCTCCTGCGTAGTTAAATGTTGCATTGTGTGTTGTGTCTTCTGTATAAGTTGTTTTAACTGCTGGATCCCATGCTTTGAATGTGTAGTCTGTAATTTGTCCCATGTTTACTGTTGGAGCTGTTAGTTCTACTTCTTCATTCTTTAGTACCCAGTATTCTGAAGTTCCGTCAAGCGTTCCCTTGCTTGTTGCAAAGTCTACTTTTACGTAGTCTTCGTCTTTTGGATCTTCTGTTACAACTTTCTTCTTGTATTGTGCAGTTACTTCTAATGCTTCTGTAATTGCTGTGTCATCTGTTTTATCCCAGCCTGTGTGTTTGTATCCTTCTTCTGGTGTTACTGCTGGTTTTGTAACGTCTGCAACTGTCTTTCCTGCAGTTGGGTTTACCCAATATTTTGTTGTTTCTGTTTCTGCTATTGTTCCATGTTCACCTTGTTTGAATTCTACTAATACGAAGT
>NZ_CYUO01000003.1 GCF_001407835.1 Lagierella massiliensis
GATACACCTGTACCCATCTCGAACACAGAAGTTAAGTCTTTTAGCGCCGATGGTACTATGGGGGAGAGCCCATGGGAGAGTAGGTATTCGCCCGTCAGAGGCTCTACAATATGTAGAGCCTTTTTTTATACATATAATACAAATATATTTCTTAAGCTTATTACTTACTAATTATTAAAAACTCAATAAATTTTCCTAAATTTTGGAATTTAGAGTATAATATAGATGATAGGGTGGGGATTTTATGAATAATAATAAAGATAATAAAGATAATAATGATTTAAATATAGAAAACACTGACAAGATTGATTATGCAGAAATAAATAGAAGATTCCGAGAGGAACAATACTTTTTAAATGGACAAGATCCATATAATGAAAGAGATGAATATGAAAGGTCAAATCCGTATCAAGAAAACAGAAATGAGAGATATATAAACAATAGACCACAGAAGCAAAAGAAAAAATCTAATTATACATCTTTTTTAGTTTTTTTAATTTCGCTTTTGGTTATAGCAACGGTTATTCTTGCTGCGTGGACACTTGCTAATAATAGAAGGATAAATAAAAAGCTTGATAACTTGGATAGGAGTGGTCAAACAGAAACTGTGACAGAGGGAGCTGATAACGCTACTTCTGCACAAACTTCTCCTTCAGAAGAAACAGATGCTACTGAAGAAACTGAAGAGACTGAAGAAACTGAGGAAACAGAGCCTGAAGAAAAAGAGACCATAAGTGGAAAACTTACCCAAGACTTAAACTTTAGATCAGGACCAGGATATGACTATGAAGTTATAGGAACAGTTCCTGCAGGCGCAGAAGTGTCTGGACATATTGAACAGGGATGGTTAAAAATTGAATATAATGGAAGAACGGGATATATTGGACCGAAATATGTAAAATAAAATACTAATTTGAAGTCACTGGAGACAGTGGCTTTTTGTTTTATTGTGTAAAATTCATTCCATGATATAATTAAAAAATAGAGTGATTTTCTCTATTAGATATTTAAAATTTGATGATATAAAAAAGCTAAGACAAATAAATTTAGAGGGTGAAAAATGGATAATAAGAAAATATATAAGAATGAAATTGGTTTTGAAGCGCCAATATTTATAATAATCTTTTTTGGGATATTCATATACATAGGTAGTGTTATGGGTGGCACAAATATGATTAAGACCATGATGAACACAGGTTTTGATTTACTTATGAATGTGTGTTTCTATCTTATGGCAGTGTCGGTGTTAGCTGGTGGCATGGCTGCAATTTTTTCTGAGTTTGGTGTAATTGCCCTTATAAACAAGGGGCTTTCAGTGATTATGAAGCCTGTTTATGATTTACCTGGGGCGAGTTCCCTCGGAATGTTAAACTGTTTTATGTCTGACAACCCTGCAATACTTACCCTTGCCTATGATGACAATTTTAGAAAATATTTTAAGAAGTATCAAATGCCAGCCCTTACAAATCTTGGCACGGCTTTTGGAATGGGGCTTATTATAGTTACAACTATGATGGGACTTTCTGTTCCAAATGCAATTTCTGGAGCTGTAGTAGGTTTTTTTGGTGCTGTATTTGGATCGATTGTATCTGTTAGGATTATGATGATAAAGACGAAAAAGTTTTATGGAACAGAAGAATATGTAATTTGTAAAAATGTTGAACCTATTCCTGAAAACAAAAGAAGGGTAAGGGAAGGCTCAATTGGATCAAGGTTTATTCAAGCTCTTCTTGATGGAGGTAAGGTTGGGGTTGATATGGGTGTTGCCATAATCCCAGGAGTTGTACTGATTTGCACTTTTGTAATCATGCTTACTAATGGACCTGGAGATGGAGGGGTTTATAACGGAACTGCAAACCAAGGGATAGGTTTACTTCCGATTATAGGCGAAAAGTTAAGTTTTATTCTTACTCCTCTATTTGGATTTAGTACACCTAAGGCGATTGCGATACCTATCACTGCCCTTGGAAGTTCTGGAGCTGCCATTGGTATGGTTTCTGATATGGCATCAAGAGGAATTATAAATGCAAATGACATTGCTGTTTTCACATCGATTTGTATGTGCTGGAGTGGATACCTTTCAACTCATATTGCTATGATGGATGCTCTTGACACAAAGGAGATGACAGGGCATGCAATATTGTCACATACAATTGGGGGACTATGTGGAGGTGTATTTGCTCATTTGGTTTGGCAGTTACTTTTTTGAATAGTAAAGTCTTATTAACATTCACATAAGTTATATGAAAGACCTATGGTAAAATAGAAAATCTTAAAAATATTTAGTAAAAGTATTTTAAAAAATCTTTAAGTATGATACTATGAAAATAGGTTTTCTTATGAAGCAAAAGAAAACGTTTAAAATTTATAGACACCAATATCCTTCCGTATAAAAAGATATTGTAGAAAAATTAGAAACTAATCTTATAATTATATTTGCAACCCGTTCATTATAAGAAGTTTGAAGATAGACTACAAATTGAGAAATATCTAAAAATTTTTACAATAAATTTATCAGATTGATATTCAGGAGGATTTTATGAAAGACAAGGTTGTAATAGCTCTGGGCGGAAATGCACTGGGACATGATTTAGAAACTCAAAGAATTGCAGTTAAAAACACTGCAAAGGCAATAGTAGATTTAATAGAAGATGGAAACGAAGTGGTTTTAACCCATGGAAATGGACCACAAGTTGGAATGATAAATAACGTTTTTACAGACTACAAAAAAAATAATCCAGAGTTTCAACACATGCCTCTATTTACATGTGTAGCTATGAGCCAAGCCTATATAGGATTTGATTTACAAAATGCATTAAGAGAAGAACTTAAAGAAAGAGGAATAGAAAAATCTGTAACTTGTGTTATTACTCAAGTAGTTGTTGATAAAGATGATAAAGCTTTTGAACATCCAACAAAACCGATAGGTCCATTTATGACTTTAGAAGAAGCAGAAGCTTTTAAAGCAGAAGGTATGGATGTTGTAGAGGACTCAGGAAGAGGATATCGTAGAGTAGTAGCATCTCCTAAGCCTATAGAGATTGTTGAAATATCAACTATTGACAAACTAATAAAAGAAGGCGAAGTTGTAATAGCCTGTGGTGGAGGCGGAGTTCCAGTACTTAAAGAAGGAAAAGAATACAAGGGAATTGACGCTGTTATAGATAAAGATTTTGCATCTTCAGTTCTTGCAGAACAACTTGAAGCTGATAAACTTGTTGTGCTTACAGCAGTTGAAAAAGTTGCTATAAACTTTGGAAAAGAAAATGAAGAATGGCTTTCAGAAATGTCAGTAGAGGAAGCTAAAAAGTATTCTGACCAAGGTGAGTTTGCACCTGGATCAATGTTACCAAAGGTAGAAGCTGCAAGTATGTTTGCAAGTTCAAAAGAAGGTAGACAGTCACTTATAACATCTCTTGAAAAAGCTTCAGAAGGTCTAAAGGGACTTACTGGAACAATAATTAAAAATAGTAGAAAGTATTTATAGAGATTTAAATTTTGAGTATCAACCTATTAAGCTTATAGGGACTGATACTCTTTTTTGTCGGAAAAATTAAAAAATTTAGATTTTCAAATTTTCGACATTTTTAATTTATATCTCATAAATATAAAATTTCAAAGGAGGTGAAAGATTTATTGCAGATAGAATATAGTCATATATATAAGAAGAAATGAATAATAATTAGTGAAAATGAATATGTTACAATTATTATTCCAAAAAAAATAGAAATTTTGGAAAATTAATTGTAAAAAATTAGTAAATTGTTGGATGTACAACTTTAAGAGAATGATATATGGTGTAGAATGGAATTGAACGGAAGGAAATTGCACAATAAATTATAAGAGCAATTAAAAATAAAAGAACATTAAAAATTTAATTTATTAAAATAGGAAAGAGGTGTCGACTTGCATAGTATTTATGTTCCTAATGAGATTGGAAAATTAAAGAAGGTCATGTTGCATCGTCCTGGAAACGAGTTACTTAACATGACACCAAGTGCATTAGGAGAATTACTTTTTGATGATATACCTTTCTTGAAAACAGCGCAAGAAGAACATGATAATTTCGCAAACGTTCTCAAAAATGAAGGAGTAGAAGTCCTTTATCTTGAAAATTTAGTAGCGGACATATTAGACAAAAAGCCAGAAATAAAAGAAGGATTTATAGAACAGCTTTTAGAGGATTCAAATATCAGAAATTCAGTTAAGGCTGACGCACTAAAAGAATACTTAACATCTATTAAAGACCCTAAAGAATTTGTAGATAAAGTCATGGCTGGAGTAAGTCTTAAAGAAATCGATTTAAATGAATCTGATTTTATAAAGGCACATAGTGGTGCTTCATTTGATATGGCACTTATGCCTATGCCAAATCTATATTTTACAAGAGACCCATTTGCCAATGTAGGCACAGGCGTAATTATAAACAAAATGAAAAATCATGTAAGACAAAGGGAAACGATTTTTGCAGATATTTTATTTAATCATAGTGATGAATATAAAAATGTAGATAAGCTTTATAGTAGATATAACGAATTTTCTATTGAAGGTGGAGATATATTAATTCTTAATGAAACCACATTGGCAATAGGAATTTCACAAAGAACTGATGCTGAAGCTATTGAAAAACTTGCGGAAAATATATTTTTCCACTCTGAAAGCAAAATAGAAAAGATTTTAGCTATTGATATTCCTAAAATAAGAGCATTTATGCACTTAGATACTGTGTTTACTCAAATCGACTACGATAAGTTCACAGTTCATCCAGGAATATTCCAAACGCTTAGAGTTTTTGAACTTAGCAAAGGAAATTCACAAGGGGAAATTAAATCCGTAGAGATGAATGATAATTTGGAAAATATATTAAGTAAATACTTAGATAGAAAAATCGAACTTATTCTTTGCGGTGGTGGAGACAAACTGATTTCTGAAAGAGAACAATGGAATGACGGTTCAAATACACTATGTATTGCACCAGGAACTGTAGTAGTTTATGAAAGAAACACAGTTACAAATGAAATTCTAAGAGAAAAAGGTATTAAAGTTCTTGAAATTAAAGATAGTGAATTATCTCGAGGACGTGGCGGCCCAAGATGTATGAGTATGCCATTTGTGAGAGAAGATATTTAATATAATTGGAGGTATTTAATGGGAGTAAACTTAAGAGGAAGAAGCTTTTTAAAATTATTAGATTACACAACAGAAGAAATTGAATATCTAATGAAGTTATCAGAAAACTTCAAAGATTTAAAACGTGCAGGAAC
>NZ_CYUO01000004.1:0-425000 GCF_001407835.1 Lagierella massiliensis
ATCCTTCCGAAGATGTCATTTCGAGGTTCATCGTTCGACTTGCATGTGTTAAGCACGCCGCCAGCGTTCGTCCTGAGCCAGGATCAAACTCTCTATTAAATGTTTGATCAGCTCTTTCGCTGACTTTATTATTTTTTCACCGAATTATTGTTTGGTTGTACTTACTCAAAAGTTTTTTACACTTTTTACTTGTTTAGGTTCTCTTTGCACTCTTCTTGAGTGACAACTATTTTATATTACCATTGTTAAAATATATTGTCAAGTACTTTTTAAAACTTTTTTGAAGACTCGCTTCTTTTCAAGCATTTAAAAAGGCACTTCCCTTGAGTGCCTAATTATAATATCAAGTTATTTTACTTTTGTCAAATGTTTTTTTATTTTATTTTAATCTTCTTATATTTCTTGTTCCTACTTATATATAAGGCTATTTTAATTTAAAGTCGAATCCCTGTTCTTTAATTGTATTTAATATTAGGGTTCTCTTTTGTAATGTGTTTTCAAATCTTTGTATTAATTGTTCACTAAAGGAGTCCAATGGTTTGTCTTTTTGTCTAAGGTCATAATAGGTTTTCATCTCTTCATCATAATCTTTTATTTCTTGTTGATAATTGTCGAAAATTTTGTATTCGTCTTCAAAAAATCTTAAATCCATATCCATTCTTGGTTTTAGCATTGGTTCTTGGTCTGGATATCCAAATGCAACTCCGAGAACAGGGAATGTGTATTTCGGAAGTTTTAAAATATTTATTATCTCTTTACTATCATTTAAAATGGATCCTAAAAACACTCCGCCCATATCTTTTGATTCTATGGCATTCATTAAATTTTGCGAAGCAAGGGCCGCGTCTGTAAAGCCTTGGAAGAATTTTTCCATGTCGTATGCCTGTTCGTAGCTTTTTCCTGTCTTCTCTTTTACAATTTCATTGTTTCTATAGCAGTCCACAATAAAAATAAATAGTTCTGGTGATATTTCTACGTAGTCTTGCTTACAAACTTCTGCTATCCTCTTCCTCTTCTCTTTGTCTACTACTCTTATTACTGAATATGATTGTACTCCAGTGCTTGTAGCTGTCCTTTGTATCACTTCTTTAAAGGTATCTAAATCTTCTTTTGAAACTTCTTGGTCTTTAAATTCTCTTATGCTCCTATGTTTAAGTTGATGTTTAATTGTTTCGTTCACTATATCACTTCTCCTGTTATTATAACTGGTAGGCTTACTTTTTCGTCAAAATCTTCGCCTTTAAAGTTTCCATATATTTTTATGTTTTTAAAGCCCACTTTCCGCATTATGCTAACTATTTCGTCTTTTAAAAGCGGAAATAGCATTTCATTATTTTCTATTATAATGTCATTTACTATTAATTTGGTGTTAAATCTTATATGGTCTTTTTCTTTAAAATAGCTTCTATAGAATGTGAATTCATCTTTTTTTATTTGTGGTAGGTCTCCCAAATATCCATCTGTATCTTCGTTCTTCAAGAATTTTTCAAAGTTTATAAATTGTATTACAATTCTTCCATTTGAATTTATTCTTTCATAGGACTTTTCTAAAAATTTTCTAATTTCATCGTAGTCTTTTAGATGGGCGATTGAGTTTCCAACACAATATAGCAAGTCAAATTTTTCTTTTATCTCATCAAGTTCTAACATATTTAATTTTTTAACATCAAGATTTTTTTCCTTTGCCATCTCTACAAATGTTTCATCTAAGTCAATTCCTGAAACTTTTATGCCTTCGTCTTGAAGCGCCTTCATTGTCTCTCCTGTTGCGCAGGCAATGTCAAGGGCAGTTTTCGGATTACCCTTCATTAAAAATTTTACTTTTACAGGACCAACGGGAAATATTTCCTCATAGTAGTTTGCTATTGAAGTATAAAATTTACTCACAGTATCACCTCTACTTCTTTATACCCATTCACAAATAAAAAAGTAGTCTCGGAATTTCCGAAACTACTCACTTGTTATTGTAATGATTGTGCTGCAGTTATTAGGGCAATTTTATATATGTCTTCTTCTACACATCCTCTTGAAAGGTCTGATATTGGTTTGTTTAGTCCTTGTAAAATTGGTCCAATAGCTTCGTATCCTCCAAGTCTTTGTGCAATCTTGTATCCGATATTTCCAGCTTGTAGGTCTGGGAATATAAATACGTTGGCTTTTCCTGCAACTTCTGAGCCTGGTGCTTTTTTCTTAGCAACTACTGGTGAGATTGCAGCATCAAATTGCATTTCTCCATCTACTACTAAGTCTTTGTCAAGTTCTTTTGCAATCTTTGTAGCTTCTGCCATCTTTGTTGCAAGGTCGTGCTTAGCAGATCCTTTTGTTGAGAATGAAAGCATTGCAACTTTTGGATCTATTCCAAATATTTTTGCGGTTTTCGCTGAACAAACAGCAACTTCTGCAAGTTGTGAAGCCTCAAGTTCTATATTGATTGCAATGTCTGCAAACACATATAGTTCTTCATTTGGTCCAAGCATAAGCATTGCCCCACTGGTTCTTGAAATTCCTGGCTTTGTCTTTATGATTTGAAGAGCTGGTCTAACTGTATCTCCCGTTGAATTTACAGCTCCACTTACAAGTCCAGAGGCCTTTCCTGTGTGAACGAGCATTGTTCCAAAGTAGTTTGGAATCTTAAGCATATCTTCACATTCTTCTTTTGTATTCTTACCCGCTCTTCTTTCTTCAAGGGAACTTAATAATAAGTCTTTTTCAGCATAATTTTCCATGTCTAATATTTCAAGTTTTGAAATATCCAATCCATTTTCACTTGCAACTTTTTTTATTTCAGCTACATCTCCAAGTAGTATTGGGTGAATGATACCTTCTTCTTGTAGTCTAATTGTCGCATTTAATATTCTTAAATCTTCCCCTTCAGGAAATACTATCTTTATATCTTTTCCCTTGATTTGTTCTTTTACATTTGTAATTATGTCCAATTTAATCTCCTTTATTTTAAAGCCATTTCCAAAGCGGCTTTTTCCTCTTCTGATAAATCTTCAGAAACTTTTCCCTTTTCTACAACTTTTGAAAAACTCACGGAATTGTCTCTTCCATAAATACTTGTTAGTATAACTCCATTGTCATTTCCGTCTAAAAGAGCAAGTGAGAAAGAAAGCTTGTTCCTAAGTTCAGGAAATGCGTCATATCTAACATATCCAACTTTTTGTACAGTTTTATTTATAACCGATTCTAAAGCGTCCTGTCTTTGTTTTATCTGTTCTTGCGATATGATAACTTTATCTAAGTCCTCTGAGTGGGACAATAATATCTCTTCAAGGTTAAGCTCTCCTCTTCCTCTTAATATGTTGTCATATCGTCTTTTAAGTCTATTAATTTTTTTATTGAGCTTAAATATATTCGTGAAGGCTACAAACATAAGTAGTGCCAGCAATATGAATAAAAAGAAGCTTCCTGTCTGTACTATTGTCTTAAATGTTTCCACTTTTTACCTCGTCGGATATATTTTTTAGAGCCTGTATTCCCTTATCTATTTCTTCATTAGTATTAAAGGAAGAAAAGCTAAATCTTACAGCTCCTTTTTCTTCTGTTCCAATTGCCTTATGTGCAAGGGGAGCGCAGTGAAAACCTGCTCTTGTAGCAATTCCGTACTCTTGATCAAGTTTATATGCAAGGGCAGAAGAGTCAATCCCCTCTATATTTAAAGAAACTACTGGTCCTTGCCTTTCATCTAAAGGTCCATAAGTTTCAATGCCTTTAATATTTTTTATTCCGTCTACAAAACGAGCTCTATGCATATTCTCAATGTCTCTTATCTTTCCAAGCCCAATTTCATTAATATAATCTATCCCATATCCAAGGCCTACTATTGCAGGTCCATTTAGGGTACCTCCTTCAAGCTTATCTGGATATATGTTAGGCATATTCAGATTTTGTGAAAAGGAACCTGTTCCTCCCTCTTCAATGGTATTTAAAACTCTTTCTGTGTTGACATAAAGTCCTCCTGTTCCCATAGGTCCAAGAAGTGACTTGTGTCCAGGAAAGCAGACTATATCTATATTTTGTTTTTTTACATCTATATCTAAGTATCCTGCACATTGAGCGGCGTCTACAATAACAAAAATATCTTTTTCTTTAAGCACTTTGATTATTTCATCAAGGGGTGTAATACTTCCAACTAAGTTTGACATTCCAGTTATTACACAAAGATCTGTGTTATCCTTTATCGCCTTTTTAAAATCTTCTGGATTAAGCACACCATTTTTATCTGCATCAACTATTGTAAGCTCAATATGTCCCTCGTCCCTTAGATGAACCAGCGGTCTTAGTACAGAGTTATGTTCCATAGCAGAAGTTATCACATGGCTCTTTTCTCTATATGCGCCTTTAATAGCTATATTTAAAGCATCTGTGCAATTTTTTGTAAATATTAAGTTAAGAGGATTGTCTCCTCCAAAAAACTCAGCAACCTTTGCTCTGGCACTAAAAATTTCCCTGTCCATCTTTAAAGACATGGCATGACCACTTCGCCCAGGGTTTGCCCCGAACTCTTTCATTGCCTCCATTGTCTTTTGATAAACTATTTCAGGCTTAGGCCAAGAAGTAGCGGCGTTGTCAAAATAAATCATCTATTTCATCTCTTCCAATCTGGTATAACAGCTATTCATAAGCTCTTCATGAAGTTCTTTAAGTTGTCTTTGGTAGTCCTCAAGTCTTTTTACTACACTGTCTTTATATTCACCTGGATTAACTGATTTTAAGTTTATGATTACATTTAAAAGAACTGCTTCTCCACTGCCATAAAGAAGGGATGTTCCAGCACCTTGGTCAGTTATCGCCCAAATATTTCCATATTTCGCAAATGACTTTTGAAGCTTCATGCAATCCAATATCAATTCACAAGTTTTTAGAGGTACTTCAAGAGCTGTCTTATAACCTTCTTGCATCTTTTCATCCCTAATCTTCTTTTCTTCAGGAGTTTCCTTTGGTAATTTCATAGCGTCAAGAACTGCGTCAAAGGACTTAGCGTCAGCTTCAACCATAAGCTTAAGCTCTTCAATTTTATTTTCCATCTTAACATAGTCAGCTTTAACAAGTTCTTTTATTTCCTCATCAAGCTTTTCAAAGGACTTCTTTCCAAAACTTAGATTTGCAACCATAAGGGTAAGTGCTGCACCAAGTGCTCCAGTGTAAGCTACTACAGCTCCACCTCCCGGCATTTCAGGTCCCTTAACTTTTTCTAAAAAACTAACTAAATCCATGTCAATATACATTTAAATACCTCCCAAAATTTCTAATATCCTATCCAAATCCTCATTGTTCATATATAGGATTTCTATCTTCCCACCTTTTTTCTTAGGTTTCAAATTAACTTTGGTTCCAAAAAAATCTACAAGTCTCTCTTCGATTTCAATTTTGTAAATATCTTTTGGTCTTTTATTTGTTGTTCTCTTCTCCACTTCTCTGACAGAAGACTTGTTTAGTAGTAACTTTTCAAGCATTTTGAAACGCTCTTTCTCGTCCTTTATAGAAAGGAGAGTTCTCGCTTGAGTAGAAGTTATTTCCCCTTGTTTCAAATATTCTAATATCTTAGGGTCAAGCTTTAAAAGTCTAATGGTATTTGCAATATAAGACCTTGACTTACCAAGTCTTTTTGCAAGCTCTTCTTGAGTATAATTATAACTTCTTAAAAGTTCTTCATAGGCAGTTGCCTCTTCATAGGGATTTAAGTCTTCCCTTTGAATGTTTTCAATAACGGACATCTCCATAATTTCTTTGTCCGTGGCGTCAATTATCCTAACAGGAACCTTTTTTAAATTTGCCAATAGAGATGCTCTATATCTTCTCTCTCCTGCAACTATTTCATATTCTGAGTCGACTTTTCTAACTATAATCGGCTGAATTATACCAAACTCTTCTATTGACTCCTTTAGTTCAAATAAACTCTCCTCGTCAAATTCTTTTCTTGGCTGGTCGTGTCTTGGATATACCTTATCTATATCAAGCTCAAGAATTTCCGAACCTAAATCAGAATCCATCAGGGACTTTTCTATACTGTCTTGGGGAATAAGTGAACCTAAGCCTCTTCCTAAACCTTTTCTCTTAGTCATCTAATCACCTGTTATTATTTATTATCTCTTTAGTCAAATCTTTAAAAGCTGCTGCTCCAAGAGAATTTTTATCGTAAGTAAAAATCGATTCACCGAAACTTGGCGCCTCTGCAAGTCGTACATTTCTTGGAATAATCGTAGAAAATACCTTGTCTTTAAAGTACTTCTTAACTTCCTTTTCAACTTCAACGGCAAGGTTATTCCTTCCGTCATACATTGTCAAAAGCACTCCCTCAATCTCTAAAGAGCTGTTCAAAGACTTCTTAACAAGATTAATCGTTTCTATAATAAGGCTAAGTCCTTCAAGAGCATAGTACTCAGACTGAATCGGAATTATAACAGAGTCAGAAGCCACAAGGGCATTTATACTTAAAAGCCCCAAAGACGGTGGGCAGTCTATAAAAATAAAATCATATTCATCTTCCAAAGACTCTATTGCCTTTTTAACATAAAACTCCCTTTCTTCCATGCTGATAAGTTCGATTTCTACACCTGATAACTGAATATTTGAAGGTATTATATGAACATTTTCGCTTGATGTTTCATAAATCAAATCATTTATGTTATGAGTAGATGAAGAAAATAAATCATATATTGAATTGTCCAAATTGTTTTTATCCAATCCAAGTCCTGAAGTTGTGTTAGCTTGGGGATCCATATCTAAAACCAAAACCTTTTTTCCCCTTATCCCCATACCACAGGACAAGTTTACAACAGTAGTTGTTTTCCCAACTCCACCCTTTTGATTAAAAATACAAATTGTTTTCATAATACCTTCCTTTCTTAGTTTATTATAACATAGAAATAGTGGCTTTTTCAGCTTAAAAAATTGTGCATAAAAAATACCCACCTTCACAGTGGGTATGATAAATTATTTTAAATTATTTAAACTGAAATTTTCATCATAGGCCTTTTGAATTATCTCTGGTGAAAGCCCAGAAGACTTCAAAGCACTTTCATATATCTTTACAATGAGCTCGTAGGCTTTGTCTCCTTTTTTTAATGCTGCACTGCCTTGTTTCTTTTCTCCATTGTCGTACTCTTCAATGTTTATAGCAAGCTCTTCAGCATCTGTTGGAAAGTCAAAGTTAATTGATTTGTTTTTATGAATAAGAGTAGTGTATCCAATACATTTATAGTGGTTATCCACCTTTACTTTATCAAGTTCTTCAAATAATTCCTCTACATCATCTTCATGACCTTCATAGAAAAGGTTAAATCCAATATGGCCCTGTTCTGCACCAAGGAAATTTAATCTTAGTTCATCTTTTCTTATCTCATCTGTTGAGGTTTTAGAATCTGTATTATTTAAATCCTCTGTGGCACTTACTGAGCTTTTTGAATTCGAGGTATCAACTCTATTTACATCCTTGTTGCTACATGATGAAAAAATAAACATTGCTAAAACTAAAATACCTACACCAAGTCGTTTCATTTTATTCCTCCTTATACTTTTTAAAGAAAATAATCGTCTTAAACAAATCACCATCTATTTCCATATTGAAAACTCCACCCTGTCCTTCCACAAATGATGTGGCAATTGAAAGTCCAAGACCGTTCCCTTCGGTGTTTCGAGATTTGTCCGCCCTTATAAACCTCTGTTGCAATTCTTCTGGTGAGATATCCAGTTCGAACTTGGAAATATTTTTAAGGGTTATTCGAACCTTGTCTCCGCCGTCATCAAGGGTTATATAGACCCGAGTGTTCTCCTGTGCATATTTTAATATATTTGTGATCAAATTTTCAAAAACTCTATATGTCTTTTGTCCATCAAGCAGACAATATATTGGATATTCTGGTGTGTTTAGTATAAGCTTCATTCCCTTTTTATCAAAATCATCTCTAAACTCTCCAGTGACTTGATTGATAAATGCCACAATATCTATTTTTTCTTTATTAAATTGTATTGAGTTACTTGTGATTTTGCTAATTTGAAACAAATCTTCAATAAGATTATTTAACTTAGTCGCCTTTTCATAGATAATGTCAACATATTCTTCTTTCATCTCTTCAGGAGTTTCGTCTTCTTTAAGTAGCGCCGAATACGAAATTATAGATGTTAGTGGAGTCTTTAAGTCGTGACTTACATTCGCAATAAGGTCCGTCTTTAACCTCTCCGCCTTAACTTTTTCCTCTACGGATTTATTTATATTGTCTCCAATTGTGTTGAAGTTTTTTGCAATCACTTTGAAATGTGGCACGTCTTCATCTACTTTTTCATCGAAGTTGCCTTCTGCAATCAAACTGCTTTGATGGTTTATCTTTGAAATACTCTTTGACCATTTGTATATTTCTTTCCCTATAATATATGCTGTTATTGGAATTACAAGTCCTCCAATTCCAATATATTGTGCAAAGAGCATAATACATAGATAGATTAGGACTATCACTGAAATCTTACTTAATGAATACTCTCCAATATCACCTTGGAGGGTTTTAATTTTTTCATTTAATTTTTTTACTCCAACTTTTGAATAGTCCTTTGTTTTTGAAACTATATTAACAATTATTGAAGTCCCCAAAAAAGCATCTTTAAATCCATATCTATAGATTAATTTTGCTTCAAGTATAATTGAACGTTCAATCAATATAATTGCAAGGGAAAATAATATTAGTGATGCCATTGATGAAATGTAGCTTATGTTTATATAGTTTATATCTCCAAGCCTTACTGGATAATTTAACCCCACTCCTGATATGAAAATAAGCCCTATCCAAAATAGAATTTTTATTTCAATCGGCGTTTTTCTAAATGCCCTTACAACTGGAAGATTTTTATATCTGTCAAAATCAGAAAAAGAATCATAAATTAAAAACAGAAATGCCATAACTAAAAGCCCTGGTAAAAAACCATATGAGAACACAAGCTTAACAGGGTGTCGAATAATTGGATTGTTTTCATATTTATCCCTGGTCATTCCAATGTTAAAGCTTTCTAAATTCGCCGTTTTATATTTTGGAGTTATTATATTTACTCCAACCACTTCTTCCCCGTCATCTGCATAGATGTATTCAATTTCAGAATCTTTAGAATTATTTAACTCATTAAACTTCTTATCGTTAAAGTCGGGACTACTTTTAGGAATATATCTGGTTTGATTTTCATATATGGTATTTATCATATAGCTATTTACGATTGGGATGATAGCTTTTTTATATTCCTTATTCAATTTTTTGCCGTCAAAAATAAGTTTCCCATCTTCTATATGACCCTTGGACAAAAATACAAAGTCATTATCATTATAATAGGACTCAAATCCGTCGATGGTTTTTTCTTTAATATTACTTAGTACAGAGTAGTCTTCAGGCTTTGCATCTTCAAACATCTCTCCACTTTCATACTTCGTTTCAATAGGATGGCCCATTGAATCTGATGAAAAAAAGTCCCCATATTTAAAATAATAGTCTATAAACAAATCAGTATTATAATTGTTCATAAGCTTTTCGTTATATCCTTCACTATCAATATAACTTCCAAAACTGTTATTTAAATAGTATGGAATAACCTCATCTTCATCCAATTTCCCATATCTATTATAGAAAAAAACTCCTGTCCCACTCGATATGGCAAGGATTAATAGGGCTATAATAGTCCTTTTAATAACTAACCCTATATTAACTTTTAAATTTTTATCTTGATTGACTTTAACTTGCTTCAAATTTATAACCTACTCCCCACGCTACCTTTAAATACCTTGGATTTTTAGGATCAATCTCTATCTTCTCCCTAATTCTCCTAACATGTACAGAAACAGTCTTTGACTCTATTGCAGGTTCATTCCAAACCCTTTCGTAAATTTCATCCATTGAAAATATCCTCCCCGGGTTTGACATAAGTAACTTTAATATGTCAAATTCAAGGGAGGTGAGGTGAACTTCTCTACCGTTTATTTCAAGTATCTTTTTATTTACATCAAGGACTGCATCAGAAACTTTTATTTTATCATCACTACTTTCATCTTCAGTGTATCTATAAAATCTTCTTATTGCAGAGTTTACCCTTGCCACCAGCTCGTTTGCATTAAAAGGTTTTGTAATATAGTCATCCGCTCCAATATTAAGTCCGTTTACCATGTCCTCCTCTTCAGACTTCGCAGACAAAATTATAATTGGAACATAGGAGTCCTTTCTAAGTTCCTTTATGGCTTCTTCCCCACTCATCAAAGGCATCATCAAATCCATTAATATAAGATGAATAGTTTCCTCTTCAAAAATCTTTAGCGCTTCAATTCCATTTTCTGCATTAAAAACAGTGTATCCCTTGTTCTCCAAAAAAATCTTTATAGAGTTTCCAATACTCTTGTCATCTTCGCAAACTAAAATATTATAATTCTTCATAAAATCCTCTTTTCTTGTTGATACTTTAATTATACACAATCTCTATCCAAGAAAGATTCTTTTTTCCCTTTTCTCCAAAAACTTGTGAACTTTTATTAGGAGATGTTACATCAGAACTATTAACCTTGTTGTCCTTTCCCATGACTTTTGTGCTGTGTTTGTACTTACATACAAATCTTGAAACTATTTTATTGTTTTCAATTTTGTACTCCCAGTTTGAGACAAGAGATGCCATATCAAAATTACTCAAGTTCTTCTCAGGCTCACAGTCACTATTTGTAATAAGCTTTCCATTTTTTATATCTTTAACAATAAGTTTATCTCCAGGATTTAATTTAACATATGAAAAATATTCCTTGCCACTGTTATCAATCGCCTTCAAGCACCACTCATCCTTATCATCCAAATTTTTTAAATTAAAGTAGTAGTTCTTAGAATGATCAATTTTATTTTCTCTAACATCAGATAATATGCTCGCCCATGATCCATTATATAGCCCGATGTTTTGAAAATCGATATTCGTTCTGTTGTTTACAGTTAGGTTTGCATCCTTTGGAATATCTCCTTCATTCCCATATAGAAGGTAAGATCCCACCAATGTAGAACCAATTATAAGTAAAAGTAACAATGTTTTTTTCATAACTCTCTCCCCTTTATCATTACTTTATTTTTTAATTATCTTTGTCTCTACTATTAGTATACAACCCAATTATTTCAAAATTATTACATAACTATTACAAAATTCTTACAATTTGTAAAAAAGCAAAAAATTAATACAAAAAAACGAGGTCCCATGCACAAGCATAGAAACCTCGCTAAAATAATTATTAATTTTTATATTTTTATTCCGCCTTGTCAACATAATCTTTTAACTCAGACTTAACTAAAAGCCTCTGATAGTTATAAGGATATGGATGACAAGACATTAAATAAAGCTTTGCTTTATCCTTTTCTCTAACAAATCTACTCCAATCAGTTGAGTCAATAATTTCATATCCATATACTTCATAATATAAAATTTGATTTTCTGTAGTTATTTTAATCTTAGAGCCTTCCTTTAGTTTGTCAATATTCATAAAAGAAAAGTTGTCATTTCTTCCACCTCTATGACCAGATAAAACTGATATCGTATCCTCTTTATCAGATGGAACATCAGTGTCATCAAGAACTCCACATCCTTCCAATAAAGAATCTTCATCAGTATTACTAAAAATAGGCATCACAACATCAATATCATCAATTCTAATTACTCCAATCGCATTGCTGTCATCAATTCGATCTGCATCTTTTGCATATAAATTAGGTTTAGACTTATTTTCCTTGTCATGCTTATTCTCACCTTGAAGCTTACTTTCTAAAGCAATTGCTCTATTCTTTTTTGTTTCCAATCTATTGGAATTTATAAAGAGAAGTGCTAATGAAGATATCATTAGCACCGCTCCTAAACTAATCAGAAGAACTGATTTTTTCAATAATCTAATCCTCTTCTTTCCTTCTCTTAAGTCCAACCGCCATTAACACAGCTCCTGTTGCCAATAATATTACCGCATAAGTTGAAGCATTAAGTCCATCACCTGTCTTAGGCAATGTTTTTGGTTTGCTATCTCTTTCTGTGTTATTAGTGTTAGTTCTATTATTGTTTGCAGGTTTTGGTTGACCTTTTGCTTTGTATACATATGTTACATATTGGTTTCCCTTTACAACTTTTCCATTTGCTGGAGCTGAACCATCTAACATCTTTACAAATTCATATCCATCAAATTTCTTTTGGTTAGTTTTGTATTCTTCACCAACTTTAGCATCTTTCTTTACTATTTTTTCTTCAAGAACTTTGCCGTCTTCTGTAACGTATTTTACATATACATTTCCTTTTTCATCTTCATTAGGAGTATTAGGTTTTGGTTGTCCCTTTGCCTTGTATACATATGTTACATATTGGTCTCCCTTTACAACTTTTCCATTCGCTGGAGCTGAACCATCTAACATCTTTACAAATTCATATCCATCAAATTTCTTTTGGTTAGTTTTATATTCTTCACCAACTTTAGCATCTTTCTTTACTATTTTTTCTTCAAGAACTTTGCCGTCTTCTGTAACGTATTTTACATATACATTTCCTTTTTCTTCTACAGGTGGTGTTACTTGTTTTTTCTTGTATACGTAGGTTACGTGTTGAACGCCTTCTTTAACTTCTCCATTTGCTGGGGCTGAATTGTCATCCATTTTTACAAATTCATAGCCGTCAAATGTTTTTTTGTCTGTTGTATATTTTGTTCCAACTTCTGCGTTTACTAAGACTTCGCTTTCTGCTTCTAATACTGTTCCGTCTTCTGCTACGTATTTTACGTATACACTTCCTAATTCTGGTTGTGGGTCTTCGTTTGGTATGAATTCCCATACACCTACAAATTCTTGGTCTTTTCCTTCAATTGTTGCAGCTTTTTTGTCGTAGCCTTTGAATGTCCATGTTCCTTCTGCTGTTGTTACTTCTTTTTGTGTTGGTTCTGTTGGTACGACTGTATTGCCATCTACTTTTCCTGTTTGGCTTTCTGGCAATAATGCTTTTACTTCGTCTGGTAATTCTTTACCTGGTGTACCTGATTTGAATTCGTGGGTTACTTTGTATTCTGTTGCTGGGTCTGGTTTATTTTCTTCAAATACCCATGTTCCTACGAAGTGTTCGTTTGCTTTATCTATTGTTGCTTCTGCTTTATCGTAGTTTTTGAATACCCATTTTCCACCTTCTACAGGTACTTCTGTTTTTTCTGGTTGAGTTGGAGTTACTTTTTCTCCATCTTTTTTACCTTCTTGGTCTTTTGGCAATAATGCTTTTACTTCGTCTGGTAATTCTTTTCCAGTTGTTCCTGATTTGAATTCGTGGGTTACTTTGTATTCTGTTGGTTGTAGTTCTTCATCTTTTGTGAATTTCCATGTTCCTACTACGTGTTCGTTAGCTCCATCGATTGTTACGCTATCTTTATCCCACGCTTCGAATGTCCATGTTCCTTTGTTTTCTTCGTCTTTTACTGGAGTAAAGTTTGTTGGTGATGGAACTGCTGTACCATCTTTTAGGTTTCCTTTTGCTTCTGGAAGTTGTTTTAATACTCCTTCTGGAAGTGTTTCTGGTGATCCTTTTGATGGTTTGAATTCATAATCTACTTTGTATTCTTTTTCTACTGGTCTGTATACGTAGGTTACGTGTTGGTCACCTTTTTTAACTTCTCCATTTGCTGGGGCTGAATTATCATCCATTTTTACGAATTTGTATCCGTCAAATGTTTTTTGTTCTGTTGTATATGGTGTTCCAACTTCTGCGTTTACTAAGACTTCTTTTTCTTCTTCTAATACTGTTCCGTCTTCTGCTACGTATTTTACGTATACGCTTCCTGTTTCTGGTTTAGGGTCTTCTTTTGCTGTGAATTCCCATGTTCCTACAAAGTGTTCGTCTGCTCCGTTTATTGTTGCTTCTGTTCTGTCGTAGCCTTTGAATGTCCATGTTCCTTCTGCTGTTGTTACTTCTTTTTGTGTTGGTTCTGTTGGTACGACTGTGTTGCCATCTACTTTTCCTGTTTGGTTTTCTGGCAATAATGCTTTTACTTCGTCTGGTAATTCTTTACCTGGTGTACCTGATTTGAATTCGTGGGTTACTTTGTATTCTGTTGCTGGGTCTGGTTTATTTTCTTCAAATACCCATGTTCCTACGAAGTGTTCGTTTGCTTTATCTATTGTTGCTTCTGCTTTATCGTAGTTTTTGAATACCCATTTTCCACCTTCTACAGGTACTTCTGTTTTTTCTGGTTGAGTTGGAGTTACTTTTTCTCCGTCTTTTTTACCTTCTTGGTCTTTTGGCAATAATGCTAAGACTTCTTTTGGTAGGTCTTTATCTTTTGTTCCTGATTTGAATTCGTGAGTTACTTTGTATTCTGTTGGTTGTGGTTCTTCATCTTTTATGAATTCCCATGTTCCTACGAATTTTTCATCTGCTTTATCTATTGTTGCATCTGTTCTATCGTAGTTTTTGAATACCCATTTTCCACCTTCTACAGGTACTTCTGTTTTTTCTGGTTGAGTTGGAGTTACTTTTTCTCCATCTTTTTTACCTTCTTGGTCTTTTGGTAATAATGCTTTTACTTCGTCTGGTAATTCTTTTCCAGTTGTTCCTGATTTGAATTCGTGGGTTACTTTGTATTCTGTTGGTTGTGGTTCTTCATCTTTTGTGAATTTCCATGTTCCTACTACGTGTTCGTTAGCTCCATCGATTGTTACGCTATCTTTATCCCACGCTTCGAATGTCCATGTTCCTTTGTTTTCTTCGTCTTTTACTTGAAAGANCTTTTGGTGAGTCTACTTTTGCACCATCTTTTAGGTTTCCTTTTGCTTCTGGAAGTTGTTTTAATACTCCTTCTGGAAGTGTTTCTGGTGATCCTTTTGATGGTTTGAATTCATAATCTACTTTGTATTCTTTTGTTTCTACTGGTCTGTATACGTAGGTTACGTGTTGGTCGCCTTTTTTAACTTCTCCATTTGCTGGGGCTGAATTGTCATCCATTTTTACAAATTCATAGCCTCCAAATGTTTTTTGTTCTGTTTTGTATGGTGTTCCAACTTCTGCGTTTACTAAGACTTCTTTTTCTTCTTCTAATACTGTTCCGTCTTCTGCTACGTATTTTACGTATACGCTTCCTGTTTCTGGTTTAGGGTCTTCTTTTGCTGTGAATTCCCATGTTCCTACAAAGTGTTCGTCTGCTCCGTTTATTGTTGCTTCTGTTCTGTCGTAGCCTTTGAATGTCCATGTTCCTTCTGCTGTTGTTACTTCTTTTTGTGTTGGTTCTGTTGGTACGACTGTGTTGCCATCTACTTTTCCTGTTTGGTTTTCTGGCAATAATGCTTTTACTTCGTCTGGTAATTCTTTACCTGGTGTACCTGATTTGAATTCGTGGGTTACTTTGTATTCTGTTGGTTGTGGTTCTTCATCTTTTGTGAATTTCCATGTTCCTGTTACGTGTTCGTCTGCTCCATTGATTGTTGCAGTTTCTTTATCCCACGCTTCAAATGTCCATGTTCCACCGTTTTCTTCGTCTTTTACTGGAGTGAAGTTTGTTGGTGATGGAACTGCTGTACCATCTTTTAGGTTTCCTTTTGCTTCTGGAAGTTGTTTTAATACTCCTTCTGGAAGTGTTTCTGGTGATCCTTTTGATGGTTTGAATTCGTAGTCTACTTTGTATTCTGTTGGTTGTGGTTCTTCATCTTTTATGAATTCCCATGTTCCTACGAATTTTTCATCTGCTTTATCTATTGTTGCATCTGTTTTATCGTAGTTTTTGAATACCCATTTTCCACCTTCTACAGGTACTTCTGTTTTTTCTGGTTGAGTTGGAGTTACTTTTTCTCCATCTTTTTTACCTTCTTGGTCTTTTGGCAATAATGCTTTTACTTCGTCTGGTAATTCTTTATCAGCTGTTCCTGATTTGAATTCGTGAGTTACTTTGTATTCTGTTGGTTGTGGTTCTTCATCTTTTGTGAATTTCCATGTTCCTGTTACGTGTTCGTCTGCTCCATTGATTGTTGCAGTTTCTTTATCCCACGCTTCAAATGTCCATGTTCCACCGTTTACTTCGTCTCTTACTGGAATGAAGTCTTTTGGTGATTGAACTGCTGTACCATCTTTTAGGTTTTCTTTTGCTTCTGGAAGTTGTTTTAATACTTCTTGTGGAAGTGTTTTTGGTGTTCCTTCTGCTGTTGATGGTTTGAATTCGTAGTCTACTTTGTATTCTTTTGCTGGAACGATACCTGCATCTAAATTTCTAATTTCTCTATTTGGTTCTAATGTAATTACATCTGTTTTACCTGTTGCTGGATCTATATCTGAATTTGTATCAACAGTTCCTTGTCCCTTTGTTGTGAGAGTTTGTCCTTCATTTGGAACTACTTGAACTACGTATTCACCTGCTGGTAAGTTCTGAAATTTGTAATTACCATTTGCATCTGTCACTTGGTCTGGAACTTCGTTTCCGTTAAAGTCTTTTACCGGATTTCCTTCCTTATCAAGAAGTTTTACAGTTACTCCTTCAACTCCTTTTTCTCCAGCATCTTGTATTCCATTGGCATTATCATCTAACCAAACTTTATCTCCAATAGATGAAGTCTTTGGAAGTCTTAATGAAGCTCTAAATAAATCCCAGTTTTGATCACCGTTAAAAGATTGCCCTCCAATACGAACACTTTCAGGGTTTATTACGTTCATTCCATTGATTCCGTCTCCATGAGATGGATCTTGACCTGCATGATTTGCAAAATATGAAAAATGAGTCTTATATTCTGCTTGTGAGAACTTTGAATATGGTGTTGCTTGATGATATAACTTAAAAGTTACTTCATCAAATGTTCCCTTTAATTTAACACTTCCTGTTCCTGCTGGTGCAAGTGCAGGACTATTTACATTGTACTGTCTTCCATAAGCATCATAGAATTGAATCCAATTGTATCCACCATTATCTACTTCTGCTCTTGTATAAGTATTTCTGTCTTTTACTTGAATAATGTTATTATCCGCAGTTAGATTTGAGTTGGACGCTACATTTTCTAAAGTAATTCCTTCAGTTGCAAGATGTAGGTTTGTACTGTTAAATGATCCCATACCTACAAGAATCATTTGTCCATTGTAAACATATGAACCAACCCTACTTACATAGCCACCAAGTCCTGATAAATCTAATATTGGATCTGTAACTTTTCTATCAAATTTAAAAGTTACACTACCCACTTCAAATTCTCCATCAGCGTTGTATTTTGCCCATGATCCTAAAGGTCCGCCACATCCGTTACTTGCTTGTGTATTAATACCTAAAGCAGGAATAGATGCTGGATTCGGATTTCCATAAAGCATATTGGATTTTGCGCCATAAGATGATTGATTCTCTCCATTTGCAGATAAATACGATGCTCCATCATTTCTATCAGCTTGTTTAACAAATGTTGCTGTTACGGCTACATTTCCAATTGTAGCTTTCCCTGTAGAATAGGCTCCAGCACCATTCTTAACTGTAAAGTTAGTTGCTATGTTGTCTGACATAGTCCAACTTGTGTTTACGTCAAAATCTTCTGCTGATACTTCAGCATAAGCCTTGTTTAATCCCGTAAATCCTAAACTGGTTAAGATTATTGCAAAGGATAAAACTAAAGCTACGAGTCTTTTTCTTTTTGCCATCTCTTTTCTCCTTATTAAAATAAATTAACTAACTGCCAACCAAAAAAATTAATTCTTGACGCCACCTCCAAATATGAATTTAGATTTCCCATGTAAAAATAAATTTACCTATTCAGCAATTAAGCAAACTTTTCAACATTTTCGTATAAGATACATTACTTAATAGCGAAGAATTTTACGTAAGGAATCATAAATTATAAATTTTTACATTTTACTTCTACCTATATTATACTACATTTATTAGACTTTTTTTCGTTTATTTTTTTTTTTTTTATAAATCATACTTTACCATTTTTCTCAAAAAGTCATCTTCAAAATAATTCTTTATTCCCTATATTATTTTTATTTAATTTCTATGCCTTGAGTTAAATTTTACAAACTAAAAAGGCAATCCATCCCGTCAACCTATTTATGCTGTTTTAGTTGACATGTTTCTTATGTCATTTAGATTGATAAAACTGTTTAAATTTCAAAATTATTGTTCACTTTTTATGCTCCATACTTTTAAAAATTGTTCTTTATTGCCCTCACTTAGAAATTTTTTTAACACGCTATTTTTTACTTACCTAACTGCAATAGGCACTCCTTTAATCTCTCCAAAACGATAAAATATTTTTCCCAATTAAACTACATTAAAATTATTTTATTCTCTCAACCCTTGTAACTTCTCTTACTCACTAAACTTCATTACATAGTTTTTACTCCTTCCAATCCACTTAGTTTTTTTGCTTAATAATATTATTTTCAAAAGCCATCTTTCCTTGCACGCTACAAAGACAATCCATTCTGTCAACCTGTTTATATTATTTTAGTTGACAGGTTTGCCATGTCGTGGGAATATATAATAAAGAATTGAACTGTTGAACTAATTAAGATTTAACGAATAAAAAAATAAAACTGAGCTTAAAATAAAATTAATAGTTAAAGTGAAATGATTAGCAAAAATAACACAAAAGAACTACTACACTTAAGCTAAAACAAAATCGAGAAATAAAAAAATAGTAGATGAAAATGGAATTGAATTAGAAATTAAATTAAGATTGAAACAAAAGGTAAAACTATATTATAAAACAAAAGGTAAAACTATATTATAAAATGAAAGGTAAAACTATATTATAAAATGAAAGAAAGAAATAAGATGACTACAAAACAACATTAATCTTTCTGTTTTCAAAATTACGCCAAGGACTATGATATTTTTCATTTACATAAATACTGATAACAAGTTCTACCTTTGCATACTTAGCCTACCCACCCTGACAACTTGTTTGCAATATTTTGGTTGACATGTTCGCTGCGTCAAGGGATATATTAAAGAACTGAACGAAGAAACTAATCAAGATATAAAGAAATATAAATTAAGATTGAAACAAAAGGTAAAACTAAATTATAAAATGAAAGAAACAAAATAAGATGTCTATAAAACAACATTAATCTTTCCCTTTTCTAAAATCACGCAAACAACTATAGTATTTTTCATTTACATAAACATCTATAATAAGTTCTACCTTTGTATACTTCGCCTACCCACCCTGTCAACCTGTTTGCAATATTTTGGTTGACAGGTTTGCCATGTCGTTAGAATATATTATAAATGAGAGAGCTTTTGAACTAATTACTATGTAATGAAATACAAAATGAAAAATAGGAAAAAATTAGAAGTAATAGGAAAATTAGAAGTAATAAAAAAATTTAGAAGTAATAGAAAAATTAGAAGTAATAGGAAAATTAGAAGTAATAGGAAAATTTAGAAGTAATAGGAAAATTTAGAAGTAATAGGAAAATTAGAAGTAATAAAAAAAATTAGAAGTAATTGGAAAATTAGAAGTAATTGGAAAATTAGAAGTAATAGGAAATTAAAAGTAATAGAAAAATTAGAAGTAATAGGAAATTAAAAGTAATAGAAAAATTAGAAGTAATAAAAAAATTTAGAAGTAATTGGAAAATTAGAAGTAATAGAAAAATTAAAAGTAATAGGAAAATTAGAAGTAATAGGAAATTAAAAGTAATAGAAAAATTAGAAGTAATAGAAAAATTAGAAGTAATAGAAAATTAGAAGTAATAGAAAATTAGAAATAATAGAAAATTAGAAATAATAGAAAAATTAGAAGTAATTGGAAAATTAGAAGTAATTGGAAAATTAGAAGTAATAGAAAATTAGAAGTAATTGGAAAATTAGAAGTAATTGGAAAATGAAACTTATAAATTAAATGGAAAGAAAAGCTACTACAAATAATCTAAAACTAAATTCAATAACCAAAAATTATACTGGATGAAGTTGGGGGTTAAATTAAAATCAAAAAAAATTAAATAAAGATTGAAGCTATCCATGTCTAAATCAATTAGCAAATCACATACTAATTTTAAATGAAGATAAATTCTAAATGGCAAAAATACATAAAATGATTTTATTAAGGGGTGGGATTAAATGAATAAGTCAATGGACATTGCTTTAATGGGAATGTTGTTGGGAATTATGGTTATCTCCTCGTGGATATCCATACCAATGACTGTTCCTTTTACTCTACAGACTTTTGCAATCTTTCTAACTATTCTTCTCCTTGGAACATGGAGGGGATTTTTTGTAGTGCTTTCTTATATTGCCCTTGGACTTTTTGGTCTTCCAGTTTTTTCTGGTTTTAAGTCGGGGTTTGCAGCAATAGCAGGACCAACTGGTGGATACATCTTAGGATTTTTATTAACTGCAATCGTCACTGGAAAGCTTCTGGAGTTTTTGCCTGATAAAAAAATTTATAGATACCTTTCCATGTTTATTGGTCTTGTTGTATGCTACGCCTTTGGCACTTTTTGGTTTGTAAATATGTACACTAAAGCCGCCATAAGCTTTTCAAGGGCCCTGTCCCTTTGTGTAATTCCTTTTATAATTCCTGATGTTTTAAAGATTCTATTGGCTGATTATATTGCAAAGCTGTTAAAGAAAGTTGGTTAGATATGAAGGTAAGAGATGAAGTTTTTAAACTCTTAGAAAAAAATATAAATAATTTTATTCCAGGCACCAAGATGGCGCTGGAGCTTCAAGTTACAAGAAATGCCATTTGGAAGGCAATTGAAGAGCTTCGCAGGGAAGGCTTTGAAATAGAGGCAAAAAATCAATATGGCTATCGTCTTTTAAATAAGAGCAGGGAAAGTTTTAGGAAGGATATTTTATCTTTATGTGAAAATAAAATCTCTCTTGAATACTTGGAAGAGGTTTCTTCTACAAATGATTATTTGAAGGTGCTTGCTAATAAAAATCATCTTGAGTACTATACTGTTATTGCAAACAGTCAGTCTGGTGGTAAGGGCAGACAGGGCAAGTCCTTTTACTCACCTGGTTCTACGGGAGTATATTTATCTATGCTCCTTCGTCCAAAGTTTTCTATGGAGAAGGCATTGAACATTACAACTTCCGCTGCTGTTGCCGTTTCTAAAACCATTGAAGAGTTTAATAATAAGGACACCAAAATAAAATGGGTTAATGATATCTTTATTGATAATAAAAAAGTCTGTGGCATTTTAACGGAAGGCTCTATGGACTTTGAACAATTAAATCTGTCTTATGCAGTCCTTGGTATTGGGGTAAATCTTTTTAAGCCAAGGACTTTTCCAAACGATATTTCAAATATCGCAGGTTATGTGATTGAAGACTTTGATGAAGAATTAAAAGCAAAGTTTATTGCAAGGCTTATTGATAATGTAATCTACCATTATAAAAATATTGATTCTAAAGAATTTAATGAGTATTATAGAGAAAAGTCGTATCTTAAAGGTCGTACCGTTACTTTCGACTATGAAGGAAATCAAGAAATAGGCAAGGTACAGGATATTGATGAAAATTATTCTCTTGTTATTGATACAAAAGACAAAGTGATACATCTTAAAACTGGAAGCGTGGAACTTAAGGAGGACATATGTTAATTAAAAATGGTCATGTAATTGATCCTAAAAATAATGTGGATGAAGTGTTGGATATTAGAATTAGTGAGGGCAAGGTTGTAGAAATTGCCAAGGACTTAAGGGAAGATGGAGAAGAAGTTATTGATGCAAAGGGGCTTGTGGTTTCCCCCGGCCTTGTGGATGTGCATGTTCACTTTAGAGACCCTGGGTTTACTCATAAGGAAGATATATATACTGGCGCAAATGCAGCTGCAAGGGGCGGCTTTACCACAGTTGTTTGCATGGGAAACACCAATCCAACCATGGATAATGAAGACACATTAATGGATTTTATTGAGCGTTCAAAAAAATGTCCCATAAACGTTAAGACCATTGCCACCGTAAGCAAGAAGTTAAGTGGTAAGGAGTTTACAGACTTCGAAAAGCTAATTGAACTTGGTGCCGTTGGTCTTAGTGATGACGGTGTTGTAATTAAAGACGGAAAGTTTTTAAAAGAAGCACTGGACAGGGCATATAAATTAAATGTTCCAGTAAGTCTTCATGAAGAGGACTCAGATATGCTTGGCTCTCACGGAGTAAACGAGGGCGAAGTTGCAAAGGCTTTTAATGTAAAGGGTGCATCAAAGGCTTCGGAATATTCACAAATCGCAAAGGACCTGGCAATAGGACTAAGTACTAAGGGTCACATCCACATTCAACATATATCATGCAAGGAGTCGGTTGAAATAATAAAATTATTTAAAGAGCTTGGAGTAAATGCAACTTGCGAAGTGACACCAAACCACTTTAGTTTAAACGAGGAAGATGTTTTAAAATTTGGAACTCTGGCAAGAATAAATCCACCAATTAGAACAGAAGAAGATAGAATCGCTCTAATTGAAGGTTTAAAATACGGTACAATCGACATGATTGCAACGGATCACGCTCCCCATACCATGAAGGAAAAAGAAAGGGAATTTGAAAGGGCACCAAGTGGAATCCTTGGACTTGAAACTTCACTGTCCCTATCCATAACAAATCTTGTAAAAAAAGGACACCTAACACTTCAACAGCTTATTGAAAAGATGTCTTTAAATCCTGCAAAATTATTTAACTTTCCTGCAGGAGAAATAAAAAAAGATTTTCCTGCGGATATAACAATCTTTAATCCCGATGAAGAGATAATATATGATGAATTTGTTTCCAAATCAAAAAACTCCCCATATGTGGGAATGAAACTGCAAGGTGTTGTTAAGTACACCATCTGTGGTGGAAAGGTTGTTTATAAAGATTAAAATAACCCCCTTCGATTATGAAGGGGGGCATTTTTATTTAATACTTGAAGTACCACCAAGTATAATAATATTTTCAATCTTGTTATTGTTTAAGAATTCTTTTAGAGACGAAGGTGCTTCATCATACTTAGTTAGAAGTAGTGGTGTATTTGCTCTTTTTGTTACTGCACCGCCAACCAATGCGTCAATATAGTTTGAACCATTAGCTAAGAATACGCTGGTAGGGTTTGGATATGCATAATTTGAAACCTTTACCGCTGTTTCATAACGATCTTTCCCAGAAAGTCTTATGGCTTCAAGGCCAGTGTTTTCCACTTCTTCCTTTGCTGATTCCGATACAGAAGAACTTCCACCTATGATTATAACTTTCTTCACATTCCAAGTTTCAATTGCTTCCTTTGTCTTTGCATTAAGTTCATTTTTTCCTGTTAGCAAGATAGGAATTTCTTGTTTTCCTGAAATGTTATTAGCTGACAGTGAGTCCACCAAATTTTCTCCAGAAGATAAAACCACTTCAGAATTATTTCCTGTGTGCTTTCTTAACTCCTCGCCAAGTTTCACCGCTGTTTCATATCTATTGATACCTGAAATTCTTGTAACGTTGTATCCTCTATTGCTTAAATCCAACTGTACATCCATTGACAAAGTGCTGGTTCCTCCAACTAAAAGTATCTTAGATGCCTTTAGTCTTTCTATTTCTCCTAAAGTGATTTTAGGAATGCTTCCCTTGTTGGATAATAGTATTGGTGCATTTATCTTTGAAGCAAGAGGAGATACTGTTAGTGCATCAATAAATTCTTCTCCAGAAGCTACTATTACAGTTTCTGATTTTTCGAAATATTTTTTACTTATTTCTACTGCGGTTTCATATCTATTCTTGCCAGATATTCTGCTTGTTTTAAAATTACGATATATATCCCCAAAGGATTCAACTTTTTTATCCTCGCTATCATCAGATGGTTTTGTTTCATCTGGCACTGATGGCACTTCATCATTTGGAAGAGATGGTACTTCGTCCTCAGGTTTTGGATTTTCAGGCTCTGAAGGCGTTGGATCAACTGGTTTTGTGTCTTCATCTAATTTTTCAAAACCAAGTTTTTCCCTATATTCTCCCTTAATGCAAGAAACTCTAAGGGCTCCTTCTTTTACTCCATCTTCAAACCAGAATAGCTTTCTATTGCCATCCTTATCACTTTCTCCAATTGCAAATCCCTCAAGGTTTTTAACAGGTAAGTCTACTGGAGGTATCACATGAACAATAGTAGGCTCATCAGTTCCATTAAATTCCATTACAGCTCTCATGTTTCCATATCCATCATCAGCGCTTACCCAAAGAAGTCTTTCCTCTTCGTCATAGTCAAGGCTCATAGCTCCTCCTAATTTTGAATCAATATCAAAAATAAGACTTGAGCTTTCATCATCATTTAGAACAAATCCATATACATGTCCATTGTCTTCAAGGGCAACTGTAAAAATTCCACCTCCAATTGCATTTGGATATGAATTTAAATCTATGGGCTTGCCTGTATTTTTGTCTATTACCTTGCCTTCAATATGATCTCTTGGAATCCATTCAATGGCTTCAATTCCCATGTTGGCTGAAACTTGTGGAAGTAGACTGGTTAAATCCCATTCCTTTAGAGCAACTAAATCTCTATTTGAATCCCTAGGGTCAATCATCAATACGGAGTTAAAGTTTACTCCCTTGTCACTATTGTCCCTTTCTGAAGCAATATACACCATTCCACTTGAGTCAACTGCTATTCCTTCAGCATCCGGACCTTTAGCGTCTGGGTTTTCTGAATCCTTTTTAAATCTAACTCTCTTTTCAGTTAAAATGTTTAAGCTATTATCCTCTTTAACTTCGACTATCCAGAATATGCCCGTTCCGTTGTCAACTGCATAGAGTTTTCCATCACGGAAGTCAAGTCCTGATGAGTCTTCTAAGAATGTTTTTGTTTCATCCAGAATTTTTACAGGGCAAGTTTCCAATGCATCAAATACATCTGGAATTCCTGCGAATTTGTTTTTAGAACCCTTTGTCTCTTCCAAAGTGTTTCTATATTCAACGCCTTTTTCATCTGGATATAGTCCCCAAGTTGGATTTGTATGGCCATCCCAATTTGTGCTTTGAATAAGAAGGTCATTTTCAAAAATCCTAACCATATCTGATTTTCCAAGTCCAAATCCAAATTCATCCTCTGTTATTACTAAAAACCCATTTGGTTCGATAACAGTGCCTTCAGGGATTACATATGAATGCTTATAATCGTCATCCTTTATAACTAATCCTGATATGTCAAGGTCTTCGTCTGTTGGATTTGCAAGTTCTATCCAGTCCGGTCCCCCATTTGGATCTTTAGATTGAATTTCATTTAATACAACTGGGTTTTTCTTTATATTCGCCGCATTTTTAGTCGCTGTATCAAAATTTACAAATTCTCCAGTACCATCGGGAATTCTCGCATACACTCCATTTGCATGGCCAGTCCATGAATAGCTGTCAACTATAGCTCCCCCTGGAATGTGTAGTGTGGCAGAGTCTTCCTTGCCAAGTCCAAAACCAAAATGTGTATTTTGTTCAAATACAAAAAACTCTCCTGGATTTAAAACACTTCCCTTTGGTAGCCCTGTGTAGTCGGAAGCATGTCCCACTGGGTCGTTGTCCATAATGTACCATCCTGAAATATCCACAGGAGTTTTTCCTATATTTATTATTTCAACCCAATCATTAACATCACCATTGGATTCAATTTCATTTATCTTAACCTCTGGCTTGTACCACTCATTTGCCCTGCCCTTAGTCTCTGGCATAAGTACAAAGCCTCCAGTTCTATCCACATATCTACCAAGGGATGCCTTTGAAGCATCACCATCAACAGCCGCATGTTCAGTCCAACTATAGCTGTCAATTAGATTGCCATTTTTGTCATATAGTCTGATTGAATCTCCTGATCCAATTCCAATTGCGGATTCAAAAGTTCCAGGAACAAATTTATTTTCGCTTTGGTCGTAGACTAGTCCGTCAGTCTTTGCATCAATTACTAAAAAGTCATCCTTGTTTATGATTGTTCCATCTTTAAATCTCCATCTATGATCATCAGAATTATCCCTTATTTCATATCCGGAGATATCTATGGAGTCTCCACCATACATGGTTATTTCCACCCAGTCATCGGGAGCTGAATTTATTTCGTTTATTTGAACCACGATTTCTTCTTTAGTAACCACATTAGAAGATCCTAAACTTGGATCTATATCAATAAATTCTCCTGTTCCATCTGGATACCTTCCATAGGTTCCCGCCGCATGTCCTTCCCATGCAAAGCTATCTACAAGAGACTTACTATTGTCATATAGTTTTACTTCGTCATTTTTTCCAAGACCAAAATCAAACTCTACTCCTTCTGTTAAAACTATAAACTCTTTAGGATTTAAAACAGTTCCTTCAGGAAAAGGAGTTGTCTTGTTTTCTTCAAGCCTAGTATCCTTGTCATCTGTAATATACCATCTAGATATATCTACTGGCTCAGATCCCTTGTTATAAAGTTCAACTTGGTCTGGCCCTTTAGCCTGTGCGCTCGATTCAACTTCGTTTATTACCACATTATAACTAGCCGCTAAGCTGATATTTGGTATGGGTAATAAAGAAAATACTAACAATAGTGAAAGTAAAATTTTAAAAAAGTTTTTCTTCATCAAATCCTCCTAATTATCTTGATTAAGTCAAATTTTATCATCCCACTGTTAGTTAATTGTAAATTTTTTATTAAGGAAAAGTTATATGTTATTTAATTTTATCCAAAAAAATAGCACGGAGTGCTTCCGCGCCATTTATGTTATTAAGTTTTATTTCTTTTCAGATTCCTTTACTATCTTTTGTACACCTTCATCTTGTTCCATTTTTTCCACAAGTGTATTTAAATCTCTTCCACTTGAGCGTATAAAACTTCTATTACTTTTGATAAGATGTCCAAAGGAAGTTTTTCAACAAATTTATATCCCCTCGCATTTAAATCCAAAGTCTTTACATGTTCACACAAAATTACACCGGTTGTTTCTGTCCTATCATCTAAAGGTATATGCAATGGAAATTTATTATTGGTATTTGTTATTGGACATGCTATAACCAGATTGGTTTTTTGGTTGAAAAAATTATTACTCACAATCAAAGCTGGTCTATAGCCTGCTTGCTCATGACCTCTTTGTGGATTGAAATTAACCTTTATTATATCTCCTTGCTCTACCATATCTCTTCTCCAACAGCTTCACCCCAATTTACATCCACGCTTTTATAATCTCCATCAAAGCCTTCAAAGAGTTCTTTGATATTCTTTCTTTGCTCAATTTTTTCTATTAATATTTTGTTGTCTTCTACTTTTATTTCTAACTCATCTTTGTCGCTTATATTAAGTTCATCAAGAATGACTTTTGGTATTCTTATGCCTTGGCTATTGCCCCATTTTTGAATTTTTATTGTCACCTTAATCCCTCCTTGTATATACCAAGTATAAACTTCATTCAAAGTTTTTTCAATACTAAAAAAGAGTAATGATAAGAACTCACTATTAAAAGTTCATATTCTTTTCATTACTCTAATTTTTAAATTCTATTCAAAGATTTTAATGGTTCAAAAAACCATGGTCTATTAAATGTTCTATAAGTATCTTAAACCCAATAAAAATTAAAATACATCCACCAATAATTTCTGAACTCTTTTTAAACTTATCTCCAAATTTAAATCCGATGTAAACTGCCACAAAAGAAAATGCAAATGTGGTAAGTGCTATTATACTTGATGGTTTCAAAATATTTACCTCAAATGCAAGTAGGGAAAGTCCTACTGCCAAAGCGTCAATACTTGTTGCAACTGCAAGAACGAGCATCTCTTTCATATCGAATTTTACTTCCACTGGACATATATATTCTGTTTCTTTTTCAGATGTAAGGGATTCGTAAACCATTTTAGCTCCAATAAAGAACAAAAGTATAAATGCCATCCAGTGATCAATGTTTTTTATTAGGTCTATGAAAGCATAGCCTACATAGTATCCTAAAAAGGTCATCATCCCTTGAAAAAATCCAAATAGAATTGCAATTTTTGTGGCATATCCTCTATCAAATTGGTTTAGACAAAGCCCCTTGCATATTGAAACTGCAAATGCGTCTGCAGAGACGCCCACTCCCAAAAGTAACATATCTATTGTTGACATATCTTCTCCTAACTAAATTTAAAAGCCCACAAGGGTGGGCTCTATTATATTAAAATTAATGAAAGATTCTGTGAAAGTTTAAAGACGAGATTCTTAAGTTTCTTACGCTCCACTATTATGACAGACTAAGTAATTTTGTTGCACTTGAGTTGTAATACTCCTCGCCATGTCATTCTGAGCGAAAATTTTTGGAACAAAAATTGAAGTCGAAGAATCTCTCTTTTCTAACCTCTTACTTTTCACTTCTACTAAACTACATCTTTTCAGGTGCTTTTATTCCAAGTAGGTCGAGTCCTTTCTTTATTACATTCTTAACTGTGTAACAAAGTAAAAGTCTTGTATTCTTTAACTTTTCATCTTCGTCAAGAATTGGCACTCTATTGTAGAACTTGTTAAATTCTTTTGCAAGTTCTACTACATATCTTGTTATAAAGAAGGGTTCCATCTTCTCATGTGCATCTATTACGGTGTCTGTAAAGTTATATAGCACTCTAAGCACATTTATCTCTTCTTCTGTCTTTAAAAGTGATGGATCAAATTCCATATCCAAACTGAAGTCCCCTTTTTTTAGTAATGAACAGATTCTCGCATGTACATATTGTACATATGGTCCTGTTTCTCCTTCAAATGACAAGGTCTTATCCCATGAGAATACATAGTCTTTTATTCTTTGGTTGAATAGTTCTTGGAATTTAACTGCACCTATTCCTATTTCTCTTGCAAGCTCTTCTTTGTCTTCTATCTTTATACCCTTGTCTTCTTCTCTTTCGGTCAAAATGTCGTCAACCTTGTCAATAGCACGGTTAAGTACATCTTCAAGGTATACAACTCTACCCTTTCTTGTTGAAAGTGTTCCCTCTTCCAAAGACACCATTCCAAAAGGAACATGGGTAACTTCGTCATACCAATCATATCCCATTTCCTTTAGTACATATTTAAGTTGTTGGAAATGTAGATTTTGTTGTGACGCTACAACGTAAATATTTTTGTATGGTTTGTAGTTGTCATGACGATACTTTGCTGCAGCCACATCTCTTGTAATATAGATTGTAGATCCATCAGATTTTATAATAAGCGCAGGTGGTAGGTTATACTTTTCAAGATCGACTATCTTTGCCCCTTCAGAGTCCACAAGGATTCCCTTTTCTTCCATTCTCTCAACCTGTTCTGCCATCTTGTCAGAATAGAAGTGTTCTCCTTTGTATGAATCAAAGTCAATGTCTAACATTCTATAGACTCTTTTAAACTCTTCTAATGAAATATTTCTAATCCACTCCCACATTTTAACTGCTTCTGGATCTTTATTTTCAAGATCTACAAAGGCATCTCTACACTCTCTGTGAAGCTTTTCGTCATTTTCAATTTCTTCGTTTATCTTCACATAAAGTTTTAGTAATTCAGGAATAGGATTGTTTTCAATTTCTTTTAAATTACCCCATTTTTTTATTGCGACTATAAGCATACCAAATTGAGTTCCATAGTCTCCAAGGTGGTTATATCCAATTGCATTATATCCTAAGAATGAAAAAATTCTCTTTAAAGAGTCACCAATAATTGTTGTTCTTATATGTCCAATATGAAATGGCTTTGCAATATTCGGAGAAGAGTACTCAACGATTATATTTTTCCCTTCACCTATATCTACACGACCAAAGTCTTCTCCTTTTTCAATGGACTCCTCAATAACTGTTTGTGCCAGTTTTTCTTTGTTGATAAAGAAATTTAGGTAAGCTCCCTTGGTTTCAATCTTTTCAAACATATCTGATTCTATTGATTCCTTTAATTCTGTTGCTATTACAGCTGGATTTTTCCTAAATACCTTTGCTAATGGAAATGTTGGAAACGCAAAGTCTCCCATATCATAGCTTGGTGGAACTTCAATGTTTTGAAATATTTCATCTTTCGATATTTCACTTATCTTTTCATTTAACATCAAGGCTATTTCATTTTTAAAATCTATCATTATATTCTCCCTCTTAATTCACTGTTTTACTTGCGACAAGATACATTTATGTATCAATTCTATCATAACTTAGCCTATTGATTAAGCTTTTATAGATAAATCTCCTGTAAAGTTTAAAACCATTAAAACAGGGTAAATTAATATAAGATAGTAAATAATATTATAAGGAGATAAAATGATTAAAACAGTTACACTAAACCCCTCCTTAGACTACATTGTAAATGTTCCAAATTTTAAAGCTTCTGCTATCAATCGAAGCAATGAGGAAAGATTTCTACCTGGAGGAAAGGGGATAAATGTAAGTCAAGTCTTAACCAATTTAGGCTTACCAAATATTGCACTTGGGGTTGTTGGTGGCTTTACAGGAGATTACTTGGTAAAACTTTTAAAGGGAAAGAAAATCAATGAAGATCTAATTTTTCAAGAAGATGTTTTGACAAGAGTAAATGTTAAAATCCGTTCTAATAGTGAAACTGCAATCAATGGACAAGGTCCAGACATATCCGAAGATACAAAAAATAAATTACTTAACCAAATCAAAAGTCTAAACAAAGGTGACTACTTGGTTCTGGCGGGAAAAATCCCACCTTCTATGCCATCAAATTTTTATCTTGAAATAATGAAATCAATAAAAAACAAAGATATAGAGGTTGTAGTAGATGCAGAAAAAGAACAACTTAAAACATCTCTTTCCTATAGACCTTTTTTGATTAAACCTAATGAAGAAGAGTTAGGTTCAGTTTTTGATGTAGAAATCAATTCAAATAGTGATGTTATACATTATGCAAAAGAGTTACAAAAACTCGGTGCAAGAAATGTTTTAGTGTCTCTTGGCGAAAAGGGTGCTATACTAATTACTGAGGGTAATAAAGTTTACTTTGGAAATTCTCCTAAAGGAGAACTTATAAACTCAGTTGGTGCTGGCGACTCTATGGTGGCGGGTTTTTTATATGGCTATCTAAAAGAAAATTCTTTTGAAGAGGCTCTGAAATATGGACTCTCATGTGGAGCTGCATCGGCTTCTTCAGAGGAGCTTGCCACAAAAGACGATGTAATGAAACTCATTAAAAATATAACTATAAAAACTTTGGAGGAATGATTATGAAAATTACTGACTTACTAACTAAAGACAGTATTTTGATTGGTCAAAGTTTTGAAAATAAAACTGAGGCCATTGATACTGCAATTGATTTGATGAAAAATCTAAACAATTTATCAGATGTGGAAGAATTTAAGAAACAAGTTTTTATTAGAGAGGATTTGTTCTCTACTGGAGTTGGTAAAGGAGTTGCCATTCCCCATGGAAAGTCAAATTCTGTCACAAAACCTGGTCTTGCTGCAATCACAATCCCAAACGGATTGGAATTTGATTCTCTAAATGGAGAACCTGTTAAGTTAATCTTTTTAATTGCAGATCCTGAACATGACACAAATATACATCTTCAAATTCTTGCAAGACTTTCTACAATGCTTATGGATCAAAGTTTTATTGATGAACTTGTAGAAGCAAAGGACAAGGATGAATTTTTAGAAATAATAAATAGAACTGAAAAAGAAAAATTCAAAGACGAAGGCTTTTCCGAAGAAAAAAATAAAGAAATTTCTGGAGCAAAAAATGTAGTTGCAGTTACAGGCTGCCCTACTGGTATTGTACACACTTATATGGCTGCTGATGCTTTAGAAAAAAAGGCTAAAGAGCTTGGATATAATATTAAGGTTGAAACAAGAGGCTCTGCAGGTGCAAGAAATGAACTTACAAAAGAAGATATTGAAAAAGCATTTGGTGTAATCGTTGCATCTGACACTAAAATTCCTATGGAGAGATTCAAAGGTAAAAGACTTGTTGTGTGTAAAGTAACTGATGGAATTTCAAATCCAACTCGCCTTCTTGAAAAAGCTCTTTCCGAAGACACTTCCGTTTTTGATGGAAATGTTCCAAATGAAGATGAAAACGAAAAAAGTGGCAACTGGATATATAGACATCTTAAAGAAATTTTGAAAAAATAGACGTATTTTCTATTATTTAAATTAATTACTAAAGGAATAGCACTATCTTGGATTTGGATAGTGCTATTTATATAAAAGGTTGTTTGAAAACCTTATCATCTTGTCGCATGATAATATTAAACGGAGGAAGGATATGAAAATTACCGACTTACTTACAAAAGATAGCATTTCAATCGGGATAAGTCTACAAAATAAGAGTGATGCGATTGATACTGCAGTTAGTCTTATGGATAATTTAAACAATTTAAAAGACTTAGAAGTGTTTAAACGACAAGTTTATCTAAGAGAGGAAAAAGGCTCTACAGGAGTTGGAGAAGGGGTTGCCATCCCCCATGGTAAGTCAAGTGTTGTCACTAAGCCAGGGCTTGCAGCAATGACAATACCTGATGGTGTAGAGTTTGAATCCTTAGATGGAAATCCTGTAAATTTATTATTTTTAATTGCAGCACCGGACAATGATTCAAATGTTCACCTTGAAATTCTTGCTACACTTTCCAAATTGCTTATGGATGATAAATTTATAAAATCTCTTGTAGAAGCGAAGAGTAAGGAAGAATTTTTAGAAATAATCGACAATGCTGAAAGGAAAAAGTTTGAAGAAGAGGCTCCTGTAGTAACTAAAGAAGTTTCAAATGAAACTAAAAATATTGTTGCAGTTACAGGCTGCCCTACTGGTATTGCCCACACCTACATGGCGGCAGAAGCTCTTGAAAAAAAGGCGAAGGAACTGGGATATAATATAAAAGTTGAAACAAGGGGATCTGGTGGTGCCAAAAATATTTTAACTGACGAAGATATTGCAAAGGCAGATGGTGTAATAATTGCATCTGATACCAATGTTCCAATGGATAGATTTGCTGGTAAAAAAGTTATTGAAACTCAAGTTTCCGACGGAATTTCAAAACCAGATGTTTTAATTGAAAGGGTGCTTTCAGAAAATGCACCAATCTACAAGGCAAAAGGTGGAAATTCTGTAAAGGAAAACAAAGTTGAAAATGAAAGTGCAGGACATAGAGTATATAAACATTTGATGAATGGTGTGTCACATATGCTTCCATTTGTAGTTGGAGGAGGAATACTGATTGCCCTTGCATTCTTGGTTGACAGTTTATCTGTAGACCTTGGTTCACTTACAGTAGAACAAAGATCAAATCTTGGTACAATAACTGAAACTGCAAAGACACTTAAAACCATCGGTGGTCTTTCATTTTCATTTATGCTACCGGTACTTGCAGGTTTTATAGCTATGAGTATTGCGGATAGACCAGGTCTTGTGGCAGGTTTTATCGGTGGAGCCATAGCAGCTTCTGGAACTTCTGGATTCTTAGGAGCCTTAGCCGCAGGTTTTCTTGCAGGTTATATTGTAAAGGGTTTAATGAAGATAACAAATCCACTTCCTAAGAACTTAGACGGAATAAGAACAATTTTAATATACCCTGTGTTTGGTGTTTTATTTACAGGTCTTGTAATGACACTTGCCATCGAGCCTGTGGTTGGGAAGATAAATGTAGGACTAAACTCATGGTTAGCTGGACTTCAAGGAACAAGTAGCCTTGTACTTGGATTTATAGTTGCAGCTATGATGGCTGTAGATATGGGTGGACCTTTCAACAAGGCCTCCTATGTATTTGGTACTGCATCCATCGCTGCAGGTAACTACAATATTATGGCGGCGGTTATGATTGGTGGAATGGTACCTCCAATTGCAATAGCCCTTGCATCACTAATCTTTAAAAATAAATTTACAGAAGCACAAAGAAAGTCTGCGCCTGCAAATATAATAATGGGCCTTTCATTTATAACTGAAGGTGCAATTCCATTTGCAGCACAAGATCCTGCAAGGGTACTTCCTTCATGTATAATTGGATCTGGAGTTGCAGGAGCATTGTCCATGTTATTCAACTGTACTCTAATGGCTCCACATGGTGGAATATTTGTAGTTCCTGTAATTGGAAACCCTCTTATGTATCTACTTGCACTTGCAGTTGGTACTGCAATTTCCACAGTACTACTGGGAGTTTTAAAGAAAAATATTAAATAGCAATAAAAAAATGTTGAGGTGTATCATGCCCCAACATTTTTTATTCTTCTGTAATAAACTCCATGTTCCTGTAGAGTTTTCCATTTATAAAAAGTAAGATTATTGAAATCAATATGGCAATTACAGTTGTAAAATAAAATCCTATATCTTCAATATTTGAAAATACTTCTACCGCAGTTCCTATTCCTAAGCTGATTCCTGAAAGGATTATTCCAATTATTACAAAGGCAAACATTCCAAAAGTTCTTCCAAGACGAGATTCTAAGATTTTAATTATTCCCTTACCTAAATAATTGAAGATAAGTGAGATTGAATTAAACATTAGCACTGTTCCAAGTATTCTTACCACACCCTGTCCAGTTATTATAAAAAATGGAAGGAATAAACAAATTGAAACCACCAATGTTTTTATATTTCCTAAAAGACCTGAGTAAAAAACTTTTTTACCCATGGTATCTGGAATTAGATAAAATGAATAGTGGTTATATTCACCATCCACGGATAAAAATCTAAATGATATTAGGTTTATATATATTGAGATAGCTCCTAATACTGCAGAAAAGCCTCCGTCAAATTTTTCGTCACCAAAGATAAATACAAAAAATAACGAAGCTATAACCGCAAAACCTGGAAGTTTTATTTTATCCAATAGAGGAAGTTTTTTATATTCATTTACTTGCTTTTCAAAAATTGCCTTTGCGTAGTTTCCCTTAATGGTAAACTTAGCATTTTCTATAACCTTTTGTTTCTTTCCAACTCTATGGGATTTTCCAGTTTCCTTATTCTTTTTAACTGCAATTCTATAATCTTCTGAAAACTTTATTGCATCTTCATAGTACTCTCCAGTGGAGGTACATTTTTTTGCCAAAATTACCAAGATGATTGTAGTTACAAAACTTAAAATTGTAGAAACAAGCCTTGGTAAAGTGTATCCTTTTATAATTAATGAAACAACTCCTATTTCAAAACCATATATTGGTACAAACATAAGTGGGTCTGAGTTTAACATTTTTAAAATTCTTCCACTTACTGGCCCCGTTCCTCTAACCACAGTCTCTATCATATAAACTGCAACTGCTATTAACAGTCCATAGGCGACATAGCGAATGATACTTTTATGTTTTTCAGTTAAGTCCTCTGAAGCATATATAATCACTGCTATTGCAAAGTCTGAAGCAAGTGACACCGTAAGTTGTATCACAAATATTAAAAGCACCTGCCACAGTTTCAAATGAAACACGAAGTAGCCTCCAACTGCCATGGCAAGTTGTAATATTAGTCCATAAAAGGCATTTAGTGTAAAGCCCTTTAAAAGAATTTGTTTTGGTGTAAAAGGAGCTATAAAGTCAAAGTTTACATTCTCCTGTTTAAAAATTATTCCCCTTCTCTTTAAATAACTTAATGTTCCAGGGATTCCAAAGTAAATCATAAGAACTGCAAAAACTGCAACATAACCTTCCGGTGAGTCAAAGTTTATATTTTTAAAATTTTGCTGCAAAATAAATGGAAGATTTATAAAATAAAGTAGTATAAGAAGTTTCCCAATTACCTTTAGAGGTTTATATCTAAGCTGCTTTACTCTGTTTATTAAATTTCTCTTAATATAGTAGACACTTGAACTATACATCTTCATCACCGGTTACTTTGAAGAAGATTTCTTCCAAGTTCTTTCCTTCTGCCATGTCCTTATCAAATTGTCCCATTACTTTGCCATTTTTAAGTATAACTATGGTATCCCAAAGTCCCTCTACCATTTCAAGCATATGGGTTGATATAAGTATGGTTGTACCTCTGTCCTTAAGCTCTAAAATCATCTTCTTAAGCTCTCTAATTGCCTTTGGATCAAGACCAATCATCGGCTCATCAAGCATAAGTACCTTTGGCTCTATGATAATAGCGCAGCAGATTGAAACTTTCTGCATCATCCCCTTTGAAAGCTCATCTCCAAGTTTGTTTTCCTTGTCCTTAAGTTCAAAGGTGTTTAATAAATACTCTATTTTTTCTTCATCAATTGGAAGCCCATATGCCTTTAAAGTGTATATTATATGTTCTCTAACGGTTAAAAGGGGAAACATTGTAGGAATTTCTGGAACATATCCAAAGATTTTTTTCGCTTCTATGCTCCTGTTTTCAAAACCCTGTATACTTATTTCTCCAGTGTATCTTAAAAGCCCAGCGATAGATTTTATGGTAGTAGATTTTCCTGAACCATTTGGTCCCATAATAACACCAATCTCCCCATCGGGTATAAAGAAAGATACATCATCAATGGCTTTAACTTTATTATATTGTTTAGTGAGTCTCTTTACGTCTAACATAACTACCTCCTTAGTACAGTATAGCAGAGTAGTATTAAAAGGTAAAGATTATTTTTCATATTTTAATTCAACCAATACTAACTCAGGCTTGTTAAAAATTCTTATAGGAACTACTGAAGTTCCTATTCCAGAAGAGACTATCATCATACTATCTTTCTTTTTGAACGCACCCTTGTCATATGCTGGTAACACCCCTTGATTTGGAACAAAAAGTGCACCAAGAAATGGAATACGAACCTGTCCACCATGGGTATGTCCAGTGAAGATAATGTCGTAGCCTGCATTTACATACTCATCAAATATCTCTGGTCTATGAGATAAAAGGATATTTAAGTGTCCATCCAATTTCTTCTCTTTTAATACATCTCTAATAGTCCATATTGTCGTTATACTTGGATCATCCACGCCGACAATATTTATAAAAGAGTCACCCTTTCTAAGAAGAAACGATTCCTGTCTAAGAACTGTAACTCCAAGCTTTTTACAGTCATCAAGAAACTTTTCTATTCCCTTTACTCTACCCTCATGGTTTCCTAAAACATAATAAATTTTAGTAACTGGTATGAGTTCTTCTATTATATGAAGAGCATATTTAAAATCGGGCTTTCTTGAGTCAACAAAGTCTCCAGTTAAAAAAACTACATCTGGTCTTTCTGTTATAACCGTTTTTACAAAAAATTCTTTTCTGTGAAATTTCTTATTGTGAAAATCACTTATCTGAATTATTCTAAAGCCATCAAACTCCTCTGGAACCTTTGGGCTCTTGAACACCTTCTTATTTATGACTATATTAAAAAAGTTGTATACATTGTATATAACAAATACAAGTAAAAGTATTGCCAAAAGCAATTTAAATCTTCTTAACATAATTTTCCCTCTCAAGATTTAATAAAAAATTTTTATTATCCAATCCTATTTTAAAACCTCCAACCTCTCCACTCTTTTTTATAACCCTATGACATGGAATTAGAATTAGTATTGGATTTTTATTAAGCGCATTTCCCACAGCCCTTGCTCGAGAAATACTTCCTATACCTTTTGCTACTTCACTATAACTTACTCTGTTTCCATAGGAAATTTTTCTTACATATTCATAGACTTCCTTTTGAAATTTGGTTCCTCTTAACTTTATTGGAATGTCAAAATCGGTTCTCTTATGATTAAAATATTCTTCAATTTCAGCGATGGTTTTTGATATGACATCTGTTTTTCTTCTTTCACCGATTGGTTTTTCAAAAGAAATATCTATTACAAAACCATCTTCTTCTCCAATATATAGTGTTCCAATTGGACTTACAAATTCAAAAAAGTTTTTCACCCTCTAAGTCCTTCTACCCTGTTTACACTGATGGCAAAAGTTACTACCTTTTTATTTTCATCTGTGTTCATATCTTCATTAATTGCATCTACAATCTCATCTGTCGTTGCACATGGGCTGATGATTAACACTACTTCTTTTTCAGGTTCAACCACAAGTTCTAAAATAGGATTTCTCTTTTCATATCCCGAACCTTTTGCATTAAGTACAGTTGCACCAATACTTCCTGCCCTTTCAGATGCCAAGATAACATTGTCACTATATCCATGGTCAACTATTGCAAATATTGCATCGTAAAGAAAACCTTCTTCTCTTCTGTCTGTATTCATATCTTCTTCCTCAAATTTTTCTATATCAATATCGAAGGCAATTCCTCGTAAATCCTTACCAAGACCCATATCATTAATTAAAAAATCATACATAGCCTCTAAATTATCTTTTGAAACTATAAAAGACATAATATCTTTTTTAATATCGTAAAGCTTTAGCAGGTAATGTAGTCCACCAGAAGATGTTCCAGTGCCTTCAAGTAAAAATACATCTTTATATAAACTGTGATCAACACTTTCCAATATCTTCTTGCCATACTTGCTGCCCACGATGACTGTAAGAATTTTATACATAGCTCCTCCTTAACTAATATTTCTTAACTACATTGTAACAACAAAGGGCAATATTTTCCATATATTATTAAGTGGTTTTTTATCTTATTGGTAATTTGACTAAATTTCTACATAATGTTACATTATAGAGGATTGAAGAGATTATAAAAATACTTTTTACAGGAGAAAAAATGAAAATACTTCATATAATTGCCCAACTTCCTGCAAAAACTGGAAGTGGAGTTTACTTTTCAAATTTGATAAGAGAGTTTAAAAAACATGGAGAAAACTATGCCATATATGGATTTGATGAAAGCATAGGCTACCCATTTACAGAACTTCCAAAAGAAAATTGCTATCCAATACATTTTAAAAGCGATAAACTAAACTTTCCAATAGTTGGTATGTCCGATGTCATGCCCTATGATAGTACAAGGTATAAAGATATGACAACTGAAATGGTAGAGGATTGGAAATTTGCTTTTAAAGAACAAATACTAAAGGCATTTGATGAAATCAATCCAGATATAATCGTGTGTCACCACCTTTGGATGTTGACTTCATTTGTTCTTGATTTACTTTCAGATAAAGGCAAACAAATCGTTGGGATATGCCATGGAACAGACATTAGACAATGCGTTCAAAATAGTATTATGAAGGAAAAATATGTGCACAATTTAAATAGACTTGACCTTGTATTTGCCCTGTCTAAAAAACAAATAGACGAAATTACACAAACTTATGATATTGATAAAAATAAAATATATTACACTGGTGGAGGATACAATCAAGAACTTTTTTATCGTGACGATGAATATAAATATGAAGAACACAACAGCTTTATAAATGTGGTATTCGCTGGAAAGATAGACAACTCAAAGGGCGTCTACCAGATGATAGATGCATTTAAATCCCTTAACTATAACTCTGATGTAATATTGAATGTTATCGGCACGCCGGTTGGGGAAAATATAAAAAAAATCCATAGCGCCATTGAAGGAACAAAAAATATTAAACTATTCAACGCCAAAAACCAACGTTCCCTTGCAGATATGTTTAGATATTCAGATATCTTCATCCTTCCGTCTTACTATGAAGGCCTCGGTTTAGTTGCTATTGAAGCCCTTGCATCTGGATGCTTTATAGTCGCATCAGAACTAAAACCTCTTATAGAAGTACTTGGAGAAAAAGTAAATAACTCCATTGCAATAGAATATTGTCCACTTCCAAAATTAAAAAATTTGGACACACCTGTTGAAGACGAGATACCAACCTATGTAAATAACTTGGCAAAATGTATAGATACACAAGTTAAAAGAGTAAAACTTGGAAAAAGAATCCCAAAGGAAGTCTTTGATGAAGTTAAAGTTAATTCATGGGAAAATATAGCAAATAGAATGTTCGAAATAATAAATCAAATCTAAAATTATCTTAGAGAATTGAACAATTATGCAAACTCGGGAGGTGGATTTTGTTAAAAGTATTAAAAAAAGTATTAATTGCTATACTTATTATCGTATTATTGCTATCTATAGGTTTTTCAATTTTTATGGGAAAAGAAGTTTTTAAAGGCTTTACAAATATTATGCCTGTAGAAGAAACTATTAAAAACGCCAAAACATACCAGAAATATTTTGATGCCTTTGCAGAAGATAAGGTTGTGGAAGAATTAAATATTCCTTCAAGTAAATATGACCATAAAATACCTGCACTGCTTGTAAGAAAACCAGGAAATAAAAACATTGCCGTTTTAGTGCACGGCTTAGGTGGAACAAAGACATCCATGCCTCATATAATGCGTATATTTTTAAATTTAGGCTATGATGTAATTGCTATTGACCAAAGAAATTCTGGTGATAATAAAGCTCTATATAATACATTTGGAGTCTTAGAATCCTTTGACGTTTTAGATGCCATTAAGACCGCTAAAACTAAAATAGATGATGACGGAAAAATTGTCTTATGGGGAGAGTCCTATGGAGGCGCAACCGCTGCAATAGCTGCAGGACGAGATGACAGTGATATAGATTATCTCATTCTGGAATCTCCCGTATCTGACTTCAATGAAATGTTAGACTCTGAGCTTAAAGAAATTGAAAAATCACAAGGAATCCCTTTCTCCTATATGAAATGGACTGGCAATATCTATACAAAGTTTAAACTTCACTTTGCTTATAATGATATAAACGCCTGTGAATGGATAAAAGATGTTTCAGTTCCAGTTCTAATAACTAATTCTGATATAGATAAAGTTACCCCACCTCACATGGGAGAAGATTTATATAATGCCATATCTCACGACCGAAAAAAATTATTCACAGCAAAAGGATTTGAACATACAGAGTTTCCGAAAAAAGAAGAGGAAGAATACAAAAATTTAGTAAATAATTTTTTAGAAGCGTATAAATAAATTTATATTGTAATACTTATAATGGACCTCATGATTATTGTTAGTAAAAACTAATCATGAGGTTTTTATACACAAAATTTTACACAGTATATGAAAAAATGTATCAACCCTTACCCTTTTATCATGATTTAGGTTGATACACAAAATTATTTACATAACGAAAAAGGCAATGCGATTTCTCACATTGCCCTTCTTACACTAATTTAATTCACATTAGCAATACTACTGTCCCCACCTAAGATTATAGAGTCTTTTATCTTCTTTTCTCTTAGGTATTCTTTTACAGATACTGGTACGGTTTCTTTTTCTATCAAGATTATTGGTGCGTTTTCTTTCTTTGATAGGTATGATGCTATTAGTGCATCTGCGTAGGTTCTTCCGTTTGCAAAGATTACTTTTTCTGGGTTAGTGTTAACTCTCTCTGCTAATTTTAGTGCTGTTTCTACTCTTGTTCTTCCTGCTATTCTTTCTACTGATAGTCCATCTTTTTGTAGTTTTGAGATTACTCCTTCTGATACTTGTTGGTTTCCTCCTACTACGATAACATTTTTTATTCCCCATTCTTTGATGGCTTTTTCTGTAATGCTATTTAATGAACTGTCTCCTGTTAATAGTATTGGTATGTTCATCTTTGCTGCTAAGCTTCCTGCTGTTAATGCGTCTATGAAGTTGTAGCCGTTTGCAAGGATGATGTCTGTCTTGTTAGTAGAGTTTCTTCTTATTTCTTCTCCAAGTTTTACTGCTGTTTGGAATCTGTCTTTTCCTGCTGTTCTTTCTACTTCTACTCCCATTTGTTCTATTTGTTTTTGTACTTTTTCTGAAATTACTGAGTCTCCTCCTGCGATTATTATCTTCTTTGGTTGTAGTCTCTTTATTTCTCCAAGTACTTCTTGAAGTATTGTGTCTTTTTCTACAAATAGTGTTGGTGCGTTTATTGCTATTCCAAATGGTGATGAGGTAAGTGAGTCTATCATTTCGCTACTTGATGTTAATACTATAGTGTCTGCTTGTTTGTATAGTCTCTTGCTTACTTCTACTGCTGTTATTTGACGATTCTTTCCTGATATCCTTGTTGAGTTTATTTTTTCAAATACTTCTTTGAAGGTATCGGTGTTTTTGATTTCGTTATCTTTTTGTTCTGGTTCTGTTGGTGTTGGTTCGCTTGGTTCTGTTGGTTTTGTTGGTTCTGTTGGGTCTGTTTCTTCAACTTTTTCAACTACTACTGGAACTTCTACTATTCTCTTACTTCCATTAGGGAAGGTTACTTCAACTTTTCCTGTATATTCTCCAGCTACATTTGTATCTATATTTGGTTCTGTTATGTCTTTTACTTTTGAACCTTCTGGTAGATTTTTAATGTTGTCTGTTAGGTCTATCTCTTCTCCCTTTTTAACTACTTCTTTTTCGATGTCGGAAGCTTTTATTTCTGGAATTTCTTCTATTGGAGTTCCTGGAATTACTATCTTTTCAACTACTACCGGAACTTCTACTATTCTCTTAGTTCCATTAGGGAAGGTTACTTCTACTTTTCCTTTGTATTCTCCAGCTACATTTGTATCTATATTTGGTTGTGTTATGTCTTTTACTTTTGAACCTTTTGGTAGATTTTTAATGTTATCTGTTAGGTCTAGCTCTTCTCCCTTTTTAATTACTTCTTTTTCGATGTCGGAAGCTTTTATTTCTGGAATTTCTTCTATTGGAGTTCCTGGAATTACTATCTTTTCAACTACTACCGGAACTTCTACTATTCTCTTAGTTCCATTAGGGAAGGTTACTTCTACTTTTCCTTTGTATTCTCCAGCTACATTTGTATCTATCTTTGGTTCTGTTATATCTTTTACTTTTGAACCTTCTGGTAGATTTTTAATGTTGTCTGTTAGGTCTAAATCTTCTCCCTTTTTAACTACTTCTTTTTCGATATCTTCTTTCTTTATTTCGGGAATATTATCATCTTTAAATACAATAGCTATCTTTTCAACAATTATAGAATCTAAATCAAAAGATACTATATTTTTTGATTGGGTAAATTTTAATTCTTCTATTTCGTTATTCGGTTTAACTCTATAAACATGCTCAACTTCTTTTTCTGTAAGCATATCTCTATTTATTTTGAAATTACCTAAAGCTAATTTAGATATTTCGCATCTGAAAGGATTTATTACTTTTAATTGTAATGTTTGAACATCTTTATTTGCTAATTCATCTATTTTTTTTGTATCAAATATATTTGTATTAAGTTCAAGGTTTTTAAAGTTTAATCCTGTAACCTTTGTTCTTCCTGTACTACAAACTATTGTTGTATCATTCTTATGTTCTTGCCCTTTATCAACTAATTTAAATTCTACTACTTGATTGCAATTTGTATGATCAAAAGGGAATTTCCCTATTTTAGTTTCCCAATAAAATCCATCAGCAGGTTGCTTATCCTTTACTACTAAAGGAAATGATTCTATCGCATACTTATCGGATTCAACTATCACCATATAGGTAACATCCTCTATTAAATCTGTCTCAACAAAGCCTTGTTGATTACTTGTTAGTTCTAAAGTTTCAAAATCACTTACAAGTTTAAATTTTAAATTAGGTATAGTTTCTCCATTGTATTTGGCTGGAATTCTTATTGGGTGTCTATAAGAGATATTCTTTCCTTCTTTTTCGAAAACTGTTAAATAATTTATTTCCCCATTTTTAAAATCTTTAATTATTGAATTATCTTCATATTGCTTGATGTAAAGATTTTTCATATGATAAACATCATCTTTTAATGAAAGAATGTATTTATTTCCCTCTATTAATTCCAATTCTGGTAAATATTGTACTCCATTTTCATTTATTGATTTGAATTCTTTTACGAATTCTTGATTTGTTGAATCAAACAAAGAGAAATTAAGTGACTTTTCAGTTTTTAATTCTTCGTTATTTATTTGAGCTCTTATTGGAGTTTTCTTTGTTTTTACTATAATATCACTAAAAACACAAGTTCCATCTCCACAACCACTATCATGTCCTGGGTTTTCTTCTTCTGAAGTAATCAGCGATAAATTTAAAATTCCTCCAACAGGACATCCTACAAGTAATTCCATAGGATCTTCTTTAGATATGGATTCCGAAGCAAATGGTATAGATATCTCTATTTTGTTTTTTATCTTATCCTTAGGAATTGTTATTATTAAGTCTTCATTGTTAGAAGTTACCTTAATATTACTCTTATCTAATTTTTCAGCAGTTTCATTATAGATATTTACAAAATCTTTTATTTCTCTAAATGTTCCAAACAAACTGTTTAAGTCGTTTATCTCAAAAACTTCTTCGTTAAAGCTTAACCTTTTAGAAGAATCTATTCCTATTCTTTCTCCTCCAACAGAAAACATAGGATTTGCTATTTTATATTCAATAGTTTCATTATTTTCCTTAACTTCATTTGCAACTATCGCTTTATTGATTTTTTGATTAACTGCAACAAAAAGTCTAGGTGTTTCACTATCTATTTGTGCTTTTAAAGAAGAAAAATCAATAATATTATTATCTGAAAGTTCCATTTGTTCTATTAGACAATCTTGTAAAGAACTAACATCTTCTATATTATTATCTTTTCCTTTTAAATCATTTAAATTTGTTAAGGATTTGATAGGTCTTATATCTTTAACAAGGTTATTTGAAAAATCTATACCTTCAAGTTTATTTAGTGAGCTTAATGCACTTAAATTTTCAATTTTATTGAATGAAACATCTAAGTATTCTAAATTTAAAAGGTTCTTTAAAGCACTTATATCTTTAACAGAATTTTTGTGAATAGATAGAAAAGTTAACTTTTTAAGATTTGTTAAAGCACTTATATCCTCAATAGAGTTTTCTCTTAAAGTTAAATCAGTAAGCTGTGTGAGCCCTGATAGAGAATCTATATTTTGTATCTCATTATTATCTAAACTTAAATCTTCTAAGTTAGTAAGTTTTGAAAGAGGTCCAATATCTTTAATTTTGTTATTATTTAAATGAACTGTTGTTAAATTAATAAGTTTTGATAAGGGTTCAATGTTTTCAATATTATTTTCCCTAATATATAATTTTTTTAAGCTTACTAAATCTTTCAAAGAGCTTATATTCTTGATTTTATTATTATCTAAGTACATCACTTCTATATTATTTAATCCCTTAACTGAACTAATATCTTCTAAGTTTTTATCAGATACATTCAGCCTTTTTAAATTTTGAAGACTTTCTACTCCTTGTAAGCTAACTAACCCATTATTATAAGAAGAAACTTCTTCTAAGTTTTTTAAGTTATTTATTATATTAAGACTTTCTAAATTGAGTCCACTTAAATAAATTTTATTTAAATTTGTTAACCTACTTATAGCACTTAAGTCTTTGCTATTAACTCCTGATACCTGTAAATCTTCTAAATTTGTTGCACTTTCAATGCCTGATAAGTTTAATATTTCAACAGAATTATTTAATCCATCAGTAATACCTCTTAACGAAAGCTTCTTCAGATTTAGCATATCAGCCTTAGTTGGATTATAATTTGATTTAGTTTCTTTTGGTAAGACTTTACTCTTATCAAATAGATTGTTTTTACGTTTTAATTCACTTACAACTTGCATTCTTACATTGTCATCTCCAAAGACAACTTTGTCATCAACAGGATCTTCAGCAGCTTTAGAGACAGATACTCCTATTAAGCTAGGTAAAATCATTGCTAAACTTAATAGGATAGACAGTAATCTTTTTTTCATTCTATATGTTCCTCCTTTAAAATTAAATTTAACAGCTCCTCATACGGTATGTTTTTTTAATTATTATATATTTATGATAGAGCTATTTTATTACTCTTTTATTTTATCACCAAATACATTCGAATTCCAATTTAATGCAGATAATTCCACAATTTGCTAACTACATATCAAGTTATTATTTTATTCGTTAGAAAACTTAATTCCCTAAGGTCATTAATTTAATAATAATCCCACAGCATAGCCAGGGTTTCACATGCGTCCCAAAAAGCCTGCAATACAAGCCCCGCCTCAAAGGCGTTGGTCGTCTGCCACTTGCAGACTTTACTTGCTACCCTTAAAAAGGGTCAACTACATCAAATGTTAACTGCTCGCTTAATTGGTCTGTCTTAAGTTGATTTCTTATATATTCTTCTATTTTCTTTGCATTCTTTCCTGCTGTATCTACATAATATCCTCTACACCAAAATTGTCTTCCCCTGTATTTGTATTTTAAGTTTCCCCACCTTTCATATATCATTATGCTACTTTTCCCTTTCAAAAAACCCATGAAGCTTGATACTGATATTTTTGGTGGTATCTCCAATAACATATGAATATGATCGGGACAAACTTCTGCTTCTATGATATTTACTTCTTTCCAACTACATAATTCTCTTAATATTGCTCCTATTTCTAGTCTTTTTGATTCATAAAATTCTTTTCTTCTATATTTTGGTGCAAATACTACATGATATTTACAATTCCATTTAGTATGTGATAAACTATGAGTGTCATTTAACGATGTCATTCAATACCTCCTTGATTTTTTATTTTGCAGTTGGCAGACCGCAATTTTATTATATCACTGAGGTATTTTTGTTTGGTTATCATTGCTAAAGCTATACTGAACCCCCAGTCTAACTGGGGGTTTTCTTATACAATAAAAACCCACCAGTGAGGTGGGTTTTAAAATTCAAAAATACAAAGAAATTTAAAATAAGTAGAATGTCTTTCTTAGTTGTGGATTTGGTTCAATTATAAACTTTTTACAATTCATAAATCTCATTTGCAACTTCGTTCAAAAATTCTATATCATGGGAGACTACAAAAATCATTTTATCTTTATTTCTATATTTTTTGATTAATTCCGATATTTTTATCATATTTGAATAATCCATACCACTTGTAGGCTCGTCGAAATAGAGAAACTGAGAATCTTTACACATAACAGATGCTATTGCAAGTCTTTGCTTTTGCCCTCCCGATAAACTCATCGGATGTCTTTTGGTAAATTCATCTATACCTAAATCTTTTAATATGATTTTTGCCTTTTTCTCGTCAAAATTCTTTACTCCTAAGCTAAGCTCGTTGAATACTTCATCTGTAAATAATTGATGGTTTACGTCTTGCATAACAAGTGAAGAGTTTTTTAGTCTTTCTTTTTTAGATAGCTTCTCTCCCTTAAAATAAATTTCTTCTTTTGATTTTTTCTCAAGACCTATTAAACATCTTAAAAGCGTTGATTTTCCTTGTCCATTGAATCCTATTATGCCATATATTTTACCAAGTTTAAACGAAATGTCTTTTAAGCTTAAACACTCATCATCAGTAAATTTGTACCTAAGATTTTTTATCTGATACTCTCCGCCTTCTTTTAAATAAGGAACTTCTAATTTACTTAATTCTTTATCTCTTAAACTTAAAGCTTTCAATTCATTTTTATCAAACTTTAAAAATTCATTTATTGTATAAATTTTTTTAATCTTACCTTTGTCAATTATAAAGACACGATCAACTACGTCCATCAAATAATAAATTCTATGCTCAGCTGCAATTATGTTTATTCCTCTCTCTTTTAGAATTTTAAGCATCTTCGTCAAAACATCTATGCTTTTAATATCCAAATTTGATGAAGGTTCATCCATAACTATGATCTTTGTGCCTGCTATATAAGAAGCGGCAATGCAAAGTATTTGTTTCTCACCGCCGGATAGATTAAATATATTTCTGTTCAAAAGATTTTTTATCGGGAATATCTCAAGCATATCCTTCAAACGCCTGTCCATCTCTTCTCTTGCAAGACCAATATTTTCTAAATAGAACAATAATTCTAATGTCGTATTAACATTAAAGAAATATGTCTTAGGGTTTTGAAAAACAGTTGAGACAAGCATTGAGATTTGATAAAGCTCCAAATCTTTTATATTTTTACCATCAATAATTATTTCGCCCTTTGTCTTTGCGTTATCATACCTTACAGCTAAGCCATTGATTGAATTTATTAAAGATGACTTACCACTTCCACTTTTTCCTGTAAATAGCACGCACTCTCCCTCGGCTATGGATAGTGATATATCATCTAATATATGCTCTTCACCATAATCAAGACTTAAATTTTTTATTTTTACCATATTAAGCCTCCTACAATAAGTCCAGCAACCGCTAATATATAAACAAAATCAATTAGCTGTATCTTTACAGGGATATATCTGGTCTTAGCAACTGGACTTTCTATTGCCTTTGTTTCTGCCGATTTTGCAATGTCATCTGCAATGTTCGAAGATATAATTAGTAGTGGAACTGAAACATATTCAAGATATCTAATTGGATTTTTAAAATTTATCCCTCTTACTCTCATAGCCATTTTTATGTTCTTCTTCTCTTCTTTAAATGATGGGAAAAATCTAAACATAACCGCAATAGGTATGGATACATTCTTTGAGATCTTAAGCTTATCCATTGACGAAATTATTGTGCCTACGTCAGAAGTTTTTATCATAAGACTAGCAGCCATAAATGGCAAAATAAACATCCTAATCACAATAGGTATACTTAAAAACATCTTAAGTAAAGGGTTTAATGTGGATAGAACCATAAAATTTGGTAGCGAATAAAGTATCCCACATAAAACTATCCATTTTAAAAGTGTTTTTTTGTATCCATTCAAATAAAGCAAAATACCAATAAGACAAACAATCGCTAGCTCAAAACGAATGTTTATGCTATGCATAACAGTTAATCCAGTAAAGAATACAACTAAAATTTTACTGATAGGATTGGGATTAAAATAGGTCTTTGAATAAGCAGGCATTATACAATGCCCGCTTTACTAAAGTGTTTTTTCAATAAAGCCTTGCCTATATATGCTCCAATAAATCCCCCTACAATTGCTCCTAAAGCTACTAAAACCATATGAGGATATGTTATTAGTTTTTCCAAGGCTACTACATAGTCATCCCCCATCATCCTACAATACTCTATATATACTTCTTTTGCCAAAAGCATTTGCATCATAGAACTACAAATCCATGTGCTAAAAATGGTATAAGATATCATATTGTATTTAAATGAATTATAGTTTCCAATCTTTCTAATTAACTCTGCTATTATCATTACTATAAGCGATAGAACTAAAACTACGTAGGTATGACCAGCTGCAAACATCACAAGTGGTGATATCATTCCGAAAATAAATAATGCCCATGGCTTTTGAACTTTAGTCATAAATAACATAACTACAGTTCCTGCAATTATGCCCAGAACTGCCGGATATATTAAAAACAATATTGGAATCATTCCCATCATGCCAATACCAAACATCAAAACGAAATAAATTACGCCAAAAACACCGATAGTTACTAAATCTTTCACATTTAATTTTTTATTATCCATTTTATACCTCCTAATAAATAAATTCTTCTGCCATTTTTGTCTTTTTTATTAAATTCTTGTAAACTTTTGATTTTTGTAAAAGCTCTTCATGTTTGCCTTCACTTTCTACTCTTCCGTTTTCAAGAACTACTATCTTGTCAGCATTTTCTATGGATTTCATTCTGTGTGAAATGATTACAACAGTTTTATCTTTAATTAAATTATTTAAAGACTCTTGAATTTTTTTCTCATTGTCAACATCAAGGCTGGCTGCTATCTCATCTAAGATCAAGATTGGTGCATCTTTTAAGAAGGCTCTGGCTATTGATAACCTTTGTCTTTCTCCTCCTGATAGCTCAGCTCCGTTCTCACCAATAACTGTATCGAAACCCTTATCCATTTTTTCTATAAAATCTGTGCAGTTTGCAAGTTTTGCTGCTCTTTTAACTTCTTCGTCACTTGCATCTTGCTTTCCGATTCTAATATTTTCCATAACGCTTTGATTAAAGAGAACCACATCTTGGAAAACAATAGACACCTTATCAAAAAGAGATTCTGTTGATATTTCTTTTATGTCTTTACCATCAATTAAGATTTGTCCATCTTCATAATCATAAAGTCTCGATATAAGTTTCAAGATAGTTGTTTTACCGCAGCCACTTGCACCTACCAAAGCAGTAACCTCTCCCTGCTTAGCTTTAAAGCTTACACCATTTAAAACTTTTGCGTCTTTATTGTAGTCAAACTCAACATCTTTTAGATCAATATCGAATTTTTTTAATTCATAGTCTTCGCCTTCTTGAAGATTTTGATTTTGAATTTCTTTTAATCTTTCTATTTTGGGCGATAAATAAAATATTTCCATCAAGCCCTCTTTAGATGCATCTAGAGAGTCTTTTATCTTTATAGCCGCTAGTAAATATCCTACAAGGTAGAGAGCACTTATCTCTTTATTAATAATTAGATTTACGCCAACAAATATTACGACAGCAAGGGAAATAAAGCTAAATATTGATGACAATGACATAGTTAAAATAAGTCCTATTTCTGTCTTTAAGTGCACTTTTTCACTTTTATCCATTTTTTCATATAGCTTTTCTTTCATTTTCTCTGATAAGCCATAGGCTTTAATCTCCATTTGCATTTCTATATTTTCTTGAAAGCTTTCTGAGTTTGCTCTCAAGACGTTATAATATTCTTTCTCTCCCTTAACTGAATGTTTTTTAGACAAGGGGATAAATATAAAACTTAATATAGTTGGAATAATTACAGCTAAACCCATCTTGACATTGCTAATTAGCATCATGATAGATATTAGTGGGAAGAATAATACCATGCCGCCCACTTTTGGTATTGCGTGGCTCATTGCATGCTCTATACCTTCAATATCAGCCATGATTGTTTGTGATAGGTCGGAAATATCATGCTTAGAAAAGTATGACAGAGGTAGTTTTGATAAATTCTCTGCTGTCCTTATTCTTAAGTCCGCACTTTCTTGATAGGTTGTGCTATATAATTTATCGTATTCGATAGAAAGCAAAATATACATTGCTATCAAGGTCAAAACTGAGAATACTATATAAAATCCCTTGCTTTTGCCCATATTTTCCAAAACTTCCTGAGCAAAAATCATAAGTAATATGGCAGGAAGCATGTTTATACAATAAACGAAAAATGAGGACAGTGTTGCTTTAGTTAGATTTCTTGCTCCCTTATCTGTAAGAGCAAATCTTTTTTTATAAAACTCCTTCATTTGAAACCCTCCATTCATTCGCACTGTTAAACATCTCTTGCAGCCTCTTATAGCTTGTATCTCTTGACATTAATTCTTTGTCAGAGCCTCTTTCTATAATTTTTCCACTATCCATCACAATAATTTCATCAAGATCTTTAATTGTAGATAGCCTGTGTGCTATCATGATAACTGTTTTATCCTTCATAAGATTTTTGAAAGCTTTTTGTAGTTCATACTCGTTATCTGGGTCAATTGATGCCGATGCCTCATCCATAATAATAATTTTGGAATCCTTTAAAATCGCTCTAGCAATTGCAATTCTTTGTTTTTCTCCACCAGATAAATAAACTCCTTTTGAACCTATAATTGTGTTTTCTCTTTCTGGGAATTTATCTAGTATCAAATCGCATCCTGCTAGTTTTAAGGCTTTCATAACGTCATCTCTTGCCGCTTCTTTATTAGCTAAAGCTACATTGTCATAAATGCTTTTCTTGAATAATTTTGAATCTTGAAAAACAAAGGAAATGGCTTTAATTAAGGCTTCGTCAGAATATTCACTTATTGCTATGCCGCCTATCTTTATGCTTCCTTCGTTAACATTGTAAAAACCTGATATAAGTTTTGCTACCGTTGATTTGCCTGATCCAGATGAACCGACTAGTGCATAAGACTTTCCCTCTTCTAATTTAAAGGATAGATTTTCAATGACAGCTTTATCATTATAAGCAAAGCTTACATTCTCAAATTCTATATTATAGTTTTTAAAATTATTGACATTACCATGCACTAATTTATCTTTTTGCATATCCTCGTATAGTGCCTCTAAAGTATCTACTGCATAATTGCCTTGAGAAATGTACATAGAGTACCACATCATTCTCATAAATGAAACAAAGAGAACTCCTGATAAAAATAAAATCATTATAAGCTCAAGTAATATCATCTTGGTGCTGCCTAAACTAGTCATAAAATAAACTATAGGAATAATTAAAATTGCAATTAAACCAAAAAATAACCATTGATACAAAACATAAGGTTTTTTACAAGATAGTGAATAATCATAAGCATACTTTGAGTAATCTTTTATCGCCTTATAAAAGCTTTTAAATGACTCTACATTTGCTCTAAATATCTTTACTACCTGCATCCCTCTAACGTATTCAACAGTTTCAGCGCTTAGTTTAGATAGAGCTTCTTGGTATATCTGCATAAATTTTTGCTCGCCCATCATTGCCCCTAAAATTAAGCCGCCAATTATTGTAAGAGCAAGCAAGGTGATGCCAACCCTTATGCTTACTATAAAGCCAAGTGCAAGTACAAGCACGGGTGTAACTATTGCCTGAGAGCTATCAGGTATCATATGGGCTACTACTTGATGAGTTTGTGCGGCATTGTCATCTATAATCTTTCTTATTTGACCAGATGGGTTTAGGTCAAAGAACCTAAAACTTGCTTTCTCTAAGCCATCAATCCCTCTTTTTCTTAAATTTGTTTCAAGCCTAAATCCCAAGATGTGTGAAAACGTTGCTGAAACAATATAAAATATTGCTCCACTGGTTAGTGTAATAACTGATTTTAATGCTAAGCTCTCTGCGCCGGATAAATTTGAATTAATTATTAACTTATCTAGAAATTTGTAGATTAAATAATATCCATATACCGTAAGTACAGCAGATATGGCAGAAAAAACCATAGCTAAAACCCCAAGATGTTTTTTATCCTGTACATAAGCAAATAGTTTTTTGTAAATCTTCATAATCTTATCTCCTTTCTTTGATATTCCTTTTAGATTGGTTTTAGTATAATGATATCAATTATCATTCCATTTACAGTATACATTTGGTATAATCAGTAATGCAATAACTTGCTAAATATAAGGCTAATTGGAATATTGTCTAAAAGGGATAGTGTATTATGACTTATTATGATTTTGTAAGAGAATATATGGAAGTAGATGAATGTAAAAACAATAGGAAATATTCAAGTGCAGGGTATACATTTTGTTGGAGTAAAGATGATTCAACTTATGCAGAAGGGCTTTATTGGTTTTATGAAGGAGATGGATTTATTATTGATGTCCATGATTTTTATATCAAAGAAGAAGTAGTTCAAAATAGTACCTATAGTATGGCGGATTATGTTTCAATTTATTCAAGTTACATTGTCAGTGCAAATGGAGAAAAGTTTAATCCATATCAAACACTTACTGCAAACTCATTATGTACTTTTGACTTTGACAATATAAAAGACGATTTTGTTTTTTTATTACACGAGAATTGTTGTTATCTTGCTGTTTCCATTGGTTTTAAAAAAGAGCTAATAGAAAAACATTTATCATCTATTAACATTAATCCAGAGTCATTTTATGGGGCTTTACTTCAACCAAATCAAATAATTCTTACAAAATCCTTAGAAAAAGTGGCAATGGAAATATTAAATTGTAAGATGGACTCTCCAGCCGCTGATTTTTTCTTTAAAGCCAAAGCAAATGAATGGGTAAGTATTGTAATCGACACCTACTTAAATAGGAAAAAATATAAAATTGAATCTGATGATAATAAAGCACTTGAAGATGTGGCAAGATTCTTGGATGATCATTTCGCCATGAATGTAAATCAAGAAACCCTTGAAAAAATATCTAAAATGAGTGGAACTAAATTAAAAAATTTATTTAAGGAAAAATATTGTCAAAGCATTACAGAATACACCCAGAGAAAAAGAATGAATGTGGCTGAGACTCTTCTCTTAAATACCGAACTACCTATAAAGGAAATAGCTGAATCTGTTGGATACACATCCCATAGCAAATTTTCTATTTATTATAAAAGATACAAGGGAAAGCTTCCTAGCGAGGTACGTGATTTAACTTGCAATCATCATAATTTAAAATGCGAGTACTGTGATTAATAAAAATTTAGTTTACCAGTTACACACCCATATCTTATGTGCGTCTAAATATATATATTGGTGTGTAACTCTACCCTATTAGGAACAATAAATAAGACCTTTAAGTCATTGTCCTCTTAGTCTGATGCTAAAAATAGCTAAATTTATCAATATTAAATCATATCTTTCAACCTCCATTTCTTTCTATTATTTTATTTTAAAACTCTCTCAAATACTTCCTGGTTTAATTCTAGAAATATTTATTTTTAATCAATAAAATTACTACCATAATTCAACTTAACTTTTTTATTCCCATCCATCTTCATCCATAACCATACATATTTTTAAACTTTAATTGACTTAATAGGACTTTAAAAGTATAATATAGTCATTAAGAGTCTTGTTTTTTATATTAATAGGTCATTTAGTGACTTGAATCAATTTTAATTGTAAATTAGGACTTAGTGAATAAAGGAGGATGAGTATGAACTTTGCCACAAAATTAAAGGACTTAAGAATAAAAAAGAACTTAACTCAGGAAGAACTTTCTAAAAAATCTGGAATCTCTATAAAATCCATATCCAGGTATGAACTGGGTGAAACTGTTCCCCGTTCTGAAAAATATTATGAGAAATTAGCCAAAGCTTTAGATGTTGATAGCGACTATTTTCTTTCTCAAGAGACCAATTTTTTACTTAATGTTAAAAAGGAATTTGGTTATAAGGGTGCAAAGGATGCTGAGGACATAGTCAATGGAGTAATTGGACTAATGGCTGGTGGAGAACTACCAGAGGAAGACAAGGCAACCATATTAAATGCTATGCAGGAAGCTTTTTATATGGCAAAGATTGAAAATAAGAAGTACACGCCGAAGAAGTTTAGAATTGAAGAAGAATAAAATTGAAGTATTGTTGAAAGGAGGGTTTCATGAGTAATCAAATATCAACAATATATGATGATGTACAAAATTTAATAAGCTTGCATGGCACCAGGGACCCTCAAATTATTTTGCAAGAAAGAAATGTAACCCTTATTCCCTTCAAGGAAAAAACGAAGTTATTGGGAATGTACAAGGTCATTCTTAGGAATGAATTTGTGTTTTACAATCCATATGTTGATGAAAGGATTTTAAATATGGTCTTTGCCCATGAGCTTGGACACAATGTCTATCATGGCAATTTTGCTAAACATAAGGAAATTTTTGAATATGAACTTTTCAATATAACTAACTCCACTGAGCTTGAGGCAAATATTTTTGCTGCACATCTCTTAATTGACGAAGAGGAGCTTATGGAACATATTTTACTTGGCGAAGATTACGAAGCTCTATCAAAAATTTTCAATGTAAACATCAATCTAATGATCTTTAAATTAAATGAAATGTATAGAATGGGCTATCCAATTAATCGGTTAGATTTGCCTAATAATAATCAGTTCTTTACTAAAATTGACGGAACCGATAAGAAAAACGAAGAGCTTTTTTAAAAGTAGTAGAAGGAGGGGTTATGGGTATTATAGATTATTCTTTAGAACCAAAATCTGATATTGCTTTTGTGGATATGAAAAGTTTTTATGCCAGTGTTGAATGTGTTAAAAGAAATCTAAATCCTCTTACTACATCCCTTTGCGTAATGAGTAACTCAGACAATTCTTCTGGGCTTACCCTTGCCAGTAGTCCCACTTTTAAAAAAGTTTTTGGTAAGAAAAATGTTGGTAGAGCCAGGGATCTCCCCTTTGATATCCAAACGAGAAAGTTTTCTTTTGAAAATGCAAAAAATCAAAAATTGGATATTACAAGGGATTACATTGACTATGTGGAAAGATGGGCAGAAAAGACTTTGATTGTCCCTCCTCGAATGAGCTTATATATTGAAGAAAACTTAAAAATTCAAAAAGTTTTTCAAAATTACGCTCCAAAAGATGAAATACATCCCTATTCTATTGATGAGTCATTTCTTGATTTAACAGGGTCTTTAAATTATTTTGTACCTAATAGGAACATGACTAAGAAGGATAAATTGGACTGTGTTTCTGCAAAGATTCAAAATGAAATTTGGAAGGAAACTGGTATCTATTCAACGGTTGGAATGAGTAACTCTAATCCATTACTCGCTAAGTTGGCCCTTGATAATGAAGCTAAGACCACAAGGCAGATGAGGGCAAACTGGTCCTATGAAGATGTGGAAACTAAGGTATGGAATATTAAAAATCTTACAAGCTTTTGGGGAATTGGAAGTAGAACTGCTACAAGGTTAAATAGACTGGGAATTTATTCCATTAGGGACCTTGCCAATTATAATGTGGATATTTTGAAAAAGGAATTTGGTGTAATCGGTGTGCAGCTTTGGTTTCATGCAAATGGTGTTGATGAATCTAAGGTAAATGTCCCCTATATAGCAAAGTCAAAAAGTTATGGCAATTCACAAGTACTACCAAGGGACTATGATAGTCAAAGTGAAATTGAAATAGTTTTAAGGGAAATGGCTGAACAAGTTGCCACAAGAATTAGAAAAAAGAATAAAAAAACTGGTCGAATTTCCATTTACATTGGTTTTTCATATAAGGAAGACATGAAGTCTATTAAGGCTCAAAAAAGTATAAATCCAACAAATTCTACAAATGTTTTATCGAATGAAGTAATAAAACTTTTTAGAGAAAGGTATAGAGGTGGTGCCGTAAGAAATATTGGTGTGACCTATGGCAAATTAGTCGATGACAGTTTTTTTAATTATACTTTTTTAAATGATGTGGAAAAATTACAAAAACAAGAAATTTTGGATAAGACATTTGATGAAATAAGAGATAAATTTGGTTATACTTCTATCCTTTCTGGATTTTCACTAATGGAAGGATCAAGAGTTATTGAAAGAAGTAAATTAATCGGCGGCCATGCCGGTGGAATGGACGGTATTATATGATTGTAAGAGATTATCTTAACTATGAATCAGCAAGGAAATATGTGGATAGAGGAATGGCAAAATGGATGGGCTTTTTCATTTCTGAACACACCAGTGCCCTATTACAAATGGGAAATGAAATAAATTTTTCAAATCAGATGAAGGAAGAAGAAATCCTTATGCTCTTGAGGCAAGTCTACCTAAATAATCTTGAAATTATTTTATATACTAACGAGAGCTATAAACCATATATTGGCAAAATAATAGATCTGGAAAATTTAAGCATCTACTTTAGAACTGAATCGGCAGTTAAGAAGATTCTATGTAAAAACATCATCAGATTAAGACTTTTGGAGAATGAATCATGAATGAATTACAAAAAAATAGTATTCAATTTGATTACTTTTCAAATAATTATGAGAAATTTGAGAAGGATTTTTATGAATTTGTAGATACAAACATTCCCCTTACTTTTTTAGTTGACGATATTCTCCACTGCTTAAGTTCATCCAATAAAAACTATTTTATGCTTAATAATAGGAATTCAAAGGATAAAAAGGAACATTACTTTTTCTTTAAGAGAAATCATATTGAGGAAAATAAAAATATTATCGTATATTCTTACTTAGGCCATCAATGTAGATAGAAACCCACCAATAGGTGGGTTTTTTATATGGAAATACTTTTTGTGAAGTAATTTTCGCTAATATGTTTATGGTCGATTATAATTACTGTTTTTGATTCTAAGTATTTCATAATATCATCAAATATTTCATAGAAAAGAATTTCGTCAAGTCCTGTACTTATTTCATCAAAGATATATAATTCACAGTCTTTATACAATGCCCTTGCTAATAAAACCCTTGTCTTTTCTCCACCTGATAGAGTACTATTATCAAATCCGATGTTGTTCGTACAATATTTTTTAATAACTTCATCTAATCTACAAATTTTAATAATCTGATTCAATTTATCTTCGTCTATATTGGATTTAAATGTAATGTTATCTACAATCGACATATTAAATAATTTATTTTCTTGAAAAACTGCTGACAGAGATATTGTTTTATTTTCTTTTCCATCAACATATATATTGCCAGTAGTTGGTTTGTACATATTGGTGATTAATTTTGCAATAGTTGATTTACCTGATCCCGTTCTTCCATTTATCTTTAATTTATCTCCTTTATTTATGATTAAATTAAAATTTTCTAAAATGTGATTATCTCCATAATTTAATGAAACATCTTTAAATTCAATTGTAGTAAAATCGTCAATTAAATTTATATTCTCTTTCTCTATGATTTCAAAGGTATCATCTATTCTCTTAACGGAATTCTTAAAAGCAGAAATTTCTTTTTGATTTTCTATTATATTAAATATAGGATCAGTAATCATTGATGCATATAAAATTATTGCAATTAATGCACCAACAGATAAACTACCTTGACTAACACGCATTCCTCCAATAAAGATTAAAATAGCCATAATAAGATTAAACAGTAAACTGACAAGTGCTTGAGATACATTTTTAATGTTTACAATTTTTTTATCCAGCTTATTTAACTCATAGTTTTCTTTGAGAAATTCACTGGTAAAAACTTTCTCTTTGTTAAATAATTTAATGTCCCTGGCACCTACAATTATGTCAAAAAATTTATTTATAACATTAAGCCTTTGAATTTGACTATTTTTAGATGCTATTTCTGAATTCTTTAAAATTTTTTGAATTACAATAGTTGAAATGGCAGAAATTAAAATCATAGCAAATAACATAATGTAGTCATATTTTATTATTATAATCGATCCGATTACAAAACTTGATATTGAAAAACCTAATTCAAAAACAAGAGGTATAAGTTTGTCATCGAGGGATTTTAAATCATCAATAAGAACGTTAAAAACATTGCTTTGACCAGCTTTTTCTAATAGATCAATCTTTGTGCTAAGAATGCTTTCAACAATCTCATTCCTTATATCTCTATTCAGATTAAGTTCAAATTTTGAACCAAAGTTGACAAGAATAATCCTAAACATATTAACAAAAATATATACCAATGAATAAAATATTATATTTTTTATAAAATCACTTGTGTTACCCATTGTTAAGTAATCTATTACCTTTTGAATGAAAATCATAGGAAGTATACTTAAACTTCCTACGACTATCCCTGTTAAAAATAATAATAAAATTTTAGAAAAATTATTTTTATATTTATCTCTTATCATAATTTCCTCATTTAACTATATAAAATCATGTACCTTTTATATAGATGCGAATGTTCTACTGTTTATATTCATCTTCATCCCATGGAACTATTACATCTTCTAAAATATTTTCCCTTTCAAATCTGTAATGCCCTGTTATTGGGGAGCGTTTAATATAGTCGTCTTCTCTCTTAAGCTGTCCTCCATTATGAAATATAAATGGAAATCCCTCGCTATTTCTATTATCAGAACACATTCCTATGTGAAAATCATTTGGTCCAAATATTATTATATCTCCTGGTTGGAAGTCCTTTGGATCCTTTACTTCATTTGTCAAAACCGTGCAGTAATTTTCAAAAAATGGTCTTAATGTCTTAACTCTTCTAAAGTCAATGTTGTTGTCGGGTTTTTCAACCATTGGGTAGCGCTCTGGGGACCTTTCAATATCTTTATTTAACATGGATCTTAAAGAGTAACCTGCTTCTCTAAATGCTCTCCATATAACATCGGTGCAAACGCCGCTATTTTCATCTGGGTAGCCATTGTTGTCCTTTACATAGTCTGGAACATATTTTGGATGGTTTTTTGCATCTTTTCTTGCTCCATTTACAAAGTCTCCGTAGTCATCTACTCCATTTTCATTGTAATCGGAGTTTGATTTTATATTTAGTTTTTTAAATTCTTTATTTTTCCCATCTTCATATAGAACATCCTTTAAAATAGGACCATTTAAAATAACTTTTGCATTTTCACTTTTGTAAAGAAATAGTACAAATAGGGCTGCTATTATTAAAACGGGAATTATAATATATCTTTTTTCTGTTTTCATTTCACTCACCTTTTCTTAGCTCTATTTTATACTTTTTTACATTATATTTCACTAACTTTGACATATTGTAACAATTTTTCACCCTTTTAATGTTTTTATATTCGATGTAGAATGTATGAGAGGAGATTTGTATGGATGAAAATAATATAGAAGATGTGTACTTAACATGTGAAGAGCCCTTTATATATAAACTATTAATCACTGTGGGAGGCTTTTTTGGAGCATATACATTTATACTTCGTGGGGGAGTTTTTTGTAATGCACAAACTGCCAATGTAGTGCTTTTTGCCATAGCTCTCGGAAAAGCCGATTGGACCAGAGCACTACATCTACTCTTGCCGATTTCCGTTTATTTTTTTGGTTCCTTTTTGTCGGAACATTTAGGAAGAACTGTAAAAAAATTTTTCTTTTTACGATGGGATACCTTATTAATTGGAATTGAAATCATAATTGTATTTATTTTAGGTTTACTACCAAAGTCTGCACCAGACCAAATATGTCAAGTTGCGTTAAATTTCATTTGTTCAATGCAGTTTAACACATTTCGTCAAGTTCGGGGAACACCGGCGGCTACAACTTTTGTAACAAACCATATTCGTCAAGTTGGTTCAAACCTTTCGGTTTATTTGAGAAAAAAAGATGATTACTCTAAGAATAAATTAAAGATCCATGGATCTATGATTTTTTATTTTATTTTGGGAACTGTGCTTAGTACCATAAGTATTAAATTTTTTAATTATAAATCAATTTGGGGAGCTTGTATATTACTTTTGATTATCTTTATAAAACTTTTTTATGCAGATAGAGTTATTGAAAGGGAAATGTTTAATAGAAAACCCCATGGACATTAAAACACCGACCTTATGGTCGGTGTCTTTATAGAAATTTCATTCTACTTGGATCAATATCTCTTTCTATTTCGTGAAATCCTTTAATGACAATGTCATTTTCTTTAATGATTTCTTCAATCTTCTCCTTGTCTTCTATGTTGTCATAGAGAATTGATATTCCACAACACACATCTAAAACTCTTGGAGTTGGTGCAATAGTTGCTTTAATATTGTTTTCTTTTATTAAGCTATAGAGTTTTTGACCATTTTGTACATCTTCAAATAGAATGTAGTTTTGTTTACTTTTCATTTTCAATCATTTCAACGAATGCTTCTATTCTTGTCTTTAGTTGTTCAGCATCTTCATCAGTATAGTCTGTTTCTATTCCAAGTACAGGAATGCCTGCTTCTTTAAGTTCTTTTTCTACTATGTGACCTTCTGTATCATATATGTTACAGAATTTAAGGTTAACGTCTATAACTCCATCTACATTATATTCTTTTGCAAGTCTTATAATATCTTCAACTCTTTCGTGATTTGGAGTATAACAAGCACAGTTGATTCCCTTCATATATCTATCTGTTAGATGTGAAACCATTTCGTCTATAGTTTCGCCAGATTCGTCAACTGTAAGTTCGAAATATCTTGAACCTGTACACATTTCTTCACATACTACAGCTGCTCCACTGCTTTCTATGATGTGATGTAGTTTCCAGTTTGGAATTGAAAGTGGTGTTCCTGTAAGCATAAGTCTTGTAGCGCCTTTTTTGTAAACAGAAACATTTTCTTCTTTTCTCTTATCAAGTTCGTCACATAGTTCGTTAACCATTTGTGCAAATCTTGTTGGGTCGTCATAGAATGCAATTTGAGAAATAAGTAGACAGTCTTTACCGCTTATTGGTACATTGTCTAACTTTCTAAATTCCCAAAGTCTTTGCATTGCTCTTCTCTTGTTGTTAATAAGAACTATTGCATCATGTAGTGATTCTGCAGTAAGTTTGTTTCCTGTAAGCTCTTCGATTCTGTCTATGTATCTATAAACTTCGTCCTTAAAGAACTCAACGTCTTTATCTCTCTTCATTTGTGGTAAGTCAAAAACGTACATTGGTGCATCTTTTGATAAAATTTCCCATGCCTTTTTCTTACCGTCACATGTAGTTTCTCCAACGAATAGGTCTGCTATTCTGAAAAAAGGACAAGTTCTTTCAAATCTTGCACCTAATGATGCTTTTATTAGTGGACAAGTTGCTGTTGGAAGATGTTTTTCTCCTCCTGGTACCCAGAATTGTGATCCTGAGCAAAGTCCAGTGTTAATTGCTCCACAACCAAATACTACTTCATCAGGAACGTGAATACAGAATGTTCCTACTACCTTTCCTCCATTTTTTTGGAACTCAATAAGTTCTGCTGGTCTTATTCCATGGATTTCTGCAACAACCATGTTAAAGTAATCCATTTTTTCTGGTCTGTTTTCTTGTGATAGATAAACGTCCCCAAATGCTTGTGGTAAAACTTCACATAAAACGTCATGAGTTTCTACGTCCATTCCTAAATCTTCCCACATTTTTCTGTAATCTGCCATGAATTATTCCCCCTTTAATATTTTATGGTTTTATAATCAATATCAAATTGGTTACAGCCTCGAATTATATAGTCGGGTTCTAAATTAAATTTTCCATATTTTTCTTTTATAAATTCAAAACCGCTACTTTCGTAGTCTTTATGAAGTTCTCCTTCACAAAAGTAACCCTCATTGATTAATTGAACTATTTTTTTATAAATTCCAGCTCCCGCTTGTATTTTAGCTACTTCCTTCTCTCTAAAACTTTCATCAATATGTCCCCTAATAAATGAAAGTCTCTCGTCTACATCAAAGATAAACTTAGAAAAGTATTCTACTTCGTATATCCTTTTCTCATCCACATCACATTTTCTTAGCTTACCTATTGCACTTGAAATCTGTTTTGATTTTTCCACAATATCCACAAATTTATCCATATTGAAAGGCTCTTTTGACTTTTCTTCCATAAACTTAATTAGGGATTTGTAATCGTTGTCTTTGTAAATATAAACTTCTTTGTCCGTCTTCTCCTTTAATTTTTCATATCTTATTTTACAGTTATCATCCACTATAAAAAACTTTGAAGAGAACATAAATGGACATTTTCCAAGTTCTAAGTATGCAAATGATGAGTTTAACATATCACAGTAGTTATTGTCGTCATACCCTTCTGTTACATGCTTATCAATTCCATAGGAGTATAGTCCTTTGTATCCAAAGCTTTCTACTATCTCCCATGGAACTCTCCCCCAAAGCGAAATAACTTTACCTGTTTCACTTAAAGTTAATGCTTCAATATAAGCATTTTTTCTTATATCTAAATATTCCATTACTTTGCAAGCATTGCAGCTCCTATCGCTCCTGCAAATCTGCCATCTTCATGGGTACTAACATCTGCTTTTAGAAGTTCTTGCAAATGTTCAACCATGTAATCATTTCCTGCAAAACCACCTGTTAAGAAATATTGGTCTGATTTTGGAATTCTATTTACTAAAATTATTACTTTATTAATAATGGAGTGAATAACCCCACATGCAATGTCTTCCTTTGGTGTTCCCTTACCAATTAATGAGATGATTTCAGTTTCTGCAAATACGGTACACATAGATGATATCTTTATATCCTTTCCCTTTCTTGCAAGTGCAAACATCTCGTCAAGATCCACACCAAGCCTTCCTGCCATTACCTCTAAGAACTTTCCTGTTCCTGCAGAACATTTGTCGTTCATCTTAAAGTCATCTACAAAGTTGTCTCTAAAGCTTATAACTTTTGTGTCCTGTCCACCAATATCTATAATTGTAATATCTTTTCCAGGATTAAAGAAACTCGCTCCTTTTCCATGACATGTTATTTCTGTTATAACTTTGTCAGCAAAAGGCACAGAAACCCTTCCATATCCAGTGGCAACAACTTTTCTATTGTCCTCTGTTACTCCATTTTCTAAAAGCCATTCTTCAATATCTCTACTGGCTTGAACTGAACTCCAGCCAGTAGGCATGACTTTTTTATAAAGTATTTCTTTTTTTGAATCGTCTAAGACAACAACTTTTGAAGCTGTTGAACCTATATCAATTCCAACATTATACATATACATCACCACCTAAATTATATCACCAAATATCGATTTTGAAAAATTTATTAATAGTATAAATAATTTTTCCACTAAGATGAGTTTTATCTATCGATAAACTTAACGAATTAAAACTAAAAAACCCTCCTTACACATCGGTAAAGAGGGTGTATTGTATTTTTTTATTATTTTACAAATACTTCATATGCCTTTGAAGTCATATATGCATCTGCCTTTGAAAGAAGTTCTATAGGTGCGTGCATTGAAAGCATTGCTGTTCCAATATCAACAACTTCTGCGCCATAGGCTGCAAGTATATATGCAATTGTTCCACCACCACCTTGGTCTATCTTTCCAAGTTCTCCTGTTTGCCAAATTACACCATTTTCATTAAATAATGTTCTAAGTTCTTGTAAAAATTCTGTGTTTGCATCATTTGAACCAAACTTTCCACCTGAACCTGTATATTTTGCAAGTGCAACACCATGACCTACAAGTGCTACATTATTCTTTTCTGTAACTTCTGCAAAATTAGGATCAAAGGCAACTGTAACATCTGCTGAAAGAACCTTTGAATTTGCAAATGCTCTTCTTAAAAGTACATCTGAGTAGTTTTCAACTTGATTGTTCAATACTTCTGCAACCATATTTTGGAAGAAGTTTGCTCCCATTGATGCATTACCTACAGAACCTATTTCTTCCTTGTCAACAAATAGTGAAACTGCTGTTTTCTTTGGATTTTCAACTTTTAGTATAGCTTCAAGTGATGCATAAGCACAAACTTTATCATCGTGACCATATGAAGCTATTAGAGATCTGTCAAATCCAACATCTCTTGCTTTTCCAGCTGGAACTATTGTAAGTTCTGCAATTAAAAAGTCTTCTTCTACAAGTCCATATTCCTTATTTAAATATTTTAAAACACTGTCTTTGATAGGATTCTTTTCTTCATCTTTAGTTTTATATGATCTATGTCCTATAATTACATTTAGTTGTTCTCCTGTAATTCCTTCATCCATAGATTTCTTTCTTTGATCTTTAGAAAGATGGATTAAAAGGTCTGAAATATAAAATACAGGATCTTCTTCTTTTTCTCCAATCACAATATCAAGTTTCTTTCCATCTTTTGTAAAAGCTGTTCCATGAAGTGATAGAGGAAGTGTTGCCCATTGATATTTCTTAACTCCACCATAGTAGTGAGTCTTGAAGTATGCCATATGACCGTCTTCAAAAATAGGATTTTGTTTTAGGTCAAGTCTTGGAGAGTCTATATGAGAACCAAGTATATTCATACCTTCTGTTATATCTTCTCCAACAATCATCATAACAACTGATTTGTTCTTGTTGTTTAAATAGATTTTATCTCCCTTTTTAATCTTACCTTTTAATGCTTCTTCTAAACTTATAAATCCATTTTCTTTAGCTTTTTCAATTATTGTAACTGTAGCTTCTCTTTCAATCTTTGAATTATCCAAGAATTTTTTATATCTTTCTCCATATTCAAAAATTTCATTAATTTCCTTTTCAGAAAGTTCTTCCCAGATATTCTTCTTTTCATAATTTAATTCCATCTCAATACCTTCTTTCTATTCTTTAACCTACAGGATCTTCTTTAGGATTTCCTATTTCTTCTGGTCCTCTTATTTGATCTTTATTTATTACTTCTAACAACTTATCAGGTAGTGAATTAGTACCTCCAACTACTATAAGCCTTGTTACATCTCCACCTTTAATATAATTTACTATATTTTTATCTATGGCTTTTGAAGATGATAATAGTATTGGTCCACTTACATATTTTGCAACATTTGATGCGCAAAGTGCATCTGGAAAATCTTCTCCACTTACAAGAACTACAGTACGAACATCACTAAATCCCTTTTCTGCAACATCTAAAGATGTTAAGTATCTGTTTTTACCTGAAAAGTTAGTCTTTTCTATTCTTTTAAGATTGTTATTTGATAAAATATTAGGATTTATAGATCCCTTTCCTCCTACTACAATCCCCTTTGTTATTCCAGAGTTTTGTATATAGTTTAAGTTTTCTCTTTCTAAAGAATTTCCACCTGTGAGTAATAGTGGAATTCTTGTTGTAGCCAAATAACCACTTACTGAAAGTGAGTCAGCAAAATTTTGACCATTTGCTATTGCAAAATATCTTTTATCATAATTATTTCCTGAAGCTTTGATAAAATTTGCAACCTTTGCTGCAGTATCAACTCTATTTTTACCAGATATTCTCTTTACATTATACCCATTTAACTGTTTTAATGCATTTTCTTCAATTGCACTTGTTCCACCAACTATATATACATTTTTAACTTGTAGTCTTTTAAGTTCATCTTTAACTTCATTTGGAACTTCTGTTTTTGACATTAAGAGTACAGGACCGTTAAGTACAGAACCAAGTACCCCTCCTGCAAGTCCATCCGCAAAATTATCTCCACTTACTAGGACTGCATTTATAGTCTTTTTATAAGAAACCTTACTTGTTTCTACAGATGTACCATATCTACTCTTTGCAGATATTCTATATAAATACACTTTACTATTTGCAAGAGCTGTTGTAGGAAGACTTATCATACAAATTAAAAGTAACATTAAAATTTTTTTATTTTTTATCATGTATGCCATCCTTTTCAAATTCTTCTCTAAATTTTTCCAAAGCTTTTTTTTCAATTCTGGAAACAGACATTTGACTTATGTTTAATGAATTTGCTATGGAAATTTGAGTTCTCTTTTCAAAGTATCTCTCTATAATAACCTTCTTTTCAAGTTCATTAAGTTTTTCCATAACTCTGTCTATCAAGTCTTTTAATTCAACTTTTTCATAGTCTTCGTCTAAAACTCCGATAAGTTCCTGAATATTTACTTCCTTATCATCATTTTGTGAATCATAGGTAATTTCAAGTGATGAAGGTGCATAAACTTTACTACCTTCTATAGCTTCTATGACTTCTTCTTCTGTAACCTCCAGATAATCTGCAATATCACCAATTGTAGGAGTTTTTTGAAGATGTTGAGAAAGTTGTGTCTTTGCTGTATTAACCTTTTTTGACATCTCTTGAATTCTTCTTGGAACTCTAATTACCCAACCTTTGTCTCTAAAATATTTTTTTATTTCTCCAACTATAGTAGGGGTAACATAACTTGAAAATTCAAATCCTCGAGATACATCAAATCTATCTATAGCCATAATGAGCCCAAGGCTTGCAACTTGAAATAAATCATCGTACTCTATTCCTCTATTGGCATATTTCTTCGCAAGGATTTCAGCAATATAAATATGTCTTTCAATGAGTTCTGTCCTTATGGCCATATCTTTATTTTTATCATATTCTTCAAAAAGCTCTTTTGTATCAATATTTTTAAGTTCTTTTTTATCTCTGGTCATAGTTTTTAGTCCTTAAGCTTTTTACTAAGTTTAATTAATCCTTCCTCTATTTCAACTTCATCCATAAGAGTTTCTAAGATAATTCTTGCAAATTTATTTGGTTCTTCTGTTTTATTCTTATCTGGATTTATAGCTATAACTTCAATGTCCAGTTTGTTTTCTGATGAAAAGAACACAATCTTTACTTGTTCTGCACTTCCAAGCAAAAGATTTAAAGCTTCATTTAGAGAAACTTTAATATCTTCTACTTCTTCAATATTAAATCCAACTTTATTGGCAATAAATGACACATTAAGTCTTGCAAGTGCAAAATTCTCTGGCGTGTATTCAAAGGATAAATAATATTTTTTCATATTCTACTCCTTAATATTGAAGAGCTTATTTAATTCAGTTATCTCGAATATTTGTTTTACATTAGGTTTTATTTCTTCAATACTTATATTTTTATCTTGCTCTTTAATTGTATTATAAATACTTATCAAACTTCCAAGACCAGTGGAGTCAATAAAATTTAACTTTTTAGCATTTATAAGTATATCTTTTGAAGATGATACTTTTTTTAATACAGCTTCCTTAAATTCATCACTTGAATAGGCATCTAAATCTCCATCTAAGGAAATTTTAATTAGATCTTTTTCTTCATTAATATCATAATTTAAACCCATATGAACCTCCTATTATTCGATATCTTCTATATATTTTGCGACAGCTACAATCTTATCGCCTTCATCACTTACTTCTCTAATTTTAACTCCCATAGTATCTCTGCCCTTTGTTGAAACTTGTCTAACCTTAAGTCTGATAACATCTCCCTTGGCAGACATAAGGATTATTTCGTCATCAATTTTTACAAGCTTTGCTGATATGATATCTGAAGTTCTCTTTGAAATCTTGTAGGTTATAACTCCCTTTCCACCACGATTTTGAACTTTATACTTATCAACTAAAGTCTTTTTACCATATCCATTTTCTGAAACAATTAATAGATATTCATTATCTTTTACAATGTCCATAGCAACAGCTTCATCATCTTTATTTAGAGTAATTCCCTTAACACCTTGAGCTGCTCTTCCAATTGCTCTTATATTTTTTACTTTAAATCTAATACATTGTCCCTTCTTAGTTACAATCATAGCTTCTTCGTCTTTTCCAATTGACCTTACTGAAATAAGTTCGTCATTATCTCTTAAAACTATAGCTATAAGTCCTGATTTTCTAAGATTTTTGAACAAATTAATCTTTGTCTTTTTAATAAGACCAGATCTTGTTGCCATTAATAGATAGTGATCATCTTCATCTTCATTAAATGGTATTGCAGCTTGTACAATTTCTCCCTTTGAAATTTGAATTAGATTTACAAGAGCCTGTCCTCTTGCCTGTCTACTTCCCTCAGGAATTTCATAAGCCTTAAGAGTGTATACTCTACCTTTATTTGTAAAGAATGCTATCGTACTGTGGGTTGATGTTACAAATAGTGAGTCTACATAATCTCCGTCTTTTAGGTTAAGTCCCACTACTCCCTTTCCACCACGATTTTGAACTTTATATGAGCTTGCAGGAATTCTCTTTACGTAACCGTGCTTTGTTACTGTTATAAGAACATCTTCTTCTTCAATAAGCTCTTCTATATCTATCTCATTGTAATTAGGTTTTATTTTTGTTCTTCTCTTGTCACCAAACTTTTCTTTTATCTCTATTAATTCATTCTTAATTATATCAAGAAGTAATCTCCTATTTGCAAGTATTTCTTCAAGTCTTGCAATTTCTTTTATTAAATCTTCATATTCAGTTTTAAGTTTTTCTCTTTCCAAGCCTTGTAGTCTTCTAAGTCTCATATCAAGAATGGACTGAGCTTGTACTTCAGAAAATCCAAATCTTTCCATAAGTCTTTCCAGTGCATCTGAATAGGACTCTCTTATTATCTTTATAATTTCGTCAATATTGTCTATTGCTTTTAAAAGTCCTTCTACAATATGGGCTCTGTCCTTTGCCTTTTTAAGATCGAACTCTGTTCTTCTTGTAATTACTTCTTCTTGATGTTCTACATAGTACTTAATGAGTTCTTTTAAATTTAATATTTTTGGAACTCCATTTACAAGTGCAAGGTTTATTATACCGAATGTAATTTGCATTTGACTATATTTATATAGATTATTAAGAACTATTTGAGCATTTGCATCCCTCTTTAATTCAACTACAATTCTAAGTCCTTTTCTATCTGATTCGTCTCTTAAATCTGAAATGCCCTCTATTCTCTTATCCTTTACAAGTTCTGCAATCTTCATTATCAAATTGGACTTATTTACTTGATATGGGATTTCTGTAATTACAATTCTTTCTCTCTTGTGGTGTTCTTCTATCTTAGCAACTGCCCTTAGAATAATCTTTCCTCTACCTGTGTTATATGCATCAATAATTCCCTGCTTTCCCATAATATTTGCACCTGTTGGAAAGTCAGGTCCCTTAATATGTTCTCTTAATTCATCTATTGTAATATCTCTGTTGTCAATGTATGAAACTATACCATCTATAACTTCACCTAAGTTATGAGGAGCCATATTTGTAGCCATACCTACTGCAATACCAGATGATCCATTTACAATTAAATTTGGAAATCTTGATGGAAGCACTACTGGTTCAAGTTCTCTACCATCGTAGTTCTCTTGAAAATCTACAGTTTCTTTATTTATATCTCTAAGCATTTCAAGACAAAGCTTATTCATTCTAAGCTCTGTATACCTTGGAGCTGCGGCTCCATCACCATCAATCGATCCAAAGTTACCTTGACCTTGTACAAGTGGATATCTCATATTGAAGTCTTGTGCAAGTCTTACTACAGCGTCATAGATTGCTGAGTCGCCATGGGGGTGAAACTTACCCATTACATCCCCAACAAGTCTTGCAGACTTTGTAAATCCTCTATCTGGGAACATACTTTGCTGTTGCATAGAATATATTATTCTTCTATGAACTGGCTTAAGTCCATCTCTAACATCTGGTAAAGCTCTTGAAACTATAACACTCATTGAATAATCCAAGTAGGACTTTTTCATTTCTTTATCTATATCAACATCTATAATATTGTCATGACCTTTTATTAATTCACTCACTTTACCACCTCCTATGCATCAATATTTTGTGCATATACTGCGTTTTCTTCAATGAACTCTCTTCTTGGTTCAACTTTATCTCCCATTAGAATATTGAAAGTTTCATCAACTTCAACAAATTCGTCCTCATCAATAGAAACTTTTAAAAGTATTCTATTCTCTGGATTCATAGTAGTTTCCCAAAGTTGGTCTGCGTTCATTTCACCAAGACCTTTATATCTTTGAACTTTTAAATTTGAGCCTCTTCCAAGCTCATCAAGTGAAGATTCAAGTTCTTCCTCTGTATAACAATATCTTACAACCTTAGTACCTCTGATAATTCCATAAAGTGGAGGTTGAGCAATGTAGATATGACCTTCCTTTATTAAATCTTTCATATATCGGAAGAAAAATGTAAGGAGTAGTGTTCTTATGTGAGCACCATCAACATCCGCATCCGTCATAATTATTATCTTTCCATAACGAAGTTTTGAAATGTCAAATTCTTTTCCGATTCCTGTACCAAATGCCGTTATCATAGCCTTTATTTCATTTGAAGAAAGTGCTCTGTCAAGCCTTGCCTTTTCAACATTTAAAATCTTTCCTCTTAAAGGTAAAATCGCTTGATACTTGTTGTCTCTTCCACCCTTTGCAGATCCTCCAGCGGAGTCACCTTCCACAAGAAATATTTCATTTACAGAAATATCTGATTCTATACAATCTGCAAGTTTTCCAGGTAATGTTGTATTATCAAGAATTGATTTCTTTCTGGTTAAGTCCCTTGCCTTTCTCGCAGCTTCCCTTGCTCTTGCTGAGGACTGAGCCTTTTCAATTATTATCTTTGCAACTGCTGGATTTTCTTCTAAAAATATTGAAAGACCTTCATAAAGTGTAGTTTCTACATCACCTCTTGATTCTGAATTTCCAAGCTTTGACTTGGTTTGTCCTTCAAACTGCGGGTTGGATAATTTTATAGAAACTATAGCTGTAAGACCTTCTCTTGTGTCATCACCTTGAAGATTTTGATCTTTTTCCTTAATTAAATTATATTTTCTTCCATAGTCATTTAGAGATCTTGTAAGAGCAGTTCTAAATCCAATTAAATGAGTTCCACCTTCTGTTGTATGGATGTTATTTGCAAAAGGTAGTACATTTTCAGAGTATGAGTCTGTATATTGCATAGATATTTCAACAGTGCTCTTTTCTCTTTCTGCTGTAATATATATGGGTTTTTGGTGAAGTACATTTTTATTTCTATTTAAGTACTCTACAAATGAATTGATTCCACCTTCATAGTGAAATTCTATCTTTGTATCATCTCTTCTATCTTCAAAGATAATTTTTATTCCACCATTTAAAAATGCCATCTCTCTAAATCTACTTATGAGAACATCTTTTTCAAAATTTATTGTCTCAAATATCTCTTCATCTGGCATAAACTGAATTTTTGTACCAGTCTCATCAGTTTTTTCACCTTTTTTTATTTCTTTTGTAACCTTTCCTCTTGAAAATTCTTGAGTAAATACATATCCATCTCTCTTAACTGTAGCTTTTAACCATGATGATAGAGCATTTACTACAGAAACACCTACACCATGAAGACCTCCTGAAACTTTATATGCATCATTATTAAACTTACCACCTGCATGAAGAATAGTAAGTACAGTTTCAAGAGTTGACTTTCCAGTTTGAGGATGTTTTTCAACTGGAATTCCAGATCCATTATCTTCAACAGAAACAGATCCATCTTCATAAATAATTACGGTTATGGTATCTGCAACTCCTGCCAGTGCTTCATCTATACTATTGTCAACTACTTCGTATACTAAGTGATGAAGTCCCTTTGGACCAGTAGATCCTATATACATCCCCGGTCTAAGCCTAACAGGTTCCAGGCCTTCTAATACCTTTATATTCTTAGCTCCATAATCTCTATTTTGAGTCATATATTATCCTTTCATCTATCTATATTTCTTTACTTTAAGTTCATTATTATCCAGTTCAAAAATTCTATACTCTCCATTATAGTCATCTATAAAAGATTCTGATGTTGCAGTTATTATACTTTGATAACCTTTAATTTCATTTAAAATAAAATTTGTCCTGTCCTTATCAAGTTCTGAAAAAACATCATCAAGGAGTATAACAGGGCTTGTTTCTTTTATTTCATAAAATATCTTAAGTTGAGATAGTTTTAAAGTCAGTATAAGCGTTCTCTGCTGCCCTTGTGATAAAAATATTTTTGAATCAAGATTATTTACAAATATTTTTATATCATCTCTATGTGGCCCCACTGAACTAAATCCTCTATATAGATCTTTTTCAAGAGAATTCATCATTTCTTCATAGAGCATTTCAAAATTTTTTTCAGTATCTTTATAACAATCCTCATACTTTCCATTGTAAAAAATACAAAAATCTTCACTTTCATCAGTTAGTCTTTTATGAATATTTTTTGCAACTTCTTCAATAATCCTGATATATTTCGATCTGATTTTTAATATCTTTGCACCTTCTTCAGCCATCTGCTTAGTTGATGCTATAATCTGTTCCTTAAAGTATTTTTCTTTATTCTTGTTTTTGAGAATATAATTTCTTTGATTTAAAATGTTATTATATTTTATTAAAATAAGGTTGAATCCTGGAATAATTCCACAAATTACATCATCTATGAAGTTACGTCTATATGATTTAGTTTCCTTTATTATTTTTATATCTTCTGGTGTAAAAGTTACTATATCAAAAAAAGTTCGTAACTCCTGCATTGTATCTATTTTATTTTCATTTATTCTTATAACTTTTTGTCCGTTTTTAGAGATTTTTACTTCTATTTTTTCCTCAAGTCCATCTGACTCTGTATCAGTTCTTATATAACTTTCAACTTTGTCAAACTTTATTAAATTCTCCTGACTTACCGACTTAAAGGACTTTCCTTTTGAACTAAAATATACACCTTCAAGAATATTTGTCTTACCAACTGCATTCGGACCAGTTATAATATTTATTTTGTCTAAAAATTTGATATTCAAATTATCGAAATTTCTAAAATTTAAAAGATAACAGTTATTTATCTTCAAAACTTTCACCTATTTTATAATATAAACATCTTTTTCATATTGAACTTTGTCGCCTGGTCTAAGTTTCTTTCCTCGTCTTGTCTCAACTTCTCCATTTACATAGACTTCTCCATTTTGTATGATTTCTTTTGCAATACCACCTGAAGAAACTATATTTACGTATTTTAATAATTGTTCAAGTTTAATAAACTCTGTTTCTATTTTAATTTCTTCCATCATTGTCTCCCCAATCTAACTGGTAGTACCAGGTAAAGATATTCATTTTCTTCATCTACAGGATTTATAATACAAGGCTTTAAGCTATCAGTTAAATTAAGTGTGCATTCTTCTGAATCTATTACCTTTAATCCATCAAGTAGATATTTAGCATTAAATGCTATATCTAAATCATTTCCATCTTTTTCGCAATATATGTTTTCTGACACATTTCCATACTCAGAATTTGATGTAATGTGAATATTGTTTTCAGTTATTGATATTTTAACAAGATTTGCCTTTTCTTCTCGTGCTAAAAGAGATGCTCTTTCAAGAGCGTCTTGAAAATCCCTTTTTATTACATTTACTTTACAAGTTGAAGGTGAAAATATTATTCCTTTATAATCAAAAAAGTTTTTATCTAAAAGCCTTGAATAAATTAAAGTATCACCCAAATCAAACACAATATTGTTTTTCACAAAACTAAGTGTGATATCACCTTCTTCTGGCATTATTTTATTAAGTTCGTTTAATGATCTTGATGGAACTATTTCCTTGATATCTTCATGAATTTCACTATCATATCTCATAAGAGCTATTCTAAAACCATCAAGGGCAACAAAATTCAAATAATTTTCTTCCACTTCTATCATCACACCTGTTAAAGAAGGTCTTGACTCGTCTATAGAAGCTGCGAACACTGTATTTCTTATTGCTTTTTTCATGACTTCTACAGGTATTTCTATCTTTTTTTCTATATCTATATTAGGAAGTGGTGGATAATCATAAGAATCAAATCCTATTAGATTGAATTCAGAATTTGCACAACGGATTTGTATATTTTCACCTGTAATATTAAATTTTATGGTAGAATCAGGTAACTTTCTTACTATATTACCTATCATTGCTGAATTTATAACTATTTTTCCCTCTTCTTCAACCATGCAATCTGTTGAAGTCTTTATTCCAAGTTCCAAATCTGTCGATTTTAATGTAAGTTTATTATCTTCTACTTCAAAAAGAATTCCTTCTAATATAGGAAGAGTTGTTCTTGAAGAAATTGCTTTTTGAGCAATGTTTATATGTTTTAATAATTCTCTTTTTTCTATTTCGAATTTCATTTTTTTCTCCTAATAAAAATAATAATAAGTTAGTAGTAGTCGTAGTAGTACTGTTTATTATGTGGATAAGTATAATTCTTTTGATATTACATAGGTAAATCATCTGAATATCTCTGTGAATAATTTCTGTATAAATTCAAAGTTATAAACATTATCCACATAAAAAAAGTAAAATTTTAAATTTTAACTTTATCAACATTTTATCCACAGTGTTATCAACAAGAAATTGTGGATTACTCTCCTTTTATAATTTCAATTAAATTATTTATATCTTCAGCTAAGTAAGGATCATTAGTAATATCTGTAGTTATCTTATCAACACCATGCATAATTGTTGAGTGATCTCGGTTAAAAGAATCTCCAATAATAACAAGTGAAAGATCTGTAAGTTGTCTACATAAATACATTGCAATTTGTCTTGGGTATGCAATTTGTCTTGCTCTATTTTTTGATGACATATCTTTTAATTCAAGATTATATTTTTCGCAAACTGCTTTTTGAATAGACTCTAATGTTATAGGTTCTTTTTCACTTTCTTCTATAACTTTTTTTAAAGCAAATTTGGCATGGTCTAAATCAATATTTCCATTTAAAAGCTGTGAATGAGCAAGTACTGTCATAAGTGCTCCTTCAAGCTCTCTTATATTTGATTTTATATTCATGGCGATGTATTCTAATATATCATCCGATACATATGAATGTTCTGTTTTTAATTTAGCTTTAAGTATTGCAACTCTTGTTTCATAATCGGGCATTTGAATATCTGCCATAAGTCCCCATTCAAATCGTGAGACCAGTCTCTCCTCTAAGGTTTCTATCTCTTTTGGAGGTTTATCAGAAGATAGAATTATTTGTTTGTTTTGGGCATATAAATCGTTAAATGTGTGGAAAAACTCAAGCTGTGTTCCTACTTTTCCTGCAATAAATTGAATGTCATCAATTAGAAGTACATCTATATTTCTATACTTATTTCTAAATTGGCTGTTTTTCTTACTTGATTTGTCACCTATTGAAGATATAAGTTCATTTGTAAATTTTTCACTACTTATATACATAACTTTAAGTTCTGGATTGTTATCCATTATTTCATGAGCAAGAGCTTGCATTAAGTGAGTCTTTCCAAGTCCTGGTCCTCCATAAATAAATAATGGATTATAAGCGGTTGCAGGATTTTTTGCAACTGCCATTGCTGCAGACAGGGCAAATTCATTAGATTTACCTTTTACAAATGATTCAAATGTATATTTCGGATTTAGCATCTGCTCTATTTTTAATTTTTCAATATCTTCTTTAGTAGTGCTTACTTCTTGTTTATTGTCATAAAAATATTGTTGTCCTCCAGGTTGCACCTTTACTTGGTATTGTTTGTAGTTGGAATCAGTAGGAAGTACAATTTTTATTGAGGCTTCACTTTTTAATATAAAACTAAGTATCTCTACAATATCATTCAAGTATCTTTTTTCAATCATCTTTTTTGTAAAACCATTTGGAGCAGATAGTATAAGCTCTGAAGAGGTTAATTTTATAGGTTTTAATGCCATTATCCAAGTTTCAAAGACAACAGTATCCATATTAACTTCAAGAACAGATAGTAATTCAGACCATAAAGTATTAAGATCCATAATTCACCTCCGTTATTAACATAATAATCCACAATATTATGATATGTTTTTATTGTAATGTACAACTTATATCAAGTTATCAACAAAAATATAAAGTTATCCACATTTTTTTGAAAAAATCTAAAAATACTTAAAAAAAAGAGAGAATAAGCCATTTCAATCGTACAAATTCCCTTTCAAATGTGGGGTTATCCACAAAAGTTTTTTAAAATTGTGAATTAAAATTATTTTTTTCTGCTAATATTATACCAAATAGAAGTATTTACTTCAAATTAAAAACTGTTCTTAACACATTGATTTTTCAATGGAAATTTCATTTATCCACAATGATTTTCATAAAAATTAAAATTTCATAAAAAATTCTGATTTTTTTTAATGATTTTCTTGACAGTTTCTCGTCTCGTTTATATAATCATCATAGTGTTTTGTATTATTTTACGGAGGTGAAAAAGTTGAAGAGAACATATCAACCAAATAGAAGAAAAAGAAGTAAAGATCATGGATTTAGAAAAAGAATGTCTACTAAAGGTGGAAGAAGAGTTTTAGCAAGAAGAAGAAAAAGAGGTAGAAAAGTTATTTCAGCTTAGGCCATTTTTATGGTCTTTTAATTTATTTATGGAAAAAGATAAAAGATTGAGAAGTAATAGAGATTTTAGAAATGTTTACAAAAAAGGAGAAGGCTATTTCAATAGGAACTTCACTTTTGTTGTAAAAAAGAATAATTTACCTGGATCTCGTGTTGGTTTCTCTATTACTAAAAAATTTGGAAATGCCGTTACAAGAAATAAAATAAAAAGAAGACTTAAAGAGATTTTCAGGTTAAACTTTGACTCGTTGATTCAAGGCTACGATATTGTAGTAATACCAAAACAAAACACTAAAGAGTTAAGTTATGAAGAACTTGAAAAATCATGTATGCATCTTATAAGAAAAATATCGAAAAGAGTGAAGTAATGAGATATATACCAATATTCATAATAAGATTATATCAAATATTTATTTCCCCATACCTTGGGCAAAATAAATGTAAATATTATCCGACATGTTCCGAATATGCTATTCAGGCATATAAAAAATATGGTGTATTTAAAGGAACTTTACTCGCTTTGTGGAGAATTTTGAGATGTAATCCTTTTAGCAAGGGCGGCTATGATCCATTAAAATAAGATTAGGAGAGTATATGACAAAATTATTGAGTTCGATAATTGGTAAGATTCTTGAAGTTATTTATCTTACTGTATCGAAAATAGGAACTGAACCTAAGAGCATTTCATATTTTGCTATATCAATTCTTATACTTACATTGATATACAAATTGGTAATGATGCCGGTTACAATTTCTAACATAAAAATGCAAAAGCTAAATGCAAAGTTTCAACCAGAACTTAAGAAGCTTGAAGCAAAATATAAACATGACCCTCAACTCTATCAGCAAAAGGTTATGGAGTTTCAAAGGGAGATGGGTTATAATCCACTTGCTTCCTGTTTGCCTATGCTAATACAAGTTCTTATTATTTGGGCACTTTTCCCAGTTATGAGAGAACCTCTTAAGTATTTAGAGTTAAGTAAGGATATTAACCTTAATTTCTTCTGGATTAAGGATATTACAGTAGCTAATTCAAAAGATTTAATTCTTCCTATACTATTAGCACTTACTCAATTCTTATTTACAAAGATGATGACTCCAAAAATGCCACAAGATGATAATAATAATCCTATGCAAGGTATGAACTTTGCAATGCAATATGCAATGCCTATAATGTTCTTTTTCTTTGCAAGAAATTATCAACCGGCACTATCTATTTATTGGATAACAGGAAATATCATTGAGATGATATTTAGATTTTTTATCATGAAAAATGATGATGAAGAAGAAGTTGTATTGAATAATAAGGACAGTAAAAAGGGTAACAAGAAATAGGAAGGAGCTTAGATGAAATCGACAGTTAAAGTGGCAAAGACCGTTGATGAAGCGGTAAAACTTGCTATTGAAGAATTGAATTGTTCGAAAGAAGAAGCTGTTATAGAAGTAATAGAAGAACCTAAATCTGGTATATTTGGACTTTTTGGCGCAAAGGATGCCATGGTAAGAGTTTCATGTGAAGAAGATATAGGTCAGCTTTTAAATGAAGTAATATCTGATAATAGCTCCAAAGTAGACACAGAAGTTAAGAAAGAGACTAAATCAAAAGAAGTTTTTGAAAAAGAAAATAAAAAAGAAATTGACAAGGATTCTAATAGGGAAGTTTCAGATAGAGATTTAAAAACTAAAGAAGTTGAAAAATTTGAAGAAGTTAGTTCTTCAGAAGAGAGCACAAAACCTGTTGAAGTGGATGAAGAATTTAAATCTAAAGTTAGGGAATTTTTAAATTCTGTAGTTGAAAAGATGGGTATTGAATCAAATATTGAAACTTTTCATGATGAATTTGGCATCAAATTTAATATAGTCCCAGTAAATGAAAATGACATTGGAATTGTTATTGGAAAAAGAGGGGAAACACTTGATGCAATTCAATATATTGTAAACCTTGTTGCCAATAGAAACTCTGATAAATACATCAGAATTTCTGTAGATTGCAATGGATATAGAGATAAAAGGATTAATTCTTTAAAATCTCTTGCAAAAAAAATGGCAAATAAAGCGTTAAAATACAATAAAAATATGAGATTAGAACCAATGAATCCATTTGAAAGAAGAGTAATCCATTCAAGCCTTCAATCCTTTAAAGGAATTTACACTGTAAGTGAAGGAGAGGAACCTTTCAGAAGAGTGGTTATAAAAGTAAAAAAAGATTAAGAAAGATTAAAAGTCTGCAGTTGCAGGCTTTTCTTTTAGTCTTTTTCATATGGTATAATCATAAAAAAGGATGTGACTAAATGGAAGATACAATTACAGCTATTTCGACTGCAACTGGAGAAGCAGGAATAGGAATTGTAAGAATGAGTGGTAAAACAGCATTTGAAGTAGCTAATAAAATTTTTAAACCTAAGTCTACAAATAGAGATTTTGAAAATAGAAAACTTATTTATGGTCATATTTATGACAAAGAAGATATTATAGATGAAGTATTAATCAGCTTTATGAAGGGACCTTCAACCTATACAAGGGAAGATATGGTTGAAATATACACCCATGGTGGTATTATCGCCGTTAGAAAGGTGTTGGACCTAACCATAAGAGAAGGAGCAAGGATAGCTGACAGAGGAGAATTTACTAAAAGAGCTTTTTTAAATGGAAGGCTTGATTTATCACAGGCAGAGGCAGTAATAGATTTGATTAAGGCAAAAACTGACAAGTCCTACGAAGCCTCTATAAACCAACTGGGAGGCTCTCTAAAAAATGAGATTAAGGAACTTAGAGATAAGTTATTGGATGAACTTGCCAGAGTTGAATATACCATAAACTTTACAGAAGATGGTCAAGAGGAGCCAGACAAAAATATCATTCTAAGAGAAGGTAGAGAAGTTTTGGAAAGGCTTGAAAAGTTATATAATTCATCCAACAAGGGGAAGATTATAAGAGATGGTATAAATACAACAATTATAGGAAAGCCAAATGTTGGAAAATCTTCATTACTAAATTCTCTCGCAAAGGTAAATAAGGCAATAGTTACAGATATTCCTGGAACTACAAGAGATGTTATAGAAGAGTATATAGATCTTGATGGCATTGTGCTTAAGATTTCAGATACTGCAGGTATTAGAAATAGTGAAGATATTGTAGAACAAATTGGTGTGGATAGGTCCTTAGACTATGCTAAGACGGCAGATCTTATAATTGCAATATTTGATCTTTCAAAGCCAATGGAACCAGACGACAAGAGAGTTATGGATTTACTTTCCAAACGTAAATCTATAGTTCTACTAAACAAGTCAGATTTAAAAAGAGAGTTTGACATCAATCACTTAAATATAGATAGTGATATTCCTGTGGTTGAAGTTTCCATTAAGGAAAACAAGGGAATTGAGGCTTTGGAAAAAGAGATTATAAATATGTTTTACCAAGGAGATATAAAGTCTTCTTCAGATTTGTTGGTTACCAATGTAAGACATAGAGATATAATAAAAAAGGCTATGGATTATCTAAAGTCATCTATGGACGACCTTGAAATGGGAGTTCCTATAGACTGCATAGAACTTGATTTGAGATCTTCATGGGAAATTCTTGGTGAAATTACTGGAGAAACCATTGAAGATGATGTATTAGATAAGATATTTAGAGATTTTTGTATTGGGAAATAGGATTATGGAAATAAAAAAATATAAAGAAGACTCAGTTGATGTATTAGTTGTAGGTGCAGGACATGCAGGAACAGAAGCTGCTCTTGCAACTGCAAGACTGGGACTTAAAACAGTTATAGTAACAATGAGTTTGGATTCCGTGGCTGACCTTCCATGTAATCCAAATATTGGTGGTACAGGCAAAGGACATCTTGTTAGAGAGATTGACGCCCTTGGCGGACAGATGGCTCTAATCATAGACAAGACATTTATTCAGTCAAGAATGTTAAACACATCTAAGGGACCAGCTGTACACTCCTTGAGGGTACAAGCGGATAAGCCTGCCTACCATAGAGAGATGAAGAAGGTACTTGAAAACACAGAGAATTTAGACTTAGTTGAAGGTGAAATCACAAAGATAAATGTAGAAGACAAAAGAGTCGTTTCTGTAGAGACTTTAAATGGTGCAATTTATGAAACAAAAGCGGTAATTCTTGCTACAGGAACATATTTAAAGGGACTTATACTTCAAGGAGAACTCCAAATAGAGTCTGGTCCCCATGGTTTAAAATCATCAAAATACCTTTCTAATTCTTTAAAGGAACTTGGCATAGAACTTAGAAGATTTAAGACTGGAACGCCTGCAAGAGTTCACAGAGATAGTTTAGATTTTTCTGTAATGGAAGTTCAACCAGGAGATGAAGAAATTATACCATTTTCATTTATGAATTTTGGTAAAGATATTAGCAAGAAGCAAGAAAATTGCTATCTAACATATACAACAAAGGAAACTAAGAAGATAATTGAGGACAATTTGCACAGAAGCCCAATGTATGCAGGCATTGTAAAGGGAGTTGGGCCAAGATATTGTCCATCAATTGAGGATAAAGTCGTTAGATTTAGCGAAAGAGACGAGCACCAGGTATTTGTTGAGCCTGAAGGTCTTGACACAAAAGAGATGTATATTCAGGGGGTTTCTTCAACTTTACCTGAAGATGTTCAAAAAGAGATGTATAAGACCATTATAGGATTCCAAAACATGAAATTTATGAGGTCAGCCTATGGAATAGAGTATGATTGCATTGATCCGACAATTTTAAAGAGAACCTTGGAACATCAAGATATAGATGGGCTTTATTTTGCTGGTCAAATCAATGGCTCATCAGGATATGAAGAAGCTGCAGCACAGGGACTTATGGCAGGTATAAATGCATATTTAAAAATAAAGGGGAAGAAACCTTTCATACTGGACCGTTCAGATGCATATATAGGAGTTTTAATTGACGACTTGGTAACAAAGGGAACCAACGAACCCTATAGAATGATGACATCAAGGGCAGAGTATCGTCTAACACTTAGACAAGATAACGCTGATTTTAGACTTACAAAATATGGCTATGACATAGGTCTTGTCTCAGAAGATAGAATGGAAAAGACTAATAAAAGGCTTAAAGCCGTTGAAGATGAACTTAAAAGGCTTGACTCCATAAAAGTAAATCCAAGTGAAGAAAATAATAAAATTATTGAAAGTCTTGGTTCTACAAAGCTTCAAAAATCACTTAGTTTGACAGAGCTTATTAGAAGACCAGAACTTGACTATGAAAAAGTGAAGGTATTTGACGAAGAAGCTTCAAAACTTGATAGAGAAATAAAAATTCAAGTACAAACCCATATTAAATATGAAGGATACATTGAAAAACAAAAACAACAAATCGAAAGATTTAAAAAACTTGAAAGAAGAGATATAAGCTTTATTAATGACTATAGTGAATTAAAAGGTCTTTCTAATGAAGCTGTACAAAAATTAAATCAAATAAGACCTGATTCACTCGGACAGGCAAGTAGAATTTCTGGTGTTAGTCCCGCAGACATAAATGTAATCCTTATTTACCTTGAAAGCAGAAAGAGGAATAAACATGAACAGTCTAAATAAAGTAATGAATAAAGAAGGCATTGAGTTAAAAGAAGACTGTTTAGAAAAGTTTGAAAACTTTAGACAAACACTTCTTGAGACCAATAAGTATTTGAATCTTACCTCAATAACAGATGAAGAAGAAGTAAACTACAAACACTTTTTAGATTCGCTTCTTCCATTGCAAAAGATAGAATTTAAAGAAAATTCAAAAGTTATAGATATAGGAACTGGTGGAGGATTTCCTGGACTTCCAATGAAATTTTATAGAGATGATTTAGAAATAACTCTATTAGACTCATTAAACAAAAGAATAAAGTTTCTAAAAGATACTATATATAAAATGAAATTATCCAATATAAAAGCAATTCATGGGAGAGCTGAAGAACTTGGAAGACAAAAAGAATATCGTGAAACATATGACTATGCAATTTCAAGAGCGGTTTCAAGACTTAACACATTGGTTGAGTATAGTTTACCATTTGTAAAAGTTGGAGGATATTTTATATCTATGAAAGGACCAGGAGGAAGAGAAGAGGCTGAAGAAGCAAAAAATGGGATTAAGTTGTTAGGTGGAGAAATCACAGATATAATTGAATATCAACTTGATTATGAAGACTCTGATAGAACTCTTGTTGTAATAAAAAAAATATCCCCCACCTCAAAAAAATATCCACGAGGTGGAGGAAAACCAAAAAATAAACCATTATAATATTTACTGCATTAAATAGACCCTCAAAGGAAATTCCTTGAGGGTTATTTTATTCTAAAGGAGAAAGATTTTTAAAGTCAGGTCCTTTAAGTAGAGAAATAAAAGATCGCTTCAATTTATCAATGGATGAATAATATAAAAATACTGTATCATCCTTTACCATAAAAGTAGACTTATAAATTAGCCAATTATCAAAACTTGCTTCAGAAGGGTCCAAAATTTTAATAGGGTTTATGAAATTAATTCCATCCTTTGAGGTAAGAACAAATAATGAAGAAGTATCCATTTTGCCATCAGGACAGTTCATAGTTAAACAATAATAAATATTTTCTATTTTTTTTACTTCCAAATGCCAAGGATTGTAGTTTGTCCAAGATCCCTTCTCCAAATTCATTGGTACAACTGGAGTAAAAGTTTTTAAATCCTTTGACTCAGTATAAACATAAGCATCCTCCCCTATGTTCATATTTTTACGATAATATATCTTATAAATACCATTTTCATAAATGACTGATGGAGCTCCAAGACCATATCCACTTGTTCCAAAATCCATTATAACCTCGGGTTCTGTAAAAGTTTTTAAATCTTTAGTAGTTATTCGCAAAAGTCTTGAAAGCCTTGTTTTTTTATTGGATTCTCTATACCATAGTTCTAAAGTATCATCTCTTTCAAATAGACACACATCGGAGAGATGGCAGTCGTTTTCAGGTAAGGCAAGAGGATTTCTAACATCTAATAGAGGTTTAAAATTAATTCCATCATCAGATACTACAATACTTGGGTTTTCAGTAGAATCGTTTAAAAAACTATATGGTGTAAAAGCTAAAATATATTTATATCCAAATTTGCCATCTGAGTCATAGACGATAGATGGATGGATTGCCTGGTTATTTGATTCAATATATGTAGGAATTTCCAAATGACTTTTTGCATTGAGCAAAAGAGCGTCATTAACTAATTCAGACCCTATATAATTCTTTTCATCTTCAATGACTTCTTCCGTAGGTAAAAAGTTAGAAGGCTCTAAGTTTTTTTCAGTTGTATTAACATTAATAATGCTATTATTTCCAGAATGAATTGTACTATATTTATTAATGTAGATAGTAGCCCCAATAATAGCCAAGGATAAAACGCATATAAATAAAAATTTTATTTTTCCCAAAAGTATCACCCATTAAAGAATACCATATTATAGTGATTTTAAATATTACAAATTTATTACAATATAGCAATTGTGGATAACTATGTGGATATCATTGTGGATAAGTTTGGTTGTAGATACTTAAAATAACTTAAATAAAAGAGTGAGTTGAAAAAAATCAATTAAAATTCTTGGAAAATAGCCATTTAATTTAAATGGAAAACTCATAAGAGCTAAATAAAAAAATTTAGTTAAGAACTTTTAAAATTAAAATTTTGTGGATAACTGGTTCATTTTTAAGAGAAAAATATGTATGAACAATTCGTCTTAAATTGACAATTCAAATTTTAATTTTACAATTAATGATTATAAAGTAATATTTCACGTGAAACAATAACGAAAATGCAAATAAAAAAATCATTATAAAGTTTTTTTACATTAAAATGTTTCACGTGAAACAAAAAGTCCTATACTGAATATACTTTTCCAATATTAAGTTTGTATCCTTCATACTCTGTTATAACCTTATGACTTAAATAAAATGAAAGATTAACAACATTATGCCTAACTTCGTTTCTGGTACCTTTAAGCATTAATTTATAAATTTTTTCAATTTCTTTATATTTTATTCCAAGATAAACTAAACCACTATTTTCACCAGGTCCTGCATACCCTGTTGCAATTATATTTAAATCTGATTTTGAAATTTCACTTAATCCATGTAACATTTCCGCAGCTGTTTGAGCACTTACAGCGGTATGTTTTGACAGTGTTTCACGTGAAACATTTAATAGTCTCGTTTTAGTTTCTTCTGTGTAAGTTACAGCGCCCATTTCTAATACATTACTTGCTCCTGCTATATTAGCTATGGATGCAGCGATTAGTCCAGCTGTAAGTGATTCTCCAGTAGAAATAGTTATATTATTTTCTATTAGAAATGGAACAAAATTTTCTTCCAAATTTATTTTATTTTCTACTTTATTAATCTCCTTAATCACATTGTATTTCATTTTATCACCCACATAGATTATAACCCAATTAATTTGATTTAAAAACCTTTGTTATATTGACTGTCATGTTATATAATGGTGAATGGACAAAATAGGAGTTGATAGAAATGAAGTTCACATCACTATCCAGTGGCTCTTCAGGAAATTCCCTATTAGTAGAAACAGATAAAACGAGAATTTTAATAGACGCGGGTTTTACAGGTAAAAGACTTGAAACATTAATTAAAAATGCTGGAGTATTACCTGAAACGATAGATGCAATACTTGTTACACATGAACATAATGACCATATTAAAGGGGCTGGTATTATGAGCAGAAGGTTTAATATTCCAATTATTGCAAACGAAGAGACATGGATTGCTATGATTAAAAAAATAGGACCAATTGATGATAATAATATATTAGTATTTAAAAATGATTATGATTTTACTTTGAAGGACTTAGATATACACCCGTTTAGTACATTTCATGACGCTGCAAACAGCTGTGGTTTTACAGTCAATCATAAAAAAAATAAGATTTCGATAATGACAGATACTGGTACGGTCAATGAAAGAATAAAAAGGCAGTTATTTGGCTCTGATGTTATTTTTATTGAATCTAATCATGATCCAATTATGCTTATGAATGGACCATATTCACCAGCTTTAAAGAGAAGAGTTGCTTCAACAAAGGGTCATCTTTCAAATCTTGATTGTGCGCAAACTCTTGAAGAAATACTTAGTGGAAATGGAGAAAAGGTAATTCTTGCACATTTAAGTGGTGAGAATAACACTGCAGATATTGCACTTAATACAGTCTCGAACCATCTTATGGATTTGGGTCTTGATTTAAATCGAGATATTTCACTAAATGTTGCAGATAGAAATGGCGTAAGCAATAGGATTGAGTTATAATATATGAATGTTAAAGTAATCACAATAGGAAATATAAAAGAAAATTTCATAAAAGATGGAATTAATGAGTTTAAAAAGAGAATTAAGCCCTATGCAAACTTAGAAGAAATTGAATTAAAAGAAACGCTAATAACTGATGAAAATACTTCCAACATAGAAAAGTCATTGGATGATGAAGCTGATAAAATATTATCAAAGATTAACAACAGAGACTATGTTATAGTTCTTGATATAAATGGAAAGCAATACGATAGTGTAGATTTTTCTAAAAAGCTCGAGGAGCTTAAAATTGATGGTTATAATGATTTTGCATATGTAATCGGCTCATCGTATGGGCTAAGTAAAAAAATCAAGAATAGAGCCGATTTAAAGCTATCTTTTTCTAAGTTTACTTTTCCTCATCAGCTGATGAGATTAATATTATTTGAACAAATTTATAGATGGATTAAAATTTCTAAAAATGAGCCCTACCACAAGTAGGGCTTGTTTAGTTAAAGCATTAATTCGTGGTATACTTATATTGAGGTGTTAATTTGGCTAAAAATGGTTTACAAAATGGCTTTTGTCCTCAAATGGTTGTAACTGAAGAATTAAAATCATTGGAAGATATTGAAAGAGCTATTATCAAAAGATATAGGAAATATATATGGTCTAAATTTATAAAGGCCATTAAGGAATACGATTTAATTCAGGATAATGACAAAATTGCCATAGCTATATCTGGAGGAAAAGATAGTTTACTTTTGGCAAAACTATTTCAAGAGTTACAAAGGAATGGCAAGAATAACTTTGAACTTGAATTTATTGCAATGGATCCAGGTTATCATGAAGATATAAGACAACTTTTGGAGGAAAATTGTAAGTATTTGAATATTCCCGTTACAATTTATGACTCTGATATTTTTAAGGTTGCAGATAAAATTTCTTCAGATTATCCATGCTACATGTGTGCAAGGATGAGAAGAGGTTCATTATATGCAAAGGCAAAAGAGCTTGGATGCAATAAACTTGCCCTTGGGCATCACTTCGATGACGTTATAGAGACAAATATGTTAAATATACTATGTGCTGGTAATTTCAAGACTATGATGCCAAAATTAAGGGCACAAAACTTTGATAATATGGAAATTATAAGACCAATGTACTTTATAAGAGAAGAAAGTATTATTAAGTGGATGAGCTATACTGGACTTATGCCGATGAACTGTGCATGCATGGTGGCTGCAAAAAAGATTGGGTCTACAAGATACAAGATAAAGGATCTGATAAAACAGCTTGAAAATGACGGGTTTAAAAATGTTGCAATAAATATATTTAGATCCTGTGAAAATGTAGATTTAAACAGAATACTTGGGTATATAAATGAAGATGAAAAGCATTCATTTTTAGATAATTATTAGGAGGATATTTATGAACAGTATATGTAAAGAAATCCTATCAGATTTGTACTATATAGGTGCAAATGATAGAGAAACAGAGTTATTTGAAAATATGTTACCACTACCAAGAGGGGTATCATATAACTGTTATCTAATCAAAGACGAAAAGACAGCACTTTTGGACACTATTAGAATCAACAAGTCTGGTGGGTTCATTGAAAATGTTAGAAATATTTTAGATGGAAGAAAACTGGATTATCTTGTAGTTCAACATATGGAACCAGACCATTCAGGTTGTATAAAAGAAGTTTTAGAAGTTTATCCTGATGTAGTAATTGTTGGAAACAAGAGGACTAAGACTATGTTATATGACTTACTTGAACTTGAGCCTTCAGATGACAAGTTTATGGAAGTGAATAATGGAGACGTTTTGAAACTTGGAAAGAGAGAGCTTAACTTCGTGATGACTTCAATGGTTCACTGGCCAGAGTCAATGGTAAGTTATGAACCAAATGACAAAGTACTATTTTCACAAGATATATTTGGTGGCTTTGGTACATTGGATGGAGCAATTTTCGACGACCAAGCAGATTACTCAATCTACCAATCAGAAACAAGAAGATACTATGCAAATATTGTTGGAAAGTACTCAATGGTTGCTTCAAAAGCAGTAGATTCAGTAAAAGATCTTGATATTGATATAATTTGTCCAGTTCATGGTTTCGTATGGAGAAAGAACCCAGAAATAATCATAGAAGATTATAGAAAGTGGTCAAACTATGAAACAGAAGAAGGTGTTGTTATAGTTTATGGCTCAATGTATGGAAATACAGAATCTATGGCAGACCACCTTGCACAGTTTTTAGCAGAAGAAGGAGTTAGAAATGTTCAAGTATTTGACTGTTCAAAGACTCACTTCTCATATATAGTTTCAGAAATCTGGAAGTACAAAGGACTTATATTAGGTTCAGCAACATATGACAACTCAGTATATCCAAATATGTATAATCTACTAAATCTATTGAAACACAATAAGATTAAAAACCATGCTCTTGGAATATTCGGTTCATATGGATGGAGCGGTGGAGCAGTTAAGGACCTAAAGGCATTTGCTGAAGGAAGTGCTTTTGACTTAACTGAAACCGTTGTAGAAGCAAGAGGAACAATGCACGAAAAGGAACTTGAAGGACTAAGAAAAATGGCCAAAGAAATGGCTGAAAAAGTTCTTGAAAAATAATAAAAAACTTAGGGAGATAAACGCTATCTCCCTAAGTAAACATTTCAAAATATTCATTTTTTAAAGAGTCTCTTAAATTTAAAATATTAGAGATTTCAATATTATTTTGTAGAAGTATCCCTAATACATCATTCAAATTCTTATTACTAATTATTAATTCATTTTCTATTTTCAACAAATCTTTTGACTTAAGCAAATCAATTGATTTTAAATCGTTATCTGTAATCAATTTCAAAGAATCTAATGCATAAGAGTGGTATTCTATTATTTCTCCATCCTTTAAAAAAAGTATATCTTCGGTTAAATCATTTACATCATCTAAAATATGTGACGATAAAATTATTCCTTTAGTTTCAGCTAATTTTAGCAATAGAGATTTCATTTTCTTTACAGACCCTGGATCAAGACCAGAAAGAGGCTCATCCAATAAAACATATTTTGTATCTGGAAGAATCGACAACGCTATCATAGATCGGTTTTTCATGCCTAAACTATAGGTTTTAATCTTATCATTACAAAAATGTGATACATCTGTTAGGTCCATTATCTCTTTAATTTTATTTTTAGATATTCCATAGATCTTAGCAATATAATTCAAATAATCATATAAAGTCATTTCCACATCTAAAATTGTATGGTCACCTAAAAAAGTTAAATGCTTTAAAATCTCTCTATTATTAAAGTCTTTTCCGTTAATCATAATATTTCCCTTAGCTGAAAGTTTCTGAGAGATACAGTTTAGTAATGTTGTTTTACCTGCGCCATTTGGAGCTACTAGAGCTTTAATACCTCTATCTAAATCAAAAGATACATTTGTCAAAACTTTTTTATTTTCATAGTTAAAATTTAAATTTCTAATTTCAAGCATACATTTCTCCTTAATTTTTTAATGCTAAGTAGATTCAATAAAGCTGAACAAAATATAAGTATAACTAAACCTAAAAGAAAACTATATCCATTGGTACCATGATATGATCTTAGGAAACCTGAAAGGATAAAGTCGCTATCCAAGTAAGTTGTAGGTAGTATAAGAGAATATTTTGTTAAAAAGCTTATAATTATCCCAATAAGAACTATGGAAAAGTAGATTCCAATAGTAGTTTTATTATTAAAAATTAAGCTGAAAAACACTAGCAATGAGTTAATCACTAAAATTACTACGGTGGAAAATAAAGCATTTAGTAAAATGTACTTTCCAACGGAATAAAATTTGAAGCTATCTTTAAAAGTTATCGCAACAGGATAATTTAAGTATCCTATTTTATAAAATATTCCTGACAATATAAATATTAGTCCCATAATTATGAAATATATAACAACTCCAGGAATAAAACTTCCAACAAAAGCTTCTATATAACTTTTTATAAAATCTTTTTTCAAAGAGATATTGAAGACTATATGATTCTTTTTCCATAAAAATATAGAAGTGAATAAAGGAATAGTTAGTACTAATAACAAGTTTAGCTTTAGATGGTAAAAATTATAAAGATTTCCAAAGGAAGAATTATCTTTAATAGTACCATAGTCTAAATATTCTCTAAATAAATAGTCTAAACTCAAATATCTACTTGAGTCAAAGTTAGAAAATATTGGAGTTAAAAATGTATCGGGAACAGGAGCGTTCCTCTTCTCATATTCGCTAACAAAACTTTTATTTAATTTTAAAGTATTATCAGAGAAAGTCCTATCTTTTAAAAAAGGATTAAATTTCAAACTCGAATCTTTACTTAACGCGGTTTTTTCCATATAATAATATTTTTTTGGGTCATTAAATCGATTTTTAAAAGATAAATAATGATCCAGACTCATTTTTGAATCTTCTACTATAGATTTTTGAGTTTGTATTTCACCTTCTTCATAGTAATCCAATTCCAATTTGCTATCTTCATCAAGATTTTCCCTTTCCTCATCTGTTAGATTACGAGAAGAGTTGAATAATTCATGATAATTATCAAGGTTTTCTTTTTCATTATTATAGGCATTATTATAAAGTTTGAAATTTATGTTAAAGTAATGGTTGAAGTTTTCAATATATTTTTGGTTATTTAAAGAAACTCCTCGTATAAAAAGAAGGGATATTAATAACAAATATGGAAAACTTTTAACAATAGGATATTTTACATAATAATTTAAAGTAAAAGGATTTTTCAAATAAATGCCTTTTAAGTTTGACATAAAGTCTTTAATTTCAAGCTTAACAGATACAAATAAGATGATTATCGCAAAAGTAAAGCATAATACAATAGTAATAATATTTCCTCTACTCAAACTTGAAAAATTATAATTATTCAAAAGATTAAAGAGATTTAGTTTAATTAAAGAAAAGTTCAGTAACCTAGATTTTGATATCTGTTCAATTGCTATTAAAGCTGAAAAAATTAAAACCAAAACTTTAAAATATAGTTTATTTAAAAGTTTAAAAAGGAAGTTAAGAAATATTGAACAGATAGTGGTAAAAATTATGAATATTGCACCTTTATATAAAAATATATGAAATGGTTTTTCGGTGATGTACACAGTGTTTCCATTTATAATCTGTGGATTAAAATAGTAATAATCAAATTTTCCAGGTCCATCTCCAAAAATATATGTCAAGAATAGAATAAAAAACAACACACTTAAGCTAAACAAAATAAGTGTAATTATATAAAATATTAGGGCTTTAAGTTTAAGTAAAAACAAATTATTATTAAGCCTTAGTGAAATTTTGTCTTGGTTCAACATATAGGCGCCAATCAATGATAATAGTATTAAAAGTGGGAGATTAAATATTTTATTGGATTTTGAAGCAATCAATGAGTTAAAGTATACTTTATTTTCGTCAACAACTTGAAAATCATTAGATTCTAGATTATCATATCTCTTTATGACAAAGTCCATAAAGTTTGAATCGAGAATGTTATATTCTTTATCAGAAGTATCTTTATAAAGATCAATAAGCTCTCTTTGTCCTTTTACGAAATCTTCCTTATCCATATCCGATGCTGGAACAGCATCAGCAAATTTAGACGCAGGAACTTCCTCACTTGAAAAAGAGGATTGAATATATGATAACATCTCTTTTAGAGTTAAATAATAATCTATTTGTTCAATTGTTTTAGAATCTTCTTTTTTGTAGTCAGGACTAACATTTTCATATCGCCCAAAGACAATGGAGTTTAAATCATTTTGGGACAGATTTTCTTGAAGAAAATTATAGACTTCAATTTCTAATAATAAATAGACTTCGTTTTCTTTAGAAGCAAAATTATTTTTTTCTAAAGTGAACACAAAAGAACTTAAAATAACAGATATTATTAGAAGATAGATATGTATCTTGTTTTGAAAAAATCTTTTTGTAATCATAATTTCTCCTTGTTTTTCAGGATAGAGAAAATATCCTACATATTATGCTGATTAAATATTATCATAATAAGAAAAAATACAAAATAAATTGTTGAAACAAAACTGTCGAGATATCCCGACAGCTTTATTTTATTCTGTTACAAGTTCAACGTCGTCCAAATAATCTGGTAATACTAAATTATCTGGTTCGTGATCGGACTTTTTAATATTTACCGCCGCAACTTTGTATTCTGCAGTCTTTGTAATTGGATCGTAAGCGTCGTTTGTAAGCTCATTAACTGGAGACTCCCAGAAGTGGAATGTCATCCAAAGCATACCTGGTTTAACTCTGTCTGTAACTGTAACTCTTGTCCAAAGTTTTCCCCTTCTTGACTTAACTTCTATTACATCATGTTCAACAAGTCCATATTCTTTAGCGGTTATTGGATGAATTTCTGCAAGTTCACATGGTCTGATGTTGTTTAATGTATCTGACTTTCTGGTCATAACATTGTAGTGGTATAACATTCTACCTGTTGCCAGTAAGATAGGATATTCGTCGCAAACTAATTCTGCAGGGTCCTTGTGTTCTGCTGGCATTAATTTTCCAACGCCCCTTGCAAAGATACCCTTGTGTAGATATTTTGTTCCAGGATGTTTAACTGTTGGACATGGCCATTGTAGACCATTTTTGTCTATTCTTTCATAGGTCATACCTGCATAGGATACGGCAGCTTTTCTTAGGTCATTGAATACATCTTCTGATGTCTTAAAGTCAAAGCCGTTAACTCCCATTGCTTTTGCGATATCTGATATAATCTTCCAGTCAAGTCTTGCTTGTCCAGGAGGATTTACTGCTTTTCTGACTCTTTGAACTCTTCTTTCAGTATTAGTGAAAGTTCCGTCTTTTTCTGCATAGCAAGTTGCAGGAAGAACTATGTCAGCATGAGTTGCTGTAGGAGTCATAAAGATATCTTGAACAACTAAGAAGTCCAAATTGTCAAGGGCAGCCTTTACATGGTTTGCATTAGGGTCTGATAGTACTGGATCTTCTCCCATTATATACATTGCCTTGACGTTGCCTTTGTGGGCATTGTCGAACATTTCAGGAATTCTATATCCTTTATTTCTGGTTAATTTTGTATTCCAAATCTTTTCATATTTTTGGATGGTATCTTCATCGTATGCATTTGCATATCCTGGGAAGTTGTTAGGAAGTGCAGCCATATCGCAGGCACCTTGAACGTTATTTTGTCCTCTTATAGGGTTAACTCCCGCTGATTCAAATCCTACATGGCCTGTTATAAGGGCAAGGTTTGAAAGGGACATAACATTCTCTGTACCATTTGTATGTTCTGTAATACCTAATGTATAGAAGATTCCAGCCTTTTTAGATGATGTATAGATATGGGCAGCTTCAACAAGCTTGTCATAGTCTATTCCAGTTATCTTTTCAACTTTTTCTCTATCGTATTTTGAAACTACTTCTTTTAATTCTTCAAAACCTTCAACTCTTTCTTCAATGTATTCATGATCAATTAAATCTTCATCTATGATTATCTTCATAAGACCGTTGATTAAAGCTACATCAGAGCCTGAGTTTAAAGGCAACCAAACATCTGCCATGGATGCAAGTTCGGTTCTTCTTGGGTCTATTACAATAAGCTTACAGCCATTGTATTTAACAGCCCTTTTCATCTTATTACCAATAATAGGATGAGCTTCTGTTGCATTAGATCCGATTACGAAAAGCACATCGGCATTGTCGATTTCTTCAATGGAGTTAGTCATGGCTCCACTACCAAGTGTTGTTGCAAGACCTGCAACTGTAGGAGCATGTCAGGTCCTTGCACAGTGGTCAACGTTATTTGTACCAAGGGCAACTCTCATAAATTTTTGGAATGCGTAGTTGTCTTCGTTGGTAGTTCTTGCAGAAGAAAGCCCTGCAAATGCGTCTCCACCGTATTCTTCTTTTATATCTAAGAATTTATCTGCAATTGTGCTTATGGCTTCGTCCCAAGAGATAGGTACAAATTCCCCATTAACTTTTTTTAGAGGAGTCTTTAATCTGTCGGGACTATTTATTAAGTCGATATGGCTTCGTCCTTTAACGCATAGTGAAGTTCCATTAACAACGGCATCAGCAGTAGGAGTTACGCCAATTACCTTACCATCTTTAACATTTAAGTCAAAAGTACATCCAGTACCACAGAAAGGACAGGTTGTTCTAACTTTTTTATCTATTTCCCATGGTCTTGTTCCTATGAAGTGCTTGTTTATAATAGCACCTGTAGGACATACTGATATACATTGACCACATAATCTACAGTTTTCATCTGAAAGAGGTAGGTCAAAACCTGCTGCTATCTTTGAGTTAAAGCCTCTTGAAACAAAGTCTATTGCAGTGGTAACTTGTACTTCTTTACATACTCTTACACATTTACCACATAGTATACATTTTGATTGATCTCTTAAAAGTACAGGGTTTCTTGCCTCTACTTCATAGTGTTTCTTTTCTCCTTCAAAAGTTGGTCTTACATCAAATTCATAAGCCAAATTTTGAAGTTCGCAGTGGCCTGTTTTATCACAGGTTAAGCAGTCTTCAACTGGATGGTTTGAAAGTAGTAAGTCAAGTACGGTTCTCCTTGTCTTTTGAACAAGTTCTGTATTTGTCCTAACTACCATTCCGTCAGTTGCTGTAGTGCAACATGTGGCTACGAGATTTCTAAAGCCCTCTACTTCAACGACACACATTCTACAACCACCGAAGTGGGATAGGTTGTCGTCGTGGCAAAGAGTAGGGATTCTCGCGCCAGCTTGTCTACAGGCGTCAAGCAGTAAAGTGCCTTCCTTAACCTCGATATCCACTCCGTCAATATTGAGTTTTATCATATTCTCACCTTACCAAATTTCTCTATAACCTACATTTATATACATTTCTTCAAGTCTTGTCTTGTGAAGTTTTTCCATGTTTTTTAAATTTGTAAATACTTCTTTCTTTTCCTGTTCATGAGCTGAATCTCTTAAAGCGCCATACATTAGCATTGCATCTTCTTCCCTTTTTATAGCAAGAGCTATTGCATCAGGGAAACTCATGTCGACACTAAGTTCAGGAGCGTCAAGTGTTTCAGCGATTTCATAATCAACAGGTTCGCTTAGACTCATTGATTCACCTTCATTGTCCCTATAGGCTTCTAAGAACTTTTTGTGCTCAAGTTCTTCATTTGCCAAATCTACAAAGGTTTTGTGAAGGAGTTTATCTTCTATTTTATCAGCGGCTTTCATATAGAAGTCATAGGACTTTTCTTCTTCGCCGATTGCAAATTCTATAACTTTTTTAAAATCTTCTCTATTCATTTTCTACCTCATCAAGTTTGTTCATCTTTTCATAAACATTGTCTAAATTTAAAGCCTTTGCCCAAGTAACTTGTTCAAATTCGTTACCTTCATCATGGTAAAATTTCTTATATGGCTTTTCAGGAAGGTCAACATATTCAAGTTCTGTTAATAGTCTTCCCTTTAAGCAAAGAGGTCTTCCATTTTGTGGGCTTGCAGCTTCAACAGCAACGACCTTGTTTTTATCCATAATAAGTTTCATATTACAGCCATAGTCACAGGATTTACATTTAACTTCCTTAATAGTTCTTTCCCATGTTCTTCCCTTGCGGTAAGCTCTTCTGTCAACAAGAGCACCAACAGGACATTCTACAACACATCTATTACAGGAAACACAACCTGATTTTTCAAGACTTGTGTCATAGTCTGCTATTATTTTTGTAGAAAAACCTCTGTTTCCAAACTGTAAAATATTTCTATCTGGAACTACTGCACAAGTTCTAACACATCTTCCACATAGAATACACTTAGATTCGTCCCTTAAGATATATGGGCTGGAAGTGTCAGTAAACTCTGCCTTTTCGCTACCTCTCCTTGCACCATCGTGAACTCTAAATTTAACATCATATCTATATGCAAGGTCTTGAAGTTCACAATTACCATTTTTAGAACAGGTTAAGCAGTCAGACGGATGATTATCCAAGTAAAGCCTTAGTAAATTCTTTCTAATTTGTACAATCTCTTCAGTTTCCGTATGAACTACCATACCTTCAGTGGCAGGAGTTGAGCATGCTGTTACAAGCTTATTAAAACCTTCTACTTTAACAAGGCACATACGACATGAAGAAACAACTGGAAGCTCTTTGCTATAGCATAGAGTTGGGATTTTTATGCCAGCTCTTTTTGCAGCTTCTACTAAATTAGTTCCCTCTAAGACTCTCACAGGCTTATCATCAATAGTTAAACTAATAAATTTCATATTTATCACCTATTTAAAAACAATAGCTTGTTTAGGACAAACTTGTTTACAGTTGCCACACTTTATACATTTTTCTTGATCTATAACATGAAGTTTTTTAACTTCTCCCTCTATACAGTCAACAGGACATTCTCTCTTACATCTTGTACATCCTATACATGCATCAGTTATGAAGTAATTCAACAGGTTTTTACAGTGATGAGCAGGGCATGTATGATCTACAACATGGGCTTCGTACTCATCTCTAAAGTATCTTAAGGTTGAAAGAACTGGGTTTGGAGCTGATTGACCAAGACCACAAAGAGAAGATACTTTAATTATATTTCCAAGTTCTTCAAGTCTGTCAATGTCTTCAAGAGTTCCATTTCCTTCAGTAATCTTTTCTAAGATTTCAAGCATTCTCTTAGTACCTTCTCTACATGGAGTACATTTACCACATGATTCATCAACAGTAAATTCAAGGAAGAATCTTGCGATATCAACCATACAAGTGTCTTCGTCCATTACGATCATTCCACCTGAACCCATCATAGAGCCAAGAGCTGTTAAGTTATCGTAATCAATAGGAGTGTCAAGGTAGTCCTTAGTTATACATCCACCAGAAGGTCCACCAGTTTGAACTGCCTTAAATTCTTTATCATTTATAATACCGCCACCGATATCGTAGATAATCTCTCTTAAAGTTGTTCCCATTGGAACTTCTATAATACCAGTTCTCTTAATCTTTCCACCTAAAGTAAATACTTTTGTACCTTTAGATTTTTCAGTACCAATCTTGTTAAACCAGTCTGCGCCTCTAAATATAATTTGAGCCACATTTGCATAGGTTTCAACGTTGTTGATAAGGGTTGGTTTACCCCAAAGTCCTTCATTTGCAGGGAAAGGAGGTTTGTTTCTTGGAATACCTCTCTTACCTTCAATTGATTCTATAAGAGCCATCTCTTCACCACATACGAAAGCTCCAGCACCAAGTCTAAGTTCAAGTTCAAATGAGAAGTCAGTTCCCAATATATTCTTGCCCATTAAGTTGTGCTCTCTTGCTCTTTCAATACTCTTTTCAAGTAGTGCAACAGCTGATGGATATTCGGCTCTAATGTAAATATAACCTTGATGTGCACCAATTGCATAGGCTGCTATCGTCATTGCTTCAATAACTGCATATGGGTCACCTTCAAGGATGGATCTGTCCATGAATGCACCAGGGTCGCCTTCGTCAGCGTTACATATAACGTACTTGATGTCATTTTGTGCATCATGAGTGAATTGCCATTTTAAACCTGTAGGGAATCCACCGCCCCCACGACCTCTAAGTCCACTTTCTTTGATTTCGTCTATGACTTCTTGAGGAGTCATCTTAGTTAAAGCCTTTTCCAAACCTCTGTAACCGTCTAAAGCTATGTACTCTTCTATAGAGTTAGGATTTACTAAACCACAGTTTTTATGGGCGATTTTCTTTTGCTTTTTATAAAATGAGGTTTCATATATTGACTTTAAAACATCGTCAGTTAAAGTTTCTTTATAGATAAGTTCCTCTACAGTTTTTCCACCAAGTAAGTCTTCTTCAGCTATTCTTGTTCCGTCACCTTCTTTAAGATATGCATAGAACTTTCCACCAGGATATACTATTGCAATAGGACCAGCTTCGCAAAGACCAAAACATCCAACCCTTACAACGTCAATGGATTTTTCTTTTCCAGCTTTTGAAATAGCTTCACGTATTTCCTTTTCAATAACTTCTGAATGGGAAGATCTACATCCAGTATCACCACAAACAAGAACTTGTTTTTCATAAATACTGTTAACATCCTCAAAAAGATTGGATCTTAAAGCCATTTGAGGTAATGTCTTATCCTTAATTTCTAACAATTCTTTTAAGTTCATTAACTATTCACCTCTTCTTTTTCTCTATAAGAATCCAAAATCTTTTTCACATCGGAACTTTTAAGTTTGCCATAAACGTCTCCGCTTATAGTCATAACAGGTGCAAGCCCACAAGCTCCTATACATCTTGTAGCTTGAATAGAGAAGTTCAAGTCAGGAGTTGTTCCACCTACTCCAATACCTAAGTTATCACAAACTTCATTTAAAATACTTTGAGCACCCCTAACATAGCATGCGGTACCAAGACAAACTCCAATATCGTGTTTACCTTTTGGAATCAAAGAGAATTGGGAATAAAAAGTAACTACACCATATATCTCCGCAATGGGAATACCTGTCTTTTTTGAAATGATTTGTTGAATCTCTATAGGCAAATATCCAAATAAACTTTGGCCCTTATGTAGTATGGTCATAAGAGAACCCTTTTGTTTCTTCTTTTCGTCAATAAAGCCTTCAAACTCTACTAACTTTTCAGCATTTGCTTCATAGTCAAATGCAAAGTTCATAAACACCCCTCCTATATTGTGAAAATGTTTTCAAAGTAAATGCATTAATGAAACATTTATCCCCTACTCACTATACATATTATTTCACAAATTATAAAATTTATCAACTACCTTTAAGTTAATAAAGTGAAAATAATACTAATAAATTGATAAATCCTGTATAATATAAAAAGAGGTGAAATATGGAAAAGTATTTTATGGCAATAGATGCTGGTACGACAAGTAGCAGGTGTATATTATTTAATGAAAGAGGAGAAGTGAAATCAGTTTCACAAAGGGAAATAAGACAGATTTTTCCACATCCTGGATATGTGGAACAGGATCCTACAGATATATGGGCTACCCAAGTAAGTTGTTGCGTGGAAGCAATGTCAAAGCTTGGAGTAACTTGGAAGGATATTATATCCATTGGCGTTTCAAACCAAAGAGAAACTACCATATTATGGGATAAAAATACAGGGGAGCCAATTTATAATGCAATAGTTTGGCAATGTAGACGGACTGCAGATTATTGTGATGAGCTAAAAAAAGAAGGCTATACTCAGATGATAAAAGACAAGACTGGACTTGTTCCCGATGCATATTTTTCCGCAACAAAGATAAAATGGATTCTTGATAATGTTCCAGGTGCAAGAAAAAAGGCGGAGAGAGGTGAAATACTCTTTGGTACAGTTGATTGCTATTTAATCTGGAAACTAACTGGAGGAAAGGTCCACAAGACTGAGAAATCAAATGCCTGTAGAACCATGCTATACAATATAAAGGAACTCAAATGGGATGAGGAGATATTAAAACTCTTGGACATACCAAAGGAAATTCTTCCAGAAGTTGGAACATCAGCAGGAGACTTTGGATACTGTGACAAGTCATATATGGGAGGAGAGATTCCAATAACTGGAGTGCTTGGTGACCAACAGGCATCCTTGTTTGGACAAAACTGTTTCCAAAAAGGGGATTGTAAAAACACCTATGGAACAGGTGCCTTTTTACTTATGAATACTGGAGATACTCCAGTTTATTCAGACCATGGACTGGTTACCACAATTGCCTGGGGACTTGAAGACAGGGTGGACTACGCCTTAGAAGGTTCGATTTTCGTTGCAGGTTCAGCAATACAATGGCTAAGGGATGAACTTAGAATTATCGATACATCAGAAGACTCAGAATACATGGCGTCAAAGGTTGAAGACACCAATGACTGTTATGTAGTACCTGCCTTTACAGGACTTGGTGCACCATATTGGGACCAATATGCAAGGGGAGCAATAGTTGGAATAACAAGGGGAGTAAATAAATATCACATCATTCGTGCAACCCTTGAATCAATGGCGTATCTTTCAAGAGATGTTATAGAAGTAATGGAAAAAGATTTAAAGGACAAAATCCATCTTTTAAAAGTTGATGGTGGTGCAAGTAACAATAATTTTCTTATGCAGTTTCAAGCTGATATTCTTGGGGTAGATGTAATTAGGCCAAGCCTTACAGAGACTACCGCACTGGGAGCAGCTTTAATCTCTGCCCTTGGTAAGGGATATTATAAAAATCTTGACGAGATAAAGCAGACGGACATTAAAGAAGTAATATTTAAACCGAATATGAGTGATGAAATTAGAATGGAAAAAATAGAAAGATGGAGAAAAGCTGTGACATATTCTTTATCTTGGGCTAAAAAATAAGAAAATTAGTAGTATAATATATAGTGAAGTAATATTTGATTTGATAAGGAGAGGAAAAAATGGCAAAGAGTATTAAGACAAACTTAGATATAATAGAATCTCTATTATATTTTTGGCAAGCAAGTAGCGAAGGAGAAAAGACAGGAGAAGACTACATTAGATCAGTAGCTTCAATGGATGACATGAAGTATGTTTACAATGATGAGTTTACTGAAGAAGAAGCAAGAAGAGTTCTTTCTTCAATTTCAAACAGAGAGCTTTTATCTGACACTACAAAATCAGAAAGAAAATTCTGGAACAACAATATGTGGATGATGGAAGATTTAGGATTTACAGATCTTATGGTAGCACCTGTAAAGCAACTTCACTCAGACAAGTTCCTTGAAGTGGTAAACAAACATCCTAACAAAGACAGATACGAAAAAATAGAAATAGTATTTGTTCCAGGACATTTAGATGAATATTATATTGATGAAAACCGTCTAATTATAAACTTCTTCAAGATAATGGTTGACATCTTCGACAATGAAAAGATTACAATTGCAGGAAAGCCAATGGATGACTATATTGAAGAAAAATTGATAGAGCTATTAGAAAAATAAAGATTTAAAAATAAAGCACTCGGTATCAGCCGGGTGCTTTGTTAATGTAATAAAATAAGTTGATTCTACATTGACAAAAAAATATTGTGGGGTATAATAAATATAAATAAAAAGGTAGGTATTTTTATTAGGATACCCAAAAAAGTTCATAGTAGAAAGGTATTACAATAGGATTATAGGCAGTAGATATTAAAAACGGAGGACAATATGGAAATTTTAGTAGTATTTATACTTATTTATTCCCTAATAGCCATAGGCCTTGGAGGATCTCACTTATTTAAAAATAGGGATATGAAAACCCCTGAGGACAATATAATATTTCTATTGAACTTAATACTGTTGGGGATAGGTCTTATAGGTTTTGCATCAAGTATAGGAATTTTTATTCCTTAAATATTGATTATTAAAAAGCACCAGGTCATAACGCCAGGTGCTTTACTTATATATTTTTTAATTTAACTCAATATAATTTACGTCTTTATTTTTTTCAATATAGCTATCTATAAATTTCATTTTATCTACGAATCCACGATACTCTATTTCAAATACATATCTATATTCGTTAGTACCATTATTCATGATATTTTCCATAGTATAATTTTTTATTTCACTGTGGTATTCCTTTAAAAAAGTTTCCAGATTATTTCTATTAATTTTCTTTCCCTTGAAACTAATCTTTAGTCTCATTATTCCTCTATTTAGTTTTTTATGATTCAACACTGTTAGTATAAGGATTAAAAATCCACTTCCAAGTAGAGATACCACATATTCGCCATATCCTACGGCTATACATATACTTGCAACTGACCACAGTGAAACTGCAGATGTCATTCCATCGACTGTTATTTTATTTCTAACTAAAATAAGACCGGATCCTAAAAAGCCGATACCTGATATGATTTGGGCAGTAAGTCTTGCAGTATCTGCACCGATTACACCAATATATTCAGGATTTTTCATGTTCCACCTAATGGCCTCTTCTGTCATATCTACTTGAACCAAAGTTATTACACAGACACCAACTGCAAGTATCATATGAGTTCTTACTCCAGCTGATGAGTGTTTTTCTCTATCAAGTCCAACTATAAATCCTATTAGTGAACATATTAAAAGTCTTAAAATAATTTCTGTTGGGGTTAGTACTACATCCATTTTTATCCTCCTTTGTTTTATATTATAATAGTATCACAAGTTAAAGGCTAAATTGTATAATATTTAGTAAAACCCTATGATTTTATAAAAAGAGATATAGAAAATATCTAACTTGAGTATAAATTCTCTTGTTTACTTTAGTCACATAGTTTTATTGATTTGCCTGTTCTAAATCCTTTATATTATCTACAGCAATCATAGTTGCGACAATTAGTTCTTCAAATTCTTCATTGACTATATTTAAGGTGTAACAGTCTCTAAGTCTAAAAAATCCTTTTTCAATATATCCAATTAGCTCTTCGTCTTTTAGAATTTGAAAATCGAGGAAGAAAACATCTCCTTCAATTCTAATATTTTCAGAACAAGGTAACACATATATTGATTTTTTGAAAAATGCCAATTGTTTTTGTAAGGTAATCTTCTTTTTATTTGGAAAAGTTACGTTATACTCTGGAAGGAAGAAACTAATTTGTTTTTCTATTGTCGTAACTTCGCCGGTTTTATTATTGGTAATTTCAAAATATTTTTTTAAAAATCGAAATTCTTCATCAACATTATAAACAGGACTTTCATTTTCATCAAAGATTTCATAGTGATCTTCTATTTTAAATATCTTTTGCTCTAAGTAAAGCTTTTTCATAATATCCTCCTGCTTATTTTTACCCAAAAAAAGCCGAAGAATTAACTTCGACTTTAAATATATATAGGATTATTTTCAAATACTGATTCACAGGTTGCTTGGATTCCAAGTTTTTTGAATAGCTTCTTATCCACTGAACCAAGCATCGCAGATATGTGAACTTGAGCATTTTTCAGCTTAGGTATTTGGTCCAGAGCAAGTTGTGCTTTTTTATCATTTGCTGCTGATATAGAAAGTGCTATTAGTGTTTCGTCTATGTGAAGTCTTGGATTTTTGCTTCCAAGATAATCTATTTTCAGCTTTTGGATTGGTTCAATTGCTTCAGGCGATATAAGATGCACTGGATCGTCAATTTCTGCAAGATACTTTAGTGCATTTAATATAAGTGCTGCAGAAGGACCGAGCAAATCAGAAGTCTTTCCTGTAATTATATGGCCGTCAGAAAGTTCCATTGCAGCGGCAGCAAATCCTGTTTCAGAAGCTCTTTTCATTGCCGCTGTAACAACAGGTCTGTCTTCAGGGGTAAGCTTTAGCTGTTTCATTAAAAGTTCGGTTCGATAGACCACAGAATGATTTATTCTACCCTTAGCATATTCATTTAAAGCTTCATAGTATCTTCTGATAATCTCCTGTTTTGAAGCTTCTTTACAAGCCTCGTCATCTGATATGCAAAATCCTGCCATATTCACGCCCATGTCAGTAGGGGAATAGTATGGAGAACTTCCGTATATCATTTCAAACATGGCCTTTAATACTGGGAATATTTCAACGTCTCTATTGTATGACACCACTGTTTCGCCGTAGTGTTCAAGGTGATAGGGATCAATCATATTTATATCGTTAAGGTCTGCAGTTGCCGCTTCATATGCCAAGTTGATTGGATGTTTTAGTGAAAGATTCCATATTGGAAAGGTTTCAAACTTTGCATATCCCGCCCTAATACCTCTTTTTTGATCATGGTAGAGTTGTGAAAGACAGGTTGCCATCTTTCCACTTCCAGGCCCTGGTGCAGTTACAACGATTAAAGGCTTTGTTGTCTTTATATATTCGTTTTTTCCAAATCCCTTTTCGCTCACAATATTTGTAATATCGGAAGGATAGTCTTCTATAATATAGTGAGTGTATACATCTATGCCAAGATTTGTAAGGCGTTCTTTAAAAAGGTCCGCTCCTGGTTGTCCAGTGTATTGGGTAATAACAACTGAACCAACGTACAGTCCATATTTTTCAAAGCAGTCAATAAGGCGCAGTAGTTCAATATCATATGTGATACCAAGGTCACCTCGAACCTTATTCTTTTCAATATCCTTAGCATTAATGGTTATGATTATCTCAATTTCTTTAGAAAGTTCCATGAGGAGTCTAAGTTTTATATCTGGTTCAAATCCAGGCAAAACTCTGGAGGCGTGGTAGTCATCAAATAGCTTTCCACCAAATTCAAGGTAAAGCTTGTTATCAAACTGCTCTATCCTCTTTCTAATATTTTTCGATTGTAACTCAATATATTTATCCTTATCAAAACCGATGTTCATATGTCCCCCTAATATTCAAAATACATATTAAGTTTACTACAAAACGCTAAATTGTACCATTGTTATTTGAAGATATAGCCTTCAAAATATCCTAATCCATAATCTTCAGATTCGGCATTATAAGGGACATTAAGTTCTGTTAGAAAAACTTTTACGTTTTCATTTTGAACAAAATCTATTTCAAATGGTTTTTCTCCACTTAATTTTTCAAGTATTTTTGAAAGTTCATCAATGTCATATGATAGTTCCTCGCCGTTAAAACTAAAAATGACCTTTTCATCTTGAACATCTACCTTAAATTCACTTACGGCATCACTTGAAACCCTCTTCATCTCCTTGAAAGAAGATATATCCATGGAGTCAAGTCTTGAATAGTGATAAATTTGATAATTTTCCATAATTATTTTTTCGCCAACTTCTCTTTGAAGTTTAGTAAGATCTATCTTCCTATTCTCTTGTAACCTACCAAGCTCATCCCTATGCTTAAAATAATTCAAAATTGAAGACAAATTATTTTTATCTGCCTTACTAAGCTTAGAAACATCAACATCACTCTTATCTAAAGAAATATTGTTATCTTTAAGAATTTTATCAAAACGCTTAGCTTGACTATTTAAAGCCATGTTGTAGCTATTTATTGGTCCAAGGGTGGTTATTAGTATAAATATAGAAAGTACAGCAATAGAAATCACATTACTTTTTCTATTAAAAATCATGTTATAAACCATAAACAAAGTTAGGTATATTCCGATAACTATAACATAATATCTGTTTTCTGTAAGACCGAAGTGAGCTATTCTATGACCCATGGTGTAGTACATTAGCCCTAAAAATACAAGAGAAGTAACAGGTAAATAAAATCTTATAAGTTTATTTGAATTCTTTCGTCTTTCCGGGCTGAAAAATATTATAAAGAAGGCGAGTATTCCATATACCAAAGCCAAGTAGCATACAATTCTAAGGGGCATAACACCTTGAGAAATAATCTTTATAAAGTATGCTATAAGAACAAAGCTAAAGATAATTTCGATTGGAATTAAAATATTATTTAAAATCTTAAGTCCAAAACTTGGCTCTTCCCATAAATCTTCATTTGACTCACTTGGGAAATTGTTTAAAAACATCCACAAGTTCAAAGTGCCAAGTGTTAGCGCCATGGCCTTTAAAATGTATTCGTCCATTCCCCTTAATCCAAATAGCATGAATATAGAAAATATTATTAGTGACACTCCAAGCCAAACTACAATAGAAAGTAGTGTTGAAATAAAAAGTGAACGGATAATTCTATACACATAAAACTCATGGTTTTTAGGGTTGTTATACTTTTCAGCAATCAGACTAAGTGAGATAAAGAAAAAACATAGTCCAAAAAAGTAAATATAGTTTTTGGAAAATTCAAAATCCCAAGTCCTTCCCATAAACTGGTATGTCAAAAATACTATGACAATTCCCGGAATATAACTTAACATTCCAGAAAGTTCGGTTGGTTTTTTGTTAAATTTTCCATTTAAAATTTCGATAAAAATAAACACAAATAGTCCGACTAAGGATGTCGTAACATATCCGATTAGTTTTTGTGAAAATGAGTAGTCATCCATCACTAAACAAATTAGCACACCGATTACAAGTCCCATAAAAGTTGACACAGGGAATCGTAAAAGAGTATTCTCAAAATTCATAAAATTTTTCTTTAAAAAATTTTTCATATTAGTCCTCCACATATTCTAAAATATCTCCAGGCTGACAGTCTAAAGCTTCACAGATTTTACTTAAGGTATCAAAGCGAACTGCTTTTGCCTTGTCATTTTTCAAAATGGATATATTTGCCATGGTTATACCCACCTTTTCAGAAAGTTCAGTCACAGACATCTTTCTCTTCGCAAGCATCACATCAATATTTACTCTAATCATAGTATCACCTAAATAGTTAAGTCACTGTCGTCTTGAAGATTAACAGCGTCATACATCAAGATGCAAATAAGTGACAGGGCAGCATAAGACATTGCTAAAATAAGCAAAAAAGTTATATTAATAATCAACAAATACATATTTTGTAACGAAAGCACTCCAGCAAGCAGGTTACATATAAGAACAATAAAAATATTGACAATTATTGTAAGCCTTATGATTTTTAATTTATTAAGGTTTTCCGAAGTAAAGACTTTTCCATTATGAATATTTTCATAAATACATATACACATATATCCACAGTAGAGGATTGGCATGAGTTCAATCCATGCAACTATGTTCCAAATAAGTTTACCTCTATAACTATTTTTAAAAACCAAGTCAATTCCTGCGGGCAAAAGCTCTAAAAGAGAAAATGCTATAAAAATTATTAAAATAATAGATATCAGTTGTAAAGATCTACAGTAAAGTTTTTTCATAAGAACCTCCCTTTTATTAAATTATAACAAAAATTTATCGTAAGTCAATAAAAAGTTGCCGAAAAAGGATAAAATATCGCAGTAGATAAAGGTCAATTAAAATCTTACATACTTTTTACAATTCTTTCAAAGTACTTTTACACATAAAGGTAATAATATATAAAAGGAGGTAAGGAAGATGAAGACCTTTAAGCTGGTTAGCGAAATAATGATATTTTTTGCAGTAATAGCAGTATTTTTGGAAATATTATATTGAAGAGGTGATAAATTGAATAACGATTTTATATGTGACAGTTTGAAGGGTAGAGTAAACTTTAATCCGGAAGAAAAAATCTTTTTAACCGTAGATGGAGAGGAGATACTCTACAGTGAGTTTATAAAAGAATGTAGTAAAAACGGCAATAGATTTGATTTTAGAGAATTAAAAAAAGACTTTGAAGTGGCTTCGAATCTTGATATAGAAATGGCCATTAACTCAAAAAATCCATGCAAAATTGCATTGGCACTTCTTGATAAGAGACTTAGACTACAGGATTTAAAAAAACTTAAAGAAGAATTTGAAAACGAAGAAGGGCTTCTATCTTTTCTATACAACTTAAGATATCAAGCGGAGGGATTCTATTTTTAATTGCAAGTAGAGTCCTTTTATTATATTCTTTTACATAGGTGATAAAATGAATCTTATTATAGAAAAGGCAAAGCCACAACAAGCACAGGAAATTTTAGACTGCATAAAAAAAGCAGTAACAGAATCAGATAATTTAATAGTAACCATGAGTAATTTGAAAAACTATACAGTTACAGAAGAAAAGTTTTTAATCGAAGGTTATAACCATTCAAAGACGGGACTTATGTTAGTTGGAGTTTTAGATGGGAAAATAGTTTCAGTTGGTACATTACAGGGAAATGATATAAATTCAAAATCAGGACATAGAGTAACATTGGGAATTTTTGTACTAAAAGATTATTGGAATATGGGAATTGGAAGACAGATGATAACAGCCATGTTAGACTACTGCGTGGAAAATCCATATATTGAAATCGTGGATTTAGACGTAAGGGCGGACAATAAAGCTGCCATTGGACTCTATGAGAGATTTGGATTTGATAGGATTGGATATTATGAAGATTACTTTAAAGACCAAAACGGAAATTATGGTGATGCCATACTCATGGCGCTTTACCTTTAATTAATAAAAAAGTACATCCTTATTCTTTCATTTTAAATTTAATGATATAATTAATAAAATAAGGATGTGAGAAATTGACTAAACAACTCAGCAATAGAATGATACAAAAGAGAAGAATGTATCAGATTTTCATAGATGCAACTACAGATATTATCGACAACGAGGGTATAGATAATGTGACAATTAGAAAAGTTGCAGACAAAGCAGGATATAATAGTGCAACTATATATAATTATTTTAAGAACTTAGATGAGCTAAAGTTCTTTTCAGTAATGTCATATATGCAAAAATACTTAGAGACATTATCATATACCCATGAGGAATTTAAAGACCCTATCAGCAAGTACAAATATGTATGGGAAGTATTTGCCCTACAAGCTTTTAAATATCCAACTTATTTTAGAATAATTTTCTTTAAACAGATTTATGAAGATATAGAACCAGTTTTAAAAGAGTATTATGAACTATTTCCAGAGTCAATACCTGGAGAGATAAATACACAAAGAGAAGTTATTGAAAATATGCTTAGACAAGGAGACCTGTCATCAAGATCCATGGTTTTAATGAAAGACATTATAAAAGGTGGACTTATGAATGAAGAAGAGGGTAAACTCGTAGACTCCATGGTGATACGCTTATTTAAAAGTCTATTGGACGAAGTAGAAAAAAATGAGGAGATAGGAGAAGAAAACTTAGAAAAATTTAAAAAATATTTGGATTTTTTAATACCAAAAAAATAGAATTTATAGAACTCAGAGAACTACTCTGGGTTTTTTCTTTGCCATAATTATAGAATAAAAAATTCTTTTAATACTTTACATAACAGGAAAACCTTTATTTATCAATGTAATATATTACAGCATTAAAAAATAAACGTGATTATTTTATAATCGCTATTGCATTTTGATTAGAACAATGGTATATTAATATCATAATCATGATTATATATTAATCGCTGATGGCGAAGTCGTAAAATAAAGAGGAGGTTTCTAATGAAAAAACTTGAAATAGGCAACTTCCATGTAAAGGATGTTGTGTTTGGTGATGAGACCAAGTTTGAAAACGGTATCCTCTCAATTAACAAAGAGGAAGCGGAAAATTTCATCAGAGAAGATGAATGCATAACAGAAGTAGAAATTAAAATTGCAAGACCTGGAGAGAGAATTAGAATAGTTCCGATTAAAGAAGCTGCTGAACCAAGGGTAAGACTTGATGGACGTTCAGTATTTCCTGGAGTAACTGGAAAAGTTGAAAAAGCAGGGGAAGGAGTTCTTCATGCACTTAAGGGAGTTTCTGTCATGGGTGTCGGAATGCACATGGGAAGTTTTGGTGATGGACTTGTAGATATGTTTGGAGAAGGACAAAAGTATACCTACTTTGGAAATCTTATTAACATATGTATCATAGCAGATACTAATGAAGACTTTGAAAGACATGAACAACAAAAAAAGAATCGAGCTATAAGACTTGCAACCCACAAACTTGCAGAATATTTAGGAAAGACAGTTGTAGACAAGACTCCAGAAGATGTAGAAGAATATGTATTTGAAGGTCTTGCATGTAAAGATGAAAAGACTGATTCACTTCCAAGAGTGGCACTTGTAATGCAACCTCAATCTCAAATGGAAGCAATGGGTTATAATGATTTACTTTATGGATGGGATTTAAATCACTTTGTTCCAACATATATGAATCCAAATGAAGTACTTGATGGTGCAATCATATCAGGATCATTTATGCCATCTTCTTCTAAATGGGCAACATATGATATGCAAAATTTCCCTATTATAAAAGAGCTTTATAAAGAACATGGGAAAACGATAAACTTCATTGGTGTAATTATGTCAAATTTAAATGTATCCTTGGAACAGAAAGAAAGATCAGCAATATTTGTATCTAACTTAGCGGAAGCCCTTGGAGTTGACGCGGCAATCGTTACAGAAGAAGGTTACGGTAATCCAGATACAGATTATGTAAGAGTAATAGCTGGACTTGAAGATGTTTCAGTTAAGACCGTTGGTATTTCCAATGAGGCTACAGGTAGAGACGGAGCTTCTCAACCTTTAGTAGTGCTTGATGAAAAAGCGGATGCTCTTGTTTCCACAGGAAATGTCTCTGAACTTATCGAACTTGAAGCTGCAGATGAAGTTTTTGGAGAGCTTGAATCTTTAGGAAGAGACGGACTTTCTGGTGGTTGGGCAGATGACGAAAAGTTGGGACCTTCAGTTAGAGAAAATGGTTCTATAATAATGGAAAACAATGCTATGTTCTGTGGCGATCAAATTGCAGGTTGGTCACCAAAGACCATGAAAGGATTTTAGGTGAAGAGATGAAAAAAGTAATACACTATATAAATCAATTTTTTGGTGGACTTGGAGGAGAAGATACAGCTTCAGTAGCTCCAAAGCTTGTTGAAGGAGCAGTTGGTCCAGGTCTTGCTTTTAATAAAAATTTAGAAGATGCAGAAATAACACATACTATCATTTGTGGTGATAACTACGTTGCAGAAAATAAAGAAAAAGCATTTAAAGAAATCATCGAATTGATAAAAGATTTGGATTTTGACATGTTAGTTGCAGGACCAGCTTTTCAAGCAGGAAGATATGGTTTTGCTTGTGGTGGAGTATGTAAAGCAGTTGAAGAAGAGCTTAAAAAACCAGCTATAACTTCAATGCATGAAGAAAATCCTGGAGTTGAAATGTTTAGAAACACATTGGTAATCTTTCCAGGAGGAAACTCTGCAGGAAGTATGAGAAAAGATGTTAAAGCAATGACTAACTATGCAAATAAATTGCTTAAGGGAGAAAAAGTTGGAGGTTATAAAGAAGAAGGATTCTTTAGACACAAGGTTAGACATCAAGTATGGCTTGAAGAACCAGTAACAGCAGCAGAACGTGGAGTTCAAATGTTGATTAAGAAAATTAATGGAGAAGCTTTCCAAACAGAACTTCCAATCGAAATGAAAGAAAGAGTTCCAATTGCCATACCGATAAAGGATTTATCAAAAGCGAGAATTGCTCTTACAACTACTGGAGGAATAATTCCAATAGACAATCCTGACAGAATTCAATCTGCCTCTGCAACAAGATGGGGACGTTATGATATTTCTGAAATTGATGATTTAAAAGCAGGAGTATTTAAAACAACCCATGCAGGTTTTGACCCAGCGGCAGCTGACGCAGATCCAGACGTAATTATGCCAGTTGACGTTATGAAAGATATGTTAAGAGACAAAGTTTACGGCTCATTACATCCATACTTCTATTCAACAGTTGGTACAGGAACTACTGAAGGAGAAGCCAGCAGAATGGCAAAAGAGATGATTCCTCTAATGAAAGAAGATAACGTAGATGCAATTCTAATGGTATCAACCTGAGGTACTTGTACACGTTGCGGTGCAACAATGGTAAAAGAATTTGAAAAAGCAGGATTTCCTGTAGTTATGTTATGTAATTTAGTGCCAGTAGCTAAGACAGTAGGAGCAAACAAAATCGTACCTACCATCTCAATTCCATATCCATTTGGAGATCCTTCAACATCAAGAGAAGATCAATACAAATTGAGATACAAATTAGTTAGACGTGCATTGGATGCATTAACTGAAGATGTTAAGGAACAAACAGTATTTGCAGTTTAAGAGGGATAGGTGCTTTATTAGCACCTTGTCCTCATATATAAAATAGAAAGAGAGATAAAAATGAAAAAGAATAAAAATAAAGTATTTTATATATCCTTAGTCATAGTAGCTCTTATAGCATTTTTTGGAATCGTATTCCCAAATCAGTTTGGTAAAGTAGGAGCTTCAGTTCTTGATTTTTTGACAACAAAGTTTGGATGGTTTTATCTTCTTTCCATGTTTGCCTTTGTTTTGTTCGTCTTCGGAATTGCATTCAGCAAATATGGTAAGGTTGTATTGGGGAAAGACGGGGATAAACCAGAATATTCAAACATAACTTGGTTTGCAATGCTATTTTCAGCAGGTATGGGAATAGGACTTGTATTCTATGGAGTTTCAGAACCAATTTCCCACTTTATGAAACCAATTGAAGGAATAGTACCAGGCAGTCCAGAAGCTGCAAACTTTGCACTTTTTTCTTCGTTTATGCACTGGGGTATTCACCCATGGGCAAGCTATACAATAATAGCACTACCACTTGCATATATGCAGTTTAGGAAAGACAAACCTGGACTTATTTCGTCGCTTCTTATCCCGCTTATAGGAGAGGAAAAAGCAAAGGGTCCAATGGGACATATAATTGACATACTTGCAATATTTGCAACAGTAGCAGGAGTAGCAACTTCTTTAGGACTTGGAGTATTACAAATAAACTCTGGATTAAACTTCCTATTTGGAATTCCAAACAACAATCTTTTTGCTCTAATAACTATAGTTTTACTTACAATTATATTCGTGTGGACAGCAGTTGCAGGAATAGAAAAAGGTATATCTAAAGTTTCAAATCTCAATATAATAGTTGCAGGAGGACTTATGTTATTATTATTTATCATAGGTCCAAAGATTCAAATACTTAATTCACTTGTAAACACTATGGGAAATTATATTTCAGGAGTAGTAAGAGAGAGCTTGAAGATAGATCCGTTTGGGGATAATACGTGGATTAATGGATGGAGAATATTCTACTGGGCATGGTGGATTGCATGGGCACCATTTGTAGGAATTTTTATTGCAAGAATTTCTAAAGGTAGAACTATAAGAGAGTTTGTTACAGGTGTTACTACAATTCCAGCACTTGGATCCTTTGTGTGGTTTGCCATATTTGGTACAACTGCCATTTCACAAGGCACAGAAATTGCTGCAAAGGCAGTTAAATCGACAGAGACAGCACTATTTGTAGTCTTTAAACAGCTTCCACTTGGAATATTGATGTCAATTATCTCAATAGTATTGTTGTATACATTCTTTATAACAAGTGCAAATTCAGCTACATTCGTATTGGGAATGTTAAGCGAAAATGGAGATTTAAACCCATCAAATAAAACCAAGATACTTTGGGGAGTTATACAATCCGCACTTGCATATGCATTGTTACTTGCAGGCGGACTTCAAATGTTACAAACAGCTTCAATAACAGTAGCATTTCCATTTGCAATCATAATGATACTTGTAATGGTATCCTTTATGAAAGTGCTTCGACAAGAGAAAAAATAATAATAAGAAAGGTGCCTAAGTCTATCTTAAGCACCTTTTAAATTACTTTTCATATAAATATCTTACAGTTTGTAAATCGTGATACTTCCAAGAATATACTCTTGAGTATTCTTCAATTATAAATCCACCAGCAAGTGTTGCATGAGCAGTCATTGGTCTTCCACCGTTTTTACCGATGTAGATTGCACCGTGATTATATTGTCCGGCTCTTCTTGCAGAGTAAGGAAGGTCTCCAGGAAGTAGGTTGTTAAAGTCTGTCTTAATATATTTTCCACCATACTTTGGAGCTTGTTTATATTGAACTTCTACCATCCTGTATCCGCCGTCTGCCTTTACATCACAATCTTTAGGTCCTGGAACTGCAATTCCATTTTCTTTATAGGCAGAGTAAATTGCACCAACGCAGTAAACTCCAGATTTGTCATTTAAGTCGAAGCCATACCATTTGAAAGGAATTCCAGCTCTTTCACAAGCGTAGTTAGAAATTTTTTGTCCAAGGAATCTATTTTGTTGGTTTGAACCTTCAAGCCAAGTATTTTTTAAATCTTCAGCAGTAGGCATGTACCATTTAACAGGAGTGTCTTTTTTAAATCCAGACATTCTGGTTCCTTCTTTTATAGCTCCGTCATCACCAAACCAATAGCATGTAAGTCCAGTATTTCTTGGTCCACCATGGTACATATAATAATCTACAGGATCAAAGTAATATATCTTTTGACCTTCTTTTAAAAATCCCCTTGCAAGACCAGTTTCAGCCTTTGCATAATAAGTATTAGAACCTTCTTTAATAAAACCAAGTTTTAAAGAACCGTCTTCATTGATTAAATATCTATGTCCGTCAATGTCTACAATTCCCTTATTGTTTTCGTCCTTTACAATTACTTCACCAGTTTCAACATTTCTTAAATAAGTTTTTGATCCGTCATCAACAACTTGAACTTCGCCAAAGTCCTTAACTATTTTTTCGTAATAGCCATTAATAGCAAGTTCCATAGCTTCTTCAGAAACTGAAGAGTTACCACCAACTACAAAGATTTCTTCTGCAGCTTCACATAGTGACATTGTTCTTTCGCTCTTTGCCCTTGGAGCAAACACAACGTCAACGCCCTTGGCATTTACAACGTTTACAGCTGAAAGTGCATCAGGGAAGTCTGCTCCATTTACAAATGCAAGGTTATAGCTTTCAGTAGCTTCTGCAATCTTTAAAGCTGTGTCATATCTATCCTTACCAGCAAATACAGTTTCAGCAGCAACGTCAACAGATGACTTTCCACCAAAAGCGTATTTAACAACAACATCTTCTACAGGAAGTTTATTTGAAGGAGGTACAAGCACAAGACCTGCATTATTTTCCTTTAATAAACCAGTTGAAGCTAAAGCGTCGGCATAGTTTTCTCCACTTGCAACCCCAACTTCTTGAAGTTCAGATTCTTCAATAGTCTTTGCATTTGTCAAATATCTATCTGAACCTGAAAGTCTCTTAACCTCTGCAGAAGTTACTTTTAAATTTTCTTCAAACTTCTTAGAAATTGATGAAGTTCCACCGATAATATAAACTTCTTCAATTTCATTTTCCTTAACGAAATTAGAATAATCTTCATTTCCGTTAACTAATATCAACTTACCATTTTTAGTAGTACAAATGTTTACAGAAGAAAGAGCATCTGGGAATTGTCTTCCATTTGCAAATACTAAAGTGTTTGACTCAAGCATCTGCGCAGCTTTTATTGAAGTTTCGGTTCTGTCTGCACCTGCTATTCTTGTCCATGATGTAGCAGCATGTGAACTATTAATAGATAGAGCAGAAAAAGTCACAGCTAAAGCTACAGAGAAAAGCTTTTTACCAAAAAAATGTTTTTTCATAAGTCCTCCTTGCAAATTATTTGAGAACATTATACTGCAAAGTTATAAAAATATCAATGTGAAAATTTATAAAATAAAAGAAAATTTAAAGTATGAAAAAATATAATAAAATATTTAAAAGTTGGAAAGTTTAGAGTAATTTGAAGTTAAGATTTAATTTGATATAGACTTCACAAAATTGAGTTATATTTATATACATGATAAAATTATTAAAACAAAAGGTTTAATAAAAATAAGAAATTTTTAAATTATTTACTGTTTCGTTCCAAGCCTTTGAAGTGTAAAAATAAGTAGATGGAAGAGGAGGTTAGAATAAATGAAAATTATAAAAAACATTTTCCTTTTTTGCTTTTTGATATTTGGATTTATTATGCAATCGGAAGTTTTTCAAAGTGAACTTTTTAATTTTTCGACAGCTTATTATAAAGCGTCTAACTTTGAAGTTTCAACCGAAAACATTCAAGATTTTTTAGAGGATGCACAGAAGGCTTCATCTAAAAATAATGTAGAAGTATTTTCTTATTATACAGAAATAAAAAGCAAGTTTCGCTTCACGCTCCACATTTATGGCGATTCTGATGTGATTCGAAAATCGATTAAAGATGTGGCAAATGTTGAAGAGAAGGAGTACACATCATTAATTTCAGGAATTACAGATGTTAAATACCATGATTTGAAAGAGCTTGAACCAGAGTCCGTTAACTACGAGAACTTTATATGTTATATAGGAGATGATGATGCAGTTAACTCTACATATAAGGACTTAGAAGCAAAGTATAACTTAACTAGCCCACAATACTGGAATGCAACAGAAAAAGATATGATGATAATCGTATGGGTAATGATTAGTTTACTTATGATAATAATGAACTTGGTGGAGGTAATTAGAAGAAAGAAAGAGATAGCCGTAAGAGTTTTGTTTGGCGAAAGTGTAAGTTCAATTGTGTTTAAAACAGCAATTAGTAATTTAGTTTCTTCTATAGTGTTATTTATATTGGCAAAGCTATTGATGTTAAACTTTATATCGGGAGCATATGAAAATAAATTAATAATTTTAATTTACCTGGTAGGAGTAGTGCTTTCAACACTTCCATATTTTATTTTCTATTCTATGGATGTTAAAAAATTACTTTCAAATGCCACTGACTCAAAGGGTTCAATGTACTTATTGTATGCACTTAAACTAATTGCAGGAGCTCTAACTATCATAACGCTTATTACAAATATCAGTAGTATCAATGGCAATTTATTTGCTGACGGAAGTTTACTTAAATCATATTACAATGCAAACTACCTTAGAGTACAAACTGAAGGCTTTGACTACGAAAAGGAACAAAAATTTTGGGATGAGGTTTATGAAAAAGAGTATTCCGTAATGAATCCTTCCATATGTATAAATATTTCAAATGGCAAGAATGACGTTGTTTTTGTGAATAATACTGGAAAGGATATGCTACAGGGCTTTCAAGAGAGTGTGGAGAAAGAGTCTTTGGACGAAAATGACTTGATTATTTTTATCCCAAAGGGCAAGTCATTTGAAGAAAATAAAATGTTAGCATATGACAGATTGGATTTTTGTTTTAAATATCCAAAAGAAGATTTCAAAGACTGGAAAATTAAATACGTGGAGTACTCCGACTCTAAATATTTTTCCTATCTTGATAACAACTCAATAGACGGAGTCGAAAGGACAAAAAATCCTATACTAATTTATCAATTAAATAATGATTTGAAAATTGATGGTGAAAACCTTCAAGGCTACAAAGGAGAAGCTATATTATTTAATACGTCCAAAGAAAACTTGAAAGAGATTTGTAAAAAATACGAAGATATATTAGGTAATTACAATCAGGTAATAACAAATGTTGAAGATCAATATAATTACAATCATACTTTTTTAGTTAAACTGCTTGCGTTTTTAAGCTCACTTTGTGTGGTTATTATATTTTTAGACATTGCAATTATTTTGGCAGTAAGTCAATTGGAGTTTAGGCGAAATGCAATGAAAATTTCACTTATGAAAATTTTGGGATATGGAATATTTAATCGCCATAAGTCATTCCTTAGACTTATTATGATAGAAAATCTTGTGATATTTACAGGTTTTTTAATACTTTCCTTAATATCAAAACGAATTGATACAAGAATTACTATTTTAGTAAGTGCTTTAGTAATTCTGATTGAGTTCATAATAATTATCCTTAATGTAATAAGGATAGAAAGAACAAATGTACAAAAGGCACTTAAGGGAGGATGTCTATGATAAAAATAAATGAAATTTGTAAGAAGTATGATGAAAAAGTATTGTTTCAAAACTATAGCTTAGAAATTCCTGATGGAAGTTTTGTCATAATCAGAGGCGATAGCGGAAGTGGTAAAAGCACTTTACTAAATATGATTGGCGGCATAGAATATCCAGATAGCGGTTCGATTATTGTAAATGGATTTGATGTATCAAAAAAGAAAAAGCAAAAATACTTCTCGGAAGTTGTAGGATTTTTATTTCAAAACTTTGCCCTTTTAGAAAACAAGACCGTGTTAGAAAATTTAAATTTGATAAAGAAAACAGGAAGAACGGACATATCAATAGATGAAGCTTTAAAAAAAGTGGGCTTAGAAAAAGAGAAAAATAAAAAGGTTTATAAACTATCAGGAGGGGAGCAACAAAGAGTTGCGTTAGCTCGTCTTATGATAAAGAAGTGTTCTGTTTTATTGGCAGACGAACCAACAGGATCCCTGGATAAAAAGAACAGTGAAATTGTAATGAAGATTCTTCACGATTTAAATAGACAGGGGAAGACTGTGATAGTTGTAACCCATGACGACGATATAATTGAAAGGGAAGATATGGTTATATATTTATAAGTGAGATTTCTTTTCTTGTAGAATGATTAAGAACTCACTAACAAGCAAATAAAAGAGGTGTCGAAATTATTGGCACCTCTTTTTTTAATATAAATTCTTTATAACCCTTTTTTATTCACTGATTATTCACCAAAAACTTCTTCGTAATACTCTTTAGTGAAAATGCCCTTAAATACGATTTTTTCGAAATAAAGTTTTTTTAGTTTCACAAATTCATTTGAATCAAGAATTTTTTTCTTTCGTACATAGATAATGAAGTTATACATATAAGTCACATAAATGAATTTATACATATCTTTTTCTAAGCCCTTTGAAATTTTTCCCTCATCATAAAGAAGATCAAGTTCATCAAGAACTTTGTTGTTCAATTCATCTGCATAACCATCAAAATAAAATTTACTCAATATATAAGTTGGAACGGTTAGCCAAGTTTTGTTAAAGGCTATTTCCAAAGGAGTCAAAATTTTATTTAAATCTATATATGGATTGTTTGTAAATAGACTCTTGTTGTGCTTATATTCTTCATCGAGAATTTTTTTTTCAATTTCACACATATAATATAGATACATATCATCTTTGCTGTCAAAATATTTATAGAAAGACCCTACAGATATGTCACATTTCTTTGATAAATCTCTAATTGTTACGTCATCAAAATCCCTATCCACAAACATTTGCAGAACGTTATCTCTAATCATTTCTTTTTTTGAGTTATCTAAATTAATATAAGTTTTTTTTACCATCAAATACCTCATCTATTTTTGTATTTATCAATCATGAAAACAAACATAAATTCAATCAAATGATATAGCAATAAAAGATAATTGTCAAAGGTATTACATAAATTATTAGCTGATTAAGTTGAGTGTAAAATTTTAAAATTTTTTATCTTAGTTTTTAAAATAAATAAATTTTGTTAAAAGTTTTTTAGTTAAAAAGTCTTGACACTATAACGGGATAAAGTTATAATAATCTCAAGGTGAACGTGTTCACTTTGATGGTCGACTATAAAGTACATGAATAAGGAGGAATAAATGTCTAAGTACATGATTAAAAGAGTATTGTCAGCGCTCTTAACTGTGTTAGTAGTTTTTAGTTTGAACTTTGTAATTATTAACGCAGCTCCTGGAAGCCCAATAAAGACTATGATGGGTAAGGAAGTTGACAATATTGAGTTACAAAAAGCGTTGGAAAAGAAATATGGTTTCGATCAACCGCTTCACAAGCAATATTTAAAGTATTTAGAAAACGTTTCTAAAGGGGATCTTGGAATTTCTGTTATCTATAACAGACCAGTTAAAGATATGATTTTAGAAAAATTGGGTCCAACGATATTATTGGTTCTGTCATCTGCGATAATATCTTTAATTTTAGGAACGGCAATGGGAATAGCAGCTGCAAGGCGGGAAGGTTCTTTACTTGATGTCATATTTTCATCGGTAAATTACATACTTAATTCTATGCCATCTTTCTGGTTGGGGCTGATGTTGGTAATAATTTTTTCAACTAAACTCGACTTGTTGCCAACTTTTGGAATGACGGATCCAAGGGCTGACTATACTGGAATAAATTATTTTCTGGACGTGTTAAAACATTTAGTGTTGCCAGTTTTGACTATGGTTTTAATACAAATTCCGTTGTATTTCAGGATAGCTAAGTCATCTGTGCTACAAGTTGTTAACGAAGATTACATTCAAACTTTTAGAGCTTGTGGTATGAGTGAGGAAAAGATTTTCAACAAGTATATTTTTAAAAATGCAATTCTTCCTACAATTACAATTTTTGGAATTTCTATTGCATATTTAGTAACAGGAGTTGCTTTGGTAGAAATAATATTTGCTTGGCCAGGAACAGGAAGGCTTGTGCTAAATGCAATTAATCAAAGGGATTATCCTACACTAATGGGAATTTATTTGGTTATGAGTATATCAATTGCAGTTGTAATGATGATAGTTGACATTATTTATGCATTTGTAGATCCAAGAATAAGGTATGGTGATTAAAATGAAAACTGATTTTATGAAATTAATAAAAAGGGACAATCAACTCAAGGCTGGATTGATTGGACTTTTAATAATTCTTATAATAATTATTTTTTCACCATTGATTGCAAATTTTGACCCATATGAATTTGGAGATTTTCCATTGGCAAAAATATCTGAAGAAGGTCATATTCTTGGGACTAATCACTTGGGACAAGATGTATTTTCTATGATAGTTTATGGAACAAAAACTTCTGTAAAAGTTGCGGTTGTTTCAGCACTTATCTCAGGTGTCATAGGAATAATAATCGGTGGAATCGCAGGTTATTTTGGAGGAGTTGTAGACAGGGTTTTGTCAGAGGTCATAAATATATTTATGATGCTTCCAACATTTTTCTTAATACTTATGATTATTGCCCTTTTTGGAAGTTCTATAACAAATGTAATGATTGTTATTGGTCTTACTACATGGCCAAGTAATGCTAAGCTCATGAGAGCTCAAGCAATGAGTTTAAGAGAGAGAACTTTTGTAAAGTCAGCAATCTCCATGGGTGAAACAAAAAAACAAATTCTATTTAAATACATCATTCCTAATGGTATATATCCAGTTATTTCAAATACAACTGTGGGTATGGCAAACGCGATACTTACTGAAGCTGGACTTTCTTTCTTAGGTCTTGGAGACCCAAATACAATTAGCTGGGGGCAAATGATTTTTGAAGGAAAGCAATATATTACTAATGCATGGTGGATTTCAACTTTTGCAGGTATTGCAATTGTACTAACTGTAACTTGTTTTTATTTGCTTGGCGACGGATTGAATAGAGTTTTAAATCCTAAGAATTTAAGCAGAGGAGGAAAATAATGCAAGAAAATGAAACGATACTAAGAGTTGAAAACTTAAATATTTCCTATGTTAACAAAAACTCCTCTGTAAAAGCTGCTAAGAATGTAAATTTTTCATTAAGTGAATCTGATTCCTTAGGAATTGTAGGAGAATCTGGTTCAGGAAAATCAACTGTTGCAATGGGAATTATTAGGCTGTTGGATCCTGAGGAAACTAAAGTTACTGGAAAAGTTTATTTTTCTAATAAAGAATTATTATCCCTATCCGATCAGGAATTTAACAAGCTTAGGTGGAAAGAGATTGCTGTTGTTTTTCAAAAATCCATGAACTCTTTGAGCCCAGTGCATAGAATTTTTGAACAGGTTTATGACATTTATAGAGTTCATGAACCTAAAGCTACGAAGGAACAGGTTAAAGAAATTTTTGTAGAACTTTTGAAAAAAGTTAATCTCTCTGAAAGAGTTGTTAATTTATATCCCCACGAACTATCTGGAGGAATGCTTCAAAGAGTTTCTATAGCCATAGCACTTCTTTTTAACCCTAAGTTACTGATTTTGGATGAAGCTACAACGGCTTTAGATGTTGTTACACAGGGTCAAATTTTAGATGAAATTTTAAAACTTGAAAAGACGATGAATATGACAAGAATCATGATAACTCATGATATTTCTGTCGTAGCTCAAACTTGTAATAAAGTAGCGATATTTTATGCAGGGGAACTTATGGAATTTGGGTTTACTAAAGATGTTTTAAAGAATCCATATCATCCATATACTATAGGATTAATTGAGAGTTTTCCATCTATGAATGGAGAGACAGAAGAAATTAAATCAATACCAGGTTTTATGCCTGATCTTTCAAAAGAAAACACTGGTTGTATATTCAAAGATCGTTGTCCATATGCTTTAGATATATGTGGTAAAGAAAAACCAAAAGAAGTGGAAGTAGACAATCGAAGAGTATATTGTCACAATATTCAGGAGATTAGAAATGGAAAATAATATTATTGTAGAAAATGTAAAAAAATTTTATCCTGCTAATAAAAAACTCTTTAACAAATCTTATATTCAGGCTGTAGATGATGTTAGTTTTTCGATAAAAAGAGGAGAAATTTTAGGGCTTATAGGAGAAAGTGGATGCGGAAAGTCCACTTTGGGAAGAGTACTTGCAAGATTAGAAAAGCCTACTGAAGGAAAGATTTTCATAGGTGATGAATCAGTTGAAGAGATTTTAAAGAAAGATGAGAAATCATTTAGAAGGTATGTCCAAATGATATTTCAAAATCCATATGACTCATTCACACCTCGAGATAAAATAGGAAATATTCTTATGAGGCCTTTAAAAATTCATAACATAGGAGGTAGTGAACAAGAAAGATACGATACTTGCGTAAAGGCTTTAGAACAAGGGGGACTTAGACCTGCTAAGGAAATAATGGAAAGATATCCTCATCAACTTTCAGGTGGTCAGCTTCAGAGAATATCTATAATAAGAGCTACTCTATTAAAACCTAAATTTATCATTGCAGATGAGCCTGTAAGTATGCTCGACATTTCCGTTAGAGCTGACATTATCAATGCATTGTTAGATTTAGCAAAGCAGGGAACTTCTATTTTGTTTATAAGTCACGATATTGCACTTACAAGATTTATTGCAGATAAGATAATGGTTATGTATTTAGGAAAAACTGTGGAATATGGATATGCAAAAGATGTAATTCAAGAGCCAGCTCATCCTTATACTAAAGTGCTTATTTCAAATTGCGCTTCAATAGATCCAACAGAGCAGATGAATAGAATTGATATTAAAGGAGAACCACCAACACCAGTTGATTTAAAACCGGGTTGCTATTTTGCAAACAGATGTAGTTTTGCTACAGAGGAGTGTTGTAAAGATTATCCTAAAAAGGTAAATCTTGGAAACGAACATTATGCTTATTGCATAAAATTATAATAAGGAGGAACATATGAAAAAGAAATTAATGGCATTAATGCTTGTGGCCGCCATAATGATGGTTGGATGTAAGCAAGGTGGTAAGAATGTTGACAGTACTGGTTCAACAAATGTAGGAGAAGCTAAAACAGGTGGACAACTTATAGTAAGACATATTGGAGATCCTATGAGTTGGGACCCAGATAAGTTACCGGATGATAACGGATATCCAATTTTCCAAAATATTTTCAATAGACTTGTAAAATTGGATGCATCTAAAAAGATTGTACCTGATCTTGCAGCGTCTTGGGATGTTTCAGAGGATGCAAAGGAAATAACTTTCCACTTAAGAGAAAATGCTAAGTGGCATGATGGAGAAAAAGTTACCGCTGAAGATGTTAAGTATACTTTCGAAAAGATTAAATCAGATCAAGCATACTTAATGAACACAAAATTCCAAAATATAGAATCTTTTGATGTTGTTGATGACAACACCATAACATTCAAATTGAAAGAACCAGATATTTCACTAATTGCAGAATTAGGTTGGTATTCAACTTTTATATTACCTAAGCATGTGTTAGACAATGGTAAGCCTTGGGAAGAAAATGAAGCAATTACATCAAAACCTATTGGTAGTGGTCCTTTCAAATTAGAAAAATTTGTTCAAGGTGAATCTATAACCCTTGTTAAAAATGAAGACTATTGGGAAGGTGCTCCAAAGTTAGACAAAGTAGTTTATAGTATAATTCCTGATGACGCTACAGCCGTTCAAGCCTTGGTAAACGGTGAACTTGACTTCTTGGAAAATGTTCCATCTGCAAGTGCTGAACAATTACTTCAAGATGAAAACATAAGAATGGAACTTAATAGATACCCTTCACCTATGAGATTAATATTTAATATGGAAAATGAAAAAGTTAAAGATGTAGCCGTTAGAAAAGCAATATCATATGCCATAGACAAAGAAGAAATTTCAAAGAAAGTATTCCATGGTTTTCAAAAACCAGAATATTCAATGTACCCAAGTCTAATTGAAGAATTTGCAAATACTAAAGATGTAAGTCCAAAGTTTAGCATTGAAGATGCAGTGAAAACTCTTGAAGATGCTGGATACAAAAAAGATAAAGATGGATATTATATCAGAGGTTTAGAAATTGAAGTATTTGAAGGGGGAGGATATCCTGATGCAGCTAAACTAATGGAAGCCTCTTTGAAAAAAGCTGGTATAGAAATGAAGATTAATGTATCAGAATATAATGCATGGGCTGAAAAAGTAGGAACAAATCATGATTATATAATGGAACTTCAAGGTGGATTTATGGGACCAGACCCTTCAGCATTAAATGCAAGATATGGAACTGGAGCATCAAACAACTGGTCACAATATTCAAACCCTGAGTTTGACAAATTAGTTAAAGAAGCAAACACAGAACCTGATAATGCAAAAAGAGCAGATTTATACAAACAAGCACAAAAAATATTGGCAGAGGATGCAGTATTTGTACCTGTAATAGAATTTGCAAGTTATGATGCAAACTCAAAGAGATATGAAAACCTTCCAATTGACGGAGAAGGAAAATGGGGTTGGGCAGAATTTACATTTACGGAGATGGTAAAATAATGAGAGAATTAATAGATAGAGTAATAGACAGAGTCCCTGATTATAAAACATTTTTTACAGTAGATGAGCTTAATCAAATGAGTTATGATTTAGCTGAAAAACATAGTGATATAGTTGAAACTTTTGAGTTCGGAAATTCAAAAGAAGGAGAAAAAATTATTGGACTTAAGATAGGAAAAGGAAGCAAAAACGCATTAGTGTTTGGACTTCCTCATCCCAATGAACCAATAGGAACCATGACAATTGATCATTTAATAAACCAATTGGTGGAAGATGAAGAATTTAGAAACTCATTAGATTATACTTGGTATATTATAAAGGCATGGGACGTAGACGGCGCAAGAAAGAATGAAGGATGGTATAAAGGACCATATAACCTATACAACTATGCAAGAAATTTTTATAGACCTGCTGGATTCCTTCAAGTTGATTGGACTTTCCCGATAGAATATAAAAACTTGAAATTTGATAAACCTATACCAGAAACCAAAGCTATGATGGATCTCATCGACGAGATTAAACCTACGTTTATTTACTCACTACACAATGCGGGATTTGGAGGAGCTTACTGGTATATTAGCAAAGAAGTTAGAGAAGTATTTGATGATTTTATCAAAGCAGCTAATAAGCAAAACATTCCAGTTCACTATGGAGAGCCAGAAGCACCTTATTGTGAAGAATTTGCACCAGCCATCTATAAAGAATTAAAAATTTCAGATGAATATGATTATTTAGAAAAATATGGTAACGAACATCCAGAAAAAGAAATAGAAGTTGGAACATGTTCAGCCGATTATGCAGGAACAAGATATGATTCATGTACACTTGTTACAGAACTTCCATATTTTTACGATAAAAGAATTGACGATAAATCAGAGTCAGATATTACAAGAAAAGAAGCAATTAAAAATTCTATAGAATACTCTGAGAGTTTAGATAAATATCTTATAGAATCAATGAAAATATCAAAACCATATTTAGCAGAAAAAAATGTTTATAAATTGGCATTGGAAGCATTTACAGATTTAGAAGAAGTTCATTCAGCTACTCTAAAGATGATAGAAGAAGATGAAAAGTACAATAAGACTGCTACAGTTGCTGAAAAATTTGACAATTCATTAGTAACTAAGTTTTATAGCATGCTATCTTTAGGATTGATAGTAAGAATGAATGAAGAAGAAATGAAAAAACTTGATAAAAATTCTGAAGCTTATAAAATCTTAGAAGGAGAATTTAAAAAATCTGAGATAAAATTAAAAGAATTAAGCGAATATTTAGAAGAAAACATGGACTATAGCGTTGTACCAATAAAGAGATTGGTATCAGTGCAATTAGAATGTGGATTGGCATTAGCCTACTATTTAGATAAATAGATCAAATACTTACATTTAAAACATGTCAGTAAATTTTTTCTATGAATAAATTTATGTATCAACCTATATCCTAAAGCAGGGTATGGGTTGATACTATTTTTTTGCTATAAATAAAAAAACTAAAAGGTATATAGGATAGCCTCAGCTTTTAAAATTGATAAAAACTAAAAGTTCTTATATAATATAGACAATATTTTATTGCTATAGGGAGGAGTTATGAAAAAAGAAATTAAACTAAGAAATATTATATTCCCAATTTGGATGCTTTGGATGCTTCCACCAGTTTGGCTTGTGGTCATTCCAGCAAATATAATAATTGACTACTTGGTTTTAAATGGTACATTAGAATATCTTAAAGTGGAAAATAAAAAGCAAATACTCCATGGCGTGTTGGCAAAGACTGTAATATTTGGATTTTTAGCAGATATAATTGCGTCAATCCCACCTATTTTACTAAATATAGTTTTCTCTCCAGAATACAACACAGAGCTTGGGAAGTGGTGGCAAAAGAATATAGTCCCTATGAATTATAGACCCTACGAATCTATAATAGCAGTTATAATACTTTTAATATGTGTTGCCCTTGGAGGATTTTTAATATACTTTTTCAATAAAAAATTCATCTACAAGGACATGGACTTAACCAAATGTGAAAAGTATATTCTTGCAAGAAACATGGCACTAATTACGGCACCATATTTATTTTTAGTACCAACAGCATGGTTTGTTAAATAAATGTAATACCTGTTTCAGAAAAATTTTTTTATTATTTTGAAAAAATCTATATTCTATAACAACGCATAAGAATTAAAACTTAGGGATGAGACGAGAGTTTCATCTCTTTTTTTGTATTCAAATTGAGAATAGCCTTGTAAATTTAAATAAGATGAAGTTAAAGAGGAACAAATTTGGTTTCAATTAATTTTTTTAGTAAAATTAAATCAATAAGCTAAAAGAGGTAAAGATATGAGAATGAGAAAAAAACACTGGGCTATACCAAATTTAAACAAAAATCCATACATATATATGAAACCACAAGAATTTAAAGGCAAGTGGCAGAAAAATTTTGAAAAAGCCCAACCAATACATCTTGAAATAGGAACTGGAAGAGGGGACTTCATTGTTGAAAAGGCAAGGCAGAATCCAGATACAAACTATATAGCCATGGATAGAGAAGCAAATGCATTTGTAGAAGCTGGAGAGAAGATAAAAGAAGCAAAACTTTTAAACATTATTGGAATCCTTGGAGATGCTGATAATCTTTTAGAGATTTTTGGGAAATCTGAAGTTGAAAAAATATATATAAACTTTTGCAATCCATGGCCAAAGAACAGACATAAAAAAAGAAGACTAACACACCCCCTATTCTTAAATATGTATAAGGAGATATTAAAAGAAAATAGCGAAATAGAGTTTAAAACCGATAATGACGAACTATTTGAAGATAGCATAGACTACTTTGAAAGAGAAGGCTTTAAAATTGAAATAATAGATAGAGATTTGAAGGTAAAAGAAGACGAAGTCATATCCTATTACGAACAAAGATGGAGAGAACAAAATATCAAAATCAAATTTTTAAAAGTAAAATTTGTGAAATCTTAAATTGAGTTAATAGAAATAAACTTTTAGCGAATAGAAAAATATAAAGATAGGAAAATCATAATTGCAATAACATTGAAACAGGTGTTGACTTAGGGTATGATTTATTTAAATAACTTATATGAAAACATTATTCACGCACCAAAGGAGCAAAGATGATTACAAAAAAAGTAAACTCTATAAATTTAGGACTAAAACCTACGCCAATTCATAAACTTGAAAATATCTCTATGGAATATGGGTGTGAAATCTATATTAAAAGGGATGATTTAATTGGTGTTGGTCTTGGAGGAAATAAGGTAAGGAAGCTTGAATATCTTTTAAAAGACGCTAAGGACAGGGGAGCGAAGGTGGTTTATACAAATGGTGCACTACAGACGAACCATGGAATGTTAACTGCCACTTGTGCAAGCAAACTTGGAATGAAATGTTTGCTCTTTTTAAAGAAGGATGATAAAAAAGAAATTGAAAAGCTTAGTGGCAATCTACTTCTTGATGAATACATAGGCTGTGATGTATTTTTTATTGATGTATCTAATATTAGTGATAGTAATGAAGCAAACTTAAAATTTAATGAAGAGATTGAAAAGCATATTGAGGAATATAAAGAAAAACACTCCTTAAAAGACGAGGAAGTTTATAATATTCCTTTTGGTGGAAGCACTCCCCTTGGAATACTTGGCTACAGCGAATGTATTAAAGAGATAATGGAGCAAGACAAAGGCTTTGAATATATATTTTCTGGAAATGGATCTGGGGGAACCTATGGTGGTGTGTTTTTAGGTTGTAAACTCTATGCACCAAATGCAAAAGCCATCGGTGTAAATGTAATGCATATGCCACAAGATAAAAAGACTTTTATAAAGGGACTAATTGATGAAGCCCTAAACTATTACGATGTGAAAGTTGAAATAGATGAGAGTGAAATGAAACTTCTTTCGAATAGTATTAACGAAGGTTATGCAATTCCAGACCAGGAAACAATTAATTTTATAAAGAAGATGGCAAGGACTGAGGGTATATTTTTGGATCCTGTTTATTCTGGAAAGATATTTAATGGCGCTTTAAAATATATTGATGAAAACTTAAAGGATTCTGGCAAAAAGATTTTAATTATCCACTCTGGAGGACTTCCAGGGTTATTTAATGAACCAATGATTGATTTTTGTTCCAATAGATCTGATGTTTTAAAAAGTAAATAGGTTTTGAGGCAAGATGCTACCTTGTCTTTTTTTTATGGATAATCTTTGACATATTGTAGTAATTAACATCTATTAATAATTGAAATCCAGGTATATAATAAAACAAAGAGCAAGGAGGGTGCTATGAAAAAAATATTACTTACATTGTTGTCGCTGTTAATTATTCTTAATTTATCAGCATGTAACAAGGCAGAAGAATCAAAAATCGAAAGAAATATCGGCAAGTCTGAAAAGTTCTCTACTGAAGAGATAGATAAGGCTATGGTTTTAGTTGAACAGAACTTTGCATTTAAAGACGCAGAGCTTACAAAGATTTATTACGATGAAGAAAAATCAAATGAAGAAGTTGATGTATACAAGACATATGGAAGAGGGTCTATGAACGATATAACTCCAGATAACATAATAGTTATAAATACGGACTTCACTGTAAGTAGCGATATAAACGAAGGTCTAAGTGAAGGCGAATACAAAGCTTTTAATTGGATACTTATAAGAGAAGATAAAAATAGTGATTGGAAAGTAGAAGAGAAAGGATATTAAATGAAATGATGGCGAAAGTCATCATTTTTTTGATGAAATTTTAGTGGATTTGTTATATAATTAACTACAATGATTTGTAAATAAATCAAAAATATTGTGGAGGAAATTATGAAAAAAGTTGGAAAATTAGCGTTGGTGTTAGCGATTTCTTTAAGTATTTCTTCAACTTCTTTAGCCAGTGGAGTTGTAAAGAGATATTCGGGAAAGAACAGACAGGAAGTTGCTGTAAAGGTAGCAACAGATGAGTTTAGTGGTTCAAATTCATCTATACTTGTAAACTCCCATGCATTTGCAGATGCACTTAGTGCTTCAATTATCAGTCAAGGTAAGATGCCAATACTCTTTACTGGTGCTGATGACATGGACTCAAATACAAGGGAAAAACTTAAAGACTTTGAGCAAGTTATAATTCTTGGGGGAAAGAGTTCTGTTTCTGAAAAGGTAGAAAATAGTCTTACGAATAAAAAAGTTTTGAGGATTGCTGGCCGTGACAGATATGAAACCAATAGAAAGGTAATATTATCTACCTATAAAAATCTTGATGAAGTTGTATTAGCAACTGGTAAGGTTCACGCAGATGCACTTTATGGAATAAGTTATGCAAATAAGGTTAAATCACCAATACTTCTTGTTAGGGACAATGTAGAAGAATCAAAAGAAGTATTTAGTAAGCTTGGTGTAAAAAGATTCACTCTTATAGGTGGTTCAATGTATCTTCCTAAGTCTATTGAAGAAGGACTAAAAGCTATGGGTAGTGTAAAAAGAATTGCAGGTAAGGATAGATATGAAGGTTCACTTAAGGTACTAAAGGAAGTTTATGGGGAAAACTTAAAAGAAGTTTTAGTTGCAAGTGGTGAGAACTTTGCAGACCCTCTTGTAGCAGGACCTGTAAGCATAAAGAGAAACGCACCAATTGTACTTGTTAATAGTGGTGATAATGCTGTATTTAAAAATATTATTAAGAAATCAAACCCAAATATAATAATATTTGGAGGAAGTTCTTCTGTATCTAAATCCTTGGAAGAAAGTTTTTCAAAGATAGTAAATAAAGAAGATAATTCTGGAACTGTTATAGAAGCTGAAGAGATAAGACTTCAAAGAAAATTAAGTGAAGTATTAAAAAGAGCAAAAGATGAATTACAAGGTAAATACTCTAAAGAGTCTCTTGAAAATTTAAAAGAAACCATTGATGAAGTTACATCAAAAGTTGATAATAAAGATGTTTCAAGTCTTAACAAAGCTATTGATACATTAGAAAAGGCGATAAAAGAACTTGACAAAGCTGTTGAATTTGGAGACGAAAATGTAAAAGAATACTTACTTAAGCACTTTAAAGAATACGAAGGTAAAGATGTATTTGAAAGTGATATGGGAGAATTTGAATTTAGACTTTCCGACAAGTCATTTAGAAAAGATAAAGATTCAAATGAAATCTACGAAAGTGAAATGAAACTTTTAACAGATCTTAGAGTTGTAATATACGACGAAGATTATAATTGGATGGACATAAAGAGCACAAAGGGAATTGAAAAAGCTTCAAATCTTGAAACTTTAACAATTTCTTCTAATGGGGAAGACTCATCAGGGGGAATAACAAATATAGAAAATTTAAGAGAACTAAAAAAATTAAAGAGTCTAAGACTTGCACATAATGCTATAACAGACATATCTCCACTTGGAGATCTTCAAAATCTTGAGAAATTATTTATCTCTCACAATAAGATAGTGGATATAAGCGTATTAAAGAAACTACATGGGCTTAAAGTTTTAGACATTTCTGTAAATCAAATTGAAGATATATCAGCAGTATCAAATTTAACAAACTTAGAGGATTTAACTATTAGAAATAATCAAATAGATGATATAACTCCAGTTAAGAGCCTTAAAAATCTTACAAGATTAGATATACGACATAATAAATTCAAATCAATAAAAGGAATAGAAGTTTTAGAAAAGTTAAACATCTTTTATGCAGAAGACAATGAAATAAAAGATTTTAAACCAGTAGAAAATTTAATTAATTTAAAAGAATTAAATTTAAAAGACAATGAAGGTTTAGATATTGATGTTTCAAAGCTAACTAAGTTAAAAGATTTAAATCTTGAAAATAATCCTTTATTAAATATAAAAGGAGTTTCTAACTTAAGGGAATTAACTTCATTAAACTTGTCAAAAACAGGTTTTAAAGATATTAAAGAACTTTCAGAACTTACTGAATTAGAAAATCTAACTTTAGAAGATAATAATATTGAAGATATATCAGGACTTAAAAATCTTAAACAACTTTCAAGTTTAAAGATAGCTAACAATAAAATTAAAGATATAAGTTCATTAAAAGATTTAACAGAACTTAGCAGCATAAGATTTAACAACAATGAAGTTAATGATTTATCCCCACTAAAAGATAAACCAGATTTGTATAGTATAGAAAGTAATAATCAAGTTATTTCAGGATATACTTTAAACTTAGATAACAAAGAAATTTCTATAGACAGTCCATTTAAGGGCCTATCAGTTTATAAACCTGAAGAAGGAGAATTTACTGTAGACGTTGAAACAAATATTATGGGACTTAAGGCACATTATAATCCTGAAACTGATAAACTTACTTTTAAAGTAGAAGAAGATTTTGATAAAACAAATAAAGAAATTACTACAAGTCTTTTATTTAAATTTAAAAATGAAAAAGATTGGATGAATAAAGACTATCCAAACTATGTTTATGAAGTAAAAGACTTTAAAATTGTAATTAAATAGCAAAAGAGGATCGGATTAACCGGTCCTTTTTATATGAGTAGAAAAAGTATTTAGATATAAATAGATAGAGCGTTAACTAATCGGGTATAGATAAATTAGTTTGATTTGAGGGGGATAATATGAATAACGATTTTAAAGATATAGTTTTTAACAGACGTTCTGTGAGAGAGTTTGATGAAAACTACAAGATTCCAAGAGATGAAATGTTTCAAATAATCAAAGAATCAACAGAAGCACCTTCTTCAGTAAACTTGCAACCTTGGAGATTTGTAGTAGTGGAATCACAAGAGGGCAAAGACAAGCTACGTCCACTAATAAGATTCAATCAAATACAAAATGATACATCTTCAGCAATGATAATCATATTTGGAGATATGAAATGCTATGAAAAAACAGAAGAGATTTATAGCAGAGCTGTAGAAAAAGGCTTTATGCCAGAAGATGTGAAGGAACAAATGGTAGAAGCTATTTTACCAGCATACACCGGAGCATCAAAACAAAAGATGAATGACATAGTAAAGATTGACTCAAGTCTCGCAGCAATGCAGATGCTACTTGTGGCAAGAGCCCATGGATACGAAACCTGTGTAATAGGTGGGTTTGAAGAAGATGTCATCGCAGAAGAATTTGGACTTGATAAAGAAAGATATGTTCCAGTTACAATAGTTGCAATTGGAAAAGGCGAGTACGACACTTATGAAAGCGTAAGACTTGAACCAGAAGAAGTAACAAGATTTGAATAACTTGAATTGCATAAGAAGATATTTACTAATTGTTGAGTAGTAAGTATCTTCTTTTCTATTGACAAAACAAGAAGTATATTGTATAAAAATGATTAAAGCACGAAAAATGATGCGATGTTAGAAATAATATAATATTACTGAAAACGTTTATTGAAATGGAGTAGAAATGATTAGTGGGAATAAATTAGAAGAAGGATTATATCTTCCGTCAATTTTCGAGAGTCAAAAATTTAATAATATACAAAACTTAAAGATTGAAAAGCTGGATAATCAGTATTTTGTTGATATTGCACAATTTAGAAAATTATATCAAAATAATAAAATTTTATTTTTCAATACTGTTAAAGAAATGATTTTCAGGGGCGGATATTTTGAGCTATCCGATACAAATAAGGTAAACAACATAATAACAAATTATTTTTATGATGATGTGATACATCCAATTTATATTTTTGATGAGTTATTATCTGAAAAAGGTATTGATGATTTAGAAGTTTTTAAGGTTCAAATTCTATTAAAAAACATGGAAATAAACAATTTTAAGGACTTAAAAGGAATACCGTTAGAAGGATTTAAATATTTAGGATTAAAAGAAAGTGATATGCCTTTGCTTAAGAAAATATTTAAGGACAATGGTTGTGGATTAAAATCTTTTAATACAGAAACGAATGAAGAAATACATAGTGAAGGCGAAAAGCAGCTTTATATAAATATAAATGATGTTAAATTTAATAAAAATTGGGATAAAGAATTATTAGAAAAATACGAGATAGAGAACTTTTTAAATATAAAAATAGATTTAGGAGATCAAAAAATTTCTGTTAATAAATATCTTAAAAAATTAAGGGGATACTCAGAAATTATTACAAAGGATTTAAAACAATCTATATTTTTCGAGAAAATAATGAAAACTAAAGATCTTAATGAGTTTGTTGACGCTATAAATGTTAAATTAAAAGATAATAGAAAAGACATACTTAGATGGAGATGTGCAGGTAATACACTTCAAGACATAGCTAATATTTTAGGTGTAACAAGGGAGCGAGTAAGACAAATATCTAAAAAAAGTTTAGAAATAATAAGAGATAGACTTATAGAAATAGGGTTTTTTCAGTTTTTGGAAAATAGTAAATTGTATCTACATGAAAATACAGTACTTAAATATGTTCTTACAAACATAGAATGTGATGGTATTTTTTTTGATTCAGATTTAGAAATATTTTATAACAAGAACACGGAAAAAATGATGGATAGTTTAAAGAGTATTATAAATTATGTATCAAATAATCAAATTACATCTATAAGCTTGTTAAAGAAAGAAATATCAAATACTTTTCATTTAGATAATTTTAATATAAAAAAATATCTTGAGAACATGGATTTGAAGGTAAGAGAAAATTACATTATAAAATACCCATTAAAAAAGATTGAAGTGTATCGTTATGTTATTAAGAATTTTTATAAAGATACAGCTTTAGATCTTTCTAGCGAAGAGGGATATAATGATTTTAAAAATAAAGTTGAAAAAATTGATATAGATCCTGAAGAAATAGAGTTGAAAGAATATTCTAAAAAGGATATTAGGAGAATTACTGCAGGAATAGAACGATTAGGTTCAGAGATATTAAAACTGGGATCTGATAAATATATTCATTTTGAATTTTCTAGTTTGCCTATAGATGTACTATCTAAAATAGAGAAAGATTTAAGAACGGAGATTGATTTTAATGGATTCGTTTCTGTTAAGAAACTATATTACAAATACAAAAAAGAACTAGAACATTATTCAATACATGAAGATACATTGTATTATATTCTTCACTTATTACTGGATGGTGAATTCTATTTCTATGGGAAAAGTAGTACTTTTAGAATATTTGAAACGGAAGATTACTTTAAGAGTACAGAAGAATTAATTATAAGTATTTTAGAGCAAAATGATAATAGCATGAATATAGATGACCTAATAGATTTAATGGGAGTCGAAAGATATACTATTGACGCTGCCATCCAAAACAACTCTATGTTTTTGAAAAATAATGAGGTTATTTTATTTGAAGAAGATAAGAGTGATGAAATAAAAGAAGCTTTAAAAATTATTGAAGACAAATTTTATAAACTACTACAAGACGAAGAGTATGTTTCGATTTCTAATATGTATAATGAATTTCAACTTGACGAGGAGCTAAATAAAGCTTTAATAATTTTAAATTGTACTTCTTTAAAAATGTTTAGGAATTTTTTAAGTAGCGCAGTGGATTGTCATATTGGAAATAATAAAGTTGTTTTTAAAAATCCAAATAAATTTGGACTATTAGATTTGCTATTCAAAGAAAAAGGAAAAGGTAACGAGCTATATCGTAAAGATATAATTGATTATTTACATGAGATTACTTATAAAGAACCAACGATTTTCATGAGGCTTAGAGAATGGCTTGAAGAATTTAAGTTAGTACCTATAAATTATGATAGATATGCAAGAGAAGAAGGAATTGTTATTGATTGTAATTTAATTCATGAAATAAAAAAATTTCTTGAAAAGTATATAAATAAAGATTATGTTTCTGTATCAAAATTAAGCGAAAAATTCGCTGAACTTCCATACTCACCAGTTAGTATATGGAGTAACGATTTTTTTGCCTATATATTAAAAAGATATTTTAATTACAAACAAGTTGATGATTTTACTTTTAATTATGATGTGGATCCTTTCATTATGGTTAATGGAAATAGTGAAACTAATTATAGACAAATTATTCAAAACGAAATGAAAAATTTTAAAGATTACCCTAATGAAAAAAATGTATTAAAATATTTAAAATCTTTAGGACTTATACCTGAGTCAGCAAAGGTGATATATATAGAACTATACAATAAGAATATATTCACGAAAGATGAAATAGGGAAGGTTAGCACAAGCTATGACAGGTAATCAAGGGAATATAGAATTAAGGGATTATCAATTAGAAGCCATTGAATCTTTTAAAGATAAAGAAAAAGGGGTCTTAAAAATGGCTACTGGAACAGGAAAAACATTTACAGCCCTTTCTATTGCAAATGAAACATTTAATAATGATAATAAGCAATTTTTAGTGATAATGGTACCTACAAGAGATTTAATAATTCAATGGGTTAAAAACTTTAAGAAATTCAACATTAAGAACTATCTACAGGTTGATGGCAGCAATAGAAAATGGGAATATGAATTAAAAGATTCCATCTGGAATTATAATTATAATTTCACTAATAGAGTTATTGTTATAGGAACATATAACAGTATGGGCTTACCCAGATTCAATGATATATTAACTGAAAATATTGATAGGTCATTTTTATTAGCAGATGAATGTCACAATATTGGACTAAAAAAATTTGAAAATTGCAAATTAGTTAACTTCCAATACAGATTGGGCCTTTCAGCTACTCCAGAAAAATGGAGAGATTATCAAGGAAATATGATAATAGAAAAGTATTTTCCAAATTGTATTTTGGAATACTCGTTGGATAAAGCTATAGATCAAGATATGCTTGTAGAATACAACTATTATCCAATAGTGGTAGAGTTTACAGAAGATGAGTTAGAGACTTTTGAAAATTTAACTAACTTAATTAGATACTATATGTTAGATAAGGATGAAAACAAACAACAATTAGAAAGTTTGTTAAGGCGAAGAGCCATGATTGTTAAAAGAGCAGCTAACAAGAGAGAAGAATTTTTAAAAATCTTAAAAAACAAAAAAGTATTTGATCCTAGCATTGTTTTCTGTGCACCAGGAGAAGAGATAGAAATTACAAAAAGCATTTCAAATTTAGGAATTAAAGCAAATAGATTCACATCTAAAATAGACAGCAAGAATAGAGAAAAATCAATAGAACTATTGCTAAGTAGGGAGATAGACATGTTAGTTTCTATAAAATGCTTAGATGAGGGCGTTGATATTCCTATCATAAAGGATGCATATATCTTATCGAGCACATCAAATCCAAGAGAGTATATTCAAAGAAGGGGAAGGGTGCTTAGGAAAAGTGATGAAAAGCTATTTGCAAATATTTATGACTTTATAGTTTTAGATGAAAATCTTCAGGACAAAAATTTTGAATCGCTAGCAAATATAGAAATGCCAAGATTTGCTGAATTTTCAGATTTAGCAAGAAATAAATACGAAGCAAGAAGTAAAGTTAGATTTTTGTTAGAAAAAAGAAATTTATTAGATCTTATAGACAAAAAACCAGAGAATACATTTGAAGAAAGCGAAAAGGAGAATTTTATTTTATGAAAATACAAAGTGATATTAAAAATCTTATTGCCAAAGAGCTTAATGATGATGACTTGATAGAAATAGCTCTTAATTTTATAGAAAGAATAAAAGATAATAGAGTTAGCGATGAGAATGCAAGGATAGAATTATTACAAAATATTGAAAGATATAATATTTCAAGGGGAGATAGATATGCTGATTAAGGAGTTAGTTATAAATAATTTTCGTCAATTTTATGGAGAGCAAAAAATAGAATTTGCTTTAGGAGATAAAAATACAACTTTAATTCAAGGAAATAATGGGGCTGGTAAAACTAGTATTTACAGAGCTTTAATGTTTGTGCTATATGGAGACGAAAGCCTTAAACAAGACAATTCTATTAAAGATTTAAATCTTGTAAATTTAGATCTATTAGAAGAAAACTTAGGAAAACCAGTCAAGGCGTCTGTTAACTTGAAATTTGAGCAAGATAATATGGAGTACATTTTAGATAGAGAAATCACAGCGAATAAGTCTGAAGAAGGTAAAATAACCAAGAAGGTATTTGAACCTAAGTTACAGCACATTGAAAGTACTGGAGATCTTAGAGAGTCTTTTTCAAGTGCAGATCAAGTTCAAAGGTATATTAACTCAATAGTTGCTCCTGAAATAAGAGAGTTTTTCTTTTATGACGCAGAAGAGATGAATCTTTTAGACCCAGAAAGTACTGAAAAATCTATAGCTGAAGATATAAAAAAAGGTGTAATGAACATACTTCAAATAGAATATTTAGAAAAAAGTGTCGATCAAATTAAAATTGAAATTTCAAACTTGAATAAACAACTAAGAGATAAGAATAAAAATGATGAAGAATTGAATAATTTACAAGGAATGATAAAAGATTACGAAGAAAGAATTGAAAAGTATGATATAAAATTAAGCAAATTGTCTGAAGAACGCAAGCAAATGAAAGAAGAAAAAGAACATATAAATAATGTTTTAGGAGATAGTGAAGAAAAGAAATATCAGATAAGCATTATTGAAAAAAATGCAGAATTAATTTCAGAAAAAGAGAATTTAATTAAAGAAAAAAAGAAATCAATAACAAAACAAATTATAGACTGTTCTATACTATATGGAATGGATTTAGTTTATAAAAATAGAGCAAATTTTGAGAGCATTTTAGAAAAAAGCCCAGATATCATTCCAGTGCATATGCTACAAAAAGCGATAAGTGATGGAAAATGTTTAATGTGTAGCAATGAAATTAAAGAAAATTCGACAGAATATATTTATATAGGGAGGCTTATAAAAGAATATAAAAGTAGTGAAATGACAGGAATTGTAGATTCTATTTTAGAAACAGAATCTAAGTATGCTGATAAAGAAAAAATATTGAAGTCAATAAATGAAACTATATCTGATATTGTAAAAAGGAAAGAAGAAATAAAAGAAAAAAGATTAGAGAATGAGGCTATAAGGGAGAAATATCTTATAGATATCAATGATTCTGAGAAAATAAAAAAACTCACTGATTCTTTGAATAATATAGAAATAGATATAGAATCTAATGAAATTAATATTTCAAATGCTATAAGTGTTAAAGATAGAGATTTGGAGCAATTAGAAAAGTTTAAAAAGAAACTCTCAAAGTTAGAAGAGGAAAAATACAAAGATTTAGAAATTGCAAATACAAAGGAAAAACTAGAAGAAATTAAAAAGGCTATAGAAATAACTATTGATGAGTACTCTGAACTAATGGTTAATGATCTTTCAGAAGAAATAGGAAAAACTTTTAGAAAACTAATAGATGAAGAAAATCTTTACTTTGACAAAGTAGAAATTAGTGATAAATTTAGAATTTCTGTTAAAGATATAAATGGTGACAATATAATTCAAGATTTAAGTGCTGGTCAAAAACAACTTCTATCTTTATCTTTTGTTTTATCATTGGCTAAATTAGCTACAAAGGGTGTAGAAGGCATAGAATTTCCGCTTTTTATGGATACTCCATTTGCAAGACTTAGTAGCGAAAATAGAGAAAATGTAATCAAAAATATTCCAGAAATGGCAGATCAATGGATACTTCTTTTGACGGATACAGAGTATACTGCTAATGAAAAAAATATATTTAGTCATTTTGAAAAAGTAGGGAAGATGTATAGCTTAAATAAAGTAAGTGGGAAAACAGAAATTAGTGAAAGAGAGGTTTACTAATGGCTTTTTTATCAGAAGGATCAAGAAGAATAGTTCTTGATGAAAATTTCGACGATATTGTATCAGTTTTAAAGTCTACATTTGGAATTCACGAAGTTTTTTTTATTACGACTGTGTTAGGATATGTTGATGGCGGAGCTGTTCAAAAAAACACAAGTAAAGGTCCAGAGTTTAGACCTTCTTACTTAAACAAAGAACAACGCTCAATACTATATTCAATTTTATATGATATTTATGGTGATGAGTTTATAGAAGGTCTAAACGATAGAGAATTTCAAAAAAATTGTATTGAAACTTTAAAAGATTATGCTAACAGAGGATTAGAAATTCTTTATGAAGAAGTTTTTAAATATAATATAGAGAAAGGGGTTCTTTTGAAATCCCACAAAGATTATGATTTAGATTTACTAAAGTATTTTTATGAAAAAGTTAATGAAGTTCCATTTTAAAATGGGACAAAAGAAACTGTTGATGTATTGATATGTACCCTCTTTACTGGACAACCCAGTAAGGAGGGTATTTTTATGAAATATAGTTATGAATTAAAAAAGGAGTGCGTAGAGTCAGAGTCGTGCAGAGAAGGTAAATGGCCTTATACACCTGAAGAAGTTCATGGACCAGAAATTTTAAAACATGGAAATCATATCAATTGGACACCTGATGAGAAATTAGAAATTGTATCTAAAGTGATAGCTGGAAAATCAATAAAGTCTACTGCAATAGAAAACGAAATTAATGAGAGACTTAAAAACTGTATATAAGGCTTCTACAGAAGATTTAGCATTAAGTAATTTAGATATGTTTGAAGAGAATTGGGGTAAAAAAATACCCGATGTGCGTAAGTTCTTGGAAAAACAACTGGGCTGAATTATCAACATATTTCAAGTATCCAGAAGGAATAAGAAAGCTAATATACACAACAAATGCAATGGAAAACTTCAATAGACAACTAAGGGAAGTAACTTAAAATAAAACCATCTTTCCAAATGACTATGCTCTGCAAAAAAGCTTGTATTTAGCAATGGTGGATGCTTCAAGCAAGTGGACAAGTAGAATACGCGGTTGGGATCAAATCTTATCGCAATTATCAATATTTTTTGAGGGGAGGTTTTAGATAAGTTAAAAACATAGTTAAAAGCAGCTGCAAATTTCTACAAAAAAATTTGACAGTTTATTAAAGTCGTGTAAAATTAAGACAAGCTCCATTCCTATAGGAATGGATAGGTATTGATACATAAAAAAATGTATCAACCCTTACCCTTATACCAGGATTTAGGTTGATACACAAAATTATTTACAGAACCTTTAATTAATGTGTTCAGTTTTATGGGTACACATCATTATTCGTACACCCCAACAGTTTCTTCTGTTCTTTTATTTCCTCTTTACAAGCACATTTGGCACTGTATAATATTTTCTTGCGCCAGAGATTAGACTCTCTTTTCCTATTCTTGTATATGGTGCGACAAATTCTTCGTCATATATAAACATTCCAAGTACTACGCCGAACTCGCCAACATGAAGTTGTCCTTCGCTATCAAATTCTACAAATTTTAGTGGGTCCATGTCGTAATATTCTTGGTAGATATAGTTTTTTCCAAGAATTTCTCTTAATATTTTTCCGTACTCTTCTTTTGAATGTTCTCTACCTGTATATATTCCTTGGGAAGCATAGGAGTCCATTGGTTTTAATATATAGTCGTCTTTATTATTTAAAACTTCATTAAAGTCTTCTTCTGTTTCAAACTTCAATGTCTTAGGTATGGACTTTTCTAAAAATTCAATTTCATCCTTTTTTAAAAAGGCTTTTGTTTCGTCCATTAGAAGTATTTCAAAAATAGGTTTAATATGCATCAGTTGTGATCTAAAGGAGCCAAGCATCATAAATGCATTGTCCATGTAGGCATCTATAAATGGTTCTACTGTGTCAATCTTATTCATTATTTCAACGGTGACAGCTCTTCTGTACACCAAGTCAACCACATAGTCGCCTTTGCATAGTTTACCATTTTTATATTCAAGATCTCTTATATCTATGATTTCACAGTTAACTCCCGCTTCGATGTAGGCTTTTTTAAAGGCCTCAAATTCATAAGTTGTTCCAATGTCTAAAAAGTCTACAATTGCAACATTCGGTTTGCCCTCTTTGTTTCTATTATATATGTCTAATGACGCCTTAACCCAAGAGTTAATAAGGTCCACATTTACAAGTTCATACTCTTTTGAAAGTTTTTTCATTGCCAAGGTATCTAAAAGTATTTGACCGATTTCGTTGTCCTCGTTCATTGCAGAGGAACCATCTGTGTTAAACTCTACAAATTTAAATTTGTCCTTGGAGTTATAAAATATATCGTATCTACAAATTGGAACTGGAATGTCATAGCCAGGGTCGTGTAAAATTAATTCTTCAAGTTTTTTTGGAAAATTAAAAAGTTTTCTATATTCTTCGTCCTCTAAATAATGATTTGTAACACGCCTTGTAATTTGCATAAGTTTTGATGAGATGTCACTTAAGTTTTTTTTGGTGTCTTCATCATAAAAAAGTCCTTGATATGTTACAGGTATAGGTTCTCCGTGGTAAATTGCATTGGAATGATTTACTCTGTCAACCATATTTAGGTAGTCGTTGTAGTATTTATCTTTATATTTTTCAATTATTTCAAGGTATTTATCAAAATATTCTTGATTATACAATTAGTCCTCCAATCTTATTTTAAATCTGTCTATGGCTTTTAAAAGGCCCTCTTTCCTATAGATATTTTCAAAAATATCCCTTGGAGTCTTCTTATTTTCAACATATGGCTTTAGAGGTTTTAAATAAGGTTTATCCTCTTCATCAAGACCGTCCATGGCCATTTCGTAAAGTATATTTGAAAGTTCGCTTAGTGTCTTGCCAAGGTATTTTGCATCAAGGCCGCTTGATATAATATCTCTCTTTGCATTTATAGCTTCTTCATAGGTTGTACCTTTAGCAATTTCGTAAAGTTTTTTAAGATTTACATCTCTGTAGAAAAGTCCCTTTATTAATGCTGGCACTGTAAAGTTAAGAGGATATGGCGCGGCGTCAAACATTCTAACTTCGACATATTTTTTTACTCTGATGTCAGGAAATACTATTGATAGTGCGTGAAATATAAGTTCATCTGTAAGTTCTACACCTTCTTCAACAACTTCTCTTAAAGTCATATCTCCAGTAGAAACTGTCTTGCCATCTACATCTCTAAAGATGATTGGCGTATTATATATCTTTGTTGCATATTTTTCGTATGAAAAGTCTTCATCAAAACCTATTTTGAAAAGTCCAGACCTGTCTCTGTCTGTGTTTTCCCAAATCTTTTGTCTAATGGTGTGTAATTTAGTAGGGTTTGATTGAAAAATATATGCATTGTCATACATCGCATAGAACACAGGAGTGAAGACACTTAATAGAAAATATTTTAATTTAAAGTCTTCTTCGTCTTTATAATCTATGGCAGTTTGAACAGATGCAGTTCCCTTCATCATATTGTGGGCCATGTCCCCTTGCTTTTTAAAGTAGTTAAACATATGATCATATCTATGTTTAGGAAGAATTTTTATATCTTCAATCTTAGTAACTGGATGGTATCCAAGGGCTAATAGAGATTGATCCTTTTCATCCAAGTGCTTTAGTACATTAGGTATAAACTCCCTGTAAATTTTATCAAGCTCTCTTACAGTTTTTTGAGATTTTATGGCTATTTCAAATTGACTTCCAGGTTCTGTGCTAATATCTACAAGGGGAGAATCTAAAGTTAATATATAACCATCTTCCTCTCCAGCTTTAAAATCAAAATTATCCTTTAAATATTTAAGTGTTTCATTTACACCGCTTTCACCATAATAGCTAACGGAAGTTCCATCTTTATTGGAAACTGTAAAGTGTTCCATTTCAACGCCAACGGTGAAATCTTCTATTTTTTTCTCACCGGACTTTATGTAGTCGGTAATTTTTTGAATATTAACGTCTTTCATAACTCTCCTACTTTTTTATATCATCAAATTTTGCATTTATTAAACTTATTAAATCATCAGGTGCTATCTTTAATTGTACCCCTATTTTACCTCCCGAAACATATATGAAGTCCTTGTCCGATGCGGAAATATCAATAACCGTAGGGAATAGCTTCTTCATTCCAACAGGGGAACATCCACCTCTAATATAGCCTGTGGTCTTAAGCAGGTCCTTTAGATGAAGCATTTCAATCTTCTTTTCATCAACAGAAGTAGCTGCCTTTTTTAAATCAAGCTCTTTATTAACGGGAATAACGAAAACGTAATTTGAATTTTTCCCAGTTGTAACTAAAGTTTTAAATACAAGATTTTCATCTTCATTAAGTTTTTTAGCCACGGACACTCCATCAATGTCCTCACCCGGCTCATAGGTAAAGTATTCAAAATCTATATTTTTTGACTCTAACAATCTAATTGCATTTGTCTTTAACTTTTTAATAGTACCACCCTTTTCTATTAACACTATTAATTATTATATCACTAATGTATAAATTATGACTTAGAAAGGGCTTATTGGGTAGATATAAGTAAAGATGATATTTAAAGAGGAGGTTTCTATGAAAAATAAAATCAAAATTACATTTGTTCACCACAGCTGTTTTACAATCGAAACAGATAAATTCTTTTTCATTATCGACTACTTCAAAGGTGAATTGCCAAAGCCAAAAGAGGACAAGGAAACTATTTTTTTGGTGACACATAGCCATAGTGACCACTTTTCAAAGGAAATCTTTAACTATGGAGACTTTAAGAAAAATGTATATATACTTTCAGAAGATTTGAAAGAGTTACCTAAGGAGGACAAGGTAATATATTTAAAAAGTGACATAGAAGAAAAGAAGAAGATATTCTCCGAGCCAAATATATTTTTTATGAAGCCAGATGAAAAACTAAGCTATCACAACATCGACTTTTATACATTTGGTTCTACGGATAAGGGCGTATCATATTTAATAGAACTTCCATTTATGACGATCTTTCACGCTGGAGACTTAAACAACTGGGTATGGCCAGAGGACTCGCAAATTGAAAGAGAGAAGATGAAGAGAGATTTTGAAAGGGAAATAAATAAAATTCACACAGACATAGACCTGTCATTCTTTCCAGTGGACCCAAGACTAAAGGAGAACTACGACCTGGGAGTGTCTTACTTTTTAGAACAAATCGCACCAGACTATGTGTTACCAATGCATCTATGGAACGACTTTGAGTTTTCAAAAAAGTTTAAAGAGGATTACAAAGACTCTTACAGCAGTATTTTTGAAATTGAAAAAGACGGACAGAGTTTTGAAATATGTATAGAAGAATAAAAAATTGGCTTATCGAAAGATAGGCCAATTTTTATATAATACGCTTAATTAGTAAAAGTGCACAAAGTAAAAATAAGATTAAATTTCCAATGGGAAGTATAAGATTTGATTTTGATTTTGTCTTCCTATATTCTTGATAGTCTACAAAACCATTTATTATAAGCACAACTGCAAGTAGCCCCATAAATAAATTTTGACTAACTGGAACTTTTAAAAAGAATAGAACCAAGTAGGTTACAGTTACAACAACAAGTATTATATTAAGAATTTTTTTCATCACGCCCTCCTTTTTTTCATTATAATATATGTAATTTCTAAAATAAAGAAAAAAAGACTCATCCCATGGGACAAGTCTTAAAATTTATTCGCTTTTACTACCATCTTTCCAAGTACGATATTTATCAAGTTCTTGTCTTATCTTCTTTATCATATAAGTGAATACTGCCAAGTCATCTAAAAATCCGACTCCTAATAAAAAGTCTGGAACTAAATCCATTGGATTTAAAAGATATAGAAGTGAACCGATTATTAAAAGTAGAGAAGTCTTCGAAACTTTTTTGTAATTCCCATGTAGGTAGTCTCCTACTAAACTAAAAACTGTTCCCAAATCTGCCTTTATTTCATCAAATTCTCCAATACCTTCTGCCTTTGACATCGATCTTGTGAAAAGATTAAAAAATCTATGCTTATTATTTAAAATTCTATTTGATTTACCCATAAGACCGTCTAAAATTCTTTTTGCGTTCATTTTTGCCTCCTTATTGAATTAACTTAAGATTTGTTCTTACATTATATACCCGTTTTTAATAAGATGATACAATTATGTTAGGAAATGCTAAGGAGAAATTATGGAAAATAAAATTTTAAGCCTTGCAAAGGGCGTGGAAAAATATATTATTAAACACAGGAGACAGCTTCATAAAATTCCAGAACTTCATTTAGAACTACCAAAGACTTTAAAATATATTACAGATGAACTTGATAGACTTGAAATTAACTACGAAGTCTACGAAGAGATTTCTTCAGTAGTTGCAGTTATAGACGGAAGAGAAAAAGGAAAGACAATTGCAATAAGATGTGATATGGATGGACTTCCAATAAAAGAAGAGACTGACCTTCCCTTTTCATCTACAAACGAAAACATGCACGCCTGTGGACATGATGGACATATGGCGGTGGTACTTGGGACAGCGAAACTTTTGGAAGAGAGAAAAAATAATTTCAAGGGCAGGGTTAAACTTATTTTTCAAGCTGGAGAAGAATATCCTGGAGGGGCAAAACCTCTAATTGAAAATGATGTATTAAGAGATGTTGATGCTATCATAGGAATGCACGCAGGTAATTTGAACAAAGATCTTCCAAAGGGCTGTATCGGTTTTAAACCTGGGGCGCTTATGGCTTCAATGGATAGGTTTTTGATAAAGATCATTGGCAAAGGTGGTCATGGAGCAAGCCCTGAAAATGCAGTTGACTCTATAAATATAGCCTGTGAAATAGTACAGTCCCTTAACAAGATACCATCAAGGGAAGTTTCTTCAACAGAACCTGCAATACTTTCAGTTACAAGGATTAATGGTGGAGTAAATCAAAATGTATTGCCAGATGTAGTTGAAATTGAGGGAACTTGTCGAAGCACTTCAGAACAGGTTCGTCTGCTTATGTATAGACGAATTGGAGAAGTGTCAAATGCTATTGCAAATGTTTATGGAGCAAAAGTGGAGTATCAATATGACTTTAAATACCCTGCAGTTATAAATGATGAAGAGTTTACAGAATTTGCAATAGAAAAAACGAAGAAAGTTATAGATAAAGACAGGATAAAGATATTAAAAAAGCCAGTTATGTCTTCAGATGATATGGCATTTTATTTAAATGAGATACCTGGAACCTATTTCTTTTTATCGAATCCTAAGTGGGAAGAAAATCCGCACCCTCACCACAATAGCAAGTTTGATATTGATGAAGAGCTTTTATATCTACCAGTAGCAGTGTATCTAAATATTGTAAAGGAATTTTTAAAATGAAACTAACTAAGTCAAGAGCATTATTGCTTTCGTTCTTTGCAGTAACTTTTTATGATTTATTTTTTATGCTTTGTTTCAGCATAATCGAAATTGCAGGACCAATTTTTCAATATAACTACGAGAGCTTAGTCGACAGTCACTATATGCTATTAGATAGCCTTTGTTGCATTTTAATTTTACCTATATATGTCTATATCTACAAAAGAAGGGTAGAAAAAGATTATGTTAAGGGAAAAATTTCAATTTTAAAAGCGACTATTATATCAATTGGATGTGGAGGAATCTCAACAATATGGATGATGATACTCGGATATATGGCAGAGATAAATCCTAAGATAGACGATCTATTCAAAGATTTTGGTGAAAGTTGGGGTGAAGTTCTAAATACAAATTATATTTGGATACTATTGTCGGTGGTTATTCTTGGACCGATTATTGAAGAACTTATTTTTAGAGGAATTTTAATAAATATTTTAAAGAAACCATTTGGGAAAGTCACAGCTATCATATTACAGGCTATTTTCTTTGGACTATGGCACAGAGATCCTGTTCAGATGGTCTACACATGTATATTTGGAATATTTTTAGGAGTTATTTATCTTCGTACAAATAGACTTCGATATCCCATATACATGCACATTATAAATAACTTGACCAACTCTCTTCCAGAAGGACAAATTTTTGAAGATTTTTACTCTTTAATTACAATAATCTCCTTGATTTTAGTTTTGCCTGCAGTTATATTAGTGATTAAAAGGGGTAAGAATGAGTTGTATATAAAAGAAATAGAAGAATCGCAAAGTATAAATTGATTCAAAGTGTATGATAATATATAATAGTTGAAAAGGGGAGTAGCTTTAACGTTCAAGTCGTCAATACGGATTTATCCCGGCTGAACACCTACGAAGGTAGCAAGACCTTTGCTTTTAAAAAAAGGCAAGGGTCTATTTTTTTAGAAAAACTATTAATAATGGGAGGTAATAAATGAATTGGTATAATCAAAAACCGGATGAAATCGAAAATAAACTCGATACAAATAAACAAACCGGTTTAACATCCTCCAAAGCCCAAACACTTCTACAAGAGCATGGACCAAATGCTCTAAAGGAAGCAGAAAAAAAGGGACTTGGAGAAAAACTAAAAGAACAATTTTTGGATCCGATGATTATAATACTATTTATAGCGGCAATTCTTTCAGCAGTTGTGTCTGAATGGTCAGATGCAGTTATAATTATTGCAATCGTAATATTAAATGCTGCACTTAGTATTTATCAAGAAGGGAAGGCAGAAGAAGCCATAGCAGCTTTAAAGAAGATGGCATCGCCTACAGCAAAGGTCTATAGGGATGGGGAATTAAAACATATTTCATCAGAAGAACTTGTTCCTGGAGACTTAGTTGAACTTGAAACAGGAGACATAGTTCCTGCAGACCTTAGACTTGTAGATTCGGTAAATTTAAAAATTGAAGAAGCATCTTTAACAGGAGAGTCAGTTCCAGTTGAAAAGAATTCAAGTCTTACTTACGACCAAGACATGGGAATTGGAGACACTGCAAACATGGCTTATAGTTCCACAATAGTTTCTTATGGTAGAGGTAAGGGAATTGTAGTTGAAACTGGGGAACATACAGAAATAGGTAAAATTGCAACAAAACTTGCAACAACAGAAGATGAACAAACACCTTTACAAAGAAAACTTGCAGGACTATCGAAGGTACTTGGAATACTTACAGTTGGAGTCTGCGTTGTAGTATTAGTAGTTGGACTTATATATGGCCATGAATTTTTAAACATGGTTCTTACTTCAGTATCTCTTGCAGTTGCAGCCATACCAGAAGGTCTTCCTGCCATAGTTACAATAGTTCTATCCCTTGGTATGAGTAGAATGGCAGATAGACACGCCATAGTTAAAAAACTACTTGCTGTAGAAACCCTTGGTACTACAACATTTATTTGTTCAGACAAGACAGGTACCCTTACTCAAAACGAAATGACAGTAGTTAAGGCATTTGTGGACAACGAAGAGATAAATATAACCGGTACAGGATATGCTCCAGAAGGAGAATTTTTTGTAGAAGATAAGAAAATTGATGTTGAAAACGAAGGATCACTATATACCTTCCTAAACATCTGTGCACTTACAAATGACGCTAAACTTAAAAAGAATGCTGATGGTTATGAAATGATAGGTGATCCAACAGAGGGTTCCCTACTTACATTGGCAGGTAAACTTGGAATCACAAAGGAAATGGCAAACGAAGACTACGAGAGAATTGCAGAAATTCCATTTGATTCAGGAAGAAAGATGATGACAACTTTCCACAACAGGTTTATCTCTGAAAAAGTAGTTTCATTTACAAAAGGTGCACCAGACATTGTTATAGACAGATGTTCAAAGATTTTAATAAATGGTAAAATCGAAGAACTTACAGAAGATATGAAGAAGAAAATCTTGGATAAGAATACTGAATTTGCAAAGCAAGCTCTAAGAGTTCTTTCATTTGCATTTAGAATTCACGAAAGCCTTCCAAGTGATATAACTTCAGAAAATATTGAAAAAGATTTAATATTTGTAGGACTTGCGGGAATGATTGACCCTGCAAGACCAGAAGTAAAAGTAGCAATAAAAGAATGTAAATCAGCAGGTATAGTACCTGTAATGATTACAGGGGACTACCTTGAAACAGCCCTTGCAATTGCAAAAGAACTTGGCATTGCAGAAGATGACTCACAAGCCATCATGGGAAAAGAACTTAACAACATGAGCGAAGAAGAGATTAGAGAAATTGTTAAGACAAAGAGAGTCTTCGCAAGAGTTTCTCCTGAAAATAAAGTACAAATAGTAAGCGCTTTAAAACAAAATGGAGAGATAACAGCCATGACAGGAGACGGAGTTAACGACGCTCCTGCAATTAAAAAGGCGGATATCGGTGTAGCTATGGGTATTACAGGAACTGACGTAACAAAGAACACTGCAGAAGTAATCTTAACAGACGACAACTTTGCAACAATAGTTAATGCAGTTGAAGAAGGAAGAATCATCTACTCAAATATTAAAAAATTCGTTTCCTTCCTACTAAGTTGTAACGTAGGAGAAATACTTGTAATATTTTTAGCCATTATATTCAACTGGCCAGTACCACTTGTGCCAATCCAATTGCTATGGCTAAACCTTGTAACAGATTCATTCCCTGCACTTGCACTTGGAGTTGAACATGGTGAAAAGGACATTATGGAAAAAGCGCCACGTGATCCTAACGAACCGATTATTGACAAACACCTTACAGTTTCAATAGTCCTACAGTCAGTGGCCATTACAGTTGCAGTACTTGCATCCTATTTCCTTGCACTTAAGAACTATGCTCCAGCAGGATGGCAAGACCTTCATGCGGCAGGAACACTAAACCCTGTTGAACTTAGAGAGCCACGTTCCATAGCCTTTACAACACTTATACTATGCGAACTTCTACGTTCATTCTCAGTAAGATCAACAGACTACACACTATGGGAACTTGGGCCATTCTCAAACAAGAGACTTCTTCAAGGAGTTGGAGTATCACTACTTCTAACACTTGTAGTCGTATATGTTCCAGGACTTAACGACCTGTTTGAAACATTCCCACTTGAACTTAGAGACTGGATAATTATACTACCTTTCTCATTACTTCCATTCCTTATAGGGGAAGCTTGGAAAGTCATAAAACGAAAAAGATAAAAAATAGAGGATGTATCTTAAAACAAGAAGATACATTCTCTTTTTATATTAATAATACTAAAACAGTAGGCATATTTATTATTTTTCTTTTTTATTTCTATTTCATATGATACAATATAAACAAGGATTAATCATCTTTAAATAAAAAGAAAGGAGAGTAAAGATGAAAAAAGAAGACAGTAAAGTATTTATAGGTGGACTTCTTATAGGTGCAATAGGAATTGTATTAATGTACCTTGGAAACCCAGGAAACATGGGCTTTTGCATAGCATGCTTCTGGAGAGATATCGCTGGAGGGCTTGGCCTACATAGAGCAGAAGTGGTTCAATATTTAAGACCAGAAATAATTGGTCTAATACTTGGAGGAACACTTTCAAGCTTTATCTTTAAAGACTTTAGAGTAAGAGGCGGCTCAAACACACTTATAAGATTTTTATACGGAGTGTTTATGTCCATAGGAGCATTGGTATTTTTAGGATGTCCACTTAGAATGTTATTTAGATTAGGTGGAGGAGACCTAAATGCATTAGTTGGATTAGTAGGATTTTTAGTAGGAATTATAATAGGAATTCAATTCTTAAAAAATGGTTACTCACTTGGAAGAAATTACAGAGAATCAAAAGTAGCAGGATTAATTATGCCAGCATTTGCAGTAATGTTATTAATCTTCCTTATTATTAAACCAGCATTCATATTCTTCTCAGAAAAGGGACCTGGTTCAATGCATGCACCTATGATAGCATCATTAATAGGTGGACTTGTAGTTGGAGTTATATTACAAAGAACAAGACTTTGTACAGGTGGAGCGTTTAGAGACCTATTCCTAATCAAAGACAAACACTATCTATGGGGAATTATAGGAATATTTGTAGCAGCACTTATCGGTAACCTTATTCTTACAAAAGGTCAACTACACATAGGCTTTGCAGAACAACCAGTAGCTCACTCAGATGGACTTTGGAATTTCTTAGGAATGGTTATAGTTGGACTTGGAGCAGTACTTTTAGGAGGTTGTCCAATTAGACAAACTATACTTTCCTCAGAAGGAGACAGTGACGCAGCAGTTACAGTATTTGGTATCTTAGTAGGAGCTGCAGTATCACATAACTTTGGACTTGCATCAAGCCCAGAAGGAGCAACACCAAATGGAAAGATAGCTACAATTATAATAATAGTTATTATGCTTATAATGTCCGCAATGACAACAAAATTTGCAAAGGAGAAATAATGAAAAATATAGACGTTAGAGGACTTTCATGTCCAGAACCTGTTATCCAAACACAAAACGCAGTTAAAGCAGGGGAAAAATCCTTAGAGATTTTAGTTGACACAAATATAGCAAAGGAAAATATTAATAGATTTTTAGAATCAGAAGGCTTCAAGGTTCAAATCACAGAAGAAGGACCAGATATAAAAATAGTGGCAAATAAGTAATGAACCATATCGTAACTTTTCACACTATAAGTGAAGCGCTAAGATTCGAAAGAGAATTAAAAATAAAAAACTTAAAAGTAGAACTTAGACCTGTTCCAAGAAAACTTAGTAGCTCATGTGGTAACTGTGCGTTTATAGATTCAGATGAGTTGGAAGAAGTAAAATCCATAATACAGGAAAAAAATTTAGAGCATGATGAAATCTATTCAGAAAAGGAATGTTTATAAAAATATGTTTAAACTTCTAAGAATAGGATATCTATAATATAAGAGAAGTTTAATTCTCTCAAATATTAAAATTATGAGGAGGCATTATGGGATTTTTATCTTGGATTATAGTTGGCGCCCTTGCAGGATGGATTGCAAGTATGATAATGGGCAAGAACGAACAAATGGGCGGTTTTGCTAACGTAATAGTAGGTATTATCGGTGGTCTACTTGGTGGAGGAATTGCAAGTAAGTTCTTCAGCCTTGGAAAACCTGATGGTATTAATATCTATAGTATACTTATCTCAGTTGTAGGGGCAGTAATACTTTTAGCAATAATCAACGCAGTAAAAAAGAATAAATAAAGATGATTAATCAAAGAGGAAGGTTGAGGCCTTCCTTTTTTGTATGGAAATTTTTTAAAAAGTTAATTATAATACGACGAACAATATTATTTTCAATATTTTAAATTCTAAGCTACAAATAGACATTCACCACTAAAATTATATGAGACAATAAATTTACATGATAACAAATTAGTGGTAAAATATTGTTAACATAAATAAAAGAAAGGATGAGCATATGAAAAAATTACTTAGTGCATTTCTTGCTTTTGTAATGATATTTACAACTGTAGCTCCAGCTACAACTGCATTGGCAAAATCTTTGCCAACAGCTACAGCAAGTGAAATGCAAATGCCAACACCAAAAGATGGGGTAAGCAATTACCAAATAAATGTAGAAGAGCCAAAAGCAGACAAAGATGGAAATTATATTATGTCTTATCTTGGAGGAGCAATCAACATCAACTATCCTAAAGAGGGTGTAAGAAAAGAAGATGTTGTTGTTATGTTCTTTAAAGATGGAGAAGAGATTAACCCAGACTACAATATAGGAGTAAGCGAAGCGGGATCTTATGCAAAGGGTGCAGAGATAAAGTCTCAAATTCCTGAAAATAAAACAGGTAAAGAAATAATTTACAATATTTTTGTAAAGGAAAAATCTGATCCTGACTTTGATATCAAAAACTCAATTGAAATCAAAGTTAAACCACTTGGTGAGCCAGTAATTACTGGATTTACAAGTGATGAGTTTGAAAAAACTTATGATGATGCAAATAGAAATATAATTGCTGAATTAAAAGGATCAAGCTTAACAAAAGAAAATGTTTTATATGAAGTTTCAAGCGATTTAGGTAAACCTGAAGATTTAAAAGTAACATGTCAGCCATTTCCAGGTTCTATGTTTATAGCTGTAAATATTCCTAAGAATGAAACTAATAAAACTATAGAATATAAGATTAATTTCTTTACAGAAAACAACAAGGAAAGTAAACATGTTCTAACAATTAAATCACTTCCTAAAAATGGAGGATCCGAAGAGCCGGAAGAACCAACTTTAAATACTGTGATTAGTATGGTAAGAATTGATAAAGATACTTTAAATCCAGGAGAAACTTCCGTATCTGGAAAAATTTATGGTTCTGATTTAGATGCAAAAAATATTATTACAGAAGTCACTAAATCAGAAAATGCTAAAGACATTGAAGTTGTTTTAGGTGAAGTTAATGAAAAGAAGACAAATATTCCATATACAGTAAATGTACCAGATAATAAAACAGCAACTAATTGGGAATATGAAATCAAATTTAGCGCTAAAAACAATCCTACAGATATTAAAACTGTAAAACTTTCTGTTGTGGGAAGTAATGAAGTTGAAACAGGCAAAGAATTTGATGTAAAGGCAAGTACTGAAGAATTACCTTCCGAAGGTGGAGAGGTACTATTCTATATAACTGGAGATGGATTTGATATTTCAACATTAAAATCAGTTATAAAAATAGAAGGTCAACGCACTCCGCATAAGGTTATTTTTAGTGAAGATAGTACTGGAAAAGCAAGGTTTATAGGTAAACTTACATTACCACAAAACAGAACAGAAACAGATGAAATCTATGATATTAGTATTAATAAAGTTGATATGAGTGCAGATAATCCATTTGTACAAAAACCATTTAAAGTAACAGTTCTTGCTAAAAGTAGCACACCTGTAGAAAAGTCAGCTACTCTAAAGGTATATAACAACGAGATTGAAGCAAAGGGTGGCAATGCTGTTATCTATATTGACTCAAAGGATTATAATTTAAATGAATTTAAGGCAGAAGTTAAATTAAATGGCACTACTTTAGATAATCCAAATGGAGAATTTAAAGAAAGTGACAAGGCTGACTACAAATTTATGTATAGTCTACCTATAGCTGAAAATAAAACTGAATTTCCTAAGGCTTATGAAATAACTATTTTAGATAATGAAAATAAATTTATTGGAACTGAAAAATTTACTCAAAAAGCAGCTGAAAAAGAAGTAAATTCAACAGTTTTCTTACAAGAATACTCTAAAGAAGTCGAATCATCTGTAGGGAGTGTTTCCTTTGATTTATTTACAACTCCAAAGGCTGACAATGAAAAAGTTAAATTACAAATTACTAAAGATGGGGAAGTTCAAAATTTAAATTATACTGTTTCAGGAGTAAAGGCGAAAAAGACAATAGAAATAGAAGTTCCGGAAAACAAAACAGGCTCAAATGAAGTATATACTATTAAATTTAATGCCAATGGTTCAGAAACTAAGTTCCAAGATACTCCTATATTTACACTAACTGTAAAACCTGCTCCACAGGAAAAGAAGGCAGTTGTAGAAGATGTATATGTGTTATATCCAAATCTTCCTTTAAAATCAACTGATGATTCTAAATTAGAACAATCTCTTACCATTAAGGGAACTGATTTAAATCTTTTAAATGAAAAATCATATGAAATATATGAAAAGGTAAATGGAGAATATGTAAAATATTCTACAGAAAAACCTGCTCTTCAAGGAACAGATACCACTTTATCAGTGAGAATTCCAATTAAAGAAGCAGAGGAGTCAAAGGAATTTAAGATTGTTGTTAAGTTAGACAATGTAGAAAAGGAAGTTTTCTTTAAACAAAGTGAAACTGGAAGTATGAGTGGACTTCAAAATATCATTCCTGAAGAAGCTTTTACTAAGGGAGAGGATACTTTAGTTATCAATTTCTTTTCAAAAATTGAAGAAGCAGCTCCTTCTAAGTTAAAGGAAGCTATAACTATAATGGCTGGTAGCAAGGCTATAAAACTTACAGAAGAAGATAGTGTTGAAATTAAAGATTCACAAGTGATAATTAAATTTAAGGAACCTGTGTTTAAAGATAAGAATTTAAATTATGCTTTAAATATAGCTGAAAGATCATATTCTAATGGACATGCTTTAAACAAAACACTTAAAAACTATGCAATAACTAAAAATTCATGTTCTGTTGACTCCTTTAAATTTATAGAAGGATACCAATTAGATAGTAATGGAGGAAAAGTAGAAATTAAAATTACAGGGCATAACCTGTTAAACGAAACTACAAATGAATCTAATTTAAAACTTAAAATTCAAGAAAATTCTAAGGAAAAGAAAAGTTTTTATGATTCAAATAGAGAAGATAATATTATAAATGATTTAGAGATTACAGGTACAGATACTGAACAGACAATTACATTTACTGCACCTGCAAACACTGGAGATAAGGTTAAGACCTATACAATTTTAGTTTCAAGAGACGGAGGAAAGTTATACACAGCTTCACTTCCAGCAACACTTCAAGAGAGATTTACTAAATCAGTTATAGCTGTATTACCTGAGGGAGCAAATCCTAATGAAAAGATGATAGACTTTATCCAAATCCAATCATATGGTACACAAGGTGGTGGAGATGAAGCTGACATAACCCATACAGACCTACCTACAGGACAAGGCTCTAAGAAAACTTTGGTTTGGATTTATGGAACAAACTTAGATGCTTCAAAGGCAAGAGTAAGGCTAAAAGACGTTAATGGAGTATATTGGTCACCAATTCATGATGCAGTTTATGACTCATCAGACAGAGTTATGATGACTATGATGGATGCCATTAAAGATGGCAAGACCTTTGGAATGTCTGGTAAGGGCAATAATATGCTTATGGAAGTAATCCTTCCTAATGGATATAAACCTGATGGACAAGAAGGATTCCCTGAAGGAGTTACTTTCGAATATGAAGTGGCACCAGATGGAGTAAATTTTAATAAAGATACTAAAGTTACAGGAACAGTTCTTTATGATGGAACTCCAAAATCATTGGATTTAAAAGAAAAAGTAATTGATATAACTGTTAGACATATCAACGAAGACGGTAAGGACCTTGTTGAACCGTTAAAGACAAAGGCATATAAACACCTTCCTCCAAACACACTATTCTACGGATTGCCACTTGTAGACGAAAATGGAGAATTCAAAGATAGCTTTTTGGGTTATAAAGTTAAAGATACCGAAGAACTTGTAAAAGGAAGAGATTCCTTTGGACATAATAAGTTTTACTATGACGGAAAAACTATTCCAGAATTATTAAACTCAAAAGGAGAATTGGTTCTTGTATATAAAGGAAAAACAACAACACCAACTGAGCCTACTACTCCTACAGAACCTACAGAACCTACAACACCAACAGAACCAAGCGAAACAACACCAACAGAACCAGAACAAAAAGATAACGAAATAAAAAACACCGATACCTTCAAAGAAGTATTTGAAAAAATAAACTCCACAAGGATATCAGGAAAGAATCGACAAATAACAGCAGTAGAAGTAAGCAAGAGACTATACAAACAAGCAGACACTATAGTATTAACATCAAGTAGCGAAATGATAGACTCACTTACCTCATCACCATTTGGAATAGCAGTAAACGCACCAACCCTATTTGTAGAAAAAGACACAATCATACAAGAAGTACTTGGCGAAATAAAGAGACTACAACCAAAGAAAATAATAATCGCAGGAGGAGACTCAGTAATTTCAGAAAAAGTACAAAAACAAATAGAACAAATGGGAATAGAAATAGAAAGAACTGCAGGAAAAGACAGATTCCAAACAGCAGTAAAACTTGGAGAAGAAATTAGGAGAAACTCAAACAACAAAACAGACATCATCCTTGCAAATGGCTACAACTTCATAGACGCATTAACAGCAGGAAGCTTAGCAGCAAAGATGAACATCCCAATTCTATTAACAAAAGAAGATTCATTAAATAGCATTACAGAAAAAGCCATCAAAGAATGGGGAATAAAAAATGTTATCGTAGTAGGAGGAAATAGCCAAGTATCAGAAGGAATAATCTCAAAACTACAAAACGATGGACTAAACGTAAATAGAATAGCAGGAAGAACAAGAGTAGAAACAGCACTAAAATTAGCAGAATACGTAAACAAAAACCCAGAAAAAGTAATCTTTGCAAACGGAAGAACTTATGCAGATGCACTAATAGCATCATACCTATCAAAGAAAGAAAACGCACCAATAATCTTGATAGAAAAAGAAGAAGTACCAGTAACCGTAAAAGAATACCTAAGAGAAAAGAAGATAAAAGACTCTATAATCTTAGGTGGGGACAGTAGTATTGCTAATGTGAAGTAAATTAGTGTAAGAAGGGCAATGTGAGAAATCGCATTGCCTTTTTGGGTCTTTAAATAATTTTGTGAGACTGTGTAAAATTTAGGAACAAAAGAAACTGTTGGGGTTATGAATAATCATTGATGTGTATAGTTTTATGGGTACACATCAAACCTCAACAGTTTTTTATTTCTGACTAATTGTATATAAAAAGTTATACAATAAAGAAGGTATTAAAAATGTAATTTAGTAAAATCACAAACTAATTAACGATTTGTTCAAAATATAATAAAAAGTTTCATAAAATTGACATAAAAGTTAATAGGAATACTGGTGAAAACGTTATATCATTAAATCAGGAGGTATTATATGTTAAGATATACAAAAAAATCAGATACTGAACTTTATAAATTATTAGAGAAAGAAGTAATTAGGCAAGAAACAAGTTTGGAGATGATAGCATCAGAGAGTATTGTTCCTATAGAAATAATGGAACTTAGTGGAAGTATTTTTACTAATAAGACGTTGGAAGGTTATCCAGGAAAGAGATTTCAAACAGGAGCTGAAATTGCGGATTTAATGGAAAATCTTGCAATAGAAAGAGGAAAAGAATTATTTGGAGCTGAATTTTTAAATATTCAACCTTACTCAGGTTCAATTGCAAACTACTGTGTTTATAAAACTATATTGGATAAGGGAGATAAGATATTATCTATGAGACTGGACCAGGGTGGTCATCTGAGTCATGGAAGTAAAGCAAACTTTATTTCTCAACTATATAACTTTTCATTTTATGGTATTAATGAAAAGAACGGTGAAATAGATTATGATGAACTTGAAAAAAAGGCAAAAGAAATAAATCCTAAATTAATTATTGCAGGAGGAAGTGCTTACCCAAGAATAGTTGATTATGAAAGAGTTAGAACGATAGCAGATAAAGTAAATGCTTACTTTATGTATGACATGGCGCATATTTCAGGGTTAGTAGCTGCTAAAGTTATTCCAAGTCCTGTACCATATGCTGACTTTGTTACTTCATCAACTACAAAAACTATATCTGGACCAAGATCTGGATTAATTATTTGCAAAGAAGAGTATTCAAAGCAATTAAACAAGGCTGTTTTTCCTGGTGTGATGGGATCAATGCATTTAAATACTATGGCAGCAAAAGCTTGGCTTTTTAAACATTGTCAAACTACAGAATTTAGGAATATGATGGAACAAGTCTTAAAGAATGCTAAAGAATTAGCCAAATGTCTACAAGAAAAAGAATTTAATTTAGTTACAAATGGTACGGATACTCATTTGATTTTAATTGATTTATGTAATAAGAATTTAACAGGTAAAGAGTTTGAAGAAAGATTACAAAAGGTAGGCATAAATACGAATAAAAATCAAATACCTAATGATAAACTGTCTCCATTCATAACCGGTGGAATAAGAATAGGTTTAACTTCTGCAACAGAGCGAGGTCTTATGGAAAAAGATATGAATATAATAGCAGAAATATTTGATGCTATGTCAAAAGAGGAAATATCTGAAAAAACTGTTGAGGAAAATAAAGAGAAGTTAACTAAATTGATAGAAAACAATGAAATTTACAATGATGACATAATAGAATATATATTAAATTAGATAAAGGAGGATACTAAATGATAGAAGTATTGTTAACAGAAACGAGAGGACACTCAGCGGTTAGTATACTACAAACTCCATCAGAGGGAAATAATGATTGTCTTATAATATTTTGTCATGGATTTGTTGGTCACAAAATAACTCCTCATAGAATGTTTCCAGAGCTATGCATAAAATTGAATAAACTTGGATTTTCAACTCTTAGAACTGATTGTGTAGGTTCGGGCGATAGCGAAGGAGAAAAAGAATTTATGACAATACCAGGTCAGGTTGAAGATTATATAAATGTGTATAACAAATGGATAAAAGACAGAAATTATAAAAAAATAATTTTGTTAGGCTATAGCATGGGAGGAACAACAGCAAGTTTACTCTCAAAAGAAGTAAAAAATGATGGGATGGTGCTTTGGTCACCAGTGTTTGATCCATATTGGAACTTTTGTCACCTTTTAGGATCAGAAAAATTCAAAAAGGGTTTAGATGGATTTGATGTTGATATAGACGGAGATTATGTCAGCAAAGAATTTTTTAAAGATATTGAAAAGATTAAAGTCATACCTATTATTAAAGATTATTCTAAGCCTATACGAGTAATACATGGAAGCTTAGATGAAGATGTTTTACCAATTAATGGATGGTCATATACTCATTTTGCAAAAAATGGAAAAATTTCATTTGTTGAAGGGGCTGATCACACTTATGCTGATATAAAATTTAAAGAAGAATTGTTTGATAATACTATTAAGTATCTAAAAGAAATTATTAAGGAGGTTTAATATGGTAGAATTGTTAAATAAAATAGCAGGTGCTATATGGAGTATGCCGTTAATATTTCTAATATTATTAGTTAGTTTATATTTTTCCATAAGAATGGGATTTCCACAGTTGACTCATTTTAAAGAAATGACAAGGCTATTAAAAGAAAAAGGAGCAGCTGAAGAAGGATTATCTCCTTTGCAATCGTTTATTTTTACAGCTGCAAGAACGATAGGGGTAGGAAATATAGCAGGCATGGCTACAGGTATTTACTTTGGTGGACCTGGAGCAATATTCTGGTTATGGGTTTTGGCGATATTTGGATCAAGTATTGCAATTATTGAAGGTACCCTTGCTCAAACATATAAAGAAGTAATTAACAATGAATTCAAAGGTGGTCCAGCAAACTACATGGAACATGGTATGAAAAACAAAAAGTTAGGTAAAGGCTTAGCTGTACTATATTCATTTATTACTTTCATTTCATTAACTTTTTTGATGTCAGGAGTGCAATCATTTTATATTGTACAGGGATTGAATGAGGCATTTGGATTTAAAAAAATAATTTTAGGGATAGTTATAACAGCTTGTCTTGGAGTAGTTATTTTTGGCGGAATAAAGAGAATGGGTAAAGCTGCTCAAAGAATATCACCTATAGTTGGAACAATATATGTGTTTATGTCAATAATAGTTATAGTTCTAAACATAACTAAACTTCCATCAACATTTGCATTGATATTCAAATCTGCTTTTGGAAAAGATGCTATCTTTGGAGCTATCTTTGGTAGCGCTTTACAATGGGGTATAAGAAGAGGAGTACATGCTAACGAAGTAGGTATAGGAACTTCAGCCGTTACTTCAGCAACTGGAACAGTAAAACATCCAGTTCAACAAGGACTATTAAGTGGACTTAGTGTATATATAGGAACATTATTCGTATGTACTACAACAACACTTATGATTTTGATGACAAATAGTTATAATGTTATTGATACAAAAACAAATAAATTAGTCTATGAAGGGGCAAAAGGACTGGAATATGGAAATCCATTTGTAAGTAATGCAATACAAAAAGTTATTCCAATACCAAATTTTGGTAATATTTTTATAGCATTAGCTATTTTATTCTTTGCGTTTATTGCTCTTACAGCGTTTTATTTATATGCAGAGAGTAATTTAGCATATATTATTGGAGATAAAAAGATAGGATTTTTCTTATTAAAAATAGGATTTTTAGTTTCGGTATTTGTTGGTACATTAGTTGCTTCTGATACTATTTGGGCAATGGCAGATATAGGAAATGGATTAATGGCTTGGATAAATGTAATAGCTTTAGTGTTAGTAGGTAATACCGGAATAAAAGTATATAAGGATTATAAAAAGCAAAAAGATTCTGGTATAACAACTCCTATTTTTAAACCTGAAGAACTTGGTATGACAGATGTAGGTAAAACTTGGTACAATAAATAAAAATATTGATTATGGAGGAAATATGTCTATTCAACAGTTTGAGTGGGGATGGGTAGAGTGGTTTGAAGAAAGTATAGATACATTAAATATAGGAATATCTCATGTGAATCCAGGGGTCTGTCAAAGACCCCATGTTCACTATGAAAATGAACAATGGATATATGTTTTAGAGGGAAAAGGGAAACATCGTATAAATGACGAAGAAAGGTTAATTAGTAATGGAGATAATATTTATTTGCCATTTAATTGTATACATGCGACCTGTAATTTATTAGAAACTCCATTAGTTGAACTTGTAATTTCCTCTCCAAGAAAAAATAAAAATTTCAAGATAAAAGAATTTTCGGTGAATAGATATGCAGAATATAAGAAATCTTTAAACGCTGCAGTAGATGCGTTAAATTTAGAAGAAGAATCTCCAGAGTATATTCCATTTTTTATAAAAGACATAGATAACAATCTTATATTTAAGTCTAAAATATTAAGAAATCTTGAGTATGACACAAATAAAATTGATGTAAAAAATGGAAACATGATAGTAATTCCATTGACTGAGGATGAAAAATTATTAGGGAAATTATATTGTGATTTAAATATTTTAAATGAAAGAAGATATACTAAAATTTCAGAATCATCAATTAATTCTATAAAATCCTTTTTGAAAGATTTAAGTTCAAGTATCAATTCTTTTTGTAAGTTTAATAACCTTCAGAAGAACTTGATAAAGCATAAGAGTATACTAAATGAAAAAAACTCAAATGAGGACATTATATTATCAGATAATCACAAGTCAATTTCAAACAATCTAAAAATTAATTTTCACTTTTTGTTTAATACTTTAAACTATATGGCAAGTCTTGCATTTGAGCAAGAGAATGAAGAACTATATAAATCAATAATTGTTTTAAGTCGTTTATTTAGGTATATATCTGATAATTCAGGAAAAATGATTTCAGTACAGGATGAGATAGGATATTTAGAAAATTATATTTATTTACAAAAAATAAGATATAAAGATAATCTTGATGTCCAATATAATATAGATGATTCTACGAAAAATTCTAAAATACCTATAAATTGTTTACAACCAATCATAGAAAATGCTTTTTCACATGGATTTATGAAATATGATGGTAAAAAAACGATAGAGATAATTATTACAAAACAAAAAAATGGACGAATTCAGATACTTATAAAAAACAATGGTAGAATAATGGACATGAGCAGTATAAAAAAGACGAAAGAGTCTTTATCAAACGCAGAAAATCATGGATTGATGCTTGTATATGAAAAACTAAAATTAAATTATGGAGATGATTTTGACTTGAATATTTATATAGAAAACAACAAGACAGTATTTGAAATTAATATACCTTACAAGGAATAATTATGTTGAGATGTGCAATAATTGACGATGAAAAATCAGTCCATAAAATAATTAACAATATTATAGAAAAAGATGGTCTGCCATTAATTATATCTAATTCTGCATATGATGGTATAGAAGGGAAGAGTCTAATAAAGAAAAATAACTTCGATATAATATTTATAGACATTCAAATGCCGTATTTAGATGGATTTGATCTTATTTCAAAATATCCAAATAATAATTACATTGTAGTAACTGCATTTGATTACTTTGATTATGCTCAAAAAGCGTTAAGATTAGGAGTAAAAGATATACTATTAAAACCAATAGATAGAGAGCAGCTTGCCGAAGCAGTTAATAGAGCAATAGGGTTTAAATTAACAAAGAACAAAGTAATAGATGAGGTATTGTTATATATTCATAGTAATTATTCGAGAGAAATATCTGTAGGTGATTTAGCAGAACAAAACTATATGAATTCCAGCAATTTTTCAAGACTATTTAAAAATTGTGTTGGGGTAAGTATAATAGATTATTTGAGAAAAATAAGAATAAACAAAGCTAAAGATTTATTAGATTCCTCATATAAATCAATTTCTGAAATAGCATTAGAAGTAGGCTATAAAAGTGAAAATTTATTTTATAAAGACTTTAAGAGGATTGAAAATATAACGCCATCAAAATATAGAGAAAAAGGCATTTAGTAAAGTAAGAATATAGATATAGGAGAAATTTTGTCTCAAATAAATATAGAACATGAGAATTATTGTCAAATCAACACTATAATATAATTTCTTTATATGTGCAAAAGGTTTTTATTTCAAAAATCCTTAAAAATCCACTTTTAATTTAAAATACCAATATGTTGACATGAAAAGAAATAACCTCTACAATTAGAATGTGCAAAAATAAGCAATTATTCACAAAGATATTTTAATTAATAGTTATTATTTACTTAATTAAAAATTTAAAAGTTGGGATGTATATGTATCAAACATTATGTCAATAAATAAACAATGTGAAATAATTCAATGCAAATTTAAATGAAAGGAGATTAATTATGCGTATAGCTGCAGCAACCGGAGGTTGTAATTATGATATGATAGCTCCTATAATGGATTTAATCGAAAAGGGTAATTTGGATTATATCATTTTCGAAATGCTTTCAGAAAGAACAATGTCAGAAGCTTATAGAGCAAAGTTATCTGATTCTAACAAGGGTTATAGCCCTATGCTTGAGGATATATTTGAAGCTATTCTTCCTAAATGTATAGAGAAAAATATTAAAATTGTTTCTAATATGGGAGCGACAAACACAGAATCCGCAGTTAAAAAAGTTGCAGAAATAGCAAAAAGAAAAAACTTAAAATGTAAAATAGCTTATGTTATTGGAGATCAAATAGAATTATCTTCTGGTCAATTTGATGACTATGAGTTATTAGATAAAGGTTGTACGGTTAGAGAGTTGGAAGGAAAGATAGGCGCAAATGCATATTTGTCAAATAGACAAATTGATAATGCACTAAGAGAGGGTGCGAATATAGTACTTACTGGAAGAGTTGCTGATGAAGCAATCTTTACTGGACCAATAATGAAAGAATTCAACTTATATAATGAACGTGATCCAGAACTTATAGGACAAGCTATAGTTGCAGGACATTTACTTGAATGTTCTTCTCAAGTGTCAGGAGGATATTTTGCAAATCCTGGGTATCAGGGTGTAAAGAATTTGGAAAATCTTGGAAAGCCTATTGCTGAATTCATGAAAGATGGAAGTTTCACTATCTCTATACCTGAAGGTTCGGGTGGACTTGTGGACATAAGAACCTGTACTCAACAATTATTTTATGAAATAACAGATCCAAATAACTATTATACTCCAGATGGGATAGCAGATTTTACTAAAGTAGAGTTTGAAGAAATAGGAGATAATCAAGTTAGAGTTAGTGGCGGATTATATAAGGGTATGCCAGAAAATTACAAAGTAAATATATTTTATAGTGACGGATATACGGGATTTGGAGAAATAAGTTATGGTGGTTTTAACGCTTTGAAAAGAGCAGAATTAGCGGCAGAAACAATTATTAAAAGATGGCAGCTTAATGATGTAATGCCTTTTGACTATCATGTATCTTTTATTGGATATGATTCTATGTTTGGACGAGAAATTACAAAAACACTTATAGATTATGAGCCTTTAGAAGTAAGAATGAGAATCGAGATAAAAACAAAGTCAGAGGAACATTGTAAGAAATGTTTAAACTTTTTTAAAGCTATGTATATTAACGGACCAGCAGGCTCAAGTGGTATATTCACCCATTTTAATAAGCAAATTTCTGTAGACAATTTTCTTGTTCCTATAGACAAGATAAAAGATGATTTCAAGATTGTTGAGGTAAATTAAATGAAGTTATACAAAATGGCACATGTTAGAACAGGGGATAAAAGCGATTCGAATAATATAACAGTTATAGCTAATTCGGATGAAGATTATGTGTATATTAAAGATAAGTTGACTGAAGAAAAAATGAAATGCTGGTTAAGTTCGCTTATTAAAGGGGAAGTAAAAAGATATGAAGTTGATAATTTACACACTTTAAATTTTGAAATAACTAAAAGTTTAGATGGTGGCGTAACAAGAAGTTTGAGAGTTGATAAACATGGTAAATCATTAGGACATATGATTCTTTTAAGAGAATTATAATATCGTATTTCATTAAAAGTATAAAGGGATATCATAAAAATCAGGTTAAATATTTTATTAATATTTTAAAGCGTTATTAGTTGATAGATAAAATGAGGGAACTATGAGTAATATAGATATAGAAAATTTATCTTTTGCCTATGAAAATGGAAACGATCTAATACTTAAAGATATAAGCACTCATATAGACTCTGGAGAGTTTGTTTGTATTCTGGGACAATCTGGATGCGGAAAAAGTACAATGTTACGTCTTTTAGCTGGATTAGAAAATCCAACTGAAGGAGCTATTTTCATTGATGGAAAAGAAATTAATGGGACAAGTCTTTCGAGAGGTGTAGTTTTTCAAGACTATGGTCTATATCCATGGATGACAGCAGGAGAAAATATAATGCTTGCGCTTACACAATGTTTTCCAAAAAAGTCAAAAATTGAGCTTAAGGAAGTTGCGGTTGACATGATAGAGTCTGTAGGTCTAAAGAAGGAAGTTTATGATAAGTTTCCTAAAGAATTATCAGGGGGGATGCAACAAAGATGTGCTATAGCTCAATCATTAAGCACGAATCCTCCAATAATGCTAATGGATGAACCATTTGGAGCTCTTGATGCAGTAACTAGAGCAAGATTACAAGATTTAATTAAATCACTATGGGCAAAAGATGAAAATAAAAAGACAATATTTTTTGTAACACATGACGTTGATGAGGCTATTTTATTAGGAAATAGAATATTAGTTCTCGGACAGTCACCAAGTCATATAATATTTGATTACAAAGCAAAAAAAGATAAAGTATTAAGTAGAGATAATCAATTTGACGATGTGGATGCATTGAAACTTAGAAATGAGTTAATTAAGCAGATTAACAAAGATGTTAATAACAAAATAAAATAGAACAAACTATCCGATGTTTGTTTTAATATTTTAGGAGGTTTAAATGAAAAAATTAAAAAAAGTAATGGCAATGTTCCTGTGTTTTACAATGTTAATTTCATTTGCGGGTTGTAATAAAGATAGCGGAACAAAAGAAACAGCAAAAGGTGAAGTTGAAAGCACTGTAAGTGGAGGAGAAAAAGTAGAAGATACTGTAGAGATTGAAAAGCCAGAAGTATCTAAAGTAAAATGGAACAGTGGAACCAGTGGCAACGTACTTGTAACTATTGCAGAAGAAAAAGGTTACTTTAAAGAAGTTGGACTTGAAATTGAAAATGTTCCCGCAGAAGCTAATGCAGGTGCTATGACTATGTTATCAACAGGTAAGGTTGATGTAGTTTCAAATGCTGGAACTTCAAATCCATTGCAACAAATATCTTCTGGTGTAGATTTAACTGTATTCGGAGGACATATGGTTCAAGGAGCTATGCCAGTTATTGCTAAAAAAGGTACGAAATGGAATGGTATTACAGACTTAGTAGGTAAAAAATTTGCTTGTAATCCAAGCTATTTTGCATTCCCAGGTGCCCTTATGGATGCAGGAGTAGAAGATCCTTTAAATGAAGTAGAATGGTTGACATATACTAATTATAATGATGCATTAGCAGCTGTGACCAGAGGGGAAGTCGATTATGCTTTGCTTGGTACAGGACTTACTCATACTGCTAAAAATAAAGATGATATAGAAATTGTTACTTGGCATGGGGATGTAATGCCTAACTATTCATGCTGTAGAATGGTTGCTCAAAGTTCATTTGTAAAAGATAATCCTAAGACAATAAAAAATATACTTATAGCTTTAATAAGAGCTCAAGATTTTTATGAATCTAATAAAGATGAAGCATTAAAAATGCATGCTAAGAAGATTAATGCCAGTGAAGATTATGTTGCAGCATATATGTTGGATGAACACTATAAAGTAAGCGTTGATCCATTAAGAAAATCAGTTGAAAGAGCATGGGGAATTCTTGATAAAACAGAATTTTTAGATGAAAAAGCAAAAGATATAAATATTGATGATCATATAAATACTGATATTTACTTAGAAGCTCTTTCAGAAGCGAAAGAAAAATACGGCAAAGATTCTCCAGAATTTTATGAAAATTTGGAAAATTTCTATAAAGAAAATAACTAAAATTTAAATACAGCCGGTTGTACCGGCTGTCATACTTAAAGGGGGATTATAGATGTGGGAAAAAGAATAAAAAAATTCTTTGCCAAGTATTGGGCAACAGCACTAATATATTTAGCACTAATATTTTTGTATGTTTTTATGACTTCATCAGGAAAAGCTAATTCTTATCTATTTCCAGAAGCTGGTCAAATTTGGAAAGCATTTACAGAAAATAGGGAACTAATGCTTATAAATATGTTATCATCATTTAAACTTATGATACCATCAGTTACGTTATCTCTAATTATTGCTATTTCACTTGGAACATTGATGGGAATGAATGATAGAATTAGAGATGCTCTCCATCCTGTGATTTATACATTTAGTGTAATTCCTTCTATTTTGTTATCACCTTTTGCTCTTTTGTTAGCATCAAGTTTTTGGACCGCTTCATTATTTTTGATAGTTTATGGTACGTTATGGTCAACATTATTTGCAACCATAACTGGTATTATGACTATTGATAAGAGGTATTTGGATAAAGCAAGGACACTTCAACTTACAGGATTAAAGAAACTAACAAAAGTTATATTACCTGCAGCAATTCCATCTATAATAGCTGGATTTATAAATTCATTACGAAGTACATTTGTAATGCTTGTTTATGCTGAAATGTATGGATCAAAATATGGCATGGGATTTTTTGTGAAGAAATATGCTGATTTTGGGCTTTATGATTATACATGGGCAGGTTTTATATTTATGGTAATAGTTTTAGTTATAGTTATGCAGTTGTTTGAAGCTTTAAAAAAGTATTTGTTAAGATGGACTGTAGATTGATATTTTAGATATGTGATTAAGAGTTAATGAAAAAATTACTAACAAGAAAAGTTATAATTTTATTATTATTGAAGTTTGAATTATGAAAAAATATTTCTCATATTAAACCATCATTATATGGTGATTTTATTTTTATAGTTAGTTATTTAATAAGAGGTTGATATGAAAATTGATATAAAAAATTTAACTTTTAAATATAGTGATATTGAAATATTTAAAAATTTTAATCTATCAATTAGTGAAGGGGAATTTGTTTGCTTATTAGGACAATCAGGTAGTGGTAAAAGTACATTGCTTAGAATAATAGCTGGACTTGAAGTACCAGAAAGAGGAAAAATACTTGTAAATGAAAAAGATATAAAGTCTCAAAAAGAAAATATAAGTATGGTTTTCCAAGATTATACTTTATTTCCGTGGTTTACAGTTGGGAAAAATATATTTTTATCATTAAAAGAGAAGTATCCAGAAAAATCTAAAAAAGATATTGAAGATATTATTCTATACTATCTTGATAAAGTAGGATTAAGTAAAGATGTATTTCAAAAATATCCATTTGAACTATCAGGAGGGATGAAGCAAAGATGTGCTATATGTCAAGCCTTTGCATTGGGAACAGAAATTATGTTGTTAGACGAACCTTTTGGTGCATTAGATGCAGTTAATAGGTTTAGATTGCAAAATCTTATAACTGAATTATGGTTAGAAGATAAAAACAATAAAAGAACTATCGTTTTTGTAACTCATGATGTAGATGAAGCATTATTGCTTTCAACTAATTTATATGTGCTTGGAAAAAGACCGTGTAATATTATTCATTCTTTAGAAAAAGAAAAGCAAGAACTTTATGACAGAGATGAATTTTACGCTGATCCTTATTTTACTGAAGAACGAGATAAAATATTGAAAAAGCTATATTTAGATGTAGAAAAAAGAATAACGGAGGAAGAAACAAATGAAAAAAGGTAAAAGAATATTATTTAGAATCATATCTTTATTTTTAGTGCTTTCGGTTATTGGGGGATGTGCACAAAAATTGAATAACGATACGAAAAAAACTGAAGAAACAGCTAATAAAATCGAAAGTGAAAATAAGAATAATACTGCAAAAAAGGATTTAAGTAAAGAACTTAAAACTGTAAATATGGGATATAATCCAAATACGGGAAATATCTTAGGATTTATTGCAATAGATTCAGGAATAGCAGAAGAAGAAGGAATTGATCTGGAATTAATTTCATTTACAAATTCAACGGATGCTTTAAATGCTCTGCAAGCTAAAAAGATTGATGTTGGAGTTTCTTTCGGAACAATTGCGCCTTTGACATTTGTGTCTCAAGGAGCAGATTTTTCTATTTTTGGTGGATATGTATCAGGGGGGATGCCAGTTTATGCTAAACCTGATATAGAATATAAAGGAATGGAAACTTTTTTAGGTAAAAAAATAGCTGTTGCAAGAATGTATACACCAGATGTTGTTTGGAGAGGGGCTATGTATAGAGCAGGATATGATCCTGAAAAAGATTGTGAAATTATTGAATTCAAAAAGCCAACAGATGTTTTAGCAGCAGTAACATCAGGAAAAGCTGATATAGGAATTGGTACTAACTCAACATATTTACAAGCTGTTGAAGCGGGATTAAAAATATTGACATGGACAAATGACTTAGACCCTATGCATGTATGTTGTAGACCAGTAGCTAATAACTCATGGCTAAATGAAGATAAGGATAGAGCAAAAAATTTGTTGAGAGCATGGATTAGAGCAGAAGATATTCTTTTAAAAGATCCTGAATATTGTGTAAAACTAAATGAAAAGTATATGGGACTTACTGAAGAAGAATCAAGAAAAATGCTTTTAGAAACAAACCAAGTTTTCGAATCAGATCCAAAAACAAAAGGTATAGAATATATGTGGGATATGATGGGAAAACTAAATTATGCAGATACTTCAGGTGTTGATTTAAGTAAACATATGAATAAAGAACTATATAAAGAAGCATTAGATGAGTTAATTAAAGAATATCCAGATAATGAAAATTTCAAAAAATTTGAAGAAAGATTCAAAGAATACAATGACTAATCAACAGAAACCAGAAGGTATAATAAAGAAAAAAACAAACCATAAAGTAACATTTATTATAATCTTAATAACTATCATTATATATGAGATCTTAACAGATGTTTTAGGGATCTTGGATAATGTTTTATTTCCAGGATTCTCTAAAATAATACCGAAATTTAAAGAGTCTTTACCAATGTTGTTAAAGAGTTTATTAAGTTCAAGCTTATTATTATTTCCAAGTTATTTTATAGCATTGTTTATTGGAATATTTTTAGGGATTATAGTTGGGACAAGAAAGCAATTATATGAGAGTTTAAAACCAATTATATTTGCTTTAAATCCTGTGCCTCCATCAATGCTAACACCATACTTGATTGCTATTATGCCAACATTTTTTATTTCATCAAGTAGTGTGATATTCTTGGGAGCTTTTTGGCCAATTTTTATTTCTACTATAAATGGAATAAGAATGGTGGACAGAAGATATTTGGATAGTGCTGATATGTTGGGATATGATAAATACAAAACTTTATTTTATGTTGTTATTCCAGCTGCATCACCAATGATATTATCTGGCATGGGGACGGCTTTAAACTTTTCATTTATATTACTATCAATAGCTGAATTATTTGCAACAACATCCGGATTAGGATATTTTATACAATATTATGCAGACTTTTCAGATTATGCAAGAGTTATTTCTGGATTAATATTCACAATGATATTTATTGTTATCATTATGCTTATGTTTGATAGATTTAAGAAAAAGATTTTATTTTGGACTTTCAGTAAAAAAGAAGTTGATTAGGAGATAAAAAACAAACTCACAACTTTAATACTAAAACAAAAAAGTCTTGATGAACCGTACTTAGTAAATGAAGTATAAAAACAAGGAGGAAATATATGAAAAAGAAATTATTATTAATGTGTTGTATACTATTTTTGTCTATAGGAATTATGGTTGGATGTAAGAATAATAATACACAACAAAAAGAAACTGTTAAGGAAACGGATTCTATTAATGAAAGCAATGTTAGTGAAGAAAGTAGTAAATACAAAGGTAAAAAGTTTAAAGTTGGTATAACAGCAGATTATGAACCTTGGTGTTATAAGGAAGGAGAAGAAATAAAGGGTATTGATACTGATGTTTTACAAGAAGTTGCCAAAAGAATGGGCTTTGATGGAGTTGAATTTGAGATAACTTCATTTGATGGCTTGTTTGGTCTATTGGATGCTAAAAAGGTAGATACTGTTGCAAAACAAATTTCTATAACTCCTAAGAGATTGGAAAAGTATACTTTCTCTGATCCTTATGCATATAATCCTTATAAAGTTTTAGTTCACGAAAATAATAATGATATACATTCAATTAATGATTTATTTGGACACTCTCTTGTAACAAAATATAATAATTCTGGATATGAATATATAACAAAGTTCAAAGAAGAGAATGATCCTGAGGATAAGATAGAAGTTGTTATTACTGAAGAACAAATTCAAGGATTTGTAGCTGCTGAGAAAGCTGATGCATGTTTTTATTCTGAACCAACTTACAACTTTAAACAAAAACAAGCAAAATTACCAATAAAGTTAGTTGGAGAACCTCTATTTACAGAAACTAATGGATTTCCTTTTTCAAAAGATGCTGATTCTGAGTTGATAGAGGATTTTAATGAAAAACTAAATGAAATGAGAGAAGATGGAACTTTAGCAGAAATATTTAATTTATATTTAGGACAAGATCTATCAAAAGATATTAAATAGAATTATGATATTCAGATGGAATGAATTTTTTGATATATTTGTAAAACTTCTACCCTATATAAAAAATACGGTTATCTTAGCTATAGCAATATTTTTCTTGTCATTTGTGTTAGCATGTTTGATCACTCTGGTCTTTGTATATGACATACCAGTTTTGAGGAGATTTTTTAAAATATATTCTTCATTTTTTAGAAGTACACCTTTAGTTGCACAACTTTTCTTTTTTTATTTTGCGATTACGTCAAATATTTCAATTATGAAAAATATGTCAAATACTATTGCATTAGTTGTAACGATGACTTTAAATGAATCAGCTTTTATAGCGGAGACTTTGAGAGGAGCGCTATCATCTGTTGATTCAGGGCAAAAAGAAGCGGCTTTATCTTTAGGCATGACAGATTTTCAAGCTATGAAAAGAATTGTATTTCCACAAGCATTTAGGGTTGCGGTTCCGTCTTTATCAAATACTTTTATAGCTATTGTAAAAGGAACTTCTGTAGGTTTTACTATTGGCGTTATAGAACTTATGTCACAAGCAAAACTTCTTTCTGCAATTGCCTTTAGAGTTATGGAAGGATATTTGGCGGTACTTTTAATTTATTGGTTTATAATAGTGATATTATCAAGAGCTCAAATATTGTTAGAAAAAAAGATAAATAAAGCATATTAGGAGAGTTAATGTTAGAGGTTAAACACTTATCAAAAAAATTTGGAGATTTAGAGGTACTTAAAGATATTTCATTTTCTTTATCACAATCTGAAATTTTAACTATAATTGGTCCATCAGGAACTGGTAAATCAACATTGTTACGATGTATAAACTATCTTGAAAAGCCAGAAGAGGGCACAATAGAGATTAACAACCTGAAATTTGATTTTACAGATATGGATAGAAATAAAATTTTAGACTTAAGAAAACAGACCAGCATGGTTTTTCAAAATTATAATTTATTCAAAAACAAAAATGTTATTGAAAATGTAATGGAGGCTTTGTTAGTTGTAAAAAAGAAAAGCAAGAAGGAAGCCTATGATATTGCTATGAAAAATCTTGCGTTAGTTGGACTTTTGGATAAAAAAGATGAATATCCCTCAAGGCTTTCTGGAGGTCAACAACAGAGAGTAGGAATAGCGAGAGCTATGGCTGTGGAACCAAAAATTATTTTGTTTGATGAACCTACTTCATCATTAGATCCTTTTCTTGTTAATGAAGTTTTAGATACTATAAAAGAGCTTGCAAAAACAAAGGTGAGTATGATAATAGTCACTCATGAAATGGAATTTGCAAGACAGGTTTCGGATAAAGTAATTTTTTTAAATGACGGAATTATTTGTGAAGAAGGTACTCCTGATAAAATTTTCAATAATCCAGATAAGGAGTTAACTAAAAAATTTATTAGTTCGGCAATGAGAAAATAACTCTACAAACCATTCACACCATAAAACCACAATTTATGATAATATAATAAAAACCCGGTAGCTCATACTACCGGGAATTTTTTACTTATTTAAAGGGCGTATTTCTTTAAATACTTCGCCGTCTTCTTTTATTTTTTCATTGTTTCCTATTGTTGCAGTATAGTCTTCTTTCATTGCTCTTTCAATAAGGTCTGCAACTTTTTCAAAGTCTTCCATTTTTGTTTCAAGGGCTTCTTTAAGATTTCTGTTAAGGTCTTCAGTTGTCTTTCCTGAAAGGTACATCGTAAGTGCAACTTGTCCCTTTTGCATATTTGTAAGTGGAGGATTGAATTTGTTTAAGGATCCAATTATAAAGCTTGAAAGCTCTTCCTTTGAAAGCTTTAAGTTTCTCAAGTAGTCTGCTACTGAGTTGTAAACATCAACGGTATTTTTTACGTTTGGATCTCTAAATGAGTACATGTGTACTGTTCCTGATTCGCTAATTCCCATTCCACAGCCATAGGCTCCACCTTGGGCTCTAATTGAGTTATAGATATAGGTTAGGCTTAGCATTGATGAAATTACAAACATTGATCCGTTAAACTCAAACTCGTCAGGGTCAAAGGTAAATGACTTTGCAACGTAGTTTACGTTTGATGAAGAAGTTATACCTTCGTTTTTCTTTTCTAAGTCAAATACAAGGTTTACACTTGGAAGTTCTTTATTTGAAAGATTCTTTATAAATTCCTCTCCTTCTTTTTCAACTCTTTCAAACTCCTCACGGTCTGTTGTAACATTTAAAATAAGTTTATTTTGGTTAAAGGTCTTTTCTTGAACTTCCACAAGTTTTTTCTTAAGTTCTTCAAATTTGTCGTCAAAGTTTTTATTTAAATCCCTTACGAAGTCATAGTAGGAAACTCCACCAATCATGTCGTTAAACATTCCAACTTGACTTTGGTATGATTGTGTTCGAAGGATTGCAATTGAATGTCCGTGTGATAGGATTTGATTTTCCAAGTTTATTAATATTTGGGAGATTAACTCTTTCATTCTCGCTCTGTCGTCAAACTTACTTCCCAGTAGTACATCTTCTATAAGTTCAAACATATCCTTTGATTTTTCTCCGATTGCCTTTGAAGAAACTCTAAACTTCTTATAGTATTTCTTAGGATCTTTATAGTCTACGATTGTGCTTAAACTTGTATCAATACCACCGGTCTTTAGGAAAAGTTCTGTTTCCATATCCTTGTAGGAGTGGTTTTTAGTTGAAACCTTTGTAAGCATATCGGAAAGTAGTGCAATGTACTGTATGTCTTCTTTATCTGCCCAGTCCAGGTCAAAGGCAAGGGTAATATAGTTTATCTTACCTGTGAAAAGGTCGTGATAAAGCACAACGTGGTTATCCTTCTTCAACTCTTCTGTAGGAATTTCTAAAACTTTTCTTTCAATGTCCTCAAGTTTAAGTTTTGGAATAGTATTTTTTTCTTCTTCGCTGTCTTCAGAGTTTTGGAATTTTTCAAGAACTCTATTTTGTTCTAAAAGTTCTTCCAATTCTTTTTCGCTTAGGCTTTCCTTGTACTCTTGAAGTTTTTTATCAACTTCTTTGTCCTTTTCCATATTCATTCCAGGAGTGGCTTCAAGAGAAATAATAACCTTATTTGGATTGTTTAAAATCTTTTCTTCAATATACTTTTCAAAGTAATCGGTGCCAATTTTTTCTCTAATCTTTGAAAGTACATCTTCAAACTTAAAGCTAAGGGTAGGGTCCTTGTCATATAGCCAAGTGTCAAGGCAGTTTATAAAGTAGATTATACCTTTTGTAGCAAAGTTTTCGGCTTCCCTTATGTTGTACTCCATCTTGTTAATGGCAGCTTCAATTTTCTTTGAGTCTATTCCACCTTTAACAATTTTTTTAAGTTCATCTTCAATTATATTTTTAAACTCATCCTTCTTGTCCTTTGTAGTGTTAATAGCCACAAGACCAAGGCCCATTTCCATTCCATCGGTGTAAAGGCCGTCAATGTCTTCGCCAATTCCACTTTCAAGTAGGGCAAGTTTTAGTGGGGAACCGTCGTTTTCAAATAGAGTGTCCCTAATAATGGAGTTGGTCAATGCATCCACTGGGTCATATTTAAATCCAGATCTAACACCGTAGATAAGCATGTCCTTATTCTTAGGATCTTCATCGGAAGAGATTGAGTATGAAACATTATAGTCTCTCTCCTTATCAAAATCCTTTTGGATTTCAATCTTTGAATCGATTTCGTCCTCTTCAAAATGTGATAGATACTCTTCATCAATAAACTTTAATTGTTCATCGGTGTTCATGTCGCCATAAATAAATATAAATGAATTTGATGGATGGTACAATTTGTCGTAGAAGCCAACAAACTCTTCATATGAAAGGCTCGGAATATCATATGGATAGCCACCAGACTCGTTGCCGTAGATTGAGTCAGGGAAAAGTCCCTTTGCAAACTCTTGGTACATTATTGTGTCCTTAGAGGAGTATGCACCCTTCATTTCGTTATACACAACGCCCTTGTAACTTAACTTGTCATCTTTGTCCTTTAATTCATAATGCCATCCCTCTTGTAAAAAGATTTCCTTTTTAGTTCTTACAGCAGGGAAGAACACGGCGTCAAGATATACATCCATAAGGTTGTGGAAGTCCTTGTCATTTCTGCTTGCAATAGGGTAGATGGTCTTGTCGGAAAATGTCATGGCATTTAAAAAAGTTTGTAGGGATGTCTTTAACATATCCATAAAAGGCTCTCTCGTCTTGAACTTTCTTGAACCATTTAACACACAGTGTTCAAGGATGTGGGCAACTCCTGTAGAGTTATGAGGTGGAGTTCTAAATCCAATACCAAACACCTTGTTGTCATCGTCATTTTCAACGGCCATTAGCCTTGCCTTTGTCTTCTCATGTTCAAAAATTTTAACATTTGAAGAAATATCATCTATAAATTCTTCAGAAATTAATTTAAATCCGTTTGTAGTCATAAATACCTCTCTTTCTATAAGTTATTATAACATTTGAAAAAGAATTTTACGACTTTAACATGGTTGGACTGTTTTTAAGTTTAAATATATAATAGAGTAGCAATGGATATAATAACGATAGGATAAAATAAAATTGAAATACGGAGGAAAAATGAAATTAATATCATGGAATGTTAACGGACTTAGGGCTTGTATGAAAAAAGGATTTATGGACTTCTACAACGAAGTGGACCCAGATGTTATTGGGCTACAGGAAATAAAGATGCAAGAGCATCAATGGGAGTTTGAAATTCCTGGAAAATTTGTATATATAAATGGAGCGGAAAGACCAGGGTACTCAGGCACAGCAGTAATAAGTAAAATAGAACCACTTAGTGTGAGCTACGGCATTGGAATACCTGAACACGACGACGAAGGTAGAGTAATAACCTGTGAGTTTGAAAACTTCTTCTTTGTAACATGCTACACGCCAAACTCAAAGAGAGGTCTTGAAAGACTTGAATATAGAACCACCGTGTGGGAAAAACTATTTAGAGAATATTTAAAAACTCTTGAAGAGTCAAAGCCAGTAGTACTATGTGGAGACTTAAACGTGGCACATAAGGAGATTGACCTTAAAAACCCAGACACCAATAGAAGAAACGCAGGCTTTACCGACGAAGAGAGAACTGAAATGACAAAGCTTTTGGAATCAGGATTTGTAGACACATTTAGATACTTCTATCCAGATGCAACGGACAGATACAGCTGGTGGTCATACTTTGCAAAGTCCAGAGATAGAAACATAGGCTGGAGGATTGACTACTTTTTAGTATCAGAAGCTTTAAAAGATAATTTAGTTTCTGCAGACATATTGGACCAAGTTATGGGATCAGATCACTGCCCTGTGGAATTAAATATAAAATTTTAGGAGGTAAAAAATGAAACTATCAGCAAGAAACCAATTGAAGGGAAAAATAATAGACATTCAAGAAGGCGCAGTAAATGGCATTGTAAAGATTGATATTGGAGGAGGAAATATAATCTCATCCACAATCTCAATGAATGCCATTAAAGAACTTAACTTAGAAGTGGGAAAAGAAGCCTACGCAGTTATAAAAGCCACATCAGTAATGGTGGGCATAGACGAATAGAATTAAACCTTGGAGAAATCCGAGGTTTTTTATTTTAATTAAAACAAACATAATGTTAACTAACGAGATTAAATTTGTGTTGTAGAAACATTTGAGTTAAGGTAGATGATAATATTCAACTTTGTAAGTTACATTTATTAAAAATAATGTATTTAGATTTGACATTATTATATAATGGGGAGTATAATTAAATAAAGAAAACGTTTGGAAAAATGTGTTATCTCACAGAAGAAGAAAGAAATAAGGGGGAAAGAAAAAGAAAGGATACAAATATGAAAAAAACAAAAAACTTTATATTGTTAGGGTTTAATATACTGCTGTTAGCGACAATTGCCATAGGCACAATATCAGTAGCTAACAATCATGCTGATACAGAATTTTGGCATGAATTTAAAGTTTATGAAAGTAAATTTACTGTAAATTTTGGCGAACATAGAAGAGTTGAAAAAGCAGATAATTCATCATCATATGTAAAATGTACTTTAAATAGATTTTATGTTGAATCAATTAGGTTACAAGACTATGGTAAAGGCATAAAGAAAAGTAGCTTTCCAAAAATGCATTTAAGTACTGGACAAGAAATGGTAGGGTCAAGTACTGTAAGAGTAGGGCAAAGAGCTGTGCCAAGAATTGAAAAAGGTGCAAGTTTATCTACTCCGTATGTAAAGGGATTATTTAGTCCAGATAATTATCAAGGTTATACAGATACCAGAAGATTAAATTAATAATTGAATAAAGTTTTTATTAATATTTAAAACAAAAACTGTCCCCCTTATTTTAAATATTTTAAATTGGTGGTTATATGAAAAGAAAAAATTTAAAATGGATAGTGCTGGCATTAATAGCAGTACCAGTAATCTATAAATTTATCACAATTGGCATAGGAGAAATTAATAAAAGTAATCTAAAAGATGAAGACAAAACTATCTATAAAGTAGGTGAAACAATAAAAAATGATGTTTTCCAATTGACTTTAGACAAGATAGTGGTTAGTAAAACACCAGAAGATATAGCGGGACTAAAAGAATATTTTGAAGATAATGAAAAGTATATAAATTTTAATAAACAAGCTGGCAAAGATATTCCTATTGAAATTTCTGATGATGGTGTTTTAGAAAATGATGTATCTTATTTAAAGGTATATTCTACAGGAGAGAATATATCAGATGAACCAGAAGTAGTTGTATCTTTGGGGAATTCTTTGATAGGTGGTGGAAAGCCTATAACGGCAACGGTTCTTTTTTCTGATAAGATAAGTGGAAAAGATATGGTTTTCAATGGGCATGGATTTAAAAAGGGAGAAAAGAAAAATGTAGTAATTTCATTTGTTGTTTGGGACAAAGATTTAGATCAATTCAAGGATTCGTTATATTGGAGTATAGATTTTCCAAGAGGTAAGGCTGAAAAAGAGCCATTAGCAAGAGCTGTAAAAATAGATTTAGAATAGGTGAATATAATGATAAATAGCTTTATGAAATTTGTCAAAAGGCAAAGAATTGTAATATTTTCTATGGTTATCTGCATCATTTTATTTCAAATTTATCATTATGGATATTTAGAAAACATGGATCCTATTGTAAAAAGATCTCTTTCTTTTTGGGATGAGCTATGGCTTTTTTTTAGCGGAGCAAAATATTTTGAAATTGGTGATACATACTTTGTTAAAGAATTGCCCTATATATGGATAGTTTTTCATAGTTTGTGGTTCTATATGATTTATAAAGAATTTAATTTAGATGAGTATGGAACTTCTATACAGATTTTAATACGTGAAAAAAGTAGGCAAAAATGGTGGAAGAAAAAGTGGAGAGAAGTTCAAATAAATAATATTATACTATTTTTTGTTTTCATAGTTATATTAAAATGTAGTAATTTTTATAATTTTAAAAATGAAAGAGAGTTACTTTTTAATGAATTGTATTTAAACTCACATCTTATAACAATACCTGAAAATTTAAATTTTAAAATATTATTTTTACGACTTATTCTGTTGCCTTTATTATGTATTATCACTATGACATCGATCCTTTCTACTGTTGAACTTGTAATTAATAAAAATATGACATCTTATATATCTTCTTTTATTATTATGTTTGCGTCACTTTTTTTTGATATACCAATTTTATTTATGAATTATTCGATGAGCATTAGAAACATGAATTATTCAAAGTTTTTGGTTAATGATGCATTAGGTATAGTGGTTTTGATAGTACTAAATATAACTATGTATATTTTTGGAATCGTATATGTTAGAAAGTTAGATGTATTATAAATGGAGGAAAAATGAAAATTAACATAGATAATATTTCTAAATCATTTGATAAAGGTTTAGTTCTTAATAACATAAATTTATATTTTGAAAGTGGAAAGGTATATGGATTAAAAGGGAGAAATGGAAGTGGCAAGACTATGCTCCTAAGGGCTATATCTGGACTCATTTTACCGGACAAAGGAACTATAAAAATAGATGATAAAATTTTGGGTGATGATTTGTCATTTCCACCAAGCGTTGGAGTATTGATTGAGAATCCAGGATATATACCAGAGCTTTCAGGTAAAGAAAATTTAAAAAACATAGCAGACATAAAAAGTGTTGTCTCAGATAAAGAAATAAACGAAATAATGAAGTATTTTGATTTAGAACCAGAAAGTAAAAAGCCAGTAAAAAAATATTCCCTTGGAATGAAACAAAAGCTTGGACTTTGTATGGCTTTTATGGAAGATCCTGAACTTATTTTATTGGATGAGCCTATGAATGCTTTAGATGAAAAAGCAGTTAATGACTTAAAAGATTTAATTTTAAAAAAAGAAAAAGAGGGAAAATTAATTATAATAGCCTCTCATGATTTGGAAGACTTAGAAGAGTTAACGGATGAAATCATAGAAATGCAAAATGGGGAGGTTGTAAATAAAAATTGAAAAGTAATTTAAAATTAAAAAGACGAATTTTTTTAAGTATTATAATTTTAGGATTTATTGGCTTAGCTTTTGGGATAGCAAAAAGACAATTAGAGTACCCTGCCCCATCAACTAAAATATATAAAAAAGGTGATGTAGTTAAAATATATGGGACGAAAAATTGCTATATAAAAGTTAAGGATAGCAAAATAGTTTCAAAAGAGGATTACTTAGAATTAAGTGGGGACGAAGATTATTTTCCAGAATATAATCAAAAGGCAGTAATCATTCACTCTGTATTTATGAATCAAGGTGATATTAAAGAAAGTGTAGAATACAATCTTTTCCCAATAAGTTATCTTGCAACAAAGAATATGGTTTCACCTATGAATATGTACAAAACTATAAATTATAACAAAGAAACAAATAAGTGGGAATCCGAAAGGATAAAAGGATTTGATATTTTGCCTGGTGAAGAAAATGAAGTTTATATGGTAGTAACGTTTTTAGACATTAATGATCCTAAAGAAGTATGGGAAAATTTTGAAAAAAATGACATATTTTTGACTGTTTCATATTATCCAGTTCATCAAAAAATAAAAGTAAACTAAAGGTGATGGCATGAAAGAATTTAAATCTGAATTTAAAAGGAGTGTAATGGGAAACTCCTTTAAAATTACAATAATTATTGGTATTACAATCGCAATCATTCAGTTTATAGTTAAAGGATTATTAACTGGAGAATATTTAGAGTTTTTGAAAGAAAACAATGTGACTACTGTTGGTGCTGGAATAAATAACATTCATAATAGATGGCTTGGGGGAGAGTTAAACAGCTTCTATAGTTCTATTTTTTGGGAGATTTTTCCTTTTCTGGCAGCAATTCCATTTGCAAGTTCCTACTATATTGACAGGAAATTTGGGAGAATAAAAAATGTGCTAACAAGGACAAATCCGAAAAAATATTACATAAGTATTTGGTGTGCTAATTTTCTTGTAAGTGGAATATCATGTATAATCCCTCTAATATTTAGCTTACTATTGCATTTAACAACATCCACATGGATGAAACCATTTATTGAAACCTCTACTTTTGAAGTTGGATATCAAAGTAGCAAGTTGATATTCTACTTGTTTTATAATAAACCGAGCATTTATTTGCTAATATACTTAGTGAATATTTTTGTTTTTGCAGGTTTGATTTCAAACGTTGGATTGGCATCGGTAATATTAGAGGACAAGTTCTATACTCCGTTGTTTGTTCCGTTTATAATATGGATTTTCACGGATCTTATGTCGCTATTATACCCAAAGATTTTTATAAGTTTTAAAGGATATCTAAATCCAGTGGGAGGAAATATAACTTTAACAAAATCTTTAATTTTAATTATTGTTTTATTTTTGTTATCTGCTGTTCCGCTATGGTATCAATATAATTACAAAAAGGACTTTTAATATGTACAGAAAATCTAAATTTTATATAGTCACGATTTTATTAACCATTGCTTCAATCAAAGGAGTTGTCATTTCAATAGAAAACTTTGAAAAAGAAATAGGATATTATTGTTTAGCAGACTTATTTACACAATATTGTAGTCCATTGCTTATAGGTTTTTTTATTTTACCTGTAATGATGTTATTTATATCGTCATTAAATAAGCGATATGAAAATCCATGTGCAATTTTATCTTTTGGAAGCAGGGAAAATATATATAAAAGTAGAATAAAAAATAGTGTAATTGTGATTTTTAAATTCATAACAGTTTTAACATTGACATTGTTTATTTATTGCAAGTTAAGATTTCCAGAATTACCATTAATTAACTGGAACAGTACTGAATCTTTTTTCTGTGATATAACAAATGGGACCATAGATATAGGATTTCAATGGATACTATTTTTATTTATAAGTGGATTATTTTTTAGTTCATTAGTTATTAGTTTCCTTATGTTAATAATAACTGAATTAACAAATTCAAAAGCTTATGCTTGGGTAGTTTTTTTGATACTTATGGTTAATGAGTTATTTTTTCCAAAATTTGCAATTTTAGTTGGACACTGCTTACTGAAATATGATTTTATGATTAATCAAATGTTGATAATTAAATATATTTTGATAGCAAGCTTAGAAATTTCGATTTTTAATTTCTTAGGCAAAAGTGCATTTTCAAAGAAAGACTTTTTATAAAAATTAAACCACTATAAAGCACTTTGCTTGGCAGTGGTTTTAAATTGAGAAAGTGTAAAATTTAATTATTAAAATAAAAAATAATAAAAAAGAATGAAAACGTTTGAAATATTCAGGGGGGTATGATATAGTTATATTAACTTAAAGCATAAGTTAAAAATATGCCAAGGAGGTTATTATGAAAAAGACAAATAAAATTTTTATTGCTATGTTATGTCTTGTTGCAATATTTTTAGTTTCATGTGGAAGCAAGGGAAGCTACAAGAAAAATTTTGCAAACAAAGACTACCTACATCTTTTTACAGCAGAGGAAGATGAGTACTATAGTGGATCTAAGGGAAATGTAATCATGTTTAAAGATGACAAGGTAATAATAAGCGAGATGGTAGAATCTGAAATGTATAAAACAAAGAAGAGCAAATTGGAGTCGGGACCAAAGTACTACTTAGATGAAAGAGAATACCAAAATCCAATCTATGACAAAGAAAATAATGAAATAAAAGCTGACGGATTAGAAGAAACCATTAAAGTTAAAGAAGATGGTGATATTGAATTTAATGGAAAGGTATATACCAGCAATACTGATAAAGTAAATTTAAATAACCAAGAAGGAGAGGGGACAGGAAATTAATATTAATAATATTAAGTTTCATTAAATGTACAAATTAATAGGGAGTGAAAAATTGCATGGAGGATATTATGAAAAAATTTTTAAAAAGAATCGTACCACTAATTTTATCATTTATTTTTATAATAGGTATTAATTCTACTAATGCATTTGCAGCTGAAGAAGCTTTAAGAATGGGACCGACTATATATAAAAAGAATGTTAGAACAACTAGTGAATGGGGTTCATTTAAAAGAGTTGGAAACAATATGACAGTTAGAAAAGGTGAAAATCATACATTTACGGTTACTCAAAAAGTAACATTTGGCACAAGTGTAACAGGGACAATTGATGGGCTGGGAATTAGTACTAGTAGCTCTGTTAGTAGTGAAATAGGATATAATTTATCTACTAGCAACCCTGGAACATGGTATCTAGCTTTTAGACCAAAATATAACGTGGAAAAAGGAACAAGAGTATATGTAAGTGGAGTTGATTCTACTAAAGTCATAGAAAACTCATATACTGTAAAAAAACCTATATATGGAGAGTATAAATTAATAAAAGTGAGATAAATGAACTTTTATAAGAACAGTATAAACCTATAATAACTAATTAATAAAAGCTCCCTATTAATTAACTATAGAGCAGGAGGTCACTATGAAAAAATCAAAAATCTTTTTCCATCTAATAGCAATACTTTTAGCTATGTTATTGTTATTCAATTACTACAAAGTATTAAACAAGGTGATGCCAGTGCGTAGTGAAATGCAAGAAATAGTAATAGTATTATTAGCTATGTATTCTATGGAAAAAATCTTGAATTTCATTAAATGCATAATAGAAATGAAAGAAGAAAAAGTAGAAAAATTTATAGATTCTTTAAAAGCAGAAGATGTAAAATAGAAAGAAATTAATTCCATTAACAAATAGTTTAATGAATGGTAAATATAATTTTTGTAAAAATTGTCGATAAATTTTATTTAGGAACTACAATGTGATATAGGATAAAAAGTAAAATTTTCTAAATTTGGAATTTTTGAAATTATCTACAAAGTAAATTTTATACTGAGTTTAAACCAAGCTATGCTAATATGAAAGTTGGATGTCCTACAGAGTTATACATTAAAAAAAGAATAAAAGTTATTGAAAGTTAAAAAAAGTTTATTAGAGACCGACACTTATAATAGGTGTCGGTTTTGTTATATAATCATATTAGAGGTGCATAATGAAAAGACAGGACTATGACATGGCTTTTATGTTGCGTTATGAAAACGTGGCGTGGTATGAAGATGAGCGTGTTCGCATTTTGGACAGAAGAGTGTATCCGACAGAAGTTTCTTTTGTGTATTGTAATACCTACACGGAAGTTGCAAAGGCCATTAAGGACATGGTGACACAATCTGCAGGGCCATACACAGCATGTGGTATGGGAATGGCACTTGCCGCCTATGAATGTAGAAATAAAAGTGAAGAAAAACAACTTGAATTTATGAAAGAGGCTGCCCATGCATTAACCTACGCAAGGCCTACAACTTCAAATAGAATGGGGAAGGTCTGTAGAAACTCATTAAAGGTTTTTGAAAAGGCACTAACTGAAGGGAGAGACGCGGACAAAGCTATTTTTGATTTGACAATCGAGTCTTTAAACAGGCGTTACTCTACTATGACCACTGTTGGGAAAAATTTAGTCAGTTTAATGGAAGATAATTACAATGTTATGACCCAATGTTTTGGAGAAACCATTGTAGGTACAATGCTTCGTGAGGCAAGGGAGAAGGGACTTAATCTACGTCTATGGGTTCCAGAGACAAGACCCTACTTCCAAGGTTCCAGATTAACTGCATCGGTGTGTTACGACATGGGCTTTGATACAACTGTAATTACGGACAATATGGTAAGCCAGGTGCTTAAGGAAAAAGATATTAACATTTTCACATCTGCCGCCGACTCCATAACCATGGACGGCTATGTAGTAAATAAAATTGGTACTTATCAAATTGCAATTTCTTCAAAGTATCATCATGTGCCATATTTTGTAACGGGGATTCCAGATATTGATAAAAAGAGTATAGATGAAGTTAAGATAGAATATAGGGACGAGAGGGAAGTCCTTGAAGCAAAAGGAGTTAGAAATGCCATGGATGGTGTGAGGGGATATTACCCATCCTTTGACATAACACCACCACATCTTGTTTCAGGAGTGGTTACAGACAAGGGCATCTACACCCCATATAATTTAAAGGAATATTGCAAAAGTGAGATAAAGGAGTTTTATTAATGAGATTTATAGAACGAAGACAGGAACTTGTTGATGGAGGTAATGCCCTTTTAAATCTTGGGCTAACCAAGGGAACTGGAGGAAACCTTTCAATATTTATTAGGGAAGAAAAGTTAATGCTAATAACTCCATCGGGAATTGAGTATCCGAAGTTGAAAATAGAGGACATGGTGTTAATGGATTTAAATGGCAATGTGATTGAAGGGGATTTAAAACCATCATCAGAACATAGAATGCACTCCATCATTTATGAAAACAGAGATGACATTGACGCTGTGGTTCACTCCCACACAACCTACTGCGGAGCTATCTCATGTTTAAGACAGAGCCTTCCAGCAGTTCACTACATGATTGCCGTGGCCGGGGGAAAGGACGTTCCATGTGCAGAGTATGCAACCTTTGGCACGGAAGAATTGGCTCAAAATGCAATAAAGGCAATGGGGGACAGACGTGCTGTTCTTCTTGCAAACCATGGACTACTGGCAGGGGCAAAGGACATAAAAAATGCAATTAATATTACTGACGAACTGGAATTTGTTTCAAAGTTATACTTTTTAACTAAGTCCGTTGGAAATCCCGTTATCCTTCCAGATGATGAGATGGAACTAATGCTTGAAAAGTTTAAGACCTATGGAAATATAAAGGAAAAGTAATGGATTATAAATTGCTTGACCAAGAAAGTGCAATTGAATACGCCAAAAGTAAAAAGTTATTTCAAAGTGATGAAAAAGTAACTTGTCAAGAGATTGGCGACGGAAATATAAATTATGTGTTTAGGCTTAAAGGGGAGAATAAGTCCTATATATTTAAACAGGCGGATGAACTACTTCGTTCATCACAGAGACCACTAAGCCAAAATCGTATGGATATTGAAGCCTTTATGCTTAACTACTACAACAAGTCCACGGCGAAGTTTGCGCCAAAATTATATTTCTATGACAGGGACTTGAAGTTAATCGCCATGGAAGATCTATTTGATTATAAAAATCTTCGACATGAGTATATGAATGGTAATTTTTATCAAGGTACAACAAAGAAACTTGGAGAATTTTGTGTAAAGAGCCTTCTTCCCACAACGATTTTTTACATGGATTTAAACAAGAGAAGAAAATTACAGTCTATGATATGTAATGAAGACATGTGTAATATTACAGAGGACTTGGTTTTAACGGAACCATTTATAGATTATAAAAATAGAAATGTTATTACTGATGGCCTGGATGACTATGTCGAAGGAAATATTTATAATGATAGAAATTTAAAGCTTAGGGCAGTGGTGCTAAAGGAAAAGTTTGTAAATGATAAACAGGCCCTCATCCACGGGGACTTACACACTGGATCCATATTTGTAAAAGAGGGCAGTGTAAAGATAATTGACCCAGAGTTTGCCGCCTTTGCTCCAGTAGGCTACGACCTTGGAAATGTGCTTGCAAATCTATTTTTTGCCCTTATATATAATGAATTGGTTTTGAAGAGTGTTGAGGGGGTAAATGAAATAAAAAAACAGATTGAAATTTTTATCAAGTCACTACAATACAATTTTTTTGACTACTTTAAAAAGAGGAAAGTTTTAGAACCGAGTTTTAAAAACCAAGACTTCATAAAAAAAACTATTCAAAGTTATATGACCGACATGTATTCATATTGTGGGACGGAGATTTTGAGAAGAACTATTGGCGACTCTAAAGTCTTGGAACTAACTACAATAGAAGATTTAAATAAAAGACAGATAGTGGATAAAATACTGATTAATTTTTCTAAGAATTTAATTAATAGTCCAGAAAGTTTTATGTCTACAAATGTTATAAAAGCTTATGAGGGTTGGCATAAAGCCATTAATCTAATATAATGATACTTATGTTTAAAGGATTAGAAAGAAAAGGGAATATACATGAGACAAGATGAATTAAATAATAGGATTGAAGAACACTTAGAAAGATATAAGAATGAAGTTTTAAAGATTGATGGAGAGGGGACTTTAGTAGAGTTAAAGGATAACTTTATTAATGACAGTTTCAATATTTTGGAAAAGTATTATCATGGGGATGAAATAAAAAGATATGGCAACGACTTAAAGTCTTCAAAGGTGATGGGAATGAATTTATTTCTTCCGATTTTAGAAAACAAGGCCCTTGCTAAAGATTTTATTTCCCATGTTTTAGGAAAAGAAGATATTGGAGAAGTTGTAGAGGTTCAGTTTGACAAGGTTGTAAATAACGACATTAACAACAGTATGGATTTGTATTTAGAACTATCTTCTGGAGAGAGAATCTATTTTGAGTTTACCTATTGGGAGGACCACTTCGGTTCCTTTACTGGAGAGAACAACCAAGCCATGTGGGATAATGAACTTTCAAAACAGGTTGAGAAATCTTTTAATCTAGAGGGCATAACGAGAGAAGATTTTTGTAAAAATTTCAGAATAAATAGAAATGTATCTCTTCTTGAAAACAAAAATGATTATACTGTGTTCATATATCCTTTTGAAAACGACCCACTTAATGAGAGAATGGAAGAGTTTGACTACGAAAATTTAATTGAAATTGACTTACATGAAATACTTTACTTCATTTTGAAGAGAGATTTAACGGAAGAAGAGGAAGAATACTTTAGAGAGTTTTCGAGAAAATATTTGATTTACTAATTGGGCTGCTACTTAGCGGCTCTTTTTTTGCCCTGTTTTGTTATTTTTACAGTAGGGTATAAAAAACATAGTGTAAATAAAGGAAAGGAAAGGAAGTAAACATATGAAAATTGGTTTAATAATAAATCCAGTTGCAGGTATTGGTGGCTCTGTAGGGCTAAAGGGAAGCGATGGAGAAGAGACTCAAAAGCTTGCCCTTGAAAAGGGCGGAAAGTTTTTGTCAAATGAAAAGGCAAAGACAGCTTTAAAAGAGGTTTTAGATTTAAAAGATAAAATAGAATTTTTCACCGGTGCAGGCAAGATGGGAGAAGAAGTTTTAAAGGAACTTGGCTTTAACTATAGGGTTATTGGAGAAAAGAAAGAACATACCACAGCCCAAGACACAGAGTTTATCGCCGGAGAACTAAAAAAAGAAAATGTGGATTTAATTCTATTTGCTGGTGGAGATGGAACAGCAAGAAATATATTTAATGCAATAGAAGTTTCCATTCCATGTATTGGAATCCCTGCAGGAGTTAAGATTCACTCTGCAGTTTATGCAAATAATCCAAAGGACGCAGGTCTTGTAATAAGAAAATATGTTGAAGACAAAGCTTCCATAGTTACAGCCCATGCTGAAGTTATGGACATTGACGAAGAGAAGTTTAGACAAAATGTCCTTCAAGCAAAATTATATGGATACTTAAATGTACCTAAGGTTGAAAGTCTAATGCAATCATCAAAGTCCAGTTCATCAACTTCTGTGGAAGAGATTGAAGGTATTGCAGAAGAATTGGAAGCTATAATGAACAAAAACCCAGATGACATGGTCTATGTTGTAGGCACTGGTGGAACTGTAAACTCCGTTATGAAAGACATCGGCTATGATGTTTCTCTTCTTGGAGTTGACATAATCTATAAAGGCGAAATCGTATTAAAAGAGGCCACAGAAAACGAAATCTACGACTTTATAAAGGATAAAAAAGCCACACTTATAGTTACTGTAATAGGTGGTCAAGGCCATGTGTTTGGTAGAGGTAACCAACAACTTAGTCCAAGGATAATTAGACATATCGGCAAAGACAATATAATTATCATTGCAACCCATGCAAAGCTATATTCAATCAAGGATGGAGTTATTAAAGCGGACACTTCAGACCCTGAACTTGACGAAGAGTTAAAGGGATATTGGAAGATATTGATTAATTACAACCACACAATAGTATTTAAATTAGATTAAAAGACGAGGAGATTTTTATGTTAGAAAGATTTTTAAAATATATTAGCATGGACACTCAAAGTGACGACAAAAATCCAAACTGTCCATCCTCAGAGGGACAACTTGAACTTGGTAAGCTACTTGTAAAAGAACTTAGGGAAATGGGAATAGATAACGCAGAGCTTGACGAGCATGGATACATCTATGCATCAATTGAGGGAACTGTGAAAGACGCTCCAAAGATTGGACTAATCGCCCATATGGACACTGCCCTTGAAATGCCGGGAAAATGTGAAAACCCACAAATCGTGGAAGAGTACAAAGGTGGCGACATTGTCCTTAATGAAAAGTACAAGCTAACTGAAGAGGAATTCCCATTTTTAAAAGACCTTGTTGGTCACAAAATCGTTACAACAGATGGAACCACATTACTTGGCGCAGATGACAAGGCGGGAGTTTCCATAGTTATGGAAGCGGCGAAGTTTTTTATGAACAATAGAGATTTAAAATTTGGCGACATTAAAATCGGTTTTACTCCTGATGAAGAAATCGGTAGGGGAGCAGATTTATTTAATGTGGAAAAATTTGGAGCAGACTTTGCATACACAATTGACGGTGGTCCTGTGGGAGAGCTTGAGTACGAAAACTTCAACGCTGCAACTGCCACATTGGAAATTGAAGGAAAGGCAGTTCATCCAGGTTCTGCAAAGAATGTTTTAATAAATGCGCTTTTACTTGCACAGGAGTTCAATCAAATGCTTCCTGCAAATGAAAGGCCAGAACACTCTGAAAAGTACGAAGGATTTTATATGCTTCACGAAATTAAAGGGACTTCAGCACAAGCAGAAATTGTTTACATCATCAGGGATTTCTTTAAAGATAGCTTCCAAGAAAAGAAGGATTTGATGCAAAATGCCGTGGACTTTTTAAATAAAAAATATGGGGAATGTATAAAGCTAAATATAGAAGACTCCTACTACAATATGAGAGAAAAGGTGGAACCACATATTGAAATAGTTGATCTTGCAAAAAATGCAATTTCACAAGCAGGACTAACTCCAATTATAAAGCCAATTAGAGGTGGCACCGACGGAGCGAGACTGTCTTTTATGGGCCTACCAACACCAAATCTCTTCACCGGTGGATACAATTACCATGGAAGATACGAAATAGTTTCTGTGGACCTTATGGAAAAATCTTTTGAAGTGATTAAAAATATTATTTTAAACAACGCAGAAGGTAACTAAATGGAAAATTTAGAAAATTTAAAACCACAGAGGGTCTTCTACTATTTTAAAAAGCTAATGGATATACCAAGGCCAAGTGGACATGAAAAAGAAGTTTCAGATTATCTTGTTGAAACTGGTAAAAAACTTGGCTTTGAAACCTATCAAGATGAATATTTAAATGTAATTTTAAAGAAAACTTCTTCAAAGGGCTATGAAGATGCGCCTAAGGTGGTACTACAAGGTCATATGGACATGGTTGGTTCAAAACTTTCAGACTCAAACCACGACTTTACAAAAGATCCTATCATTCCAGTGGTGGGAAATGGATTTTTAATGACAAAGGACACAACCCTTGGTGCAGACAATGGAATCGCCGTTGCCATGGCACTTGCCATAATGGAAGACGAAAACTACATTGGACCACAAATAGAACTTCTTGTTACAACGGAAGAAGAAACCAGCATGAATGGTGCATTAAAACTTTCTGACAAAGTTTTAGAAGGAGACTACCTTATAAACATTGATTCTGAAGAAGAGGGCATCCTTACGGTTGGATCAGCAGGAGGTCTTACGGTTTTCATTGAAGAAGACATTGAAAATGACGGCGATAAAGAGGGCTTTGAAATAAAAGTTCATGGCCTTAAAGGTGGCCACTCTGGAATGCAAATTCATGAAGACAGGGGTAATGCGGTAAAAATTTTGGGAAGCTTCTTAGCAGAACTAAAAGATATTTCCATTGGAGAATTTAACTGTGGCACTTTAGACAATGTTATTCCTTCAGAGGGAAGGGTAAAAGTTTATGGAAGTAATATAGAAGAACTTGAAAAAGCAAAGGAAAAGACAATTTCAAAATATTCTAAACTTCTTGGAGAACTTCAAATAAAGATAGTTGAAACCACAGGGCAAAGTTATTCAAAGGAGCAATCACAAAGGCTTATTAAAGCTATAAATGAACTTCCAGCGGGAGTTAACTCCTTTATGAATGACGAGCATACTGTAGAATCTTCAAATAACCTTGCCTTTATAAAGGAAGAAGATGGAAAGATAAAAATTGAAATCTCCCTACGTTCATCGGAAAATCATGTGTTAGAAGAACTAACAGAAAAAATCACAAAAGTTTTAGAGGAAAATAACTTTAATTATGAAATAGGAGCAAGATATCCAAGTTGGGAGTATAAAGAGGACTCAAAACTTCGTGTGCTTGCCCAAGAGCTTTATAGGAACATGGAAGGAAGAGATTTTGAAACAATTGTAATTCATGCAGGCCTTGAGTGTGGAGCAATTTATGAAAAATATCCAAACATGGATATAATTTCAATCGGACCAAACATAAGGGGAGCCCACTCGGTAAAGGAAAAACTTGAAATAAAATCGGTGGAGAGAGTTTATAATTATTTGGTGGAACTATTAAAGGAAATAAAATAATAGAGCATGGTGAAAGCCATGCTTTTTTATATGAAAATTTACGAAAAATACTTTTAAAATTATCATCTTTAATATAAACTTAAATCAGATAGGAGATAAAATGAAACTTATAGAAACAAAAGAAAAGCACATTATAAAAGTTTTAAGCATATATGAAGATGGAAGACGAAGCCTTAAGAAAAGAGGCGTAAACCAGTGGCAAGATGAAGGGCCAGGTCTTGAGACTTTACTAAGTGACATGGAAAATAATTTTTCATATGTACTTCAAGAAAAAGACGAAGTAGTTGGAACAACTGCAGTTATAGGTGGAATCGACAAAACCTATTTAGAAATTGATGGAGCTTGGCTAAATGGGGAAGACTATATAACGGTACATAGATTTGCTATATCACAAAAACAACGAGGCAAAGGCTATGGAAAGAAAATGTTTCAAGAAATTGAAGAACTTGCAATTGCAAGGGGAATAAAAAACATCAGAGTGGACACACATAAGGACAATGAAAATATGAATGGACTTTTAAAGAGTTTAGGTTATATTTACTGTGGAATAATTCGCTTAGAAAACGGCGATTTAAGAAATGCATATCAAAAGGAGTTGAGGTAATGAAATACGAAATAGTTGGAGATAACCTTCCTGTACTTAAAGTGAAACTTGCAAACGGTGAGAGCATCATAACAGAAGGTGGAGGCATGAGCTGGATGACACCAAACCTAAAGATGGAAACCACATCAAGAGGTGGAGTTGGAAAGGCTTTAGGAAGATTTTTTAGTGGTGAAAAAATGTTTCAAAACAGATATACCTGCGTTGATGGAGTAGAAGGAGAGATAGCAATTGCATCCTCATTTCCTGGAAGCATCTTAGCCTTTGACATAGAAGATGGAGATATCATTGCACAAAAGTCAGCTTTTTTAGCCTGTGAAGAAGGAGTTGACCTCTCAGTTCAATTCCAAAAGAAACTAAGTACAGGCTTCTTCGGTGGAGAAGGATTTATAATGCAAAGACTGTCAGGACATGGCAAGGCATTTATTGAAATAGATGGCCACTGCGAAATAATAAACCTAAACCCTGGAGAAAAAATAGTTATAAGCACTGGAAACTTAGCTGCAATGGACGGAACATGTGACATGGAAATAAAATCAGTTGAAGGCTTTAAGAATATGTTTTTAGGCGGCGAAGGTGTGTTCAACACAGTTGTTACAGGTCCTGGAAAAGTCTATCTACAAGGAATGCCAATATCTGGAATAGCAGATGTAATAATGGCAAATACAACAATAAAAAATGATTAATATTATTTTGTTAAAAGAGGGAAGCCCCTCTTTTTTATTTGAAATAAAAGTCAGTATCTTAGCGTAATTATCTAAAATACTGACTTTATTTTTTAGAATAGTATGTGCATAAAGATTGAACCTATTATGATTGCAAGTATTGTTCTTTCAATGAACACAACTACAAGCTCCCATAACTTTATAGGCAATTTCGCAGACATCATTACAACTATTGTTTCAGCAAAGAAAATTATTTGTGAAATTGAAACTGAAACAACTAAGAATCTTGCTTGTGGATGTAGCATTGGCACTTTTTCTGCTATTAAAAGTACAGGCAAGAACATCTCTGCAATTCCAACAGGGAAACTTGCAGCAATGTCTGCGGCGTTAGGAACTCTTAATAAAGTGAGAAGTGGCACAAAAAGTTTTCCTAAGAATGTAAATATAGGTGTGTTTTCTGCAAGTATCAAAGCTCCTGTACCTATGGCAGCAAGTGATGTAACAACTTTTGGAATAACTTCCACGCTGTCCTTAAGACTGGATTTAATTTCCCCTGATAGTGGAGGTGCTAAAAAAGCTTTTTTTACTGCTCTTTTTCCACCTGTTGCAAAGACGCTGTTAGATGAAGATTTTGTGTTATCAATGTCTTCTTTAGTTTGAACCTTACCATTTGGATAGACATCTCTCTTTTTACTAAAAGGAGGGATTCTTCCTACTATACCTGAAACTATAAGAGTCATTAATGCAGACACAAGGTAAACAAGTGCAAAGTGATCTTGAAGTCCTGCAGTTTTAATTACCATGTAGGCGAAACCTACAGATACTGCGGAGAAACCCGTTGCAACTAATACTGCTTCTTTTTCTGTGTAAACTCCTCTACGATATAGTTTATTTGTAATAAGTACACCAACTGAACTACTGGAAAGGAAAGAAACAAGTGCGTTTATTGCAGCCCTTCCAGGTAGTTTAAAAACTGGTCTCATAAGTGGCTCCATCAAAGTTCCTATTAAATCTATAAAGCCATAGTTTATTAAAAATGGCATACAGAAGGATGAAACCAATATTATCCAGAATACTGCAACGGCTATTGATGGAATTACTGTTCCTCCAGTTGACGAACCTACAACAATTTCTGGTCCATTGAAAGAAGTTGTTGCATCAAGGGTGTATAGTAAGGCAAAAGCTGCACCAATGGAATAGATTAGTGGATGAATTATAGAGTCGCCGTGATAATAGTTGTAGATTTTTCCACTCTTTGCAAAGTACTTGCCATATATACTAAGTAAAGCTGTCGCTATGGTTATTAACGTTACAAACCACAGACCATAATTTCCTGTTATGTTCATTAGTCCATTATAGATTATTCCGAAAGTTATATCAGTTTTGCCATTAATCGTAATTGGAATGAAAAAGATAAAGATTGCTATGACTGTAAAAATTAAACTCTTAGCAATCCCTTTTTTATTATCATTTGGTTTTAAGTCAAAAGAGTCTAACTGATGTAAGTCTTCGAGATCTAAATTTAGATCTCGAATTTCTGACTTACTAAGAGCTCCCCTGAAATTAGTTTGCTCTTTCATTATTTTTGTTTCTCTTTCTTATTTAAAGCAAGGATTGATAAAAATTCAAAGATTAAGTTAGCTGCAAGTAGAGCAGTTATTTCTGCATGGTCATATGGAGGTGCAACTTCAACTACGTCCATTCCAACAAAATTTAATCCTTGAAGTCTTCTGATAATATCTACACCTTCAAGTGAAGTGTAACCACCAACTTCAGGAGTTCCTGTACCAGGTGCATAAGCAGGATCTATAAAGTCGATATCAAAAGTTAAGAATACTTTGTTATCTCCGATGATTTCTTTTGCCTTTTTAATTGTTTCAGGAATTCCCATTTCACGAACTTTGTGAGTTGGAATAAGAGTTAAACCCAAGTCCTTAGCTAATTTAAATTCGCCAGCGTCATATAGAGAACCTCTCATACCAATTTGAACAGATTTATGTGGGTCGATTAGTCCTTCTTCAATTGCTCTTCTAAATGGAGTTCCATGATTATATTTTTCTCCAAATACAGTGTCGTTAATGTCAGCGTGAGAGTCAAAGTGAAGTAATGACACAGGACCATGTTCCTTAGCAACTGCTCTAAGTTCTCCAAGAGTAATTGAGTGGTCGCCACCAAGAGCTATAGGAATGGCGCCTGCTTTTAATATTTCCCCTGCAAACTTTTCAATTGCATCATATGTTGGATGTATGTATCCAGGAACAACGTTAACATCTCCAAGGTCTCCACCCTTTAGGTAGTCAAGAATATTAACTTCATGTACAGGATTATTAGTCTTCATCATTACAGAGATATTTCTTATGGATTGAGGACCAAATCTTGCCCCAACTCTGTATGAACAAGCTGTGTCAAAAGGAATTCCGTAAATTGCAAAGTCAAGTCCTTCTGCATTGTCGAATCTTTGCATACGCATAAAGTTTCCTGTGTTAACAAATCTTGGTGAAGCGAAAGCTGTTGCCGGTTGTTTAATATTTTTTTCTGTCATTTTTATTTCCCCTTTTAAATAAATTTAAAAATTGTTTTCCTTGCAAGAAATTATTTACAAACAAAGTATATGGGGTAAGGGTTATAAATGCAAGTTTTTGAAGACAAAACAGGTTGTAAAAACATAGGAAAACATTACCTCGGGGAGAGTAAGAATTGGAAAAAATTCCAAAATGAATAAATTGTTCTAAAGAATGGGAAATAGGAGTAAAAAAATTTTCGGAAAAATTTCCGAACGTTTGGAAAAATTTCCGAAAAGAAATGTTACTAAAATGTAATATTTAAATTATATCTCTCAATTTTCTTTCGAAGAGTTGATTCATTTATTCCTGCCAGGATTGAAAGTTCCTTAATTGAAGAAACCTGCTTGCTATATTCAAGAATAAGTTTCTTCTCATAGCTTTCAACCTTTTCTTTAAAAGTTTTGCCTTCGTCTATCTTGGTGTAGAAATTATTTATAAATTCTTCAACGTGTTTTACATCTATAACATCGTCATCACTTGTTACAACAAGTCGTTCAATTATATTTTCTAATTCACGTACATTTCCAGGCCAACTGTAATTGATTAAAAACTTTTTGCAATTTGGTGAGATAACTTTTTCTTCGTTATAAAATTCATTGTACTTGTTTAAAAATAGATTGATTAGTGGGATAACATCTTCGTCTCTCTCCCTAAGTGGGGGAATTTTAATTGGAATGATGTTAAGTAGATAATACAAATCCATTCTAAACTTTCCGTCGGAAATATTTTTGCTGATGTTTTCATTTGAAGCCGCAATTATTCTTATACTTGGACTATTTGATGTAGATGCCATTGACTCTTTGATTCTGTTCAATTCATAGACAAGGCGCTGTTGACAAGGCAGTGGCATATCGGCGATTTCATCGATGAACAAAGTTCCATTAGTTGCCTGTTTTAATAGTGAGCCATTGTAACTATCATCATCGAAGAGTTCGGATTCAATTATTGACTTTGGAATTCCAGAACAGTCCACCTTTATAAAGGGCTTGTCACTTCTAAGGGAGTTGTCATGAATATATTTTGCAAACATGGTCTTACCACAGCCTGGCTCGCCAAGTAAAAATATTGGTGTCTCTAACTTTGAAACTCTGTTTGCAACTTTCATTATCCTCTGCATGGCCTTAGAGTTTGAAATGATAATTCCCTCTTTTAGATATTTTGAATTATATTTTGAAAGATTTTCTGCCATTGAGTTATTTTCAATAAGCAAATTTTGAAGTTGAAGAGTCATGTCTCGAAGAACTTTGGAATCTTTTACGAATACAACCACAGCTTCCAAGTCCTTACCCTTCATAATAGGCACTCCAGTTGCAATAACAACTCTATCATTAATGTGTTGAACTACATCTTTTTGTTCAAAAGAATCTATTACATCAAGGGCAACGGATCTTGAAAAAAGTCCAGTCTTCACTAAGTCCTTCATGTTTTTTCCCAAAATATCTTCCTTTGAAATGCCGTCAATCTCTTCAGCTACCTTATTATAATAAAGAGTTGTCCCAGTAGGGTCGACAATATGTATACCTTGATTGGATTTGTCCAGAACTTTAGTTAAAAAATTCTTATTTATTATATTTTTAGTCACAATCATTCACCTCTACAAATATCATTATGTACTTTATCTGCAATGTTTATAAGTTTTTGTCTTTCATTAATTTTAGGCTCTCCAATAACCTGTTTCAATAGATACTGTAAAACTTTTTTTATAAATTCGCCCTTATAACCAATTTCAATCATGTCGCTGCCATTTACAGCAAGGTCAGAAAGTTTTGTTGGTCCTTCATAAACTTTTCTATAGGCTACCTTTACATTTTCTAAATTTTCCAAACGGTCAATATAGTAGGGGTTTTGTGAGGAAATGTCAGCTTTTTCCATTTCAAGTAAATCTAAAAAGTCGTCATAGGTAAAGCCTCTGTCAACTACAAATTTCATAATTGACTTGAGTTTGGTATTTAGCACAGTGTCATGAAATTTTATTATCTTAAGAATATGATTTTTATCTTCATTTGAAAACTTTAGACGATTTAATACATCGCGGGCAAGTTCAACGGAGCAATTGCTGTGAAAATAGAAATGATCCGTTCCATCTTCTCCCGTTGTCTTTGCAGGAACCTTACCAAGGTCGTGAAGAAGTGCCACGTATTTTAGCCGTACATCTTTTTTAATCTTCGTCACCGCCATCAAGCTATGGTCCCCTACATTATAAACATGAAAGCTGTTGTTTTGAGTTGTCTTAAACATTTCATCAATTTCTGGAAATAACACCTTAAACACACCACAGTTATACAACATACGAAGATTTTCAAAGTTTGATTCAAGAAGAATCTTGTTAAGTTCCTCTCTAATACGTTCCATGGCAATCTCTTTTAAAAGATGAACGCTTTTGCAAAGACTTGAAAGTGTTTTTTCTTCAATTACATAATTAAATCGACCAGCAAATCTAAAGGCTCGCATAATTCTTAGAGCGTCTTCTTCAAATCTCTTTGAAGGATTTCCAACTGCTCTAATGACACCTTTCTCAAGGTCAAGTCTTCCATTAAAAGGGTCAATGACTTCATCATTAAAAAAGTCATAGGCCATGGCGTTAATTGTAAAATCTCGTCTTTTCAAGTCCTCAAAAAGATTTTTTGTAAAACTTACAGAAGATGGATGCCTACTATCAACATAATCATGATCATACCTCATAGTTGTAATCTCATATATATTTTCATTTAAAAGAACGCCTATGGTACCAAACTTTTCACCAAGGCGAATGGTTTTTTGCTCCTTAAAAACCTCCAAAGTTTCATTTGGAGTTGCATCGGTGGTAATATCAAAATCTCCTGGAGTTTTTCCAAGGAGACTGTCCCTAACACAGCCTCCAACAGGATAGGAAGAAAAACCAAACTCTTTAAATCTCTTTAAAATATAAACTACCTCTTTAGGTAAAATCATAAGACACATCCTATTTAAAAATATCGTAATCTAACTCATCGTAGTTTTTTATAAATTGATTTGTCAAAGACTTTATAACCTCTTCATCGTGGGAAGAAGTTTCGTCAGCGATGCCAATGATATTTCCCTCTAAACCATGTACAGTTTTTATACAATAGAGAGCATCTTCAAAAACCACAGTGCTGGAAATATCTCCATCAAGTCTTAAAGCTGCCTTTTTCCAAAATAACGGTTCAGATTTAAGATGACCGATGTTGTCGCAAGTTTGAACAAATTCAAAATATTTAATTAAATTCTTAGATCTTAGAGCTTCCATGGCAATGTGTTCCGGAGTTGCAGTAGCAACAGCCATTTTGATGCCGTTTGCCCTTAGTTTTTCCAAACAGTCAATCACACCAGGTTTTAAATCAAAATCATTTAAATAACCTTCAAGCATCATTCCCAAAATATTATTGTAGGAATTTTTAGGATTTTCTTTAAGACCGAAGTCATGGTTAACATTATTTATTATATCGTCCATTGATAGGCCAATTAATTTTCTTTTGTAATCTTCATCAAAAAAAATACCCAAGCTTTTGAAATAGTCTTCCAAGACCGTATTCCACCTTGGCATTGAGTCGATGATGGTGCCATCCATGTCGAAAATTGCGTTTTTTTTCATTAACTACCTCCTAAGGTAAGTATAACATGAAGGATAGAGATTTAAAAAGAACAGATAGAGTGGGTGAAAATTTAAAAAAACTTCTTCAGTTAAGTTGAGATAAATTTGAAAATACATATTTTTTTGCGATTTAAGAAATTCTAATAAAATTATTAAAACTACTATAATAATTCAGAATTTTATGATAGTATCTAAATCAAGAAGCCTTTTATTTAATCTTTTTATAAAGAGAGGCTAAAAATACAAGGAGGATTTTATGTGTAAAATTAAAAAGTACTTAATTGTTTTCTTAGCTTTTGCTTTGATAGTTTTTTCACCAACAAGAGACTATGCAAAAGAAATTACAAGAACGGCAGGTTCAGACAGATATGAAACTGCATTAAAAATTAGCAGAAAATATGTAGATAGTGCAGATAAAGTTATTATACTTTCGGGAGAAAACTATCCAGATGCCATATCCGCGTCAGCGCTTTCTGCAGAAAATGAGTATCCTATTCTTTTAGCTAAAAAAGATAGTGTATCTAAAGAAGTAATTGAAGAAATTAAAAGAGTTAAAGCAAAGGAAATTCTTTTAATCGGAGGGGAAAGTACAATTTCAAAAAATGTGGAAAAAGAACTTTCAAAGGTAACTGTTATAAAGAGGATTGCAGGTTCAAATAGATATTTTACATCGGTAAGGGTGTATGAATATAAAAAACAATTGAATCCACAGTCTACACAAGTAGTATTTGCAAGTGGTAAAAACTTTGCAGACGCATTAATTGCGGCACCTTATATCTCAGATAAAGGCTCAATAATATTGTATGATCCTGGATGTGGAATAGATATAAATAAATACAGTCCAAAACTTATATTTGGAGGTAAGAGCAGTCTTCCTGGATTTGACAATGTAGAGAGAATTTCAGGTCGTGACAGATATCAAACTTCACTTGAACTTGCTAAGAAATTCAATTCTAAAAATATTGTAATTGCAAGTGGAGAAGATTATCCAGATGCATTAGCAGGTGCTCTCGTTGCAAAGAAGAAAAATGCACCTTTAATCCTTGTAAGAAAAAATGAAATAACAGATTCAGCACTACAATATTTTAAGGATAACAATATAGAATCAATTGAAATATTGGGTGGTAACACAACTATATCAGAAAAAGTTGAAAAAAATATTTTAAAGACTTTGAGAAATGACAGGGAAGAAGACAATAAAAAGGAAACTGAAAATATTAAACCAACTGAAAACACTAATCCAACTGAAAGACCTCAAAAGCCTGAATTGAAAAAAGAGGGATTAGAAAAAGAATTAGATAAAGCTAAAGATGTTTTAAACTCAGAGATTACAGAGGAATCAAAAAAAGATTTACAAAAAGCGGTTGATGAAGCAAAAATCATTTTAGATAATGCTAAAACTCAAGAAGAGATAGATAAGGCTGTAGAAAAATTAAAAGAAGCGATAAATATAGCTGAAAATTCAGTGCCTAAAAAATTTAAACTTACAGTTATTGGTGACAATGTTACTTCTAATCAAGACTCAGATATGGTTTATAGTGGAGAAGAAGTTGTACTTACTTTTTCCCCTGAAGAAAAGCACTTTGTAACAAAATTGTTGGTCAATGGAGTCGACGAAGTTTCAAAAGTAAAAGATAATAAGTATAGCTTTATTATGGAAAAAGATACTACTATTGAAGTTGTTATTGAAAGAAGATGCGAACTTAAACTTATTGGTGAAGATATTACATCAAGTGTAGAGCCAAGTAACCAAATCATTCCTGGAACATATATAACGATAACAGTAAATCCAGGAGAAGATAAGACTGTAAGTGAATTTCTTGTAAATGGCGAAGATTTAATTGGACAATTGAAAAATAACAAATACAGTTTCTATTTAGATAAGTGTACGACCATTGAAGTAAAGTACATTCAAAAGCCAACTGATCCAAATCCAGAAAGTGATTTTGTTTTTGATGTAAATACAGGAACAATTACAGATTATAGCTATAGTGGAAGAAAAGACGTTATAATACCTCGTACAATAAAAGGGGTGGAAGTAAAAGCTATAGGAGAGTATGCTTTCTATTATAAAGGTCTTAACAGCGTTAAAATTCCTGATACAGTTACAGAGATAGGAGATTTAGCATTTAACTCAAATAATCTTGGAGTTGTAACCATTCCTAATTCTGTTGTAAAAATTGGAGATGGAGCATTTAAAGAAGCAGGCCTTACAAAGGTAGTCCTTCCTAAAGATATTAAAGATATAGGCAAAGGAGCTTTTAAAAATAATTCACTAACTGAATTTAGCATACCTAAAAACATGGAAGTTATACCAGAATCACTTTTAGAAAATAACGAATTGGAAAAAATTGTAATTCCAGATGGAGTTAAAGAAGTAGGTAAAAAAGCATTTTATAATAACAATCTAACAGAAGCAGAGTTTGCTGACTCTGTTAAAAAGATAGACTCAATGGCATTTGTTAATAACAAGCTTGAAAGTGTAGAACTTCCAAATGACTGTGATGTGCATATACTTGCATTCGATGAAAATGTAAAAACAAATATACCTAAAAAACCAGAAAAAGAAGTATCTGATGAAAAAGATTTTGCATTTGACAAAGAAACTGGAACTATCACAGAATATTTATCAGATGACCCTATAGTTAAGATTCCGAGCACAATAGATGGAGTTGCTGTAAAGAGAATAGGAAATTTCGAAGACTATATAGGCATAAAAAAATTCAAAGTTGGAGCTTTTGAAGGAAAAGAAATATTACAACTTACAATTCCAGAAGGAGTTGAAGAAATATTAGAAGGAGCCTTTAAGAATAACTCCCTAAAAACTTTAAATCTTCCACAATCTTTAAAAGTTTTAGAAAAAGATGCTTTCTCAGATAATAAAATAAAATCTGTGAATATTCCAAAGGAAATCAAGGAAATTTCTGAAGGTGTTTTTAGAAACAACGAACTTGAAGAAGTTACTATGGCAAAAGATGTAAAAAGAATTGGTGCAGAAGCCTTTATGAATAATAATCTAAAAGCCATAGATATACCAGATGGTTTAACGACTATTGAAGCTAATAGTTTTGCTTCTAATAATTTAACGGAAGTTCTATTACCGGAAAGTGTAACATCAATAGAAATAGGTGCATTTATAGGAAATCCAATTGAAAAAATAAATTTACCAGAAAACCTTGAAAAAATTGGAGATGGAGCTTTTAAATATACAAGACTTACAGAACTTACAGTGCCAGAAAAGGTAAAAGAAATCGGAAAAGAAGCATTTTCTTACAGCCCAATTAAAAATGCAAGCTTTTTAGGAGGGACTGAAATAGGAGAAAGAGCATTTTACTCTTGTGGATTAGAAGAATTAAACTTTTCAGATGATACTGTAATTGGAGTTCAGTCTTTCCAAAATAATAACTTAAAGAAAGTTACTATCCCTAAAAATACAGAAAGACTTGCTGACTATGCCTTTGCTCAAAACTTTTTAACAGAAGTAAATTTACCAGAAGGTTTAAAAGTTATAGGATCAGGAAGTTTATATGTAAATCATCTTGAAAATATTAATCTTCCATCAACAGTTGAAACAATTGAAACAGCAGCCTTTTTCAACAACAGACTTGAAAACATAGAAATAGGGCCAAATGTTAAAAAGATTGATGACGGAGCTTTTAAAACAAACAAATTAACAGAAGTTAAAATTCCTAAGGAAATAGTTTTAGGAAAAGATGTTTTTGATGAAACTGTAAATATTGTAAAGTACTAAGAGATATGACAATATAATAATTAAAGATAAAATCCTCCCTAAATTTGTGGGAGGATTTTTAATACTGAAAGTTTTTCTAAATATTATTTTATCATAGGGTTCTATTTTGGCATTTAAAAGAATTAAAAAAGATTTAAATCTAAGGTGTTAAAACTTATTTTAATTTTTGTTCCAACATTTTCTTTACTGACAATATCAAATGTAAATGAATTTGGGAACATCAATTTAAATCTGGAGTATACATTAAAAATCCCAACATTTTCATTAAAAACTTTGTCATTTAGTAAAATTTTATTTATATCATCAAGCTTTTCGGACTCAATTCCTATTCCATTATCAATTATTTCTAAGAAGCAAACATCTCCTAATTTTTGTAATATTATTTTTAGTCGACCCATTTCTTCAGTGTGTTTAAAACCATGTTTAAATACATTTTCTACTAAGGGCTGTAGTGAAAAATATGGTATTATCACATCTAATGCAGAATCGTCAACTTCCAAGCTATAATCAAATTTTTTGCTAAATCTAATCTGTTGAATGTTTAGATAGTCTTGTATGCACCTGAGTTCTTTTCTGATGGTTGTTGAATTGTCGGTGTAGGAGAATACATATCTAAGCATATTGCTGAAACTAAAAATCATGTCACTTGCTTCAGAACTTCTGTCCAAGGAAATTAATCGAGATATGCTGTTTAACACATTGAAAATAAAATGTGGCATTATCTGTTTTTGTAGTGTAGAATATTTAATCTTAGAAAGTTCTGACTCTAAGATTAAATTTTGTTTTTCTACTTCAAATAGTATTTCCTTTTGTTTACTAAGTTCTTCGGAATAAATTCTATTTGCATTTAATTGAATTATATAGTCGGTAATATTGCTTAAAGCAATGACGGTAGATTCTATTTCTTCATCAGACATTTCCGGAATTTCATTAAAGTAATCATCTAAAAGTTTGCTATCCAAGTCATCTGGCCAGTTTTTTTTAAGCTCTTTATAAAATTTTGATTCCTTTGTACATCTTACTTGACCTGCTGTTAAAGCTCCTAACAAAATACCATTTAAGTATAGGGGAATGGCTATGTTTACAAGGCCTGCATGACAGAGGTAGATGCTTGGTTTATTGGTGAGTTTTGATTTTTTAATAGCAGCTTTGTTACATTCTTTACATTTAAGTGAACCAGTTTTAGAAGAATTAATTAAAGTGCAAAAATTGCAGAAGTTACCACCTTTTCCTATGTGGCTTCCCTCTTCATCTACAAAGACCACTCCAAAACCTGTAGCATGGCCGAAGGAGTTTTCAAGCTCCTTTTGTTTGTTCCTGGGTATTAGTTTACTTATTGAATTTGTCATTATTTTCCCTTCTCTCCATTGGTGTCATTTTAAATTTTGAATTAAAGGATCTATAAAATTGTTGTTTATTTTTAAAACCTGCAATACTCCATATATCAGAAATTTTAAGTTCAGTAGAATCAATTAACTCCAAAGCTCTACTAAGTCTTAAATTTTCGATATAGCTGTCAACGGTTATATTTTCTTCTTGCTTAAAAACTCTACTCAAATAGGTTTTATTTACGAAGAAGATATTGCTAATTTCATTTAGTCCTATTTCAGGATTAGAAAAATTGTTTTCTATAAAATTTTTTACAATTGTTATTGAGAAAGTCTCTTCAGATCTTATATTAAATGATTCTATACAAATTTTTTTTAGAGAATCACTTATGTTTGAATAGGTTAGGTCATCTTCTAAAAAGGATGACAAGTGGCCAAATATATTATATTTTGTGTTCTTTATATTTCTCAATGTAGTTTCAATTGTCAATAGAAAATGATTGATGTAAGTCATCTTAGCTATGTAATTTATCTGGTTTGCAACTAATAGAGAAAGTGATTCAACTGTTGATAATCCACCAGACAAATTGTTATTTATAAGATGTTCTTTGAAAAGGTCAATTGTTTCAACTAACCTAAATCGGTCTTCTGTTGAATTACTAAGGATGAATGTGCTATCATCATTAGCTTGAAATAGATTTTCTATTGTGTTTATTATCTTTGATTCGTCTGTTGGCTTTAATAGATAATCGTTAAAGCCATATTTTATCGCCTGTTTCGCATATTGAAATTCGGAATAAGCAGAATTGAGAATTATTTTAATATCCGGGTTATATCTTTTAATTGACTTACCTGCCTCAATACCATTTTTAAGAGGCATCGATATGTCCATAATAACAAGATCGGGATTAAATTGTTTAGTCAATTTAACTGCGTCAAGTCCGTTGTTACAAGTTCCTACAACTTCCATATTATTATGTTTGTTTATTATATGTGACAAGTATTCAAGTTCTAAAGATTCATCTTCTACTATCAATATTTTTATCACTTAGCTTCACCTCGGTAAATAAATGATACCAAATAAGTTAAAAAATGCAACTGCTATTTGCGAACGTTTCCACTATAATTATATTAACATCAATAAGTGAGATGGTAAAACATAGGAGGTAGATTATGAGAGTAAATGAAAGACATTGTTCTTTTTATTATGAAAAAGAACAGATTAATGGAAAGTTGGAGTTTAACCTTGAAACAACGACGTTGTTAATAGTAGATTTACAAAATTATTTTGTAAACAGACCAGACTATAACTTAAATAATCCGTCAGAAAAAGATGAAGCAGAAAGATGGAAATACTTTTATGACAGGATTGATAACGTTATTCTTCCCAATAATAAAAAGCTTCTTTCTGAAGCGAGAGAAAGAAAATTGTTAGTATCATATGCAACTATTGTTACTCAACTTTCAAATGGAAGAGATAGATCTTTGTCGCAAAAAGAAAGTGGATTTAACAATCTTATGATTCCAAAGGGAAGTGAAGAAGCAAAAGTTCACAAATCTATAAAACCGATAGAAGATGAATTGGTTATTGAAAAAACTACGGATTCTGCATTAACAGGATCAAATTTAAGATTATTATATAGAAATTGTGGAATAACAGATGTAATAGTTACAGGTGTCTTTACAGATCAATGTGTATCAGGGACAGTTAGAAGCTTGGCGGATGAGAGCTTTAAGGTTTGGTTGGTTGAAGATGCTTGTGCTGCAGCAACTGAAGAAATACAAAATCATGAGTTAAAAGTATTAAATAATATTTATTGTAATGTTGTAAACACAGAAGAAGTTCTCAACTTTGTAAGGAGTAAATAATGAAAGATAATAAATTAAAGAAAAATCTGTCTATATTTAACATGATAGCACTCTCCTCTGGAGCTGTTATTGGAGGATGGTTAGCGGAAGCTCCATATTGGTTTCAAACGACAGGAGCAGGGGCTGCATTCATATTTCCGATATTGGCAATATTATTAATTCCAGTTGGTTTGGCATTTGGAGAACTTACTGCAATGCTACCATTTGCATCGGGAGTAGATATTTGGACAACAAATGCATTTGATCACAGAATGGGCTTTGGGGTTCAGTGGATGATGTTTTTGGTACAGGTTGTTGAGCCACCTCTAATGGCTTTTATATTCGGTACAGTAATAAATCATTTTGTTCCATTAAGTCAAATGCAAATTTTAATAATAGCTTTGATAATTGTTACTATATGGTTTATTGCATCTAATTATGATATAAAACTTGCTGGGACTTTATCAACAATATTTTTTGTAGTAATGATTGCTGCAAGTTTATGTGTATCATTTTCATTCTTTTTCAGTGGAAAGTGGTCAATAGAAAACATAAACACCAATGGTGGATTTTTCCCAATGGGAGGCAAGGGAATATTCATAGCAATGGCAGTGTTCTCATTAAAATATATAGGCTTTGAAATGGCACCAACGCTTATTGAAGAGACAAATTTCCCTGCTAAAGATATCTGGAAGGTTATTGCATCGGCACTTCTTATTCCAGCTGTCCTATATTTTATTGTAGTAATGGCTATTGGAGGAATGGCTCCATGGCAAGAAATTAGTGAAATGACAATGCCAGAACCACAGCTTGTTGCTTTACATGGACTGCCTAAAATAATAGGAACAGTTGCAATTATTTCTGGACTTCTACATGCATTCACAACACTAATGGGTTTTTGGACATCTTCAACAAGAGTTCTGTATGGAGCTGCAGAAATTAATCAACTACCAAAAGCTTTTAGTAAGATAAACAAACATGGACAACCTTATATTTCAAATCTTGTAGTATATATATTCACAATTTTATTCTGCCTATTTAGTGGAAGTAATTGGGTTCAATATATCTATGCTATTTCAAGTATAGCAGCAGGTGTTGTATACTTTGTATCATGTGTTAATGTAATTGTGTTAAGAAAGAAACATCCTGAATGGGAAAGACCATTCAAGGCACCTGGTGGGGTGCCAATGATGATTGCTGGTATGATAATATCAGTTTGGCTTATGATAGGTGCAGGTATGGAATTGGATAAGGGAGGATATGTTTCACTATTAGCCTTTGTAATTGTAGGATTTATTGTATACTTCATTAATAAATCCTTTAGAAAATCAAACCCTGATAAACAACCAATAGTGTTAACTCCTGAAGACATAGACAAATACCAATAGATTATGTAAATAAAAAATCTACTCCAGCCCTTACAGGTAGGAGTAGATTTTTTTACTTAAGCACTGAAAAATCTCTTAATGTATTTGAACTTTCCAAAAATGTTATACGTCCCTTATTTTCAAGTCTTGTGCTTGAAACTGCGTTTATAAATGGAGAAACTCTTTTGCCATTTACATAGTGGTATCCATAGGAGTGAACCATCATTGGGATGCCCTGTTCGTTTTTACCAAGGTACATTACAGTGTGTCCTGGCATATAAAGTGCACTTCCTGGATTTTGTTGTAACAATAATTTTTCCTTTGCACTATTTCCACCGGATATTTTAAAGTTTACTTTTTTACCAACAACGTCAGCTTCTTGTGCTGATGCATTTCTTGCCATCTTTATTCCAAATGACCTATACACATCTCTAATGAAGCCGGAGCAATCTCTCGTGTTATTTGAATGGCCCCATCCATATTTTTCGCCTTGAAACTTCAGTGATTGTGATATTACATTTGCTTGTGTAAAAGGAAGATATCTTTTAACTGCGTCAGTATTTTTTATTGCAACTTCTGTTGTATTAAAATTATTTCCTGCAACTGGCATTAATACTTTAAATGAGCTACCTTCTTCACTTACAAGGGGAAGATAGGTTCCCATATCAAGGAAGCGTCCGTCAGGTAATTTAATCTGTCTACTTGTGATGGTGATAAAATCTTTTGATTTGATATTTTTAATATTTTCCTTTGAAACAATCATTATATCTTTTTTTGGAATCCAACCTTCATAGTCGGCGCAAACTACATTTGCCCAACTACCATCGTTGCTATATCCTTTAATTGCAACTTCGTCCCATGGGAACAGTCCTGTTTCTGCGTTGTAGTCGTCAAATGTGGCAGGGTCTCTAAATGATTTGCCAAGAGGTTTTTTCTTTAATATTGTTCTCTTTGCCACATAACCATACTCTTTTGCGCTTATTTCGAATGGCTCATAAATATATGGAGATAGAGAAATATTCTTTTTATTTATTGCGTTTATTTCTTCTTCTGTATAAATAACGTCCCTTGAGTAGTTGTTGTAGTAATCAAAGTATTCAAAGGAAGTTTTATTTTTAGGAACTTCTCGATTAGCAGTAGGATTTACAACGCTATCATCTACTGAAGATTTTCCACCAACAACATAGATTGAATTACTATTATTCAAAAATTCTCTACTATTTGAATCTAAATTTTTTCCGTCTGTCAAAATAATTGCCGCCTCCTTTTTAAAGCTTAAAGTGCCTGCAGCAAGACCATCAATAAAGCTATAGCCATTTACAAGAGCGGTATTTTTGTAACCTGAGGCCTTTGAGATATTAAGAGAGGTTTCAAAACGGTTCTTACCAGAAATCCTCTTTGCTGCACCAATATATTTGTAAGTGCTTTCTGAAATTGAAGAATTACCACCAAGAACTGTTTTTGGAGCTTCCTTTTCCTTCAGATAATTAGATGGATTGTTATTATTTACAAGGATAAGTGGTTTATCTCCCTTGGCAAGGGAAGATGATGCAACTGCATCTGCAACTTCAGAAGCTACAAGATATCCACTTACATCAGAGTTTTTAGAAATTTCTTCGCTGATTAATTCTGATGTTTCGTATCTGTTTTTTCCACCAAGCCTAATAACAGTATCTGAATATTGTTGAAGATTTTTTTCAACGCCACTTGATATTGATGAACTTCCTCCTAAAATGTAGATAACATTTGGTTTGACTCTATTTATCTCATTTATTGTTTCTGTTGGAATAGCATTTGTATTTGTCAAAAGTAAAGTTCCAGAGGTTGAGTTTGCTAAAACTCCTCCTGGAAGAGCGTCTATAAAAGAATATCCATTCGCTAAAACAACGGTTCTGTTTTCGTTTTTAAGTTCATTTTCGTCTAAAACTCTCTTTGAAATTTCAACAGCAGTTTGAAATCTATTTGAGCCGCTTATTCGAGTAAACTGTCTATCTTTTGCAAAGCCAGTTGATGCTAAAGCAATTGTTAGACCAAGAGCTAAAACAATATTTTTCTTTTTCATAATTCACCATCCACTTCTATTTTTATTAAGCATACCACAATCTAAAAGCTATGTGAACTAAAAAACCTTGGGTTTCCCCAAGGTTAAAACTAAAATGCCCAGTTACCATCTTTAAAGATATATTCAATTTCTCCATTTGGAAGTTCGCCAGTTATTTCAAGGTCCTTTGATCCAACCATAAAGTCTTCGTGAATTAGTGAGTCATTCACACCAGCTTCAAGTAATTCTTCGTCAGATAGGTCAACGCCACCCTTTATACAAGTTGGATATGCCTTACCAAATGCAAAGTGACATGAAGCATTTTCGTCGAACAATGTGTTGTAGAAAAGAAGTCCTGAGTTTGAAATTGGACTGTCATATGGAACAAGTGCAATTTCACCAAGGTATCTTGCGTTTTCGTCTACGTCAAAAAGGTCGGTTAGATGTTGCTTTCCTACCTTTGCGTCATAGTCAACAACTTTTCCATTTTCAAATGTAAATACCATTTCATCTACAAGATTGCCAGACATATTAAGTGGCTTTGTAGAATAAAGTTTTCCATTAACTCCAGTTCTCTTAGGAAGTGTAAAAACTTCTTCTGTAGGCATGTTTGCAATAAACACATCCCCCTTTGCATTTTCAGATCCACCTGAAATCCAAATATGATTTTCAGGAAGTTCTACTTCTAAATCAGTTCCAAGGGAGTTTTTATAATGAACTTTTTTGTATTGCTTTTCATTTAAAACAGCTGCGTGTTTGTCCATTACATCAATATGTTTATCCCATGCCTTTATAGGGTCATCTTGGTCCGTTCTTGTTGTGTAGAAAATTGCGTCCCAAAGTTTTTCCATTGCTTCTTCTTCAGAAACATCTGGGAAGACTCTCTTTGCCCATCCCACTGTAGGAACTGATACAACGCACCATGAATTTAAATCGTTCATTGTATACTTCATGTTTTCCTTGTTGGCAGCAGAGAAGGCCTTGCTCCATGCTGCTGTTTTTTTAGGATCAACATCTTTTAAAAGTTCAGGGTCTGTTGCTGCAACTGAGATTACACATGCACCCTTTTCCATGTAGTACTTTGTTCTTTGAACCATCCAGTCTGGAACTTCTTCAAAGTGTTCCACCGGTGCGTTTTCAAATTTCATAAGTGTAAGAGGGTCATCGGACCATTGCATCACAACTTCAACGGCACCTCTTTCGTATGCCTTCTTTGCAACAAGTCTTGCAAAGTCCGCTCTCTCAACAGGACAACGTAGTAGTACTGGTTGTCCCTTTTGAACATTAACACCTTTTTTAACTACTAAGTCCGCTAATTTTTCCATATTTTTTTCAATATTTGTCATTTAATCACCTCATATCATTATTGCCTTACTTAATTGTATACCCAAAAGATGAGAAGAATAATATAATTATAGATGAAAATGTTTTAAAATGTTTACATGGGATATATAGAAAATAGTGAAATAAAAGAGGAGGAAGAGATGGATATACTTAAAATGGTTGATAGAAAAGATGTTGACGAGAGATACACTTGGAATTTAAGTCACATCTTCAAAAATAAAGAAGAAATGTTAAAACAGGTTGATGAAGTAAAGAATTTAACAGAAAAGTTTATAAAAAAATTTGACTGTGTCTATGAAGATAAGAAAACAGTTAAAGATGCACTTGAACTATATTCTGAAATTTTAGAAAAGGCCTTTCTTTCATTGGACTATGTGTCACTTAATGTTGAAACGGATTACAATAATGGAGAAAACTATAAATTATTAGCTGAAGTGGACAATGTTTTGAGCGACCAAATGGCGAAGATTTCTTTCTTTAAGATTAGACTTTTAAACACCGACGAAAAAGTTTTAAAGGAATTAAAAGAAGATGAAAAATATGGTTCATTTATAGAAAGAGCATTAGAAGATAAGCCATATGTATTATCGGAAGAAACTGAAAAGGCAATTGCAAAGATGACTCCACTTAATTCATTTTATTCAATTTACAATGCAATTAAGTTACAGGACATGGTATTTCCAGACTTCGAAGCAAATGGAGAAAAGAAATCTCTTTCATACAACCTTTACGAAGGAACCTACGAAGGCTCAAATGACACAGAAATAAGAAGGAATTCATATAAAGAATTTTATAAAGTCTTAGAAGCTCATAAAAATTCAACAGCTGCTGCATACTTAGGAGAGTGTCAAAAGATGAAGGTACTTTCTGAACTAAGGGGCTACGACAGCGTGTTTGACTTTTTATTACATGACCAAAGGGTTGATAGAGAGCTTTACAATAGACAACTTGATGTTATTATGGAAGAACTTTCTCCAATTATGAGAGAGTATGCAAAGATTTTAAAAAGAAATCACAACTTAGATAAGATTACCTACATGGACTTAAAGGTTGATCCAATAACAGGTTTTGAACGAGAAATAACTGTTGAAGAGTCAAAGGATTTAATTAAAGAAGGTCTTGAAGTCCTTGGAGAAGAGTATGGAGAAATGTTGGAAGAGGCATTTAATGATAGATGGATTGACTTTGTAAACAACCACGGCAAGTCAACAGGAGCCTTTTGTGCATCACCATATGGAACAAATTCCTTTGTGCTTATTAACTGGACCGGTACAATGACAGAAGCAATGACCCTTGCTCACGAACTTGGACATGCAGGACAGGGCAAGTACACAAATGAAAACTGTAACATCTTAGACACCGACCTTTCACTATACTTGGTGGAAGCTCCTTCAACAGCAAATGAACTTATTATGGGAAGGGAGCTTTTGAAAAAGGCAAAGAGCGAAGATGAAAAAAAGTATTTAAAGGGACAAATCATAGCAAGAACCTACTACCACAACTTTGTAACCCACTTTATAGAAGGATATTACCAAAGGGAAGTTCTAAAACTAATTGACGAAGGAAAGTCTTTTACTGCAGACGACCTTTCAGAAATATTCCTTGACACATTAAAGAAGTTCTGGGGAGATGATGTTGAACTAACAAAGGGTGCTGAACTAACATGGATGAGACAGCCACATTACTACATGGGACTTTATCCATACACCTACTCAGCGGGATTAACCATAGGAACACAAGTTGCAAAGCTAATTGAAAAAGACCCAGCAAATGCAAAGAACTGGATTGAAGTTTTAAAGACCGGTGGAAAACTAAAACCACTTGACTATGCAAAGGCAGCTGGAGTTGACATTTCAACTGACGAGCCACTTAGAGACACAATAAAATATATCGGTTCATTGGTAGAGGCCTTAGAATAATGTATAGCCTTGGATTTATCGGATTTGGCAACATGGGCAAGGCGATGGCCCTTGGTGCGGTAAAGAACGGTTATAATAAAGAAGAGATTGTGTTTTCAAAAGTGTCGGACATAAAAGCTGTGGAAGAAGAGACGGGCATAAAGGGATTTGAAGAAAACACCGATGTTGCAAAAAATTCTAAAATAATTATCCTTGCCATAAAGCCCTATCAATATGAAAAGGTGATTAGTGAAATAAAAGATTATGTGGATGTAAATAGCATAGTGGTTCCCATAACACCAAGCTTTACAATGGAAGAGATAAAAAAACTTTTTAAAAGAGATGTGAAAGTTGCACGCATTATGCCAAACACCCCTGCCATGGTAAATAATGGAATAACGGGAGTTTGCTTTACAGATAATATGACGGATATTGAAAGGGAAACAGTATTAAAATTTTTAAAATCCTTTGGAGAAGTCATAGAAGTGGAGGAACATTTAATTGCCGCTGTTTCTGCAGTGAGTGGATCAGGACCTGCATATATCTACATGCTCATTGAAGCAATGGCAGACATGGCAGTGTCAGCGGGAATAAAGAGAAAAGACGCCTACAAACTTTCCGCAAAGACAGTTGAAGGTGCGGCGAAGATGGTTCTTGAAACTAAAAAACATCCAGGAGAACTTAAAGACGACGTGTGCTCTCCGCTGGGAAGTACGATACAAGGTGTAATGGAACTTGAAGAAAATGGATTTAGAGGAAGTATAATAAAGGGACTTAAAAAGACGCTATATAGATTTAACGAGATGAACGAAGATAAGTAGGGAGGGGAGACCCTCCTTTTATCAAAGGAGGAAGATATGAAGGACTTATTAATAATTGTAGATATGCAAAATGATTTTGTTTCAGGAAGCCTTGGAACAGAAGAGGCGAAAAAAATAGTTTCAAATGTGGTGGACTTGGCAAAAAACTTTGATGGAGATATTTATTTTACAAGGGACACCCACGAAGAAGACTACCTTGAAACACAAGAGGGAAAAAATCTTCCAGTTAAACACTGCATTAAAAGCACTGAAGGCTGGCAAATAATCGACGAACTAAAGGGATTTGTAAAGGACAATGTAATAGACAAGGTGACCTTTGGATCAAAGGAGCTTGTTGAAAAGCTGGAAAAAATTAACCAAAACGAAGGAATAAAATCAGTTACATTAGTTGGCCTTTGCACCGACATCTGTGTTATATCAAACGCTCTTATGCTAAAGGGTTTTATGCCAGAAGTTCCAATTAAAGTTATAGCAGATGCATGCGCCGGAGTAACACCAGAAAGCCACGAAAGGGCATTAGAGTCAATGAAGACATGCCAAGTTAGCGTGGAGTAGAGGATAAATTGTTTGAAGTATTAAAATGAAATTAGAAATTAAAGAAGTAATAGATGAGAATTCTAAAATAGAGATAAGTGAAAAAATTTTATATAATTTACCAAAATGGTTTGGAAGAGAGGACAGTATAAGAGAGTATGTTAAAGAGTCAACTAAGTTACCTTTTATTGCTTGCTTCTGTGAAAATGAACCAGTTGGATTTATTGTTTTAAAGGAGACAGGAAAGGACACTTGTGAAATTTTTGTGATGGGAGTACTTGAAGAACATCACAGAAAGGGCATTGGAAGTATTTTGAGCAATGCATATGAGGAACTTGCAAAGAAAAAAGGTTACTCCTATTCGCAAGTAAAGACAGTGAAAAAAGGTAAATATCATGAGTATGATATAACGAATAGTTTTTACAAAGCCATGGGTTATTCAGAATTTGAATGCTTAAAAACACTCTGGGATAAAGATAATCCATGCCAGATATATGTCAAATATCTTAACAAATAAAGGAACAAAAGAAACTGTTGGGGATGAATAAACATGCCAACCCCAACAGTTTTTTGTTGCATAAGAAAAGGCAGGAAACCCTGCCTTTAGTTTAGATAAAACCTTTATTCTTTAAGATTTCTGTTGCTTTATCATGGTTTGCATCGGTAATCATTACGATTGGTCCTGTACATCCCATTCCACTTTCAGCGTAGATTCCTTCTTTCCAAAGAGCTTGTACAGCGTCTTCTAAGTCAAGAATTTCTATTCCTGAAATAGATGCAGTTACAACTTCTTTTGGAGGAGCTTCTACAGTTTCAGTTTCTTCAGCAGCTTCTTTCTTAGGTTGTAATGTTTCTATTACTTTATCATAAGATGCTTTTTCAACAGCTTTATATTCGTCAGCTTTAACTTTCATAAAGTTACCCATTACAAGGTCAGCAGCGTATTTAATTGCGTGAGCAACTACTGGAGCTCCTGATGCTCTTGAAACTATACAGATATTTCTATTAAAGTCTTTGCCAACTCCTGGACCATATCCAAATCCAGTTGCTTCGTAGCTTCCGCCTGTTGAGAAAGCTGAGAATACTTTCATTAGGATATTACCTGTTAATGAGTCAGTAACACAAACATCTGGAACGCCTCTTAAGATATCATTACCTCTTAGTACAGCACCGCCATCAGCTCTTACTGATTCAGCTAATTCTAAGTCATATCCATTTTCGATTAATGTTTCTAATGCTCTTTCAACTTGCTTTGCACCGTCAACGTTTAAAACACCAACAGTTGGTTTTTCAATTCCTAAGCTCTTAGCAACTGAAATACCTGCAATTGCATTTCTAAGCATTCCTTCAACTCTATTTAAAGATGAAGTACCTGTTGTTGTAGCAATAAGCATTTCTCTTCCTGTGCTTGGAGCAACAACTCTACCGATTGTAGATACTCCAATAGGGAAAGTATAGTGTAATGTTACACAACCATCTATAACTTTTTTATCAAGTAGCTCTTCCATTTTCTTATGAGCTTCTTCTTCTGAAGAAACTTCATGAGTTTCTAAATCACAGTTTTCTTGTTTTGGTCCAATTAGGACAATGTCATAAGCAGGAGACTTTGCAAGTCTTACAGCTTCTAACATGTTTTCAACGCCATGTTCACTTCCTAATATAGTAAGACCTATTTTAGGTTTTTTAGCAAATGAACCGCTTTCAATACCATCAGCGATTTCTAAAAGAGCCTCTGCAATAATATTCTTAGGCATATAACCACTCCTATTCTGCAAGCATATTAGATGCTAATTCTCTTAAGGATTCTCCGATTATTTTCTTGATTTCGTCTCTTGATACTCCTGATCCTTCAGCTTCAGCTTCTTCTCCAGGGTTTCTTTCAGCAATGAATGAAACACCGTCAAATAGGTTTGTAAGTCTTCCTAAGAATAGGGATCCTTTACCTATGAACATTACTCTGTTCTTGTCTCCTGTAGTAAGATCATCTATACAGAATCCTACATAAGGTGCTCCTGAAGGAATGTGTCCTTGAGTTGGAGCCCATCCAGGTAGTCCATAATTTTTAGCGAATGAAGGGATATCAGTTCTTTCTAATGCGCCGCTCTTAACTCCAAGTGCAGCAATCATCTTGAAGTTTGCTTCTGGTACATTACCTGCTCCTGCAGGAACTGTAATATCAGGATTTTGCATTTCTACTGAGAATGTATCTACATCTGTTATCTTTAGGTCAGCTTTATCTAAAGCGTTAGTAACTAATGAAGTCATAACAGCTTGAGGTGATGAACCTGTACCTACAGTATGCTTTCCTGTAATATGAGTTCTAATGATAGGAGATACACCATCATTTTTTGAGATGACAATTGCGAAAGTACCTACAACGTCTTCAAGAACAGGATAATTCTTCTTAACATGATCTTTTGCGTTCATACCAAGTTTTGCAGTAGAACCACCTGCAACAACTAATACATTGTCATATACTCCAGCTTCAACTAATGCTGCAGCTTGGATAAATGAGTGGATAGGTGCAGCACAGAAACCTCTTGTATCGGAACCTGATGCATTGTTTAATCCAACTTTTTCAGCGATAGCTTTTGCGAAGTTACCACCACCTCTTTGGTTAACGTCTCCGCAGGCTTCTTCTGAACATTCTATAACATAATCTATCTCATCTTTAGTAATATCATCATGTGATTGGAATAAATAATCAGCACATAGTATAGCTGAAGTCTTAGAAACAAGGTTTTCAAACATTGTATGTGCACTTAAGTTAACGTCAACATCATGAGCTTGTTTAACAAGTCCAACAAGTTTTCCGTCCATGTAAAGTCCTTCTGCCTTATGTTCTTCTATAAGGTGTTTATCATTTTCGATGTTAGAAGCTTTCACTTTTGCGAAAGACTCAGCTAAATGAGGATAGTTTTCTTCAAATTTAGGTTTTACAGATTCGATAAACTCTTCTGATAGTTCAACTAATTCGAAGCAGTCACAAACCTTTATTGCGGCGATAAATTCGTCTTGAGGAACGATTTCACCAAACTTACCTTTTCTTTCACCTTTGCATTCTTTATCGAACCAAGGTAATTCGTAGTTGTTTAATTCTTCTGGTCTCATATTACCAATATAAACTTGATTTGGTAAATAATTTACAACTTCTTCATAACTTCTAATGTGATCTCCAACAACCTTCAAGAATTCTGAATCAGGGTTAGTAACTCTTTCAGTTGAAGTAGTAGAACCGTTTTGTATAATCATATCTGGTGTATGAATTAGTACATATCCGGCACTCTTAAAAACAGGTAGTGTCATAAAAAAACCTCCATTGTAATTATAGCTTCTGCCCCTTACGGAGCAGAAGCATTTTTATTTGTTATTTAAAAGACTAAAAATTAATCTTCAAAAACTGTTTGACTATCCACTGGAGTTGTTAAAGCCTTAAGAGCTTTTTCAACTAAGTGTTTTCTTAATCCCTTTTCTTCCTTAGGATCCAATGATGGGTTTCCTAATGGGTGAGGGATAGCTATTGTTGGTACTATTCTGTTAGCTCCTACTGTTAATGAGATAGGAACTACTGTACACATGTGTACTACAGGAATACCTGTAGCTTCGATACCTTTAACCATTGTTGCACCGCAACGTGTACAAGTACCTCATGTAGATGTTAAGATAACTGCATCTACGCCATCAGCTTTTAATTTTGCACCGATTTCTTCTGAGAATTTCTTTGCAGAAGCTACGGCTGTACCATTTCCTACTGTAGCATAGTAATAGTCATATATCTTTCCAATTTTACCTTCTTTTTCCATTTCTCTAAGAACGTCAACTGGAAGAACTCTATCAGCATCTTCATTTGCATATGTTGGGTCATAACCACCGTGAGCTGTTTCATAAGTTGATTCATCAAGGTCGTCAACTCCAGCTATTGAGTATTCACCATACTTAGAAGCAGATGAAGATTCGATTCTGTCAGGGTTTCCCTTTGGAACAATACCACCAGAAGTTACTAAAGCGATAGTAGCTTTTGATAGGTCTTTTATTGCTTCACCAGGTTCAACTCTGTCGAAAGATGGCATTGGATATTCTGTAACGAATTCTTCGCCATTAATCTTCTTAACAAGCATATCAACTGCTCTTTCAGAACCTCTTTTTTCAGCAAAGTAGTTAACTCTGACTCCTCTTTCGATATAACCTTCTTCTTCAGGTCCAAGAATTTCTTCGCCTTTAGCAAGCTTTTGAGCAAGTTTTGCTATAGCTGGAAGAGCCTTTCTCATACCTGCAGCTGAGTTAGCTGTTGAGATTATATATACTTCCTTCTTGAACATGTCTGCACCTGGGTTTTCAGGATACATACCTGTAATTGAAGGGATGTTTAATTCATCTTTAACCATTTTAGTTACAGTTCCTGCTGCAACTCCGTAACGTCCGGCGTTGAAAGCTGGTCCTGCGATAAATAAATCAGGTTCAAAAGATTTTATCATATCTAAAACCTCTTTACTTGCTGATTCCATGTTTTCTCCGAAGTAACTGTCACCACAAACAACAGCACCAACTACTTCGAATCCTTCTCCGAGTTTTGCACTTAATTGTTTACTAACTGGAGGTAACTCTTCAGCAATGAAAGGCGCAATGTCGGCCTTTTCTTCGCCACCAATACCAGCAAAGAATTGGTTTATATAATGCACGACTTTAATGTTCGCCATTGATACATCCTCCTTTATATAAGAATTTTATAAATATTATCCTCTGATATCTTCCATTTCAGAAGCAATTTCGTCAACGTCAAGTACCATTTCCATCATACCGATTTGTTCGTCATAAACATCTGGATCGAATTCAGCTTTCATAGCTTCTTCGATTACATGGTAACATGCTAAGTTAAGTTCTACACCAGCTAGTGGACCAGCAAATGTAGGGTCTCCAGTTGTAACAGTTTCAGCTGCTAAACCTGCAGCTCCTGCCTCACCAGCACCTAGAATAACAACAAGATTTTCAGGACCATACTCTTCAGCTGCTTCCTTAATTCTCTTTTGGTTTTCTAAGTCCATGGCTCCGGCACTAGTTCAGACAAAGCACTCAGTAGATGCGAATATTACTTCTGTATTTGCAACAGTGTTTACACACTCTTCAATAGCAGGAGCAGGGATTCCATCACGGTCGCCAACGATTATAATTTTTTTGTTCTCTAATATACTCATGACATCCTCCTGTTTAATTTATTTGTTTTAGTTTAGTTGTTTAGTTTAGTTGTTTAGTTTTTTTAAGTTGTACAGTTAGAATTAATAACCTTTAGCAGTTAAATAATTAAAACCTGTTTCGTTAGTTGCTCCAGTTATAGCTTGAATTTCTACTAATATAGTTCCATCTTCTCTTAGGGCACCCTTAGCACCACCAGCTATAATGTCAACATATTCTATATGACCGATAATCTTGTCTAACTTAGGAAGTATAACCACTTGGTTAGCATTTCCACCAGTAACTACTGCGTTTGCTCTTTCGTCAGCGTCAGCTAATGATTGAGAAGCTCCGTCTCTACCAGCATATTCGTCAGTTACGATTACAGTCTTAACATTCTTCATTTCGATCTTCTTGCAGTTCATGATTAAGTCTGTATCTGGGTTACCGAAACCTTCTTGAGATACGATAACTGCGTCTACTCCAAGGTATTCACATAATTTTGCAGTCCAGTTAGAAGATCTTTCCTTATCCATTAGATATACGTTCTCGTTAGTGATTATTACACCAAGGAAGTTGTAGTCTTTACCATGTCTTGCATAAAGGTCTTCTATAACTCCGTTGTTTAAGTGAACGTATGTTGGGTTCTTATCGCATGCGGATACACAGTTACCACTTACGATTGCTCCATCCATAACTTCTGTAGGGTATAGGATTGTAGGTACTATTTGTTTAGCATCTACACCGTAAACATATGTGTCATGTAGCAAACCTTGTGTTTGTAGCATGTATACATAAGCTACCTTTGGAAGATCAGGATATTCGTTAATTTGCTCTAATAATGGTTTAGTTTCATAAGTTACTACTTCATCTGGAGTAAGATCTTTTGCAAGTCTTCCGATGTAATCAGCAGCTTTAAGACCAATCATTCTTATAGCATTTTCGTGCACATGTTGCTTAATACCGTCAATAGGTTCAGCTATAACAACTAAGTTTATAGTCTTTGAGAAAGGAGTATATTTTGCACCTTCTCCAACCATATCGATGATACCTTCTTGGAAACCAACTATCTTACCAGTAGTAACAACAGCCATTCCCTTAAGAGCATGTGTTCTTCCTTGACCAACGGTATCAACTTTATTAAGGATTCCAGGGAAAACTTCTCCAGGTCCTTCAACCTTTACTCTTGGTTCAAGAACGTCCTTAACAGGTGTTATTCTTACACTTTCGCCGGGTTTAGCAATGTCAAAGTCGATTGACTTAACGTGCTCATCTCCGCCTACTGCTTCTAATAACTCATCCTTATTTACGTAAAGGATACCGTCTTCGATTTTTGATGAATCAGAAAATTGGACATCTTTTATAAAGATTTTACCTAATTCTAATTTCATACCACACCTCCGACTAAAAATTTTTTTATATAAAACACCACAATTGGTGATTTATGCGATTAAAAGTTTTCGGATATATATTTTTCTGCACTGATTGAAGCAATTGCTCCATCGGATGCAGATGTTACGATTTGTCTTACAGGGGTAACTCTAACATCACCTGCTGCAAAGACTCCAGGGATACTTGTTCTCATTTCCCCGTCAGTAACTATATACCCTTTTTCAAGTTTTGTAAACTGACTTATTAGCTTTGAATTCGGTGTAGCACCGATAAAAACGAACACTCCCATGGTTGGGTCGTCTTCTTTTTTGGAAAGCTCTGTAATTTCTCCTGTGGAAGAATTTTTAAAGACTAGGGACTCAACAAAGTTATTTCCTTTAATTTCTTGAATCTCTTCTTCTGGGAGAAAATGAATTTTTTCGTTTTTCCTTGCCCTCTCTAAGATAACTGGTGTTACCTTGGAAAGATTTTTTCTATGAGCAAGGTATACTTTCCTGCCGAACTTAGTAAGTTCTATCGCTTCTTCAAAAGCGGAATTTCCACTTCCAATTACTACAATATCCAAGTCTTTAAAGAAAGCGCCGTCACAGGTTGCACAATAAGAAACTCCTTTTCCAGAAAATTCTTTTTCACCAGGAATATTAAGCTTTCTTGGCTTAGCACCTGTAGCAATTACAATTGTCTTTGTTTTGTATGTTGACTTTTCACATTCAACAGATTTTATTTTATCATCGATGTCGATTTTAACAACTGTATCGCTAATGAATTCGGATCCAAAATTTTCAGCTTGTTCCTTGAATCTATTTGTAAGTGAAAGTCCAGTAGTATTTTCTGATGAGCCTGGATAATTTTCTATACTACCAGTTGAAAACATCTGTCCACCGAAACTTTCCTTTTCGATAACAAGAGTTTTTAGATTTGCTCTGGAAGAGTATAATGCACAGCTTAGCCCTGCAGGCCCCCCTCCGATAATAATAATATCATAAATATTATCCATTTTGCCTCCGATTACCTAATTCTTGCTAATGCGTTGTCGATTAAATCTTTGTCAATAACTTGAAAGTCATCTAAGATATCAGCAGTCCATTTCCAATCTTTATTTGTCTTGTAAAATTTCTCGGCTGTCACTATAGCATCTTCTACAAGTCTTAAAGAGTCATATTTGAGTTCGTCACCTTCTTTTAATACTATGGTTCTATAAACCGTTTCGTATGGTTTAACTGAACCATATAGGGGGTGAGTCAAAACTTCATAACCTTGGTGAACAAGGTCTCTGACTTTTCTCAACACTGATAAATAATCTTCTTCCAAGTATCTCACTACATAACCGTCTTTTTCGAAACCTAAAAATTTAGGATTATTTGTAACTATTAGCATAGACACTCCTTATAAGATTCTTTGATTATAATTGTTAAGGAAAATCTTTATAAAAAAACGACAAATGATAATGCCTTATCCTCTGTCGCGTACTTCAGAACTCGGTCCCATCACAGTCCTTTTACCTGAGAATTTCAAAAACTTTTGGCTAAAGTTTTCTTGTCCCTTCGGTGCCGAAGTCTCTCCTGTAATGATCATACCAATAATATTTAGTTATTTCCTTAACTTGCATTATAATAATAACACCCAGATATCAATAAGTCAATCAAATCGCATAAAATACCTCAATATTTATTAAAAATATTACAAAAAAGTCAAAATTAAGCTGAATAATTAATAAATGTCGTTAGACCTTTTATGTTTTGCTGATTTACATTACACTTAATACATATAATAGTTAAAATTATTTTATAGACAGGAGAGAAAAATGCAAAAAAAAGATTTGTTCAAAATGATACCTCAAGTTGAAGAAATATTAAAATACTCTTCAATAGAAGAACTTGATTACTCAAGATCTTTGAAGACTGAAGCAATAAGAGATGTGTTAGATGAGATAAGGGGTAAGATAATAAAATCAAATGATGATGAAATTCGAAAGTTAGAGTCACAAATTAAATTTGATAATATTATTGTGATGGTAGAAGAAAGACTTTACAGTGAATTTTCTCCTTCCTTATTAAAAGTGATAAATGGAACGGGAACTATTCTTCATACAAATTTAGGAAGATCATTACTTGATGACTCTATTAAGGAAGAAATTTGGAATATAATTTCGAGCTATTCTAATTTGGAATATGATATAGCTGAAGGGAAAAGAGGCTCAAGGTATTCCCATGTAACTAAGATGATTAAATTATTATTTGGAGTTGAAGATGCTCTTATAGTAAACAATAATGCAGCGGCAGTGTTCTTAGTTTTAAATACTTTTGCAAAGGACAAAGAGGCGATTGTATCAAGGGGAGAACTTGTTGAAGTTGGAGGGGCTTTTAGAATACCTTCTGTAATGGCGATGAGCGGGGCAAATCTTATAGAAGTTGGAGCTACAAACAAAACCAGAATTTCTGACTATGAAGATGCGATAACTGAAGAAACTGCAGTTTTGATGAAGGTTCATACATCGAATTACAAGATGATAGGATTTACAGATTCGGTTTCAAATAGAGAGTTGAAGGAACTTGGAAATAAATATGATATCCCTGTAATGGAAGATTTAGGTAGTGGTGTCTACTATAATATGGAAGAGTATGGACTTCCTCATGAACCTACTATATCGGAATCAATTAAATCTGGAATAGATTTAATAACCTTTAGTGGAGATAAACTTCTTGGAGGACCACAAGCTGGAATTATAGTTGGAAAGAAAGAACATATTGACAAGATGAAAAAAAATCAAATTCTTAGGGCATTAAGAGTAGATAAGTTTACACTTGCAGCACTTGAGTGCACTATTAGAATGTATTTCGATGAGGAAAAGGCAAAGAAAAATATTCCTACTCTAAGAATGATAACATCTACGCCAGAAGAGCTATTTGAAAAAGCAAAGATTCTTAAAGACAAAATAGATGAAAGAAACACAGTTATTAATGTATATATAGAAGATGGAAAATCTACAGTAGGTGGAGGATCAATGCCAGGGGAGGAATTTGATTCCAAAGTTGTTGTGCTTAATGGAGAAAGTTTAACTGCCGATAGAATTGAAGAGGGTTTAAGACTTTCAAAAGCTCACATTATTGGTAGAATAAAAGACGATAAATATATGCTTGATCTAAGAACTTTAAATGAAAAAGATTTTGATACAATAGCCGATGCAATAGAGAACTGTTTTCCAAGGAGATAGTGATGAAGAATATTATAATTGGTACAGCTGGTCATATTGACCATGGTAAGACGACTTTAGTAAAAGCCCTTACAGGTAGAGAAACAGATACTTTAAAGGAAGAGAAGAAGAGAGGTATATCCATCAATCTTGGATTCACCTTCCTTGACTTGCCTAATGGAAACAGGGTAGGGATAGTTGATGTTCCTGGGCATGAGAAGTTTATAAAGAACATGATGGCAGGAGCAACTGGAATAGATTTGGTACTATTCATAATTGCAGCAGATGAAGGTGTTATGCCTCAAAGCCGGGAACACTTAGACATTCTTTCCTATATGAATGTGCATAGGGGAATTATTGTAGTGACAAAATGCGACATGGTTGAAGATGAATATCTTGATCTTATTGAAGAAGAACTAAAGGAATTTTCAAAAGATACATTTTTACAAGATGCACCTATTATAAAAGTTGATTCCATTTCAGGTAGGGGAATAGACGAACTTAGAGATGTTATAGCTAAAGAGAGCGAGAAAGTTGAAGAAAAGAAGACAGACACCCCTTTTAGAATGAATATTGACAGGGCTTTTCCAGTAAAGGGAATAGGAATTGTCGTTACAGGAACATTGATGGAAGGTAAGATTTCAAAAGGTGAAGATTTAGTAATATACCCTGGAGAAAGAACCTGTAAGGTAAGGTCTATTCAAGTTCATGGAGAAGACGAAGAAACTGCATATGCAGGACAGAGAACAGCCATAAACCTTTCAGGAATAAAATCTGGAGACGTCGAAAGAGGAGATGTTATAGCAAAGGAAGGTTCAATGATAACTACAAATATCATTGACTGTAAGGTTATAGTTTCAAAGACTGCTGATTTTGCAATCCATCACTGGATGAGACTTAGACTTGGCATAGGCACAAGAGAAATATTTTGTAGGGCAGTTCCCCTTGATAGCGAAGAGATATCGCAGGGGGAAGAGGGCTTTGTACAACTTCGACTTGAAGAACCACTTGTTTGTAGAAACAGAGATAGATTTGTACTTCGTTCCTATTCACCTGTTGAGACAATTGGTGGAGGGGTTATTATTGAACCACTTGCAAAAAAACACAATACCGATGAAGAATTGGTTAAACAACTTCAAATAAAAGAGCAGGGAGAACTTAAGGATATAATTGTTCAATTTGCAAACTCTGAAGACGAACTGTTATCTCTAAAGGAAATTGTATCCTATACTGGAGAGAACAAGGAAATTGTTCTGGAAGAAGTTAATAAACTTATAGAAGATAATAAAGTGAAGAAGATTGTAGACCGATATGTAAGTGAAGAAGTTCTTTTGAACATTATTGGAAATATTAAAGATATTCTTGAAAAGTTCCATGAAAAAAATCCTCTTTCACTTGGGATGACAAAAAATGAGTTACTAACCCAAAGTATGTATAAGCTTAATCTTAGAGAACTCGAATATATACTAAAAGTTATGAAAGATAGAAATGTTATTACAGAGTCAGGGGACTACTTTGCACTTGAGAGTCACAAGATAGTATTGAATCCAAAGCAAGAAAAAATAAAACAAGAACTAATAAATGAAATTAGATCAAATGGACTTGAGAAGATAGAAAATATAAAATCTTTATCACGTAACAACAAAGACAGAAGACATGTTTTAGATTTTATGATAGGTGAAGAGATTTTAGTCTTTGGATCAGAGAACAATGTCTTATTAAAAGAGGATTTTGAAAAGGCTAAAGAGGGAATTATAAATCATTTAAAAGAAAATGAGAGGATAACAGTTTCCGAAGCGAGAGATATATTAAAGTCAAGTAGAAAAAATGTGCTTTTAATACTTGAGTATTTCGACAGTATTAAATTAACAAAGAGAGTAGAAGACTATAGAATATTGTTATAAAAGACAAACGATATTAATATAAAAATTATATTTTCTTTTATTCTAAAAGTGTGGTAAAATAATTATAACATGGGAGTGAATGAGTGCTGGTGTGCTCTCTGGTCTTCAAAACCAGTATGAGGGGTTAGGAGCTTCTTGGGTGGGTTCGATTCCCACGCATTCCCGCCACGCTACATATTAAAAAAAATAGCGTGGAAATGGAAGGGGAAGAAGGGTGTGAGTGCCCCTTTATGGTACTCACACCAGGAAAACGTTTAAGCAAAAAAAGGAGGATAGTATGAACGTTTTATTATTTGCTGCGGCTGTAGATACAGCGACCAAAATAGTTAATGCGGGAAATAGCATTGTTTGGAATAAGGTACTTATATTCTTATTACCAGTTGTTGGATTGTTTTTTACAATTTATTTAGGATTCCCTCAATTCAGAAGATTTGGAGCTGCATTTAAACAAACTTTTGGTGGTCTTTTCGATAAAGAAGAGAACGCAAGAAGAAAAGCGGCTGGAGAAATTTCATCATTCCAAGCATTAGCAGTAGCTATTGCAGCTCAAATTGGTACAGGTAACGTAGCAGGGGTTGCTACAGCGATATTGTCAGGTGGTCCAGGAGCTATATTCTGGATGTGGGTAGCCGCATTATTCGGAATGTCTACAATATTTGCGGAAGCAGTACTTGCTCAAAAGTACAGAACACTTGATGAAAATGGTGATACAGTAGGTGGACCTGCTTACTATATCAGCGAAGGCTTAAAGAACAAAGCATTAGGAAAAGGACTTGCAGGATTTTTCTCAGTTGCCATTATATTAGCATTAGGATTTATCGGTAATATGGTTCAATCAAACTCAATGGCATCTGCAATACATGAAGCATTTGGAGTTAGCACATTAGCTATAGGTATTGTAATAGCAGCAGTTGCTGCACTTGTATTTATTGGTGGTATTAAGAGAATTGCAAACTTTGCAGAAATGGTAGTTCCTGTAATGGCGTTAGTATATGTAGTTCTTGCAATAGTAGTATTAGTTAAATTTAGAGCTAATATAGGACATGCTTTTGGACTTATATTTAAGGGCGCTTTCGATCCACAAGCGGTACTTGGTGCAGGAGTAGGTATTACAGTTAAACTTGCAGTAAGATTTGGGGTAGCAAGAGGATTGTTCTCTAATGAAGCTGGTATGGGTTCTACACCTCATGCTCACGCTACAGCAAAAGTAAATCACCCAGTTGAACAAGGTTTAACAGCTATGCTTGGTGTATTTATAGACACAGGTGTCGTATGTACAGCAACAGCACTTGTAATTATATTAACAGGAGCTTTTGAATCAGGACTTGCTGGTCCACTTATGACACAAGAAGCATTCCATATAGCATTTGGTAAATTTGGTAAAGCTGTACTTGCAATATGCTTGACAGCATTTGCGTTTACTACAGTTATTGGATGGTATTACTTCGGTGAAACTAATATAAAATATCTATTTGGTAAAAAGGGACTTATGCCATACAGAATTATAGTTATAATATGTATAGTTTTAGGTTCAATGTTTGAAATTGAATTTGTATGGTTACTATCTGACTTCTTCAACGGTCTAATGGTATTCCCTAACTTAGTAGGCTTATTATTCCTTCATAAACATGTAAAAGAACTTGAAAATGATTATGACAGGTTAAAACAACTTGGAAAAATCTCATATGTTTATGAATGGGAAAAGAAATAACTATAATCTCCTTTCATAAAAAATAGTGAGGGTTCGCCCTCGCTATTTTTTTGCTTTAAACATTAAATAAAAAATAAGTTTAGAACTCAATACAGAACTATTATAATATGGTATTATATCAATGTAGATAGGAGGTAAGGATGAGTAATATTGATCCAAAATGGATTATCGGTCTTGGCTTATTTATTCCTGGAATTATGACAGGACTTGGAGCTATACCGATATTTTTCACAAAGGAAATAAAAAGATCTGCACTTGATGTGCTTCTTGGATTTGCAGCGGGAGTCATGCTTGCGGCAAGTTGTTTTTCACTTATTATTCCAAGTATTGAATACGGTGGTGGTGGAGTAAAAGCAGTACTTGTGACAAGCTTAGGTATCTTTGCAGGAGCGGTAATGCTTGATTTAATAGATAAATATGCTCCACATGAACATCTGCTTGATAAGAGAAAAGAAGGCAATTCTTCAGATAGTTTAAAAAAGATATGGCTCTTTATAATTGCTATAACAATTCACAATTTTCCAGAAGGTCTTGCTACTGGAGTTGGTTTTGGGACTAATGATATAACAAATGGTATAACAATAGCTCTTGGAATTGGACTTCAAAATATGCCTGAAGGTCTTGCAGTAGCACTATCGCTTTTAAGGGAAAACTACAGTACCAAAAATGCATTTTTAATTGCGTTGTTGACAGGAATGGTAGAACCGATAGGAGCTTTGATGGGATATGGATTGGTGCATGTATTTTCACAAGTGCTTCCATTTATTTTAGCACTTGCAGGTGGAGCCATGTTATTTGTTATAAGTGATGAAATTATTCCAGAAACCCATAGTGGTGGTTATGAGAGACAGGCAACCTATGGAATAATAATTGGATTTATTGTGATGATGATAATGGATGTTCTACTTGGATAAAAAAATAAGCCATGAGATAAACTCGCGGCTTATTTTTTATTTTAAACCATTTCTTCTGGTTTCATATACTTATCAAACTCTTCTTCAGTAAGAATTTTCAGTTCAAGAGCAGCTTCCTTTAAAGAAATATTATTTTTATGGGCGTGTTTTGCAATCTTCGCCCCATTTTCATATCCAATATATGGATTTAATGCAGTTACAAGCATTAGTGAATTATCTAAATATTCTTTTATCTTTTTTTCGTTTGGTTTAATTCCCTTTAAACAATTATTTGTAAATGATTTAAGTCCATCGGTTAAGAGTCTTACGGATTGTAGGAAATTATAAATAATTACTGGCATATACACATTTAGTTGGAAATTTCCTTGGGATCCAGCAAATGAAACTGTTGTGTTATTACCCATAACTTGAGCCACGACCATGGTAATTGCCTCCGCTTGTGTTGGATTTACTTTACCAGGCATTATTGAAGATCCAGGTTCGTTAGCAGGTATTAGTAACTCTCCTATTCCACACCTTGGTCCAGATGCTAAAAATCTTACATCATTTGCAATTTTTAAAAGATTTGTTGCAAGAGTGTTAAGGGATGCATGGCAGTTCACTATTTCATCTTTAGAGGAAAGAGAGTGAAATTTATTTTCAGCAGGTTTAAACTCAAAACCTGTGAAAGAACTTATCTCTTTACATACCTTTTCGTCATAACCTTCCGGGGCGTTAAGTCCAGTTCCAACTGCTGTCCCACCGATTGCAAGGCTTAAAAGATGTTTTGAAGACTCTTCTATATAACTGTAATTTTTTTCAAGCATATTTGACCATGCAGATATCTCTTGACCAAGTGAAAGGGGAGTTGCATCTTGAAGATGTGTTCTTCCAACCTTTATTATATTTGCATAGTCTATGGAAAGACCATAGAGTACATCGAGAGTTTCTTTAATCTGTGGTAAAAGTTTTGTATGAACCTCTCTATAAGCTGCGATATGCATTGCTGTAGGGAAAGTGTCGTTTGAAGACTGAGACTTGTTTACGTCGTCATTTGGATGAAGTATATCATTTCCATTAATTTCATTTCCACGATGTGCAATTACTTCGTTCACATTCATATTACTCTGAGTACCACTTCCAGTTTGCCATAGTGCCAGTGGAAACTCTTCTTTAAGACCGCTTTCAAGTATTTCGTCACAGACCTTTACGATTAAATCTCTCTTTTTTTCAGATAGTATCCCAAGTTCACAATTTACCTTTGCACAGGAACGTTTTATAATTGCGAGAGACTTTATAATCTCTTGGGGCATTTTTTCTGTTCCTATCTTAAAATTTTGAAAAGATCTTTGTGTTTGTGCTCCCCAGTAGTGTTCTACTGGAACTTCCAATTCGCCAATGCTGTCATGTTCAATTCTTGTTTTCAATTTAATCTCCTTTTAAAATGGTAAAAGCATCATAGCTATCTTTAAGTATACGAGAATCGCAAGTGCGTCAACTATAGTTGTTATTAGTGGACTTGCCATTACGGCAGGGTCAGCGCCAAGGCTTTCGGCAATAACTGGCAAGATAGACCCAGTGACTTTGGCTAATAAAACTGTTACTGTAACAGTAAGGGAAACTACAAGTGACACTTGAAATCCGACCTTATCAAAGTACATAAGTTTTAAAAAGTTGAAAAATGCCAGTGTAAGCCCTGCAAGTACAGCAACTCTTGCCTCTTTCCAAACTACATAGAGCAAATCTTTTAGATCAATTTCTTTTAGTGAAAGAGAACGTATTATAGTTGAAGCAGACTGACTTCCTGCGTTACCTCCAGTGTCTGTAATCATAGGTAAAAATGCGGCAAGTACAACATATCTCTCCAAAGTGTTTTCGTAATTCATAAGGATTAAGGAAGTGAAAGTTGAAGAGATAAGAAGAATAAGTAGCCATGGGATTCTATTTTTCCAAATTTCGATAACAGAAAGTTGTTTATATGGTTTAACGGTTGGAGTTATCGCAGACATGATGTCCATATCTTCTGTCATTTCTTCTTCAATAATATCCAAAACGTCGTCAACAGTTATGATACCCACAAGTCTGTTTTCGTTGTCAACAACGGGCATGTTGGTAAAGTCGTACTTTGTAAATAGCCTTGCAACATCTTCTCTGTCTTCAATGGTGTTAACAGAAATAACATCATGGTTCATCACTGAAGAAATGGGTGAGTTTGAATCGGAAAGGACCAAGTCTGCAAGGGATACTTCACCAATTAGATGTCTTGTGTCATCGATGATGTAAATTATATCTATAGTTTCCTTGTTGGCTCCATTCTTTTTTAACAATTCAATAACTTCTGATACAGTATGACCAGCCTTTGTAGCCGCATATTCTATTGTCATAATTGACCCTGCGGAATCCTTAGGGTAATTAAGCATCGTGTTAATTATTTTTCTGTGGTCAGGACTTGTAAACTTCAATACTTTTTTTACAAGGTTCGAAGGTAGTTCCTCAATAATATCTACTTTATCATCGGTTCTTAAACCATTGATTATCTCTTTTAAATCTTCATCGGAAAAACCTTCAATAAGAAGTTTCTGTTGTTCTATATCCATTTCGGCAAATACTAATGCTGCAGTATCTTTAGATAAAAGATTAAAACAAATTGTCAGATCTGTTTGAGAAAGTTCATTAAAAAACTCTGCAATATCGTAGATGTTGAGAGAATTTAGTAGAACTTTTACATCTTTCAGATTTTTATTTTCCAAAGACTCCTTAATTCTTTCTTCAAGAATCTCTAAATTTTTTTCCATAGTTCTACCTCCTTTTTGTATATAAATGAAAAATCCCACAAATGACAAATGATCATTGTGGGTAATTAGAAACCGTGTGAGCTTTAGCTTCATAGGGCGGTGAAATTACGTTAAACTGCACCTTGAGCACGATACAGCTTGTTAACCGGCGGATGATGTCTCCATCACTTTGCGGCAGTAATCCATATCCCTAAGTTAGCCTTACCTATCGGACCATCTATTTTTTATGGTAACTTATACAAGTTTAATTGTCAATAATAATAAAGGTAAATTCTATTTTACTAATGGAATTTATAACAAATGAGACTAAATTCATAAAATGGGTATAATTATGAATACAAAGAGGGAGGATGTTATGGATAATAAAAAAGATGAAACGATAAAAAATGAAGCTGAAGAAAAAACACTTCCAACAAAGGAAGATGAAGAAAATATTAGAAAAAGCAAAGAAGAACTTGAAAAAGTTAAAGCGAGAATGGAAATTTTAAAAGATACCCAGGACATTACTCAAAATTTAAATAGATAATAGGTAAAATGAGGAGGATTTTATGGGTAAGTTCAAACCAGATGAAAATAAAAAGAATTTTGAATCAATGAATTTAGGAGTGACTAACCAAAATCAAATTCCAAGTACATTGGAAGGAAAGTTGTCAGACAAAAAAGAAGAGTTTAAAGAAGAAAAAGATGTAAAAGAAAAGGAACAAGAAAAAGATAATAAAAAGACAAAAGGAGTTTATGTCGACAAGAGGGACGTAGATATAAAAGATTCTCTAAATATGGGTGTGACAAATCAAAACCAAATTCCAAGTTCAATTGAAAAACCTGGAAATAAATAAAATTAAGGGGAGTAGGTGTTATCCTACTCCCTCAATTTGTCTTTATCACTATAAAATATCATAATATTTCCAACTGCTAAAATCATCAGAATTAATATTTTGAAATACTTAATCTCCATTGGAATTTTAAAAGTATCCCGTAGTTCATAAGAAATCCTATTAAATTTACCAAAGATAATTACAAAAAGAAATAAAATATCCATAGCGATTAAAAAATTAGTTTCTTTAAATTTTCTAAATTTTTTTATCAAAAAAGTAATAGCAATAAAGATAAAGGAAACATACACTACGTACTTTGAATGAACCCTCATATCAAGCCAAAGATTTAAACTTAAAAGGCTTGAAATTATTGCAGATAAACTTATTGAGTAAATAATAAATTTAAGAAAATTTGTTAGTCTATTCATTAGTCGATGGAATAAACTATTGCAACTTTTTGTTTGTCTTCTGGATGATTGTCTTGATTTACTTCAAATTCAACTTCCTTGGTTTCTTCAATAGCTCCAAGAGGATAAGTTCCATTACTTGTAATACCTACAAAGCAAGAATCAAGACATGATACACAACCAGTATTAAAATCTTGAGAATTTTTTAAGTTACCAGAAAACTTCATGTCGATCTTCTTTCCGTTAGAATCTTTTAAGAAGTCATTTAGATCAGTTCCATCTTCGTTACCTTCCCAATAGATTTTTACATTTAAAGGAGTACCTTCAGATAGAGTTTTTGCTGCGTTGTCAGCAGTCATATTATCTCCAGGTTTTGCACCTATATCTTCAAGTGCCTTGTGGAAGTCTGTAGGGCTTACCAAGGTTTGAAATATTGGCATATCTGAAAGTTTACCATCACTATAGATAACTAAATGTCTTGTAGATTCAGTTAAATACTTTCCGTTGAAAGTACCATAAATAGTAACCTTTTTACCATCTTTATCAACTTTTAATGGGCTTTCCTCAGAAACTTCTTCTAAAACTCCTGCTTTAGTGTTGCCACCATCAGCAGAGTCAGTTCCTTTGGTATTGTCTTTTGCACAGCCTGTGATTAAAAGACATCCGACAACAAAAAATAGTAGTAAATTTTTAATTTTTTTCATTTCAAATCCCTCCTATTACTATCTTGTTATACTTTTATTATACTACTTGTACTTTAATTGTAAAGTTTTATAATATTATTTCAATAATTTGAATGAAATTAAATTATAGAAAAGGAAAGAAAAATAAAAAAGGAAACCGAATAAATAGGTTTCCTTATAGATTTTATTTTATTTACTTTTCAGCTCTTCTCCAACCAGCTTTTTGAGCTTCTCTTTCAGTTTTAAACCATCTTTCTCCCCTTGCAGGATTAATACCAGTGCGGTCGTATGAGGCTTGTCCTGGAACATGATATATCTTACCTCTTTTAGTTATATTTCCCTTTATCAAACCTCTTCCATTTTCATCTACCCATAACTTATCTAAGTCTATAGGAACACCAGGTGTTGAAGGGTTATTGTCCTTAGGCTTTTCTGTAGGTTCTGTTGGCTTAGCAGGTTCAGTTGGTTCAACGAAAGGCTTACCAGTAACAAGTTCTTGATAAACTGAATTAGGGATAGATCCTTCACCACCAATAACGATTATTTTTTCAATTTCGTTAGCTTCAATATAACTTGCTAAATTTTTAGAAACAGCCTTACCTCTATTAAGAACTATAGGAGCGTCCATAGCTTTAGATGCAGATACTGCAGAAAGAGCATCAGGATAGTCATCGCCATTTACAACGATTAAAGTTTTTGGTTTTATTCCTAAAAATTCTTCATAGTTTTTAGCGATTTCAAGAGAGGTATCAACTCTGTCATTTCCCTTAAATCTCTTTAAAACTTCCCCATCATATTTAACAGAATTTCCACCACCAACAATATAATTAGGTTTTAAATCGCTGGAGAAGGGAAGTAATAGAGTTAATTTTGAATTTTCAGAACCAAATCTACCGATAAAAGGTGCAGAAGCTAAAGCGTCTGGAAATTCAAATCCGTCAACAGCTGCGATGTAGTGATCTTCAACTTGAGCAAGAGCAAGACGTTCACGACCTATTGCCTTTGCAGTTTCAAATCTATTTTTACCAGAAAGTCTCTTTACAGTAGCTATTTCAGATAATTTAGATTCGACTTCAGAGCTTACTGTGTCAAGTCCACCTAAAAGATAAATCTTTTCAGCACCAAGTCTTTCTATCTCTTTAGAAACATCCTCTGGAAGTGCCTTTGAAGAAGTTAAAAGTAGTGGAGCATCAAGTTGAGCCGCAAGAGTACCACCTACTAAAGCATCAGCAAAGCCCTCTCCAGAAGCTACGACAACTTCCTTGCTATTTTCATAATTAGCCATGGATACAGCAACAGAAGTAGAATATCTGTTAGATCCGGACAACCTTTTCACTTCAGGCTGAACATTTGCTTCAGAAATACTAAAACTGCTTAGAACTAATGAAGTTCCTAATAAGACACTAAAAATTTTCTTTTTCATAATATCCTCCAATGTTTATTTTCTAAATTATACCATAAAATCTAATATTTGTTGATGGTATTTAATAAATCAAGGTAAATATTGGTTCATGTTCCATTGAAAAAAGTTTTTTATTTCTTATTTTACTTTAAATCTCAATAAATACATTAAATAAATTTGACTGAAAAAAATTTACGAATTAAAATTAAACATAGGCAATCATTTGCCGGAGTAACAAGATAAATTCCAAAAAAATTTATAGGGGGATATTTTGAGTAAGAAATTTAAAGATGTGATAATCGTAGGATTTGCGTTGTTTGCAATATTCTTCGGTGCGGGAAATTTAATTTTCCCTCCTTACCTTGGTGTGCTTTCAGGGAGCGAATTTAAAAAGGCCATGGTGGGGTTTTTGTTGACAGACCCAGTGTTACCAATACTTGGGGTAATAATAACTGCAAAGCTTGGTGGGGGAGCTGAAGATCTTGGAAAGAGAGTTGGAAACACTTTTGCTAAGGTTCTTGGAACCGTTACCATACTAACTATTGGACCACTTTTTGCGATTCCACGAACTGCTGCTACAACTCACGAAGTTTTTGTATCTAAGGTTTTTCCTGGTGCTCCACAGTGGATAACGCCATTAATATTTTTTTCTTTGACTGCAATTTTTGTGTTCAATGAATCTGGAGTAATTGATAAAATCGGTAAGTATTTGACTCCGGGTCTTGTAATTATTCTTGGCATAATAATCGTCAAATGTATTATTAGTCCTATTGGAGTTATGAATCCACCAGAGGAAGGAGAAATTTTTTTAAAGGGATTTGCAGAAGGATATCAAACCATGGATGCACTTGGTGCGGCGCTTATGACTGGAATAGTTGTGGCGGATCTTTCAAGAAAGGGTTATGAGAATGAGATTGAAAGATATAAGATGGTTAAGTGGGTTGGTCTTGTTGCATTTGTACTTCTTGCACTTATCTATGGTGGACTTATATATGTAGGAGCAACTGCTTCAAAATTATATACAGTAGAAAACACAAGAGTTGATATACTTCTTGGAACTGTTCAAAATGTACTTGGACCTATTGGTAAGATTGCAATAGGCATTGCTGTGTCTCTTGCGTGTTTGACTACCTCTGTTGGACTAAGTGCAGTTGCGGGAAACTTTTTTTCTGAAATTACAAATGAAAAGCTTGGATATAAACCTATTGTACTACTTACTGTTATTGCCTCTGGATTTTTTTCTTTAGCAGGGGTAGAAGGGCTTATCAAAGCTGCGGTTCCAATACTATCTACAGTTTATCCGATTATTATAGTGTTAATTCTATTGGGAATGATTGATAAATATATAAAATACGATATGACCTACAAAGGTGCGGTTCTTGCAACTTTTATCATAAGCCTTATGGAAAGTCTACATAAGAGTCTTCATATTTTGGAAAAACCATTTGAAATAATAAAAAAATTACCATTTAGTTCAGTTGGTTTTGAATGGGTTTTACCTGCTGTTGTGACTGCAATTGTATTTGGAATTATCGCTCGTGTTAGAGATAGAAAATAGAAAAAAGCATCTACGATATGTAGGTGCTTTTAAAATTTTTTATTATTCGAATCTAATTAACAGCTGTCCTGATTCGGCCATTTCCTTTTCTTCAATTGTTATGGTCTCTATTTTTCCGCTAATTGGTGCAAGTATATCTGTTTCCATCTTCATGGCTTCAATAACCATAAGGGATTGTCCTTCTTTTACCTCTTGTCCTTCTTGAACAAGTATCTTTACTATTGTTCCAGGGATGCTTGCTCCAATTTCTTTTTTGTCTTCAGGGTTTGCCTTTTGTTTAAAATTATTTTTAAATTCTTTTTCAGAATGTTTATCAAATATTTTTATTACTCTTCTGTTTCCATTTACTTCAAAGGCAAGTGACACATTGCCATCTTCATCTGCATCGGAAATGTCAACAAGTTTTATAATTAAATTCTTTCCTTCTGCCAGTTTAACTTCTCTGGTTTGTCCTAAGTTTATTCCATGGAAGAAAACTTTTGATTCCATTTTGGAAAGCTCACCATAAGTCTTTTTGCTTTCAATATATTCTTCGAATACCTTAGGGTAGAGGGCATATGCAATTAAATCCTCTTCTGAAGGTTCAAAACCAAATTTGTCTTTAAGGTATTTTTTATTTTTTTCGAAGTCCTCTGGTTCAAGAAGTTCTCCTGGTCTTACTTTGATAGGCTCCTCTCCCTTTAAAACTAATTTTTGTAATTTTTCGGGGAAGCCTCCTAAAGGTTGACCCATCATTCCCTTAAAGAATGAAACTACAGAGTCTGGGAAGTCTAAAGTCTTTCCTTTTTCGTAGATGTTTTCTGGAGTTAAGTCGTTTTGTACCATAAAGATTGCAAAGTCTCCAACCATCTTTGATGAAGGAGTTACCTTTACGATATCTCCAACCATTTTATTTACTTCGCGATACATATCTTTAACTTCTTTAAATCGATGACCAAGACCAAAGGATTCCACTTGAGGTTTCAAGTTTGAGTATTGACCTCCAGGGATTTCATATTTATATATCTCTGTTGATCCTGATTTTAAATCCGATTCAAAGTTTTGATAGATTGGTCTAACCACTTCCCAATATTTGGATATTTCTTCTGCATAATCTAAATTTATATTTGTTTTTCTTTCGGTGTTTTCAAGTGCAGCAACAACTGAGTTTAGTGCTGGTTGACTTGTAAGGCCACTCATTGAGTTAAATGCAGTGTCAACAATGTCAACTCCTGCCTCTGTTGCACTAAGAACTGTTGCAACTCCATTACCTGTAGTGTCATGGGTGTGGAGATGAATTGGTATAGACACTTCATTTTTCAAAGCCCTTATAAGTTTTTCTCCAGCGTATGGTTTTAAAAGTCCAGACATATCCTTAATTCCAATTATATGAGCGCCACACTTTTCAAGTTCCTTAGCCATGTCAACATAATAGGAAAGGCTATACTTGTCTCTTCTTTCATCGAGGATATCGCCAGTATAGCACATTGTAGCTTCAAGAATTTTTCCTTCTTCAAGTACACAATCCATGGCATATCTCATGCCGGGAATCCAGTTTAAAGAGTCAAACACTCTAAACACATCTATTCCTTCTTTAGCTGATTTGGAAATAAATTTCTTTACTACATTGTCAGGATAATTTTTATATCCAACGGTGTTGTTTCCACGAACAAGCATTTGGAATAGTATGTTTGGAATTTTTTCCCTAAGGATTCTAAGTCTTTCCCAAGGATCTTCTTTTAAAAATCTATAGGAGACGTCAAAGGTTGCACCACCCCACATTTCAAGGGAGAATAGTTCTTTCATATACTTTGCAACTGCTGGTGCAATTTTTTCCATGTCCACAGTTCTAACTCTTGTTGCAAGTAGTGACTGATGGGCGTCTCTAAATGTGGTGTCTGTAAGTAGGGTGTTGTTTTGCTTTTTCACCCAGTTTACAAGTCCAGTTGCACCTTCCTTATCAAAAATTTGTTTTGTTCCAGGAGTAAGGTCTTCACCTTCTAAATATGAATAATCCTTAACGGTATCGAAGTTTTTATTAATTCTATTTTTATTGTTGACTACAATGTCACCAATGTAATTTAAAACTTTTAACTCCTTGTCATTTCTTGGAGCCACATCAAATAGCTGAGGATTTAGTTCTATAAAGCCTGTGTTGGTCTTTCCTGAAACAAAGCTATCTGAGTTTAAAACATTTAGCAAGAAGGCAATATTAGTTTTAACTCCGCTTACCTTTAGTTCTCCCAAGGCTCTCTTGGCCTTGTTAACAGTGTCTTTAAAAGTTCTTGAAGTTGTTGTGACTTTAACTAACAGACTGTCATAATATGGAGTTATTACTGAACCAACGTAGGCATTGCCAACGTCAAGACGAACTCCAAAGCCAGATCCTGAACGATACACATCAATGACTCCAGTGTCAGGTGCAAAATTATTTGTTGGATCTTCTGTTGTGACACGACATTGAACTGCATAGCCCCTTAGAGAAACATCTTCCTGTGAATTTATACCGATAAGTTCATGGCTTAAGCTATGATCTTGGGCAATTAAAATTTGTGCTTGTACAATGTCCACTCCAGTAACAAGTTCTGTAACAGTGTGTTCAACTTGAACCCTTGGGTTTACTTCTATAAAGTAGTGGTTTTTATTTTCGTCCACAAGAAATTCCACAGTACCGGCATTGTAATAGTTAACAGATTTTGCAATTTTAACGGCATCATCACATATTTTTTTTCTTAAATCTTCATCAAGGGAGAAAGCAGGGGTATATTCAATAAGTTTTTGGTGACGCCTTTGGATAGAACAGTCCCTTTCGTAAAGATGGACTATATTTCCCTGTTTGTCTCCAAGTATTTGGACTTCAATATGTTTTGGTTTACTTAAATATTTTTCAATAAACATATCGTCAACGCCAAAGGCTTTTTTTGCTTCGGATTGTGCGGACTTAAAGGCAGGGATAAGTTCCTCTTCGCTGTTTACGATTCTCATACCACGTCCACCGCCTCCAGCAGCAGCCTTTATCATTACAGGGTATCCAGCTTCTCTTGCAAATTCCAAAGCATCTTGTTTTGTTCTGATAGGCTTATCAACACCAGGAATGGTTGGGACATTTGCCTTCTTTGCAGCAATTTTAGATTTTATTTTATCTCCAAGGGTGTCAAGCACCTCATAGCTTGGTCCGATAAATATGATTCCATTGTCTTCGCATCTTTTGGCAAATTCTTTGTTCTCTGATAAAAATCCATATCCAGGATGGATTGCATCAACGCCCTTTCTCTTTGCAAGGTTTATGATTTCGTTCATATCGAGATATGCTTCTACAGGGTTTTTGCCAACTCCTATTTCATAGGATTCATCTGCCTTTGTTCTAAAGAGGGCAGTTCTATCTTGCTCTGAATAGATTGCAACAGATTTTATTCCAAGCTCACTACAAGCTCTGAAAATTCTTACAGCAATTTCGCCTCTATTAGCAACTAAAATCTTTTTTATTTTCACTGACATCTCTTCCTTTTTTAGTTCTTTTTTCATGATTATATCACAAAACAATTAATAATTTGATAATATAGAGTAGAGCATATTATTCGGAGGAAGAAATGAATAGAAAAATAAAAAAAGGAATTAGATTATTTTTGTTTTTTATAATTATACTTGGCTTTGCTTCTTGTGTGCCTAAAGATAATGAAAAAACATTAAGTGAGATTGAAGTAAAAAAAGCTTCTACAGAAAAAAATGAAAAAAACAAAATAAAAATAGAAGAGACAAAGGCGGAAAAGGGAACAACGGAAGTGTCTTTGGGAGTAACAGGAGACATAATGTACCATCCTTGGACATTTTTTAGAAATGTTGATGGTGAAGGAAACTATGACTTTTCTTTTTTCTATAGGGGTGTGGAAGATTTGATAGAGAGTTTTGATTTGATGGCTGGAAACTACGAAACAACATCTACTCCAAAAAGGAAGATGGAAGGCTATCCTCTTTTTAATACTCCTTCAAATTCAATAACGCAACTAAAGGAATCTGGATTTGACATACTTACTACCTCAAACAATCACTGCTTGGATTCAAGAGTTGAAGGAATCATAGATACGATTGATGCCTTAGATACAAATGGTATAAAGCACACTGGCACATTTAAATTAGGAGAAAGACCTTTTTTAATTGTTGAAAAGAATGATATTAAAATAGGAATTCTTGCATATAGCCAAATGTTCAATGGAATGGATCCGATTCTTTCCCAGGAACAAAGATCTATGATTAATCCTATGAATAGTGATGTCATGGAAAGGGATGTTAAAGAGTTAAAGGAACAAGTGGACTTTTTAATCGTGTTCCCACATTGGGGTGAAGAGTATATGTTTACTCCAACAGAGTTTCAAAAGAACAACGGACACAATCTATTGTCATGGGGTGCAGACATTGTAATAGGAAGTCATCCCCATGTGTTGCAGCCCATAGAAGAGGTTGATGTAGACGGAGTAAAAAAATATATTTTTTATTCCATGGGTAATTCAATTTCAGGGCAAAGGCAGGAATATAATGAACTTAGAGAAGTAGAAGCAGGGCTTATTGCAAATTTAAAAATCAAGAAGGACTTGGATGAAGAAATTACAACTCTTGAAGGAATAGAACTACATCCAACATGGGTTAAGATAGATAAGTCTACAGGTGTGGTGCAGGGTAAAGTCACATCTATAAAAGACTACTTGCCTGGAGGTAAACTTGAAACTTCAGTATCACAAGATGTGAAAAATAGAATTTTTGAAATTGGGAAGAGATCTGTGGATATTTTAGAGTCAATGGGATATGACACTGGACTTAAAGGAGAAATATGATATTTGTAAACAACTTAAAACTTGGGTTAGATGAACCCATAGAAAATCTTAGGGAGAAAATAAAGAACAAATTAAAAATAAAGTACGACGGATTTGAATATAAAATCTATAGACGTTCCATCGATGCAAGAAAAAATAAAATACAGTTTGTATACTCTGTAATTGTAGACATTCCACTATCTAAAAAGAAACTTTCGAAGTTTAACTTAGGGGAGGTAAGGGAGTATGTAGAAGATAAGTTCAAAGTAGATGTGAATAGAAAAAAAGGGCAGAGACCTGTGGTTGTTGGCTTTGGCCCCTGTGGAATATTTTTAAGCCTAATCCTGGCAAGATATGGTTTTAATCCGATTGTTATTGAAAGAGGAGAAGACATTGAAAAAAGGACGAAGTCAGTTGAAAGTTTTTGGAAAGGTGAAGCCTTGAACGAAGAGTCTAACGTTCAGTTTGGCGAAGGAGGAGCTGGAACTTTTTCTGACGGCAAACTAACTTGTAGGTCAAAGGATCCTCTCATAAGAGAGGTTCTTGATGTATTTGTTGAACACGGAGCTCCAGAAGAGATTAAAATTTTACAAAAGCCTCACATAGGAACTGATATTTTAAAAGAAGTTATAAAGTCTATTAGAGGTGAAATTATTTCTCTTGGTGGAGAGATTCGGTTTAACACCAAGATGACAGATATTATAATTGAAGATGGAAGAGTTAAAGGTATCATTACAGATAAGGGAGAACTTGAAACTGACAGTGTATTTTTAGCCCTTGGTCATTCATCAAGAGAAACCTTTAGAATGTTACATCAAAAGGGGATTGCAATGGAGTCAAAACCCTTTGCAGTTGGATTTAGAATTGAACATCCCCAGACACTTATAAATAAAGCTCAATATGGAGATGAATACGAAAATAAAATTTTACCACAGGCGGAGTATCAACTGACCTATAGAACCAAAAAGGGTAGAGGAGTTTATACATTTTGTATGTGTCCAGGGGGAAGAGTTATCTCTGCCTGCTCCGAAGAACATAGACTTTGTGTAAATGGAATGAGTTATCACAGTAGAAATTTAGAAAATGCAAACTCTGCCATAATCACAAATATAAATGAAGAGGACTATGGAGAAGGAGTTCTTTCAGGAATGGAGTTTCAAGAGAGAATTGAAGAGAAGGCATTTAATATGGGAGAAAATTATTACGCTCCAGTTCAACTTGTTGCAGACTATATCAACAACAGGGTTTCAACAGGATTTAAAAGAGTTTTTCCAACATATAAACCAGGAACAGTTTTTAAGAATTTAAATGAAATTTACTCAGATGAGATTAATGAAGCCATAAAAGAGGCGATAATTAATCTTGATAAAAAGCTTGAAGGCTTTTCTCTTGAAGATGCTATCTTAACTGGAGTAGAAACGAGAACCTCATCCCCTGTTAGAATTGTAAGGGACAAAGAAAGTTTTCAGTCAATAAGTACAAAGGGATTATATCCAATTGGTGAGGGAGCAGGATATGCTGGAGGGATAATGAGCTCAGCGGTTGACGGCATAAAAGCTGCAGCGGTCTACTTACAAGAGAGCTTTTAAGCCTGATTAAAGGCGAATGCTTTAAAATTAATTATGTCTAAGACTCAAAGGGAGTAACTTTTATAGTTGAGATTTTTAAAACTTTGAGTTTACAATAGAGCTATTATTATAAAATGGAGGAAAACATGAAGAAAATTTTAACGATTCTATTTGCAGTAATCATAGGACTTTCAATATTTGGAGCTTTTGACAATGCAAAGAGAAAAAAAGAAGCAGCTGAAAGAGAAAAGATGACATCTGTTTTCTTTGCTGAAGTTGAATCAAAAGAAAAAGTTGGCGATGAAACAAAATTTGTTTTTAAAGCACTTGAAGAAAGTCCAAAAGAATTTAGAGGTAAGACCTATGAGTACACAACAAATAAGGACTTCCAACCTATAAATAAAGACGGTTCAGCTGCAACAGTGGATCTTTTTAAAGAAAAAGACGAAGTTGCAATTAGACATATTGGTAAGATTGAAGAAAAGGATACAAATGTACTTACTGGTGAAGTGACTATGTCACCATTTGTAAATCCTGTTAAAAATCCACCAAAGGTTACAGGTGACAAGGCAAGAGCATCTGAAGACTCAACTGAAGGCGGAAAGACAAATCCTGACAAGGGTGGTAAAAAGCCAACAGAAACAGGATCAAAAGAATAAAAAATGCGGTGTGACGAAATATCTGTCACACCGTTTTAATTTGCTTTAAAAATCGAGCACTCAGCCCCTTGATTGAATTAATATTCTGTATAGAATTAAACTTTGTAAGTATAACAAACTTAAATTTTAAAACTGAGTGCTTGATTTTTTTAACTGAACTCAGGATATAGTTCAAGTTCCTCCTGACCTATAAATCTTGAGTAAATTTGAAGATATGGGGAAGTAAAGTCTATTTCATCAGTTACTTCATAATAGTCAAGTAGAGAAACCAATTCGAAGATTTTATCTTCATTTTCTTCATCTAAATTGGCTATATATGAATTTATTATTTCCTTCATATCATCAATATTATTTAATTTAACTAATAACAGAGCTTCTTCAAAAATTATTTTTGAATTTACTTTGCATTTAAGTAATATTCTAATACTAAATATTTTTTTCATTTTTCTCTCCTTTACTATACTTAGTGATTATATAATGAATTAAAAAAAATGCAAGAACTTTTTGTAAAAAATTTTAAAATTTAAGTATTAGTTCTGTTAATATAAGCAACCCTGTGATATAGTTAAGTAAAGTGATTGTTGGAGGAATGGAATGAGAAGACAAGACAGAGAAGTAAAAGATATGAATGAAATAGTAGATATTCTTAAAAGGGCTGATAGAACGATACTTGCTTTTAATGGAGAGAAATCTCCATATATCCTTCCTGTGAACACGGGAGTAGAGTACAAAGACGAAAAACTTGTACTTTATTTTCACGGTGCAAAAACTGGAACAAAATATAAATACATAAAAGAAGATGCATTTGTTTCCTTTGAATCAGACACAGATCTTGAACTTGTAACTGACATGGAAAGAGGTTACTGCACCATGAACTACTCAAGTGTTATAGGTTATGGAATAATTCATGAAATAGATGAGTATGATGAAAAGGAAAAGACTCTTCAAATCCTTTGTGACAGCTTTCACTTAGGTGACGGTTTTGAATACAATAGAAGGGCAATTGACAGAACTTCAGTATTTAAAATTGAAGTTTTAGAAGTTAGAGGTAAAGAAAAAAGATGAAAAAAATAGCTAAAATAGTTACTGGAAGAGCGTTTCCAATGGTCATAATTTTTTTGATACAATTATTTTTAATTGTTGAGATGTTTATAGTCCTAAGGGAAAACTTTATATGGTTTTATGTAGTATCATTTACTCTTTCACTGATACTATTGGTAGTATTGGTTAATAAAGATACAAATCCAGACTACAAGATAACATGGATAATACCGATACTAACCCTTCCATTATTTGGATCCTTTTTATATCTTTTCTTTGCTAAAAATAAATTTGCAGAGAGTGTAAAAAACAAGATGTCTACAACAACATCATCATTTCATTTTCTTATGAGCTATGAAGAGAACACTCTTGAAGAGATACATAACCCAGATGCCTATTTGCAAAGCAGGTACTTGGAACGTTATGCAAGTTGTCCAGTTTATAGAAACACAAAGTCTAAGTATTATCCACTTGGAGAATTATATTTTGAAGATTTGATTGATGACATAAAAAACGCAAAGTCATTTATATTTTTAGAGTACTTTATAATAGACGAAGGTTATGTGTGGGACACCTTGGTATCTCTTTTAAAACAAAAGATAGAAGAAGGTGTTGATGTTAGGCTTATATATGATGACTTTGGATGCATGAACAAAATGGGCAGAGACTTTGGAGATAAACTTAAAGCCTGTGGAATTAAATATCAGGTGTTTAACCCTATAAAATATATAGTGCTTCCAAAACACAACAACAGAAATCACAGGAAGATTGCGATTATAGATGGAAAAGTTGGATACACTGGAGGACTTAACCTTGCAGATGAATATATAAATAAAATTGTAAGGTTTGGGCATTGGAAGGATTCAGGTGTTCGAATTGAAGGACAAGCTGTGTGGTCTTTAACGGTATTTTTCTTATCCATGTGGAACTCACTAAGTAATGAGTTTTTATCCTTTAACAATTATCTTCCAAGTGAATTTTTTAAAGAGGAAGGATTTGTGGAGGACGAAGGATTTGTTCAACCCTTTGCAGATGCACCAAGGGATAAGGAGCCAGTTGGAGAAAACACCTACTTAAATATTATCTACAAAGCAAAAAAATATGTTTATATAACAACACCATATCTGATACTTTCATCAGAGATGTTGACTGCATTGACAAATGCTGCAAAAGGCGGAATAGATGTAAGAATAATCACTCCATATATTGCAGACAAGAAGATGGTTTTCATGGTGACAAGATCCTACTATGAGCCACTTTTAGCAGCTGGAGTTAAAATATATGAATACAAACCAGGGTTCATACACGCAAAAAATATTGTTTCAGACGATAATGTGGCGGTTGTAAGTACAATAAACGTGGACTTCCGTTCCCTCTATCTACACTTTGAGAATGGAATTTGGTTTTTTGAATCACCAATCATCAAAGACATTAGAGATGACTTTATAAACACTATGGAAGTGTCTCAAAGAAAGACACTTCAAGAGATGAATGAAAGACTTTTAGTTGTTAAATTGGCAGGGTCAATATTGAAATTATTTGCCCCGATACTATAGGAGAAACCATGAATAAAAAAGCTAAGAAAAAAGGAAGGTACAATGGAATAGATTTTGTCGCAGGACTTGCCATGTTATTTATAATGTTTTTTCATTTTGCCTACGACTTAAAATTTATTTTCAAACGAGATATTAATTTTTTTCCCTCACAGTGGATGGAGTATGGTAGGCTTGTGGCAGTGTTTTTATTTATGAGTATATCGGGAATGACACTTCATTTTTCAAACAGATATATTTTTAAGATTATAAAACTTTCAGTAGTTGCAGTAGCAATCTCCCTGCTTACCTATCTATTTATGCCAGATGAATTTATAGTCTTTGGAATAATTCACTTTTTTGCATTTGGGACATTGATAATGGTTTTTTTAGAACTTATTCTAAAGTATATCAATGGATACTTGGGATTTATATTATCCATGTTTGGATTTTATGTTTTTTGGCCTGTAACAAGTGGCTACTTAAACTGGCCTACTGGAGCAATTCGTCTTCCACAAAAGTTATATGAACTGAAATATCTTTTCTTTTTAGGTTTTCCTGGAGAAAATTTTAGCTCCGCAGACTACTATCCAATACTGCCATGGATATTTTTATTAATTGGTGGTTACTTTTTAGGAAAGATATTCCTAAGCTTTAATCCAGAAAAAAAGAAAAAGTCTTACGATCCAATTACTTTTATTGGACGAAACAGACTTTTCTTCTATATAATTCATCAGCCAATAATATATGTGGCACTTTCATATTATTTTAATGGTGGAATTGAAATTTAAAAAGTAGTATGCCAGAATAATTCTTCTGACATACTACTTTATTTCTACATTTTCAAAGTAGACAACTTCTATTTCCTTTCCGTTTTTAAGTACATGAATTTTCGTTGGAAGGTCATGCTTTTTAATATACTCTTCCATAGAAGAGTTACTGGATAACTCATAAAAATGTAGAGGTTCATATTTTGCGGCTTCATTTTCTAAATCTATGTACAACTCTCCTTCATTGAAATTTAATTTATAATCTTTAACTTTTGAATTAGGGTTGTTATAAACTAAAAGGAATTTATCCCTATTAAAAATTATGGCGGAGTGATGTTCGTGTTTGTTAATATCATTGATTAAACTTTCAAGTTTTGGGTTTTCAGAAAGATTAACTTTTATTTCAGCTAACTCAGTTAAGTTTTCTTTCCCCTTACAAGAAGTTATGATAGCTGCAAAAAAAATAATTAGAAATATTTTTTTCATAATTTCCTCCAATGAGAGAATTATAGCAGATTTTTCAAATCAAAGGAAATTTTGATATTATATATAACAAGTTTTTACATTAATGATTAGATGGTATACTAAATCAGTAGACAAAGGAGGCAAAGATGAGAGTTTCTTGGAATGAATATTTTATGAATTTGGCTAAGATTGTAGCTACAAGAGGCACCTGTGACAGAGCCTATGTTGGATGCGTGTTAGTGAATAAAGATAATAGAATAGTATCCACAGGTTACAATGGATCGGTTGTTGGGAATCCTCATTGTGATGAAGTTGGACACACCATGAGGGATGGACATTGTATAGCGACAATACACGCAGAGATGAATGCACTTTTATATTGTGCTAAAGAGGGTATAAAGGTTGGAGGGTGCAAGTGTTATGTCACTCACTTTCCATGTTTAAATTGCACAAAAGCCTTAATACAGTCAGGAATTTCCGAAATATATTACGAAGTGGGATATAGAATCGATGACTATGCAATGGAACTTTTAAAGAGGAACAAAATAAAAGTAGTACAATTAAGTTAAAATAAAAAGCCGTGTCACACACAATTGACCACGGCTTTTAATAAGTAACAAATTTATGTTCGATTTATAATCTTTCAATTAAGGCGTCGATATCTTCTTCTCTTGTATCCCATCCTGTTGCAATTCTTACAACCTTTGAGTACTCATCATGACGACTAATAATTTCAAAGGCGAAGTCTTGAGAAAGATTCATTAATTTTTCATCGCTCATAACTACAAAGGTAAGATTTGTAGGAGAGTTAACAGTTAATTCATATCCCTTTTCAACAAGTGCCTTTCTAAGTTTTGTAGCAAGATTATTTGCATTTCTTGCGATGTCAAAGTAAAGATTATCCGTAAAGAGTTCCAAAAATTGAATTCCTAACATTCTTCCCTTAGCAAGAAGAGCTCCTCTAAGCTTTAAATTATATTGGAAGTCCTTTCTTATTTCAGGATTTATAACCACAAGAGCTTCTCCGAACATTGCACCTACCTTTGTACCTCCTATGTAAAAGAGGTCACAATGACTTGCTAAAAATTCCAAGTCTATATCATTATTTTCTGCAGTGAGAGCATATCCAAGTCTTGCACCGTCTATATATAAATATAGTCCGTGTTGTTGACACACTTCATAAATTTCTTCAATTTCTTTTCTCGTGTAGATTGTTCCAAACTCAGTGGAGTTAGATAGATATACCATTCTTGGTTGCACGTCGTGAATTCTTGCCATACCTTGGACATGGTGGGCGTCAATTAACTTTGCAATGTCCTTAGCCCAAAGCTTTCCATTTCTGTTAGGTAGAGTCACAATCTTGTGCCCTGTATTTTCCACTGCACCACATTCATGTGTGTTAATATGTCCAGTGTCACATGATATAACTGCTTGATAGTGCTTGATAGTTGCAGATATTGCAACAACATTTGTTTGAGTACCACCAGAAATAAAAAAGATATCCATGTCTTCGTTGTTACAAAGTTCTTTAATTTTATTTCTTGCCTCTTCTGAGTATTTATCGAATCCGTAAACACCAGAAGTTTCATCGTTTGTTTCCATCAATCTCTTAAGGATGTTTGGGTGAACACCACCTGCATAATCGCAATTTAAATAAATCATAATCAACCTCTACTTTACTATCATTTTTGCGAGGACATCAGGATTACCGCATCCTGTAGTAATCACAATGTCTTCTTTTTCTACATTTTCACGAATATATTTGCATGCCTCTTCAAAAGTTTTGATATAGATGGCATTTATACCATTTTCTCTAAGTTTTTCGACCAGGTCAATTGAGTGAATAGATGGGTCAAACTTCTCCCTGGCAGCATAAATTTCTGTTACTACTACCTCGTCACAAGCGTCAAAAGAGTTAGCAAACTCATTTAACAAATGTTTTGTCCTGCTGTAGGTGTGGGGTTGAAAAGCGCAGATTAGTTTTTTCTTTTTATGTTCACCAAGGGCAGACATAGTTGCATTTATTTCCGTAGGATGATGACCATAATCAGTCATAATAACGGCTCCATTATACTCTCCTACAACTTCCATTCTCCTATGAAGATTGTGGTAACTTGAGATGGATTTTTTTATATGTTCCATATCAATGCCTGACTCGAAAGAGGTAATTATTGCAGCAGCAGAATTATAAATATTATATCTACCAATAATGCTCAAACTAAAATGTTGTTTTCCAAATCCAGGTCTATCACTTGTCATAGTGAATGATGGATGACCGACTTCATCAAAACTAACATCGGTTATATTATAAGTTGCACCTTCATTTTCAATTCCAAAGGTAATAATTTCGCCCTTTATATGTTCTAAAAGAGGAAGGCAGTTTTCATCATCAATATTTATTATCGCCTTTGAATCTTCTGAAAGATTTTTCATGTAGCCTATAAAAGTGCTCACAATATGATTGATATCTTTGTAGTAATCTAAGTGATCTTCGTCGATATTTAAAATTACTGCAAGTGAAGGGTAATAATATAAAATATTTCCCTTGAATTCACATGCTTCAGTTAAAAAATATTCGCTCTTGCCATTGTGCATATTGCCGTGAATTTCATCAAGCTTTCCACCGAGTAAAATAGATGGGTCAACATCCGCTTCAACAAGAATTTTTGATATCATACTTGTAGTTGTAGATTTTCCATGGGATCCAGATATTCCCATGGAATACTTATAATTTTTCATAAGAGCACCTAAGAAAACGCCCCTTGACACAACGGGACAAGTTAATTCTCTTGCACGAATAAGTTCTTCGTTATCATCAAGTATAGCATCGGTGTAAACGACAAGGTCTGGATTTTCTATATTTTCTTTTTTTTGACCTACATATATTTTAATACCAAGACTTCTTAAATTATCTAAAGTATCAGAGTCATCTCTATCGGAACCTGAAACTTCATAGCCATGAAAATTTAAAAGTTGAGCAATTCCACTCATGGAAATTCCACCGATACCTATGAAGTGTACTTTTTTTATATTTTTATCTTTATAATCAAAATTAAACATAATTTTCCCCCTAAACAAGAGTATTATACCATAATGACTCATTGTGATTAAGAGAAAGTTCTTAAAAAATAGATTTGTTGACAAGTTGTAACAATTAAATCTTATAATTTCTTAAAATTTTTTTAAATTTACCTAAAAAAGCATATAAATTTTAATTATTAATTGACATTTAGACATAAAATGGATTAGAATAAGGTTAAATAGAAATTAATTATAGCAATTGTCGATAGTAATATATTTTAGGAGAGAGACATGGGAAATGTAAGTAAAAAGCTCTTATTTATTCTGATGGCATCATTCTTACTTATAATTTCATCTACTTCTTTAGTGCAAGGGGCAAGCACAATTGATATTGTCCTAAAGCCGGGAGATGCAAAGAGAGAAGTTGTGGATAGGCAACTTAAAATCTGGAAGATATCCGATAAGAAGATAGAAGGCGACTTAACGGAAAAATTAAAAACTTTTGAAGATCTTTCTGAAGAAGCGTTGGATGGTAAATACAAAGATTTTTTTATAACTGAAAAGTCTGACAAGAACGGTAAGATAGTTATAAAAGATCTCAAAGAGGGAACCTACTATGTAAGAGAAGTAGGAGATAAAGAACCTAAGACCGCTCCCTTTTTTATACTTATTCCAATGGATGAAGATATAATCTATCCGAAAGTTGAGATTAAAAAGCCTAAAGAGCCAACAGAGCCAACTAAACCAACAGAACCGACAGGAGGACATCATTTTTTAAAGGTTGATTCAAAAGGAAATAATCCTTTAAAGAATGCAGTTTTCAAAGTCAATGTTAAAAAAGGCGATTACTATAGAGATTATTTAGTGGATGGCAAACCATACATTATTAAATCTGATAGTGAAGGTAAGTTTGTGGTAGAAGGTTTACCTTATGGAACTTATTACTTAAAAGAAATCATACCTCCAAAAGGTTATCAAGCATTGTCTGAAACTATAAAGTTTGAAGTCTCCGGAGAATCAGACAAATTCGAAATTGTTATAAAGAACGATAAGGAAACTACGCCTAAGGAAACTGATAAGAAGCCAAATAGGAGAATAAAAGTTCCAAAAACCGGAGATATAACCCTTATAGTTATGGTAATTGCAGGTGCTTTACTATTCTACATTGGTAAAAAATTAATTAAGGAATAATTGGGGAGTGCATTGAGCACTCTTTTCCTAATTATTAGACTGAATTGGAGAAAAATGAAAAAGAAAAATAAAAATAAAAAGAAAAGTCAATTACCTTTTATTCTAATTTTTGTAATTGGGTTTTTTATTTTGTTATATCCTCAGGTATCAAGACTTTATTATAGGGTTCAGGCGGATCAACAAGTTAGAAACTTTGATGATGACAAGAAAAAATTAGATGATAAAGAGATAAAAAAGAGAATTGAACTTGCAAAGGGATATAATGACAAGTTAAACAATGTTATAACAGAGGACCCCTACGAAAAAGAAAAGCAGGAAGAAGGGGTAAAAAATTATGCAAAGATGCTTGAACTACATGAAAAAATAGGTCACGTTCAAATTCCTATAATTGATGTAGATATACCTATTTATGCAGGGACTTCAGAAGAAGTTCTTCAAAAGGGCGCAGGTCATTTAGAGGGAACCTCACTTCCGATAGGAGGTCTTGATACCCACACTGTTATAACTGCCCACTCAGGTCTTCCTACAGCAAGGTTATTCACAGATTTATCTCAACTTAAAAAAGGAGACAAGTTTTTTATACATAACTTGGAACAAACCCTTGCATATGAGGTAGACCAGATAAAGATAGTTGAACCAAGTGAATTTAATGACTTATTAATAGTTAAAGGTGAGGACTATGCAACACTTCTTACCTGTACACCAATAATGATAAATACTCATAGACTTCTTGTAAGAGGCCATAGAATTGAATACAACCCAGCAGATGCATCGGAAATGCAAAAGACGGGAAGAATTGGACTTATATATAAATATGGATTCTTTATTGACATTGCATTTATTGTGATTTTAATCTATCTGGATATAAAGTACTTTAACAAGAGAAAAAAACTTATGATGACTTTGAATGAATTAAAGTCAAAACATGGGGGGAGTGAATGATGAAAAAGAAGAAAAATAAAAAACTTCCCTTTATCATAATATTTCTCTTAGGTTTTGGGATTATGTTATACCCAATCATATCAAGGATGTACTACAGAGTTGAAAGTGGAAAAGAGATTGAAAGCTTTGACAAAAAAGCAAGCGAACTTCCAAACGAAGAAGTTTTAAAAAGAATAGAACTTGCAAGGGCATATAATAGAACATTGGATCCTTCAAAACTTGCAGACCCTTATACGGAGAAGGAAAAAGAAGGTATAAAGGAATATGCAAGGATGCTTGAAATTAAAGAAAAGATTGGGCACATTGAAATACCTGCTATAGATCAGGATATTCCTATTTATGCTGGAACTTCTGAGTCCATTCTTCAAAAGGGAGCAGGACACTTAGAGGGGACATCACTTCCAGTTGGAGGAGAAAGTACCCACACTGTCATAACTGCCCACAGAGGACTCCCAACAGCTAAGCTTTTCACTGACTTAAATAAACTTCAAAAGAAAGATCAATTTTATATTCATAATATAGAAGGCGTTCTGGCATATGAGGTTGATCAGATAAAGGTGGTTGAACCTTCTAATTTTGATGATGTTTTAGTTGTTGAAGGGAAGGATTATGCAACTTTGTTAACTTGTACTCCATATATGATAAACTCTCACAGACTTTTAGTAAGAGGACATAGAATACCTTATAATCCACAAATACTTGGACAGGGTTCACAAGTGACTTCATTTATAAAACATAAAGACTACTTGATGTTCTCAATACCAATAACGGTTGTGCTTCTTGCGATATTTATATTTTTAAAGAGAGAGGTTAGGACTCTTAATAAAAAATTAGGGGAAATAAGAAAAGATGAAGATAAGTAAGAGAAAAATATTTGGATATATATTAATACTTGTAGGAATTGGACTTCCTCTATCAAACTTTTTGAATATGAGTTATACAGAACTTACAAAGACTGGCGATTTAGAAAAATATATTCAAACTTCAACTAAAGAAGATTCTAAAGTAGAAAAAAACATAGAAGAATATAACAAAAATATTGAAAAAGAAGAGATAAATTTCGTAGATCCATTTTCAGACGAAAACTATGAGAGACAGTACACAATCTATAGAAACAATCCAGATAAAGAATTTGGATTTTTAGAGATACCAAAGCTTGATATAAAGATGCCTATTTATTTGGATGCTTCCATAAGACATTTGGCAAAGGGAGCAGCTCACATAGATGGGACTCATCTTCCTGTGGGAGAGAAGGGAAGGTCTGTTATAGCTGGGCATAGGGGATTCTATAGAGACTTGATGTTTTTTCATTTGGATCGTTTAGAAAAGGGTGACCATGTTTATGTTTACAGAGGCGAAAAAGTTCTTGACTACGTTGTAGATAATAGTGAAATAATTTTTCCCTACGAGTGGGAGAAGTTAAAACCAATTGACAATGTTGATATGCTAACTCTTTTAACCTGCGAGCCTAAGAGACCACCAAGTCCAAAGAGACTTTTGGTAAACTGTGTAAGAGTAGAGGAAGAAAAAGTAGTAGAAGAGGAAAACAACAACACCAAGGAAGTTATAAAAAGGGTAGAAGTTGATAACTCAGTTAAAAATACAAAGTATGTAATATATGCATTGACAGCATTGTTGTCACTTATCTTTTTGAGATTTTTATACAAATTAATAAAGTATATCATAAAGAGAAAGTAGAAAGGCGGGTAAGACCTGCCTTTTTAATTTTAATTAAAGTTTAAAACATTACAATTTGATTGATACTTCACTAAATAGCCTTGTTAGGTAGACAATTTAGCGAAATAAATATATTATTAAATATGAGTTGAATTATGGAGGTAATATTTTGAATATTTCAATAATATTGGCGGCAGGAGAAGGCACCAGAATGAAATCAAAACATTCAAAGGTACTTCACAAACTTATTAATAAGCCGATGATAAAATATGTAATGGATGCCTGCGATGAGTGCGATGTTAAAAAGAAAATACTTATTGCAGGAAAAAACAAAAATGATTTAGAAGAACTTTTCAAAGACACAGACCTTGTGATTAAAGAGCAAAAGATTGGTCCAGAGTTTCCATATGGAACTGGCTATGCAGTAAGCCTTGCTCTGGATGAAGTTTCAGATGAAGATTCTGTTTTAATTCTCACAGGGGACGCTCCACTTATAAGAGGAGAGACTTTAAAAAATTTTATGGACTATCATAATGAAAAGAAATCTGTGGCAACGGTTTTAACAGCCGTTACAGAAGATACAGCTGGCCTTGGAAGGATAATCAAAGATGAACAAGGATATTTTTTAAAGATTGTTGAACATAGAGACTGCACAGAAGAAGAATTAAAAATAAAAGAATACAATTCTGGAATCATGATTATTAATGGAGCTTCTTTAAAAAATGCAATTTCAAAACTTGATAGTGACAACGATCAAGGGGAGCTTTATTTAACAGACATCTTCCAAATTATTAGAGAGGATGGAGAAAAGATTTTAACCTTCCAAATCCCTGATGAAGAGGAAGTTCATGGAATAAATTCAAAACTTCAACTTTCAGAAGCGGAGGAGGTTTTGAGGAAGAGAATAAACGAAAAGTATATGCTTGAAGGAGTTGTACTTGAAAATCCATCAAATATTTTTATAGAAGATGGAGTGAAGATTGGTAGAGACACCATTATTCATTCCGGTGCAAAAATTATGGGAGACACTACCATAGGTGAAGATTGCATAATAACAGGGGACAGTACAATTTGCGATAGTATTATTGAAGACAATGTAATTATAAAATCTTCTGTTATAGAAAAAAGTCATGTGGGAGAAGGTACAGACATTGGTCCTTTCGCACATCTTAGACCAAAAGCAAATCTTGGTAAGCATGTTCACATTGGAAACTTTGTTGAAGTTAAAAATGCGACTGTAGGAAACTATACAAAGGCAGGACACTTAGCATATATAGGCGATGCGGATCTTGGAGAACATATCAACATCGGTTGTGGTGCAATTTTTGTAAACTATGATGGAGTTAATAAACATCGCTCAAAAATTGAAGATGGTGCATTTATAGGATCAAATGCCAATATAGTTGCTCCAGTTCACATTGGAGAAAAAGGATTTATTGCGGCAGGTTCAACAATAACAAAAGATGTTGACGGTGGTGACCTATCCATTGAAAGAGGGCAACAGGCAAATATTCCTGGATGGGTTAAGAGAAGAGAGGAAAGGAACAAAAATAAATAATTGAAATTAGTAGTGGGACTGGGAAATCCAGGACAAAAATATTTAAAGAATAGACATAATGTTGGGTTTATGACTATTGATAAACTATTAGAAAGAAATAATATAGATATAAATAGAGAAAAGTTTAGAGCGGGCATTGGCGAAGGTCGTATAGCTGGAGAGAAGGTAATACTTATGAAACCTCTTACCTATATGAATAATTCTGGAATGGCTGTTTTGGACTGTGCAAACTATTATGATATTACTCCAGAAGAAATTATAGTTATAACAGATGACATAGATATACCATGGGGTAGTATCAGAATAAAACAAAAGGGTTCAGCAGGAAGCCATAATGGGTTAAAGTCAATAATATACCACTTGAACTCGCAGAATTTTCCAAGAGTGAAGGTATCAGTAGGAAAGAAACTTCCGCAAATGGACTTGGCTGACTTTGTATTAAGTAATTTTTCACAAGATGAACAAAAGATTTTGGACTTGGAGATAGAAGATGCAGCAAGAGCTGTAGAGATGTTGGTAGAAGACAGCATAGAAGAGGCTATGAATCTCTATAACGGAGTTAATCATAGCGAGTTGTGATAGGATTTGGGAATGAATTTTTTTACAGATGTACTAAAGAATTTAACAGAATATAAAAGACTTTCTGAAGCTTTAAAAATTGAAAAAAATTCTATTTATTTACATGGAGTTGTTAAAGAAAGCCTATATCATTTAATTTACTCCATGTATGAGAATGAAGGAAAAAATATTTTTATCATCACAGAAGATGAGCTTTCAGCAAAAAAACTTGTAGATGACTTTGAAGTCATAGACTCTAATATAGTGGAACACTTCCCAGAAATTGAGCTTAATTTTTATAACTTTTCATCTTTGGAGAAGAAAAATGAAGATCAAAGACTAAAAGTTTTAAATAGGTTAATGGAAAAAAAACCTTTTATAACTGTTGCAAGTTCAAGAGCTACTCAAAGAAAACTCACAAAAATCAATCGATATAAGAATATGAGTATTGATATTCATATTGATGACACTTTAAACCTTGATAAGCTTACAGAAGATTTAATAGAATTAAATTATGAGAGGGTAAGTATTATCGAAGGACGTGGTCAATTTGCGATTAGAGGTGGTATCATAGACATCTATCCAATACAGGAGGAACATCCTGTGAGGATTGAATTATTTGACGACGAAATAGATTCTATGAGAACCTTCAATGTTTCAGATCAAAGGTCTGTGGAAAATATTGACAGAGTAAGAGTGGCACCGGCAAGAGAGCTTATACTTGATTCAAAGATTAGGCAAAAGATTATAAAAGGACTTTGCAGAGACTTAGATATAGCTGATCGCTCTCCAATGTATGGGGTGGACAAAGACAAACTGTTGGAAAAATATGGAGATATTTTAGAGTATATAGAGAACGGATATGAAATTTCAAATCCGGATTTAGTTGTGCCATATTTAAAAAAAGTTGACTACAGTAATATAATAGACTATCTTCCTAAAAATTCTCTTATAATCGTAGATGATATCTCGAGAGTATATGATAGAAATAGTGAAATAAATCAAATTTTTAAAGAAGATATAACAGATAGAATGGAAAAGGGGGAAGTGTTTATCACCCATGAGGACATCTTTATAGAATTTAAGGAGATTTTAAAGTCCATCATGGATAATACTGTTCTAAATGTTACACCTCTTTCAAAAAAGACCAGACTTTTAAATCCAAATGTTGAAATCCTTATAGAATCTTCAGAGGCCATGTCCTTTAATAAAAACATGGAAGTATTACAGGAACACTTGGATGCACATACTCGAAGAGGAGAAAAATTTGCGATATTTGCAGGTTCACAAGACCGTGCCATTTCAATTCTTAACCTATGTCAAGAAAAGAAGTTAAATGCAGCTGTAGTTGAAGATTTGGATTCAAAACTTTTGACTGGAATGATATATATCCTTCCATTTAAAATGCCAAGGGGATTTGAATATAGAAAACTGAAGTTCACCTGCTTAACTACAAGGGAAATTTATGGCAAGGAGAAGAGAAGAGCAGGTAAGATTAAAAAGAAGAGGACTTCTTCAGAAATAATTAACTATTCTGATCTTGAAATTGGCGACTTTGTGGTTCATGAAAATCATGGTATAGGACAGTATCAAGGAATTGAACAGATCAATGTACAAAATACTAAAAAGGATTACTTAGTTATAACCTATAGAGGAAACGACAAACTTTACATCCCTACAGATCAGATGAACTTGGTACAAAAATATGTTGGAACAGGTTCTGATAAGGGACCTAAACTTAACAAGCTTGGTGGTGTAGAGTGGCATAAAGCAAAACTAAAGGCAAAAAAATCCGTTGAGACAATTGCAGAAGAACTTGTAGAGCTATATGCCAAGAGGTCAAAGCTTGAAGGCTTTGCCTTTGACAAAGACGGAGCATGGCAAAGGGAATTTGAAGAGGACTTTATATATGAAGAAACACCAAGTCAGCTTCGTTCTATTGCAGAAATAAAAAAAGACATGGAGTCAAATAGACCAATGGACAGACTCCTATGTGGTGATGTGGGATATGGAAAGACTGAAGTTGCAATACGAGCTGCGTTTAAAGCAGTTATGAATGAAAAACAAGTTGCAATCCTGGTTCCAACCACAATACTTGCACAACAACATTATAATACCATTTTGCAAAGACTTGGTGACTACCCAGTTGAAGTTGAAATGCTTTCAAGGTTTAGAACACCTTCACAACAAAAAAAGATAATAAAAGATGTAAAGAGAGGCCTTGTAGATATAATAATAGGAACCCACAGACTATTATCAAAGGACATGGTATATAAGGACTTAGGTCTTTTAATTGTGGACGAAGAGCAGAGATTTGGGGTTAAGGACAAGGAAAAGCTAAAGAGTTTAAAAGAAAATGTAGATGTGCTTACTCTATCTGCAACACCAATACCGAGGACATTACAGATGGGTCTTGTGGGAATAAGGGATATGTCTACCTTGGACGAACCTCCTGAAGAGAGATTTCCTATAAACACATATGTAATTGAGTACAATGAAGGAATTATTAAAGATGCAATACTAAAGGAGATGGACAGAGGGGGACAAGTGTATTTTGTCTATAACAAGGTGCAAGATATTGATGAAATGTCATTTAAATTGCAAGAACTCGTCCCTGATGCAAGAATTGCTATTGCCCATGGTCAAATGTCTGAAAGAGAACTTGAGAATGTAATGCTTGACTTTGAAGACGGTAAGTTTGACATACTCCTTTGCACCACCATCATAGAAACTGGTATGGACATACCAAATGTTAACACCATGATTGTCTATAACGCAGATAGAATGGGACTTTCACAGCTATATCAACTTAAGGGCCGCATAGGAAGATCCGACAGAACTTCTTTTGCATATTTCACATATGAAAAAAATAAAAGCATATCCCAAGTTGCAGAAAAAAGACTTATGGCAATTAAAGATTTTACAGAGTTTGGCTCTGGGTATAAGATAGCCATGAGAGATTTGGAGCTTAGAGGCGCAGGAAATATTTTAGGAGAAGTACAATCTGGACATATTTCTGCAATAGGATACGATCTTTATGTTAAACTATTAGAGGAGACCTTAGGAGAACTAAGGGGAGAGAACAAAAACAAAGTAAGAATGTCTGAAGTTGAAGTCGATATTAAGATGGACGCATATATTCCTTCGTCCTATATATCAGATTCAAGTGAAAAGATAGAAATGTATAAAAAGATTGCATCTATACTTGATGAAGATGACTATGACGAACTTATAGAAGAGCTTATAGATAGGTTTGGAGACCTTCCAAAGCCAGTGCAAAACATAATGGATATTGCCCTTACAAAATCCTATAGTGCAAGGGCAGGCTTTATAAAGGTATTTGAAAAAGAAGGTTCTTTTGGATTAGAATATAGTGATAAGAAAGATATTGATTTAGACGAACTAAAGTATATTAGCGAAAACTTTGAAGATAGTATGAACTTTGACTTAGGGGAAAATCCTAAGATATTTGTTAACTCAAAAGATTTAAAACCAGTGATAAGACTCTTAGTGCTGATTTTAAATTTCAATAATTTTAATAAAAAGGAAGGTAATTAATTTGAAGAAATTTACAAAAAAAATATTAATGGGAGTACTTACCACATCATTGTTGCTGACAGGTTGTGGAAAAGGAGGAAAAAAACCATCAAACGCAATAGCAAAGGTTGACGGTGAATATATAAGTGCAGAACAAGTACAGGAATACTTTAGCTATTATAAACAACAAATGGCTATGTATGGTCAAAATAATAACTTCGATGAAGAGACAGAAGAAGGCAAAAAGGCTGCACAAGGCATTAGAGAAGAGATTTTAAAATCTTTAGTAATGCAAGAAAAAACGGTGAAACTTGCTAAAAATGAAGGGGTAAAAGTCACTGATGATGAAGTAAATACTTCTATTGACAACTTAATTGAACAAGCAGGTGGAGAAGATTCACTGAAAAAATATTTAAAAGAGACTGGACAAACAGAGGAAGAATTTAGAAAAGAACAATTCAAATCATTTGAAAAGCAAAATTATTTAACAAAGCTCGATGAAAAATTAAAAGAAAAATTTAAACCTAAAGATGAAGACATCAAAAAGAGAATTGAAGAAGATAAAGATACTCTACTTCCAGTTTATAACGCAAACCATATTCTATTTTCAACAATGGATGAAAATGGTCAAGCGATAACAGACGAAACTAAGATTGAAGAAATAAAACAAGAAGCTCAAAAGAAACTTGATGAGCTAAAGACAGATAAGGCAAAATTTGAAGCAGCATTCAAGGACTATAAAGACAAAGAAGAAAAGACTACCTCAGGAACTTTTATAAAAGCTGAAGAGTTAGGAAACTTCAGTGGTGGAGATATGGTACCAGAGTTTAGTGAAGCTGTTAAGGCTATGAATCCAGGAGAGATTAGTCAAGAACTTGTGAAGACACAATTTGGATTCCATATAATACAAGAAATTTCAAAGGCAACTACACTTGACGAACTTGATAAGGACTTCTATGAAAATCAAATCAAGGCAAAATATGTAGATATGGTACTTGAAGAAGAAATTTCAAAGTACAAACAAGAAGAAACAGACAAAATAGAAGTTGAATACTATGACAAAGATGGAAATGTTGTGGATGACGCTGGAAAGGCTATAGCAAGTTTTGATTTTAGTAAGATTGAAGGACCTAAGACTTCAAAAAGTGAAGATGCTACAGGCGCAAAAGAAGAAGCAACAGAAGGAAAAGTAGAACAAGAAGAAGCTACAGAATAAAAACATAGTTCAAAGGTCATTAGATTGAGCTGAAATATAATAAAAAATTGAAAATTCGTATAAAAAAATAGCTTAAAACCTTGAAACTTTGCTTTTATTTAGTTATAATCAGAAAGAATGGTATATTCAAGAGAAAAAGTAGGAGGAAATAAATGAATAAAGCAGAATTATTAACAAAGATGGCTGAAAAGAGCCAATTAACTAAAGTAGAATCAGAAAGAGCATTAAATGCATTTATTGAAACTGTAACAGAAGCTTTAGCTGATAATGAAAAAGTTCAATTAGTAGGATTTGGTACTTTCGAATCAAGAGCAAGAAAAGCAAGAGAAGGAAGAAACCCAAGAAATCCTGAAGAAGTTATTAAGATACCTGCATCAAATGCACCAGTATTCAAAGCTGGAAAGTCATTAAAAGAAGCAGTTAATAAGTAATTTTAAAAGGCGACTCCAGTGGAGTTGCTTTTTTATTTTCATAAATTTAAACTGGAGCTATTTTTTATAATCATATCTTGGTTAAATAGTTAAATTTCAAGATATATGCTAAAATAAATACATAAAGTCCAGGAGGCTCAAAATGATATATGAAATAAAAATTGATAAATATGTAAACGATAGATTTAAAGTTTACACTGACAATAGTGACGACGTCCTTGTAGTAGGAGAAAAAGTTGGAGATCCAGGTTCGTATTTTGATGCATTTGTAAATGAAACTGTCTCCAGAGGTGCTGAATTTGTGTTTTATGACGCAGATAGAAAAGAAATATTAAGAATCAAGAGACATTTCTATAGCGAAGATAAAAAATATGTTTTATTTGAAGGAGAAAAAGAAGTAGGACATATAGTTTCAAGACTTGAAGGCTCAGATATTTTAATTGACTTTGACTATAAAAATGTAGAAGAGCATATGTCCTTACCAAAGGGGGCAAAAGAATTTTACGTTGAAGACCTTGGCAGAATAAAATCATTAAAACAGGGCTTTAAACCATATGAAAAAATGGAAATTCAAGTTGAAAATGAAAAAGATTTTAAACTACTAATGGCAATAGCTGTCTATATTTGGGACGTGTTTATTAAAAATAAAGTTGCATTTGTATAAGAGAAAAAAATCCAAGGAATCAATCCCTGGATTTTTTATTTTTTAAACGTATATCCAATTTAAAAATCTGCAACAATCCTATTATAGTGAACAAAAAGCCTTGATAGTAGTAGTCGTATTTAAATTTTGGAATGAGTTGATTGAATAGTAGTGCTATTACAACAATCAACAGAAACATAAAAATATGATCCGATGTTACTTTAAATTTTTTTCCCTTTTGTAAAAGTATAACTGCAAATATTAAAGCAGCGACTATAAGCCAGAAATATATTTTTATATTCATACCATCAAATATATAATTCCTATAGACTAAATGCCTCATAAGTCCCATTTTTTTTAGGGAAAAATAATTGAATACAAGTGCCACTATTATAAGTAGCACTTGAATTACAGAAATTATTATATAGGATTTATTTCGCTGCCTTATCATTTGATAAGTCTCCTACCTTTTCGTATTTTACATTTGATGAGTTTGGGTCACCAACTTGTACATCAAGGTCATCGTGCATTTGCCATTCGTTCCATCCACCGTCAAATAGAGTTACATCATATCCTCTTTCGTACATCATTAGGAAAGGTGTTGCAGCTCTCCAACCAGTTCCACAGTAGAAGGACATATCATTTGAAAGATTAATTCCATTAGTTTTCCACTTTGAAACTACATCTTCAAAGTTCTTAACTGTTGAGTCGTCGTTCCAGTAGTTTTCCATACCGCCATTACCTTGTCCAGAGTCTCCCCATTTTGCCCCCTTAGGTTCTCCAGCCTTTGGTATATAAGAATAACCAGAAGTTTCGCCAAGCCATTCTTCCTTTGATCTTACAGAAACAAGTTCAAAGTCTTTGTCCTCTTCAAGTTTTTTTGCAGCGTCTTCAAGACTTAGTATATATTCTGGGTGAGCTGGAGTTTTAACTCCAAAGTCTTTTTGAGATTCTGGTTTAACCGAACCTTCTTCAGTTGGAAGTCCCTTTGCTTCCCAAGCAGAAAGTCTGCCATCAATTATCTTAACGTCTTTAACTCCCATATAAAGCGCCGCCAGGGCAACTCTATCTGCACCTGTGTCAGGACCATAGATTAAAAGTGTCTTATCAGCAGTAATACCTAAGTTTAAAAAGTTCTTTTCAAGTTCTTCTGGAGATCTTAAATTCCAAACTGGTCCTTCTTCAACTAAGTCTGTGTTAATGTGGATTGCTCCAGGTATATGTTTAGTTAGATAGTCTGGGCTGTCCTTTTCTTCTCCCCAAGTTACCTCTGCAAGTACATAATCTTTTTTGTCGGCTTTGTCTAAAAAGTCCTTTGCCCAGTCTACGTCAACGTAAACTCTTTTTTCTTCAACTACAGGTTGTATTTCAACACCTGTATTGTCATCTGCTTCTGTAGCTTCTGTTTCTGTAGCTTCAGTTGCTTGTACACTTTCAGTAACATTTGTTTCTTTTGTTTCAGGCTTATTACAAGCTGTGAAAGTTAACGCCATCAATGCTACAATCGCAAATAATTTAAAATATTTCTTCAAATAAATTCATCCTTTCTTTTTTTATTTAAATGGATTTTACCATACTTTATTGCACTTTGATATAAAAGTATAAAAACAGAAAAAAGTTTTAGAATTAAGTGTAAGGGTATAAAAATAATGTTGAAAGTAAAAAACAAGGAGGTAATTTATATGAAAAGAACTTTTGGTGGTACACCAGTAACAATTGAAGGAGAAGAAGTAAAGGTTGGAGAAATGGCTCCAGAATTTAAAGCTATAAATAATGATCTATCTGTATACGATTCAAAGGAAGATAGAGGTAAGATTGTAGTTTATTCTGTAATTCCATCAGTGGACACACCAGTTTGTAACATTCAAACAAGAACTTTTAATGAAAAGGTAGGAGAACTTGGTGATGGAGTTAAGGTTGTAACTATTTCTGTGGATTTACCTTTTGCACAACAAAGATATTGTGCAGCTGCAGGAATTGATAACATTGCAACTGTTTCAGATTACAATGGACATGACTTTGGAAGAAAATATGGTTTTTTAATGAAAGAAAATATGTTGCTTGCAAGGGGAATTATCATAGTTGATAAGGATGGAAAGATAACTTATACAGAATATGTTCCTGAATCAGGAGATGCTGTAGATTTCGATAAGGCTTTTGAAGAAATAAAGAAATTAGCTTAATAAAAAAGAAATTTATAATAAGTTAAATAAGTATTGAGATTTTATTCATTTATGATATAATCATAAATGAATAAAAATGAGAATTTAGGAGGCAAATTTAATGGAATTTAAGAAAATTGTATTAGGATTAGCAGTTGTTGCATCTTTAGGTTTAACAGCATGTAACAAACCAGCTACACCTAATGAAACAGCAGGAACACAAGCTCCAGCACAAACTGAAACAGAACAAGAAACTGAAACACAACAAGCTGAAGCAGCAGAAATTAAAACTATGACAGGAGAAGAATTAGACGCAATTGAAGGTGACAACAAGAAGAAAGACGAAGTTGTTGTAGTTGACGTTAGACCATCAGAACAATATAAAGAAAAACACTTAAAACATGCTATTAACGTAACTCTTGATGAAATCAAGGCTGATCCTGAAGTTTTATCTGAATACAAAGAAACTCCAATTATCCTATATTGCAACTCAGGTAAGATGAGTGGAGAAGCTGCTCAAATTTTAGCTGAAAATGGCTACAAAGACATTACTAATGCAGCTGGTGTTAAAGAATATGAATACCAAAACTTAGCAAAATACGAAAGTATTACAGCTAAGAAATTCTTAGAAATGAAAAATGATGCAACTGTAGTTGACGCTAGACCTGCAAAGGACTACGAAGAAGGACATATTGATGGCGCTGTTTCAGTTCCATTTGACGCAGTTGCAGATAATATGGATAAGATTCCTGAAGGAAAACCAGTTATAGCTTATTGCTTCACAGGTAATAAGAGTAGTGAAGTAGCTACAGAACTTGCTGAAAAGGGCTACGAAGTATACAACGTTCTTGAAGGAACCAAAGAATACGACTACGAATTAGTAAAATAGTCTAATATGGGGCTACTCCTTCTGGGGTAGCCTTTTTTTATAATGAAAAAAGCGATAATTTTTTTTACAAGAGTTCCACTCCCTGGACTTACAAAGACAAGGCTTATAAAAGATTTTTCTTCACAAGAGGCATGTAGAATTCATGAGATTATGCTAAAGTCTATTTTTAAAAGTATCAAAGAGACAAATGCAGATGTGTTCATATATATAAATCCAATTGAAAAAAAGGAAGTTCTTTTTGGCCTTATAGGTGAGAACAATTACTATCCTCAGATAGGACAAAATTTAAATGAGAAGATGAAAAATGCAATCTTTGATGTGTTGGATTTAGGTTATGATAAAGTTATTTTACTTGGTTCAGACCTAATAGGAATAGATAGAGATTATTTGGAAAATGCCTTTGAAGTACTTCAGGATAAAGACATAGTTCTTGGACCTGTAGAAGATGGAGGTTACTGTCTAATAGGTATGAAGAAAAAAGAAAGTTCCCCCTTTGAAGAGATAAAGTCAAGTCATGGTAGGGTTTTGGAAAATTTAATTGGTAGAATAGAAAGAGAAGATCTTACATATGGACTTCTTAAAGAGATATTTGATGTTGACGAAATAGATGACTTTTTTAAAGTTACAGGAAATAAAAAGGATATTGATGAATTTGAAAGGAGAGTAAAATGAGCGAGAAAAAAATGACCAGTGCAAGTAAGAAACGTATAGCCTTAGTTATAGTAGTAGCTATATGTCTGCTTGTTTACTTTTTTGTTCCAAGTGTAAATAGTGGTATTAATAGTGCAGTAAAGACACTTACAAAATTGGACTTAGATGGAGTTATTGAATATATTAGAGGATATGGCACATACGCAGCAGTAATATCATTCTTATTAATGATTTTACAATCAATCATGTCTCCTATACCTGCATTCTTTATTACACTTGCAAACGCAGCTATTTTTGGATGGTGGAAGGGTGCTATATTATCTTGGTCATCTGCAATGGTTGGAGCGGCAATGTGTTTCTTTATTGCAAGAATTTTAGGTAGAGATGTAGTTGAAAAGATTGCAACAAAAACAGCTCTTGAATCAGTGGACGGATTCTTTGAAAGATATGGAAACTATACAATCCTTGTTTGTAGACTACTACCATTTGTTTCATTTGATGCAGTAAGTTATGCAGCAGGACTTACACCTATGGGATTCTGGAAGTTCTTTATTGCAACAGGTATTGGACAACTTCCTGCTACACTAATTTATTCAAAAGTTGGAGAACTAAGTGGATCTGCAAAGACTTTAGTAATAGGACTACTTTGTCTATTTGCATTATCTGTAATTATTTTTATGATTAAGAAGATATATAATGAAAAGCAAGCAAAAAAATCTACAGAAGTTAAGTAAGATATTAATAACTGTACTGATAGTTGTTATATCATTTTTTGTAATTAAATATCTGCCTCTTGAAAGAGTCAGAAGCATAATACAAAGTGGAGGAGGGTTTGCCCCTTTCATTTACATCTTGCTATTTTCAATTTTACCAATTTTCTTCTTTCCAGTGCCGGTTTTAGCATTAGCAGCAGGACTTGCCTTTGGTGTTTGGAAGGGAAGTTTCTATACTGTTATAGGTGCATCTATAAACTGTATTTTAATGTATTTAATTGCGAAGTATATTGGCAAAGAACAGGTTGATAAGTATCTTGAGAAACATTTAAGTAAAGATGTTAAGGAAAGAATAGCATCAAAGGAAACTGATATAGGATTTTATTTATTTGTACTGAGACTTACCCCAATTATTCCATATAATTTAATTAACTATATGTCAGGATTATTGGATATAGGTCTTAAAAAATATATAATAATTTCAATACTTGGAATTATGCCAGGAACAGCGGTTTATTTAAATATGGGAGATAAGGCGATAAATTACAAATCGAAAGAATTTGTATTTTCTGTTATCTTCATGATAGTTTTAGTAATATTATCTAACCTATTGACAAAATATTTAAAGAAAAAGGGAAAATTATGATTTCCATTATAGTACCTATATATAAAGATGAAGCAGCTTTGAAAAACTTTTTAGCTCAAAAACATAAACTAAAAGGAGACTATGAGCTGCTTTTTGTTATAACAGAAGAAGATGAAAATTTAATAGAAAAATATTCAGATGAAAGAATACTTCTTGCTTCAAAGGGAAGAGCATTTCAAATGAATTATGGAGCAAAGAAGTCTGTTGGAGAAATTCTTTTATTTTTGCACGCTGACAGTATAATTGAAGACAATATACTTGATGAGGTTCAAAATGGCATAAAAATTAGCCCAGCAGGCTGCTTGAAAATATATTTTGACTTAGGCCATCCACTAATGAAGATATGCGGCTATATGTCCCGTTTTAGGGTAAGACGAAGAAACATAGCCTTTGGAGATCAGGGTATATTTTTAACAAGAGAGCTTTTTGAAAAAATCGGTGGATATAGGGAGATTCCCCTAATGGAAGACTATCAACTGTCCATGGACATAAAGGATTTAGGAATAAAGATTAGGCAGTGTAACTCGAAAATAATTACAAGGTCAATTAGATATGAAAAGGGTGGCATGCTAAAGACTATGTATAAGATGCAAAAATATCAACACATGTATAGAAAGGGAGTAAGCCCTGAAGAGATTGCAGAAAGGTATAGGAATGTAAGATGAGCTATTTAGATTATGTAAATGAAAAATGTATTGAATGTGGAAAATGTACAAAAAACTGTGATTTTTTAACTAAGTACCACTTAAATTTAAAAGACTATACTAAACGTGAAGATTTAAAATATCACTGCTTTTTATGTGGTGTGTGTAAACAGGTATGTCCTCTGGACCTTGATGGTAGAAAGGTTTCAACTGAACTTAGAATGGGTGAAGAAAAAGGTTTTGGAATGATGAAATTTGAAAAATCCCCATACATATTTAGAAATAATTCTAAAAAGAAGAGTAAGACACTACTTTTTTTAGGATGTTCATTTCCCAGACAATATCCTGAAACTACAAAGGCATTAATCGATTTATTTATCCAAAATGGAATTGATTTTTCTCTTGATTGTTGCGGGAAACCTGTTTATGAAACTGGAGATGAAAAGAGAATAAAAAAAGACAAGGATAGGCTTGAGGGTATTTTTAAAGAAAAGGGTATAGAAAAAATTGTAACAGCTTGCATGAACTGTTACTACTTCTTTAAGAAGCACTACGACATTGAAGTTGTTTCTATATATGAAGAGCTCAAAGAGCTTGGACTTGGCAAAAAAATAGAAGAAGAGAGAAATATCTTTATACCATGTCCCGACAGACAGACAAAAGAGGTGTTGGAACACATAAGATATTTTGTACCAAATCTAAAAACGCCATTTGAAAATGTGCAATGCTGTGGTCTTGGTGGACTTGCCCTTGGTACAGAGCGTGAACTTGCCGATGGATTCGTGGAAAAACTTAGGGAATATGACATACCAGTTACTACCTACTGTGCCAGCTGCTCTGGTAGATTTAGGAAAAATGAAATTAAATTAACTGGACATATTTTATGTGAGATAATGGATGTAGAAGAAAGAGAAAGTTTAGGTTTCTTAAAAGGGAGTCTACAAATTAGAAATTATAGGAGGAATAGATGACAGCTACTGAATTTCAAAGAGAGATGAGTTCAAAAGGATGTAACTGTGCTCAAATAGTATTTTCATATTTTGCAGAAAAAAACGGCCTTGATATTAATAAAGCACTTAAAATTACTTCTGCATTTGGTGGAGGTATGGGAAAGGGAGATGTTTGTGGTGCTATAACAGGTGCATATATGGCCCTTGGACTAATCTATGGAAATGATTTAGAAAATAGCGACAGGTCTATTCTTAAGGAAAAAATAAAAGAGTTTGACTTGGAGTTTCAAAAGATATCAATGGAACGTCGCTGTGAAGATATTCTTGGAGTAAATGTTGGAGACAAAGAAAAGGTTATGGAGTTTGCAAAGAAAAATCCAGATTTCAAGGCGATTTGTCCCAAACTCGTTATAAATAGCATAAATATTATAGAAAAATTGGAGGAAAAATAGATGAGAGATTATTTTGAGAGAAAAGACTTAGAAGATTTTAATAATGGAAAAATTGGGGAAAGTGGAAAAGAACTTTGGGATAGCTTCTTAAAGTACTATGGTCCTGTATTTGAAGAAGGCGCACTAACAACAAGAGAAAAAAATCTAATTGCCCTTGCAGTTGCCCACGCAGTTTCATGTCCTTACTGCATCGAAGCATATACAGTGGCGTCTTTAGAAAGTGGATACACTAAAGAACAAATGATGGAAGCGGTTCATGTTGCATCGGCAATAACAGGGGGAGCAACTCTTGCCCATGGAATTCAAATGTCAAAAATTGTGGATGAACTTGAGATTTAATGGAAAAAAGAAACGAAAAATTAGGAATTGTAACCCCGTTTTTTGAAAGAGCCGGAGAACTTGTGGCAAACTCCACTCCATCTACCATGCAGATTAATCTAACAAGAATATGTAACCTTGCATGTAAACACTGCCACTTAAGCTGCAGTCCAAATAGAACAGAAGATATGGACTTTGAAACAGCAAAGGCCTGTGTAGAAGTTTTTAAAAGAGAAGGATTCAAGGTGCTTGACTTAACTGGGGGAGCTCCAGAAATGTCAAAAGTTTTTAAATATCTAATAGAAGAGCTAAGGGACTGTGCGGAAAATATAATTGTAAGGACAAATTTATCAATCTATCTTGAAGATGGATACGATTTAGAATTTTTAAAAGACAATAGAATTGAAATTTTTGCATCCCTTCCCTTTTACGAAAAGTCAAAGACTGACAGAGTTAGGGGAGAGGGTGTTTACGACTCCAGTATAATAATATTGCAAAAGTTAAACCAGTTAGGATATGGAACAGAGCTTCCATTAAACTTAGTATACAATCCATCGGGAGCAATTTTACCAGGAAATCAAGAAGATTTAGAAAATGTATATAGATCCAAACTTAAAGAAGACTATGGAATAGTTTTTAGTAATCTATTTTCAATTACCAATATGCCCATAGGCCGCTTTAGAAACTGGCTTGAAAGATCAGGCAACTACGAAAGATATATGAAGAAGTTAGAATCTGCTTTTAATGACGAAGTAGTTGAAAACTTAATGTGCCTTGACACCATATCAGTGGATTGGGACGGTAGTATTTATGACTGTGACTTTAACCTAAGCCTTGGATTTAAATGCCAAGGACAGTTAAATATAAAAGAGATACCAGAAGGTTTTGACTTTAAGAGAAAAGTTATGACCGCAGATCACTGCTATGGATGTACAGCTGGAGCAGGGTCATCCTGAGGTGGTTCATTAAGCTAAGTTTAGCAAAAAAGATTTATACAAATAGGTAGTAAAAATTAACTACCTATTTTTTATTTTTTATAAATCGAAATAAACTTTTAGGGACTAAGTTTTTAAAGCTTTCAGATATTTCTTTAGCGCTTAAGTTTTTATCGTCCTTTAACCACTGTAATAAACAAGTACAATAACCTATACAATAAAAATTATAGTCAAAATACAAAACTTTATTGTTCAATATCTCTTGGCTATTTTGATTGAAGGTATAAATTAGCATATTTTTTTTAGTCTCAATAATATACCTATCGACAAAGGGACTGTTTGGATTAAAAGAGATAATTTGCTTATAAAAATTTCTGTTTGAATCCATTAAGTTTATATACAAATCAGACAAAGACGAAGAGTTATTTAGTCTTTCCATTGCAAGATGTGCTGGCTCAACATTTTTTTTATGTATATAATAGATTAAATCATCAATATTATAAAAATTCCTATAGAATGTTTGCCTAGATAATCCTGATTTTTCAACGATATCAATAACATTTATATTCTTTATTTTTGTTTCTTTAGACAATTCGATTAAAGCTTTTGAAAAAATATCTTTATTTGAAACGTTTTCCATAATATCACCACATAAATTATAAGCTATTTGAGAAATATAAACAATATTAAACAAACTCAAGAAATTACAAATTATAGTAAATGTAACATAATAATTAAACTTTCATAAAAATGTACTTTTTCAAGTACGAAAAAAGGTTTTCATAACTATATCACGACAAAGCGATGTAGTTGTAAATTGAAATAATAATCTTATATGAAATAATAAAATCATAAAATATGAATCTATAAAAACGATTCTAAAAAACGAGGAGGTTATTATGCCGTATATGGAAGCAGCCAATTCGATTTGGCTATGGATTGCTTGTGTACCTACAGTATTATTGGTAATTTATCAAGCATTGTATTTTTATAAAAAAGTAAAGGAAGCATCTGTGCTGGTTGACATGGGATCGGGAGAAGTTTCAAAAGCGTTTAAAATTGGAGCGATGTCAGCGATAGGGCCAGCGTTTGGTGTATTTGTAGTAATGTTGGGACTAAGTTCACAAATTGGGGGACCATTAGCCTGGGTACGTTTATCAATCATTGGAGCTGCGCCAACAGAGTTAGGAGCGGCCGAATTAGCAGCTAACGCAATGGGTACTACTCTTGGATCTCCAGAATATAGCTTAGTTCATTTTGCAAATGCAGCATGGGTAACTGCACTGAATGGTGCTTCATGGCTTATAATTTCAGGTCTTTTTGCGGATAAGTTAGATGTTGCAAGCAAAAAAATTACCGGTGGAGATGCAAAGTTATTAGGTGTTATTTCCGTTGGAGCTGTTTGTGGAGCTGTTGGTTTCTTCTTTGCAAATGAAATTGCAAAAGGTATAAAAGGAAATCCAGCGGCTATAGCATCAGGTATATTATCATTAGTATCGATGGTAATTCTCCATAATATTGCAAAGAAACATCCTAAACTTACAGAGTATACTTTGGGAATTGCAATGGTTATTGGAATGATAGCAGGAGTAATATGCAAGAGAGTAATAGGATAGGAGAAAGAAATGGAAAATAATAATTACGATAAGATATTTACAAAACCGATTATAAGGGTAGGAAGAGCAGTTAATTTATTAGCTGTAATTACAAGTTTATTTCCTGCGTTTATGCTGTATTTTAAATTTGATACATTCCCGGGAATTGCATCAATACTTAAGGGATGGGGCCTGGTTCTTTCTGTGTTTTTAATTGTAGCAATTGTTGAAGCTGTTTCATATTTTCCTGTTTTAGGACTATCAGGAACATATATGTCATTTATAGCAGGAAATATAGGCAATATGAGGGTCCCTTGTTCTCTTATAGCACAAGAATCTCTTGGAACACAACCAGGAACAAAAAAAGCAGAACTAGTTTCTACTTTAGGGATAGCTGGCTCAGTTGTAACAAATATTATTGTAGTAACCGTAGCAGCAATTGGCGGACAAGCACTTATGTCAATATTTCCACCTGCAGTATTAGAATCTTTTACATATGTAGCACCTTCAATATTAGGAGCTGCATTTGGTATGTATGCTGTAAAAGATTTGAAATTAGGGTTATTAGCCTTATCCACAGGATTGATTATGTTATTAGTATTAAAAATTAATTCATTTGCAATAATGATTCCAGCAAATGTTCTAATTAGCATTTTAGTTGCTGTTTTTGTCTATAAAAAAAGTATTAATAAATAAAGCTAATTTAATAAAAAGGTTTTTGATTTAGAATCTGATAGTCAGAGGGAAGGTAAATTATGGAAAAAAATATCTCAAAATATATTGATGAGAAAAAAGATGAGTTGATAAATCTAAGCAAAAAAATTTGGGAAAATCCAGAAATTTCTTTTGAAGAATATAATGCAGCAAAATGGTTTGGAGAATTTTTAGAAAAAGAAGGTTTTGAAGTCAAGATAGGAGATTATGGAGTACCAACATCAATTAGAGCATCTTTTGGATCAGGTAAGCCAGTTATTGGTTTTTTAGGAGAGTATGATGCTCTTAGAGGAATGAGCCAAGTTGTAAGTACTCACAAAGAAGCAGTCAAAGAGGGAGCTCCAGGACATGCTTGTCAACATAATTTATTGGGTGTTGCACACTTAGGAGCGGCTATTGCATTAAAAAATGAAATTGAAAAAAACAATTTAAACGGAACCGTTGTTTTTTATGGTTGCCCTGGAGAGGAAGAATTGACCGGGAAAGGATTTATGGCAAGAGGAGGTGCGTTTAAAGATTTAGATATTAGTTTTTCGTGGCATCCAGGAAATGTTAATGGAATATTACTAGGAAAATTAACTGCTCTTAATACATTTGAAATACATTACAAAGGTACAACGGCTCATGCTGCTGCAGATCCTCAAAATGGACGTTCTGCATTGGATGCTCTTGAGCTAACAAATGTAGGTGTTCAGTATTTGAGAGAACATGTAACAAATGATGTTAGAATTCACTATAGTATATTAGATGGAGGAAAAGCTCCAAATATAGTACCTGATACGGCATCGTCTTGGTATTTTGTAAGAGCACTTTCAAGAGAAACAGTTGTTGACATATATGAGAGAATAAAAAAGATAGCTAAAGGAGCAGCTATGATGACAGAAACTGAAGTAGAAGTAAAATATTTAGGTGGTTGTTATAATACAATGCCTAATAAAGTAATTGCAGATGTTCTTTTAGAATCGATGAATGAAATTCCGAAGCAGGAGTGGTCAGAATCTGATAAAGATTTTGCAAAAAAAATGGAAAAAGAAAAAGCTAACAAAGGTTCATATGCGTCAGATGATAAAAATAATATTGCTTTATATGAAGGAGAAGTTATAGTTAGCAACTCTGACTCTTATGGTTCATCTGATGTAGGAGATGTACATCATATTTGTCCAGGGATATTTTTCTTAACGGCAACAACAAATATAGGAGCAGCAGGACATAGTTGGCAAAATACAGCTTGTGCAGGAATGGATATTGGATTTAAGGGAATGATTTATGCTGCAAAGTCAATGGCTCTTTCTGGTCTTAAGTTTATGAAAAACAAAGAATTAGTAGATAAAGCAAAAAAAGATTTTGAAAAAGACATGATGGGGAAAGAGTATATATGTCCTATAACAGAAGAATTAGAGATTAAGTAAGAAGTAAAAGAGTAGACATAAAGTTTGAATTTTAGTTTTAGATTTAAGCTAAGTTTAGCTAAAACAAGGCGATGGAAATTCCGTCGTCTTTTTGTATGGACTTGAAGAGTATTTAAAACCTTGCTAAAATTATTATGGAAATTAAATTAAGTTTTAATTTAGGAGGCAAAATGAAAATACTAAAAATAATATCACCACTTATTTTAGTGTGCATATTGGTGGTTTATATAATAAAGCTTGTTAAAAATAAAAATAAAAGTAACAATGAAGATGACAACGCCATGGCAGAGGGTATGGCCATAGGTATGGGCCTTGGTACAGCCATAGGATCTGCTTGGGGTGTAGAAAATCTCGCAATTGGCACAAGCATAGGAATGCTACTTGGAATGATTGTAGGAATGAATATAAAAAAATAAAAATAATAAAAATCTCCCTTCATGGGAGATTTTTGTCTATACATCTAAAATTGATTTTATTTGTTTTTCTACTGCTCCACTAACGGAACCATTTCCTCCAAGGATATAAAGTGTATTTATTTTTTTATACTTCAAGTAAGATATAAGTTCGTTTGGTGCTTGTGTCTTCTTACTTAGCACAATTGGTGCATTTAATTTATTTGAAAGAGTTGTTCCTGAAAGGGCATCTGCAAAGTCTTCGCCTGATGCTAACAATACAAATTCAGGATTACTATAGTAGTTATTTGCAATTTGTACAGAGGTTTCATATCTTGTCTTACCAGATATTCTTGAAACAGATGGTACAATATTTCTTATCTTGTTTTCAATTCCCTTAGAAACTGAATTGTCCCCACCAACTAAATAAACTTCCGATGCATTTTTAATTATATTCATAACATCACTGCTTAAAGTCTTTCCGTCTGTAAATAGCAGATTTGCATTTTTCATTTTAGCAACGCCAGCAATTGAAAGTGCGTCTGGAAATAAAACTCCATTTGCTAAAAATACTATGTCTTTTGAGCTATCTTCCTTGGCAACTTTAACTGCGGTGTCGTATCTGCTCTTTCCTTTTAAGTATCTAACATCAATTCCCTTTGAAGTTAAAGTATCAATATAGCTCTTAGGTAGATTATTTCCTCCAACTAAATACACTGTTGAAATCTTTCCAGTGTTTATTGTGTTTGAAATTTCTCCAGTAACTCTATTAGGGTCGCTTAGTAGTAGATGGGCATTTAAATTGCCCGCAAGGATTGACGCTGCAATACTATCAGGGAATGAATGACCATTTGAAATTACTGCAATGTCTGAATCCACATCTGCGTTTTTATTTATTAGCGCCGAAGTTTCAAATCTTGTGTTTCCAGAAATTCTTTTAACAGAAGAGTATGGAAATGAATGTAGTTCTTTCATAAGTAAAACTACTTCCACACCATAGTCTTTGCTCGGTGCCCATCTTGCTCCTAAATCTTCAACCATTGGAGCTTTGCCATAAATTGCAGGAAAATGTCTTGGGTCTGGTGTGTTTTCTTTTGGATAACCATTTGCTCCAGCATAAAGTGCCAGGTGATCAACTTGAGCCGTGATTCCCTCTTCCCATGACTTAAATTTTGTGTGTGCCGAAGGCTCTTTGTCTCCGCCACCTTGAGTGGTCTTAAGTCCGCATGGGTTAAAGTAAGAAGCGTCTAATACTCCACCAAATCTTAAAAAGTTTGTCTCTTTTGCAGATTGGGTGTAAGTTACTGCTGGGTCAACCCCACTTTTAACAGAAACTGAATAGTATAGAGGAGCTAAGTCAATAAATAATTGATTTGCATTTCTTGACCTTGCCCATAGCTTCATTTGATGAACTGTAGTTGTTGATTTTCCAAGTATAGGTGTAGAAGAATTTATTTCTTCAGCAATAGATTTTGAACTTAGGGGTACTAACATAGACACACAAAGCAAAATCGTAATTAATTTTTTAAAATATTTGTTTTTCATTCTATCCTCCCTTACACATATAATAATCTATTGCTAAAAGGATTGCAAAGGGTATTGACATAAAAAAATTGAATTGGTATTATAATATTAACACATGAACAGTTGCTCATATATTCATAGGAGGATGAATATGGATAATGAAGATAATATAGATAAAAATAAAATTGAAAAAGCAAAAGAGTCTCTGCCCATAGAGGAGGATATTTATGACTTGGCAGACTTTTATAAAATGTTTTCAGATTCTACAAGGCTAAAGATACTTCTTACTTTAGGTAAAGGAGAACTCTGCGTGTCGGATTTGTCCAATGTACTTGGCATGGGTCAGTCTGCCATCAGTCATCAATTACGACTTTTAAAACAGGCAAGACTTGTAAGAAATAGAAGGGAGGGTAAGGTCATTTACTACTGTTTGGACGATGAACATATTAGTGAAATTATAAACAGTGGTCTTGACCATATAATGGAATAATTATGGAAGTTAAATTAGATGGATTAAAATGTGCAAATTGTGGTGCAAAGATTGAAAGGGAGATAAATAATCTTCCAAATGTAAAATTTGCAAATGTAAATGTAATAGATAGCACCCTAAATATAGAAACTGAAGATGGAAACTATGAACAAACTCTTAAAGAATGTAAGAAAATAGTTGATAGGATTGAACCAGGAACTGGATTTAGAGTTGTGGATGAAATGGAAGAAGTGGAAGAGGAAGAACCAGAGTCAAAGAAAAAAATAATTTCTATGGCAATTTCGGCACTTCTTATGGTTATTGCCTACCTAATAAAAGAAAAAAATTCCACTTTAAATCTAATACTTGAAATTTCAGCATACCTTGTTGTAGGTCTTCCAATATTAAAAACTGCCTTTATAAATATTACTAAGGGGCAGATTTTTGATGAAAACTTTTTAATGACCATTGCCACTCTTGGAGCCATAGCCATTGGACAACGAGAAGAGGGAGTCATGGTAATGTTACTTTATACCCTTGGAGAATATTTACAAGACAAGGCCGTTGACAGCTCCACCAAGTCAATAAAAAACTTGGTTAAGATGAAGCCTGAGTCTGCCAATTTAGTTTCAGATGGAAAGACTGAAGTTGTAAAACCAGAAGTTTTAAAAATAGGTGATATCATAAGAATACTTCCTGGAGAAAAAATTCCCGTTGATTCAATTGTGATAAAGGGAGAGACTTCTCTTGACACGTCTTCAATAACAGGAGAGTCAATGCCTGTAAATGTTTCTATTGGAGATGAAATAATTTCTGGATCCATTAACAATGAAGGAGTCATCGAGGCAAAGGTACGAAAAGAATACAAAGACTCGGCAGTAAGTCAAATACTGGACCTTGTGAAGAATGCTTCCAACAAGAAGTCGGAAACAGAAAATTTCATTACGGTGTTTGCTCGTTACTACACACCTATTGTAGTTATAGCAGCTGTTGTGATAGCGGTACTTCCTCCAATTATTTTAAAGGAGGAGTTTATAAAGTGGATATATACAGCTCTTACATTTTTAGTAATCTCATGTCCATGTGCCATGATAATATCTATTCCACTGGCATACTTTGCATCAATTGGAGTAAGCTCTAAACATGGTATCTTAGTTAAGGGCTCAAACTATGTGGAGTCCATGTCTAAGGTTGATACAATCATAATGGACAAGACTGGAACAATAACGGAAGGTTCATTTAAAGTTACAGATGTGGTGGCAAAGTCCTGCACCGAGGAAGAACTTTTATCCATAGCTAAAAAGATGGAGGAACATTCAAACCACCCAATAGCTCTGTCTATAAGGAACTACTATAAAGATGAAGTTAATTTGGACATAAAAAATATTAAGGACATCCCTGGAAAAGGTCTTAGTGGAGAACTTGAAGGAGAAAAAATTCTTTTAGGAAATAGCAAGTTGTTAAAAGAAAATAAAATTTTAGTTGAAGAAGTGGAAAGCTCAGGCACAATGATATATGTTGCTAAGAATGGAGAATTTTTAGGCCATATTGAAATTGCTGACAGCATAAAAAAAGATGCAAGAGAGACTATAAAAGAACTTAAAGAGCAAGGCATAAAAAATATTATAATGCTTACAGGGGATAGAGAAATATCTGCGAGTGAAGTTGCAAAAAAATTAAAGCTTGATGGATATAGGGCAGGCCTACTACCACAGGATAAGGTTAAGTCCTTTAACGAAATCAAGGAAAGTGCAGAAGGAAGAGTTGCCTTTGTAGGAGACGGAGTTAACGACGCACCAGTGCTTAGAATTTCAGATGTGGGAATTGTAATGGGAGAACTTGGAAGTGACGCTGCAATTGAGTCTGGAGATGTAACACTAATGGGTAATGGACTTAAAAAACTTTCCCTATTCCATAGAATTTCCAAGAAGACAAAACTTATTTCGATGGAAAATATCGTATTTGCCCTGGGAGTTAAATTTATTGTAATGATACTTGGCGTAATGGGCCATGCCAATATGTGGGCGGCGGTTTTTGCAGACGTTGGAGTGTCATTAATAGCAGTGTTTAACTCACTAAGAATTATGTTTATAAAGAAAAACTGATAAAAGAGTAAAGTAATAGACCCTGATGTTTTCCAGGGTCTATTTTTTAATCTTGATCTTTAAGCATTTTAACTGCCTTAAATAAGTTTATTCTATTTCCATAATTCAAAGTACCAAGTCTATAGATTCTGATTGACAGGTAGGCAAATATTATTATAGATAATATTAACAGTCCTAGAGAAATCACAAAATCCATAATAGGAATACTTATTAAATTGTATCTTGTAAAAAACGCTATAGGACTTGAGAAAGGTATTAATGATATAACTCTCAATATTGTAGAATCAGGTTTTGACATTGAAGAACTTGTCAAAATAAAAGATACTATGATTATGACAGAGATAGGACCTACAGCATTTGCAACCTCTTCCACCTTTGAAACAAGTGCTCCAAGGGATGCGAAGATAAAGAGATATAGTAAAAGACCAAGTAAATAGTAGGCTAAGAATACTATGATGGACTTTGGATTTAGTGAAGCTGTAATCATATCTAAAAGCTCTGGAGGGTAGAAGGATTTGTTTAGCTTATATCCGATGAACAAGGCAAGGATTATAAGTAACATTTGAGCTAAGGCCAATACAGCCGTAGCAAATACCTTTCCCACAATTAGTCCAGTTGGCTTTGTAGTAGTTATGAGTATCTCCATGGTTCTATCGGACTTTTCCCTAGCAACTAAAGTTGCAACTTGGTTTCCAAATAGTATAACAGTCATATACATTATGAACATTCCAATATATCCTGCTAAGAATCCAGTGCTGGCATTTTTACCTAAAGAGATGGGATTGATTTTTAGTTTTATATTTGATACCTCATCATATTCCCCTTGTCCTATGTTTAGTTCTTCAAGCTTCTTGCTTTTTAAATAGCTTTCGCCCTGTTCCATAAGAACTTTACTGGAGTCATCAACTCCTATGCCTTGGTTTTTATAATAACCATCTATAGCACTTTCACCTTTAAATAAAAATCCCGATTCGATGTCGTCGTTGCTAATGGCTTTTTTCATTGAGTCCAAATCCTCAAATTCAACGGCGTCAAATCCATTAATTGATGTTGTGACAAAGTTTTTATCCACATTTTCGTCATTTATCATATATCCAATTTTAGTTTTAGAAGTATTAATCGAATCTTTGTCCTCAGAGGATTTCACTGAAGAAATTATTCTTGGAATAAATGGAGTTGCAAAAGCAAGAAGTATAAAGATAAGAGTAGTTATTATTATAGTTTTTTGTTTTAATCTGTTTTTTAATTCAAATGAAAATATAGTAAAAGTATCTCTCATTATTCGTCCTTTCCTAAACTATCTTTTTTATCCAAGTCTATAAAAATATCTTCCAGTGAAGGAATATAATCGGAAAAACTTTTAATTGACAGTCCCTCTGTCAACAAGTTTTTTAAAAACATATCTGAATTTCCGCTTTCCAAATTAACTATAAAAGATTTTTTATCTTTATTTACACCTTGGGCCCCAGCAGCTTTTAAAATATCTTCTACATTACTTAAATCCTGTGTCAAATTTATTCTATATCTGCCCTCTCTATATCTATTTTGTAAATTATTTAAATTTTCAGAGAGAATGATTTTGCCACTTTTAATAAAAGTTACATCATCACAGAACTCTTCTACATAGGACATTTGATGACTTGAAAAAATTACGATTTTCTCCTTAGAAATCAAATCTCTAATTATATTTTTTAATACAGAAGCATTGACTGGGTCAAGTCCACTAAAGGGTTCGTCAAGGATAACAATATCAGGATCATCAATAACAGCTTGAAGGATTTGTACTTTTTGTTGATTTCCCTTCGATAGTGTGTCCAGATTTTTATTAGTGTGTTCACTTAGTTCAACGGTTTCAAGTAAGTTCGTAGCAGAAGAACGAGCTGCTTTTTTACTCATGCCCTTAAGTTCACCAAGATACACAAGTTGATCTAAGATTGAAATCTTTCCATAAAGTCCTCTTTCCTCTGGTAAGTATCCTATTTTGTGGTCATGTCGCTTAAACTTCTTGCCATCTAATAAAATTTCACCGCTGTCTGGTTTAAAAACATTCATTAAAGTTCTGATGGTAGTGGTTTTACCTGCACCATTTCTTCCTAAGAAGCCCATTGCCCTTCCACTTTCCACATCAAAGCTAACATTGTGTAGAATTTCTTTTTCTGAGAAGGACTTACAAATATTATTTAGTTCTAGTCTCATATTACCTCCCATCTAAAATATTCAGAAGAGAATTTTTAAAGCTTTCATCATCTTTTCTACATCTTTTTCTTACCCTATTATTATAAATGTTAACTCTTCTTTCCCTTGAAGCCACATGCCTTTGAAATAAAAATACATCAATGTTATTTAGGTTTATAGAATCTCCGTTAAAATTTAAAACAGTGACCTTTTTACCAAGTACCATTGATGCAAGTCCCATATCGTTAGTGATTAAAAAATCGCCACTTTCTATTCTATTTGCGATATAAAGGTCTGCCTCGTCCTGTTCACAGTCAACGATAAATCGGTTTTCTTCAGGAACTTTTAAATCGTGGTTGTAGTCAGAGATGACCATATACTTTAAATCTTTACTGTTACAAATATCTTTAATAATGGGGATAACTGGACAGCTATCCCCATCAACATAAATTATCAATTTAAAGACCCTTCAAATTCGATTAGACTATTAACTATTTCTTCAAGTTTCATAGCCCTTGAAGCTTTGACCATAACTAATGTATTTGGTGTAATTATTTCCTTTAGTTTCTCTACCAGTTCTATTTTTGAATCGAAGTGAAAGCAGGTGTCTTCAGGAAAATTTTGTTTAGCAACATCTGAAATGTTTTTTGCTAAAGTACCAATTGTAAGAACATAGTCCAGTCTTTGAGGATCCAGTTCATCGGCAATGTCTTTGTGAATTTGAACTTCATCAACTCCAAGTTCCAACATATCTCCAATTACTACAATTTTTTTGTCGTAGTCCTTTAAGCTATAAATGGTTCTCAAGCAAGCTTCAAGAGATTGAGGGTTTGATTTGTAAGAGTCGTTTAATATGTCGAAGTTCTTTTGATGAATCAGTTCGTTTCTCATTCCTGTCAGTTCAATGTCGGTAAGACCTTTTGCAATTGTCGGGTAATCCAAGTTGAAAAATTCTGATATTATTATTGCGATGCCACCGTTATACATTTGATGTTGTCCAAGTAATGGAACTGTATAGATGTGGCTGTCCATTGTAAATGTTGTTCCAGAAGCGTCAGCTATGCCTGGTTCTATTACAAAGTCACAGTCCTTGTCCATGCCATAGGTAAAGGTCCTTTCTGGAAGTTTAAATTCTTTTACAACTTTTCTTAAAATTGGATCATCGTAGTTATATAAGAAAATTCCATTTTCATCCAAGCCTTCAAGAATTTCTAACTTTGCCCTTGCAATATTTTCTTTTGTCTTTAGTTTTAATAGATGAGAATCTCCAATGTTTGTGATAATTGCATAATCAGGTTGACAAATATCTGTAAGTAGAGATATGTCACCAAACTTTTCAGTTCCAAGCTCCAATACTGCAATCTCACAGTCTTCGTCTAATTCAAAAATCGTCCTTGGAAGACCATATTCATTATTGAAATTCTTTTTTGTGCAATCTACTTTATACTTTTGTTTTAAGAGTCCTGTAATAATATCCTTTGTAGTTGTCTTTCCATTACTACCTGTAAGGGCAACCACTTTACATTTTAAAGATAGCCTATAACTTTTTGCAAGTTTTGTCATAGCTTTAAAGCTGTCTTCAACAATAATTACAGGAATATCGTTTCTTGGTAGAAATCTCTTTTTTTCCCAAAGAATGGCAGCAGCTCCCTTTTCAAGAGCGTCGAAGGCAAAGTCGTGACCATCAAATTTTTCTCCTACAATTGGTATATAGAGGTTTCCCTTTTCAACGGTTCTGCTATCAGTGGAAACACCTTTAATATCTATATCACCATGGGAGATATTATAAAGTTCCCCATCGCACATTCTTGCAATATCTAAAAGTTTTCTTTCAATCATTATATTAACCTTATAAGTTCTTTATCCTTATTGTACCTTTCTATTCCATAATCAATTAATTTTTCCAAAAGTTCTGAAAATTCTGTTCCATCAGTGACCTTCCAAAGCATTGTGCTCATAGAGTGATTGGTCATTCCAGGTGCAGTGTTTATTTCATTTACAAGCATCTTCCTGTCGCTGTCTCGTAAAAATATATCCACCCTTGCAAAACCAGAACAGTTACATAGTTTATAAACTTTTTTTGCAAGCTCTTGAACTTTTTCAGTTTCTCCATCCTTCAGTTCAAAGGGAACGATGTGAATGGTTCTGTCGTCAAAGTACTTGCTTTCATAGTTGTAAAATTCCTGCTGTACCCTTGAAACGCCAGGTAGAGAAGCTACCGGGTTTTCATTTCCTATAACTGAAACTTGAAGTTCATCTCCAATGATGGCTTCTTCCAACAAAATTTTGTTATCAAATTTCAAAGCTTCCAAAACCGCTTGTTCAAGTTCATCTTTTGTGTGAACTTTTGTAATTCCAATAGAAGAACCAGAGTTGCATGGCTTTACAAACATTGGTAGACCTAAGCATTTTATGATTTCATCTTTATTTTTTAAATCATCTTCATATGAAAGATTTGTCATGACTCTAAATTTTGCTTGAGGAATATTATTTTCTTCATAGAGCTGGTTTGAAAAGGCTTTGTCCATACAAATTGCAGAAGATACAACGGAGTTGCCTACATATGGTTCGTCAATTATTTCCAAAAAGCCTTGCAGTTCACCATTTTCTCCATATGTGCCATGAACTATAGGAAAGAATACATTTTCTTCTCCTTCTTTATAGACCTCTTTTAAAAATTTTGCTATGGAAGAAGAGACAGTGCCTTCGCCTTTAAGCTTGAGTTCATTGTAGTCTTCAATAAAATTTTTACATTCTCCATATGAAACGAAACGACCCTTCTTATCTATGTACAAAGGGTAAACTTTAAATTTTTTTCTATCCAATCCGTTAATAACATTTTGTGCAGAGAGAATAGATACTTCATGTTCTACGGATATTCCACCATAGATGACAAATATATTTTTCAAATTTACAATCTCCTATCACATTGAATAGCTTTATAATACTATAATTTTGATGTCTTTTCAATTTAAGTATACTATAATATTACTTAGAGGTATAAATTACATTGTAAAAAAGTAAGAGCTTCTAAATGAGGAGGTTATTAATGACAGATAAAAAAGTATTAGATACGACTAAAGATCTTATAAAATATAAAACAGGTAAAGATGTAAATGAAGTTAGTACGAAAGAAAAATATGATGGACTTTCACTTGCAATAATGTCAGATATAAATGACGATTGGATTAGGACGAGAAAAGAAGATAAATATAAAAGAAAAGCCTATTACTTTTCAGCGGAGTTTTTAATAGGACGATCCCTTGGAAACAATATTTTAAATTATGGGATCTATGATGAAGTTAAAGAAACTTTAGATGCTCTTAATGTATCTATTGGAGCCATAGAAGATGTGGAAGAAGATCCGGCTCTTGGTAACGGAGGCCTTGGAAGACTTGCAGCTTGCTTTATGGAGTCTGCTGCAACGGAAGACTTACCTCTTGAAGGCTATGGAGTTAGATATTCTCAAGGACTTTTTAAACAGTCATTCAAAGAAGGGTTTCAAATGGAAGAGGGAGACGATTGGACATCTCTTGGAGACAACTGGTCTATAAGACGCCAAGCTGACACCAAGATAGTTAAGTTCAAAGATCAGATGGTTTATGCAGTTCCATATGACAGTCCCATAGTGGGATATAGATCCAATAGAGTAAATACACTTAGGTTATGGCAAGCGGAGTCTGTTGATGGATTTAATTTTATGAAGTTCAACAATTTTCAATACGATGACTCCATGTCAGCAAAGAACAGGGCTGAAGATATTACGAGAGTACTCTATCCAAATGACTCACAAAAAGCAGGAAAGATATTAAGGATAAAACAACAATATTTTTTCGTTTCTGCTTCAATTCAAGATATGGTATCAAGATATAAAAAGAATTTTCCACTTGATATTAAGTTTAAAGATTTTTCAAAATATCATGTAATTCAATTAAATGACACACATCCTGTAATGGCAATTCCAGAACTTATGAGAGTGCTTATGGATGAAAACTTTTTATCATGGGATGATGCATGGAAGATTACTGGCGAAGTGTTTGCCTTTACAAACCACACCATCTTAGAAGAGGCCATGGAAAAGTGGACAGAAGATATTCTTGACACCACAAATCCAAGATGCCTTGAAATTATAAAAGAGATTGACAGAAGATTTAGACTTGAATTAAAGGCAAAAAATTATGATGATAAAAAGATAGAGCACTTGGAGATATGCAGTGACGGCGTTGTTAAGATGGCAAACCTTGCAATCCACACTTCAATCAAAGTAAATGGAGTTGCAAGACTTCACACAGAGATTTTAAAGCATGAAACACTAAAGGACTTTTACGAGCTATATCCAAATAAATTTTTGAATAAGACTAATGGAATAACACCAAGAAGATGGTTACTATATTCAAACCCTGAGCTTTCAGAATTAATTACAGAACTATTTGGTGATGACTCATGGACAAAGGACTTGTCAAAACTAAAAGAGCTTGAAAAATATCTTGACGATGATGAGGTTCTTGAAAGACTTTGGGATATAAAACAAAATAATAAAAAGAAACTTGCGAAATATATAAAGACAAACGAGGGAATTGACATTGACCCTGATTCCATATTTGACATTCAAGTTAAGAGAATTCACGAGTATAAGAGACAACTTTTAAATGCCCTTCACATCGTTTATCTATATCACACAATCAAAGAAAATCCAGAACTTGATATACCAAAGAGAACATTTATCTTTGGAGGAAAGGCAGCCCCTGGTTATTTTAGAGCAAAGTCAATAATAAAATTCATAAATGAAGTTGCAAAACTTGTTAATAACGACCCGGTTGTATCAGAAAAGATAAAAGTTGTATTTGTGGAAAACTTTAGAGTGACCTATGGAGAAAAAATCTATCCTGCATGTGATGTGTCTGAACAGATATCAACAGCGGGTAAAGAGGCCTCAGGTACAGGAAATATGAAATTTATGCTTAATGGAGCTTTGACCCTTGGAACATATGACGGTGCAAATATCGAAATATTTCAAGAGGCGGGAGTTGAAAACAACTTCCAATTTGGAGCGACAGTTGAGGAACTTAGAGATATTAAAGATGATTATAATCCAAGAAAACTTTATGAAGAGGATCCAATAATAAAGAGAACTGTGGACACACTGTTATCCGATGAAATAAATGACAATGGATCGTATATGTTCTTGGAGATATATAATGCCTTAGTAAATGAAAGAGACCCTTTTGCAGATAACTATTATGTGCTTTATGATTTTCATGAATATAGGAAAGCCCATGAAAGGATTGACGAAGCCTATAAAGATAAGAAAAAGTGGGCTAAGATGAGTTTAAAAAATATTGCAAACGCAGGAAAGTTCTCTTCAGATAGAACTATTAGAGAGTATGCAGATGAAATTTGGAACATATAGAGAGAGTAATTATGACAAGTAGTATATTTAATAGAAAACACGATGAAAAAGAGCAGATTGAAGCTTGGAAAAAAACTATAAGAATCTATTTTAATGGAGATGTGGAATACAATAAAAAATTAGATTTTTTAAAAAGGGAAATAGAACATGATGAGGATATAAAAAATATTCTTGATGCATTTGATAATAAATACAATATTTCAGACCTTGAAGAGCTATGGGATGACATTATGCTCACTGCATTTTGTGAAGCAGAGAAAATGATATTTGTTTATGATGGCAATGGCAAGTTCACAAATGACAGAAAGATTTCACTTGAAAATTACCCTGCAAGTTTAAAACTTGGATACCCACGAAAGTTTTGGATGAAAAAATGTGATGAGCTTGAAGATAATTCTACAAACGCTCTTCCAAATGCACTAAAGGACAGTTTAGTAGACATTGTGGCAACTAAACAGGGCTATATTGTAATTAGGATTATGCATGAAGAAGTGGATTGGTCTTTGGATAGCTCAATGGACGTATTGGGACAGATGATTCAAAACGCACATTCAGGTAAGTTTGGCATAACATGGTAGAAAGTTACAACAAGTCAACGAATAATAAAACCACTTACTATAGTGCTATAATATTAACGAGGTGATTTTATGTACTGCCCAGAATGTGGCGAAAAAATTCCTGAAAACTCAAAATTCTGTCCCATGTGTGGACTTAACATAAATGAATTTTATAAAAATAAATATTCGAATAAGAATGAAGAAATAAAAAAAGAAGAAAAATCTTTTGAAGAAGATATAAAGCAAGAAACCAAAGAAGAAAAAGCAAAAAGGTTTGAAGAAATATTAAAAAATTCGGGAAATATTCAAGAAACAAAGTCAGAGGAAGAAATTGAAAATTGTGAAGTGTCAAATAAATCTAAAGGAAAAAATGATTTAGATGATGTTGAAGATGAATTAGATTTATCTGTGAATGAAAAAAATTCAGATGATAAAGATATTGGAAATGAAGAAGAAAATTATGTTGAAAAAATCTCTGATGATGAAAATGTGGAAGATGAGGAAGAGGTTCATAGTGAAAATAGCGAAGGCACTCAAAGGGAATGGGAAGAGGATAGCCTGAATAGAGCAAGAAACTATATGGAAAACCCAGATAGGGAAGAATCTCCTATAGACCTAAGAGTCATGTTCAGTGAGATTAATTTTAAGATAATGAAGACTATATTTAATCCACTAAAGAGTTTTATAGAAATTTTAGAAAGTCCAAGGGGATTTTACAAAGACTTCTTTATAATACTTTCTACTCTATTCATATTGGTGACCAACACAGATGTGATAAGAAAGTCCAGCCCAACCCAAACACTAAGTGTAAATAGATTTTTAATAACCATAGTAGTATCGGTATTTGCCTTGGCTATGATAATTTTAAAGCCATATATAATTATGACTTTTGACAAGTGGGATAAGCTTAAAGAAGTTAAAGACTGTGAAAAGTTTTCGAAAATAGTCGCATTTGCAGTTATTACAAGTGTGATGAGATTACTTTTTTACATCTTAATCGACTTTGTTCCAGGAGTTGGATTAATCCTTGGATATGGAGTTAGAGGAAGGTCTGCTTTACTATTCATAATATTTATGATTTTAGAAACCCTAATACTTGAGGGGATTTTAATGAATAAATGGAAAGACAAAAGGGATTTAAAAAACCTTGCTCTTTCAAGTATAGTAGTTTTCGGAATTGAAATATTTAGTATTATTGTTTTCAAACCAATTGTAACAATGATGATATCAAAATTGTAGGTGATTTTATGATATATACAATCAGCCTGAATCCATCAATGGACTTTATAGTTGAAGTTGATGGAATCAAGAAAAATTATAAAAATAGAATGACGTCGGAGCTTAGAGTTCCTGGAGGTCGAGCCATAAATGTAGCAAGGGTATTAAGGCGAATGGGTATGCCTTCAGTTGCCACAGGATTTCTTGGTGGACACACGGGAGATTTTATAAAAGAATGGCTTAATATGGAGGGGATTCAAACTTCCTTTATAGAAATAGACGATGAGACGAGAATAAATATTAAACTATACAATCATAACATCGTAATAAATGGTAAGGGACCAAACATATCTTTTAATGAACAAACTGAACTCCTATATTTTATTTCACGAATCCAAGAAGGGGACACTGTAATACTAATGGGAAGTCTTCCACCAAATGTTGACAAGGATATTCTTGATAGAATTATTTCTATATGCAAGGCAAATAAAGCTGAGTTCATAGTTGATGCATATCCAAGTCAGTTGAAAAATTTTATAAAAAGAGGTCCTCTAATGATAAAACCAAATATTTTGGATGTGGAAGAAATTTTCGATACAAAAATTGAAGACGAGAAAACTCTTATTAAATATGGAAGAGAACTTCTTAATATGGGAGCAAAACATGCAATAATTTCTCTTGGAAAAGACGGAGCCTATCTATTTAGTGGAGACTGTGTCTACAGAGGTGAAGGCGTTAAGGGAAATGAAGTGAAGACTGAAGGTGTTAGAGATTCTATGATTGCAGGATTTATTTCAACTTATATAAGAACTGCAGATCTGGAAGAGTCCTTTAGAATAGCAATGTCATGTGCTACTGCAACTGCCTTTTCTAAAGACTTGGCAAGGAGAGAGGATATAGATAAAATTTCTAAAGAAGTTGTGGTTCATAAAATATGTTAAGCTTTACCTAAACACTAAAATTGTAGTATTATTAATATAACAAGTTATAGGTGGTTTATATGAATTTAAAAAAATCAAGTAAAATTGCCATAGGTATTGGCGCAATTATATTTATTATTATCATTGCTATAATCTCATCTTATGCAGTAAATAAGTCGGGACTAAAAAAATTGGAGCAAGAAGCTATTGGCTATATCAAGGATGAAGAATTCGGCCCAGCGTCAACAATTTATTCAAGGCTATACACAAAGACTGGGGATAAAAAGTATGAAAAAGAGAGAGAGGAAACTCTTAAACTGAAGGAAGAGTCCAAAATATTTCATCAGGGAGAAAGCAAACTTAAGGACGGAGACTATCTTTCAGCTATAAAAATCCTTGCTCGCATAGATAGAGAAGGCTCAAAATATTATGAGGAAGCAAACAAAAAATTAAAAGAGGCTGAAGATAGTATTATTTCTGAAGTTAACAAGGCGATTGATGACGATAATGTCTATTTGGCATCATCAATATTAAAGGACTATGTGAAAATAGTAGGGGACTCTGAAAAGGCTAACGCTCTTCTTTCAAAAGTTAACTTAGATGTATTGGATGAAGATACTGTTGGTTCAAACTCAAATGTAACTGATGTTGAGACTGTTGAACTTCCTCAAAATCCAGAAAATTGGATAGGGAAGACTGTAGAGATAAAAGCCGAAAGATCAAATTTAAGATCACAACCAAGTTTAGACGGCAAGGTTGTAGGGCTTGCCCTTGAAGGCGATGCAATTGAAATAAAGAAAATAAAAAATGATGGAAATAGAATTTGGTGCTACGGAACTGTTACCAATTTAAGAGATGGTAAAAAAGTTGAAGCATGGATTTCTGGAAAACTTTTAAAGTAGAAGTAATACCTTATAGCTAAAGGGCTATAGGGTATTTTTTTATTTAAAAGCTTTGAGAGATTAAAAAAAATAAAAAATTTCAAATTATTTTTTTCATTTCATAAACGTTTCATAAAACTCCTGTAAGATATGTTTGTAATCAAAAATGAATTACAAAAATTTACTTATGAGAATAAATTTGGAGGAAAAAATAATGAAAAAAAATCTATTAAAGAAAGCGACATTTTTACTTGCAGTATGTTTAACAGTTAGCGCTGTAGGATGTCAAAAGAAGGGAAATGAAAACAAAAATTCTACAGAGAGTGGAGTAACTCAGTCCATTGATTCTGAAAAAGCTGGCATGACAACTGATGCAAAAGGTAGTAACGAAACTTTTAAACCAGCTGACTATGGACTTGAAGCAAAGGACGAATACGTATATGAGTATCTTGGACTTAAGTTCAAACTTCCAGAAAATATCAAGTCTGCTATTAAGAATAAAGAATTAAATATGTCAGACGATCAAAGCCCAATAGACAAAGAGTTAAGATATGCAATGTTAACTTTCAGCAAGATGACTGAAGAACAAAAAAATGCTGAAGTGGGAAAAATGGGTGACGAGTTTGAAAAGTGGCAAGAAGCTCTTGAAAGAGTTGCTACTTTAGGAATGTTTGAAAAGGGAATGTCTGAAGATGAAATTTCTAAAATAACAAAATGTGACAGCCATAAAAAAATTGGTGAATCATCAGATGGTAAATATGAATATTATTTAAGCACTAAAAATGGTAGCGACTTAGCTGAAGAATTTGGAAAGACAGAAATTGAAATCATAGATAAAAAAGACAGACCAGAAAATGGATTTGTACTACAAGAAAAAACTGACTTAGAAGGTACAGAAGCATTTGGTGGGGGTTCTGTTGAAGACATAAGTAACGTTGTTACAAAGGACATTAACGGAAAAGAATTTTCAAAGAAGGACTATGAAAACTACGACCTTACAATGGTAAATGTATTTGCAACATGGTGCACAGCTTGTATAAAAGAAATTCCAGATCTTGTTGAACTTCAAAAGGAAATGAAGGACAAGGGGGTTAATGTAGTAGGTATTGTAACTGACACAGTTGATGAAGCTGGCGAAAACAAAGATGCTATTGCAAAGGCAAAGACAATTCAAGAAAAGACAAAGGCAAATTATCCATTCTTAATGCCAGACAAGACTAACTTCAATGGAAGATTAAACGGAATTCAAGCTCTACCAGAAACTTTCTTCATTGATAAAAATGGAAAGATTGTTGGAGAAACTTACTCAGGCTCCCACGATTTAAAGGACTGGAAGAAGATTGTAGAAAAAGAATTAGAAAATTTAAATAAATAAATATGAAAGAAAAAATTTTAAAGAGCCGAGTTACAAGCTTTGTAATCATAGCCATTGGTATTGGAATGATTTACTATGGATACAATAATGGGGAAGCAAAGGTTGTATTGGAAAAGGCCATAAGAATATGTATGGAGTGTATAGGAATTGGATAAAATGAACAGAAACAAGAAAAATAAATATAAAATACACGACTCTATAAGACATATTTTTCAGTCATGTTGGTTTTTAATAACCAACTCCTACTTTGAAGGATATAAAACCGGTAAAATTTACGGTGGGAATTTAAAGAAGATTTGCGTTCCGGGCATGAATTGTTATTCATGTCCTGGAGCCAAAGGCTCGTGTCCCATAGGGTCGTTACAAGCGGTAATAGGAAATTCAAATTTCAAATTTAGTTACTACATAGTTGGATTTTTATTTTTTATAGGAGCACTTGTTGGAAGATTTGTATGTGGCTGGCTATGTCCCTTTGGTCTTTTTCAAGACTTACTATACAAGATTCCATTTTTTAAAAAGATAAAAACATTTAAGTATGACAAGCACTTAAGAAAATTAAAATATGTTATTCTACTTGTCTTTGTAATATTATTACCTTTGTTTTTGGTTGATGTTTTAGGACAGGGTTCACCATTTTTCTGCAAACTAATCTGTCCTGTGGGAATGCTTGAAGGTGGAATACCCCTTGTGTTACTAAACAAAACCATGAGAAGTGCCATAGGATTTTTATATTATTGGAAGGCTACAATCTTAATCATAACAATACTTCTTTCCATTATAATCTACAGACCTTTTTGCAAATACATTTGCCCCCTTGGAGCAATTTATTCAGTATTTAATCCAATATCAGTATTCAGATATAGAGTCGACAAAGACAAATGTATTAATTGTGGAAAATGTAAAAGAGTTTGCCAAATGAATATAGATCCTGTAAAAAATTGTAATCACTTAGAATGTATTCGATGTGCAAGATGTAAAAACGCATGTCCAGTACAGGCTATCAACTATAAATTCAAAAATTAAAGGAGTTTACATTGTTTAAAAATGCTTTAAGATATGTTACGAGAAAAAAGAATCGTACAATTATCGTCTTTATAATCTTAACAATTGTCCTTTCATGTCTATACTCATGTTTAAGTGTGATGAAGTCCAGTGGGAAGATGGAAGAGTCCCTTTATAAATCTTCCAACTCCTCACTGGCACTCACACGAAAAGACAATGGACATTTTGAGACAAACAAGTTCAAAGACATTGAAAAAATAAAAGAAATTGACGAAGTGGTGTACCAATACTTTGGAATGGCAAAACCGACTGATGCAAAGGTTGTGGAAGGTGAGCAGAAAGTTCAAAGGGAAGATTTACCAGATGAATTTAAAAATATTCTGGCTGTAGAAGGTGCTAATAGCACAAAGAGAAATGTACTTTTTAGTAGCGGCGTGTTTACCATTAAAGAGGGAAGACATATTGAAAAGAAAGATATAAACAAAGTCCTTGTCCATGAAGAGTTTGCTAAGAAGAATAATTTGAAACTTCATGATAAAATTGGTCTTGAGTTTATTGAACTTGGACAAACCGATTCTAATAAGGAAGAAAAGTTTGAAATTGTTGGAATATTTTCAGGAAAGAAACAGGAAATGTACACTGGAATGTCATCAGACTTTAGCGAAAATAATATTTTTGTTGACTATGAGGGAGCTCAAAGTGCCATAGGAAGAGATAGCGACAGTAAAATTGTAAATAAAGTTTCTCTATTTTCAGAAACTGCGGACAAGATGAAAGAGTCAATGGGTAAAATAAAATCCATAGACGCTCCATGGGAAGATTATAATTTAGAAAAGGACTCAAACGCCTTTGAAGAAGCCCTTGAGTCTGTAACAGGAATAAAACATATTATAAAGATTATGACCTATGCCATAATGATTGGTGGTGTGGTTGTACTTTCCCTTATATTAATACTTTGGTTAAGAGAGAGAATCTACGAAATAGGAATACTTTTATCCATCGGAGTAAGTAAGATTAAGATTGTAGGACAGTTTATCCTCGAACTATTATTTGTCTCAATACCTGCAACAGTTTTTTCACTACTATTTGGTAATATTATGTTAAGTCAAATTGTTGGTGGATTTATAAACGCAGAAGGTGCTGGCGCTGTTACTGACAATATGTTAAAGAGTGAGAAATTTTCAGAAAGCCTTATTACTTTCTTGCAAAGCTATGGAATTTTAATCAGCATCATAATCCTTTCAGTTATAATTGCATCTGGATTAATCTTAATAAAGAAGCCAAAAGAAATACTATCAAAAATAAGTTAGGAGAATGTAATGGACGTATTAGAAATAAAAAATGTAACATATAGTTATTCAAACTCAAGAGAAAAAGTTTTGTCATCAGTAAATCAAAAGTTTGAACTTGGACAATTTTATGCCATAATCGGTAAATCGGGAACGGGAAAGTCAACCTTGCTTTCACTACTGGCAGGACTTGACAAGCCGAAGAGTGGAAAAATTTTATTTGAAGGTGAAGACATAGAAAAAAAGGGATATAGCAATCACAGAAAAAATAATATCTCCCTGGTTTTTCAAAACTATAACCTAATTGATTACCTTTCACCACTGGAAAATATAAGACTTGTAAACAGCAAGGCATCTGAAGATATACTATTAGAGCTTGGACTTGATAAGAGTCAAGTAAAAAGAAATGTTATGAAACTTTCTGGAGGACAACAACAGAGAGTTGCAATAGGGAGGGCATTGGTGTCAGAGGCGCCAGTAATCTTAGCCGACGAACCTACTGGCAACTTAGATGACGGAACAGCTGGCGAAATTATTGACGTGTTAAAGAAACTTGCAAAAGAGAGAAATAAATGTGTAATAGTTGTAACTCATAGCAAGGAAGTTGCTAAGGCGGCTGATGTTGTGTTAGAACTTGATAGCAAGAAATTAAAAGAAGTAAGAAAAAATTAGGAGGTATAGCATTGATTAAAAATGCTTTTGCATATGTAACAAGAAAGAGTTTAAAATCATTGATAATCCTGTTGGTTATCTTAGCCATGTCAACACTTAGCCTAATCAGTTTATCCATAAAAGATGCCACAGATAGAGCGTCTAAAGAAACCTTTGGAAATATTACAAATAGTTTTTCTATGGAGATAAATAGACAGGTCAACATGGGAACACCGAGAGGTGGCGGAAATGTTAAAGGTGAAGACATAAAAAAGATAGCTGAGTCAGAGGACATTGACGACTATGTTAAGAGGATTAACAGCGTTGCAGACCTTGTGGACCATGATATTATAGAAACAGACGAAACCCGTGCAGGTATGTCTGAAGAAAGAGCAAAGAACTTCGGAAGAACCGTTATGCTTACAGGAGTCAACGACTCATCAAAGGAAACTAAATTCGTTTCAGGAGCATATAAATTAGTTGAAGGCAATCACTTAGAACCACAAGATAAAAATAAAATTTTAATGCATAAGGACTTGGCTGCAAAAAATAATTTAAAAATTGGAGATAAATTAAAAATAAAATCCAATCTATTTGATGCGGACAACGAAAAGGGCGCAGACGAAACTGTGGAAGTTGAAATTAAAGGCCTATTTGACGGTCACAACGAAGGTGGAGTAACAGCAGCACAGGAATTATACGAAAATACATTAATAACAGACATCGACACAGCTGCAAAAGTCTACGGCAACACAGAGGACACAGCGGTGTATCAAGATGCCACATTCTTTGTAAAGGGAGATAAGTACTTAGACAAGGTTATAAAAAATCTTGGAAAGCTTGACATCAACTGGAGAGAATATAACCTAATAAAGAGTTCATCAAACTATCCACTACTACAACAATCAATCTCAGGCATCTACGGAATCGCAAATAAATTATTTGCAGGTTCATTAATATTTGCTGGCGTTGTAGTTTCATTGTTGTTATTGTTATGGATGAACGCAAGAAAAAAAGAGATTGCAGTATTACTTTCCTTAGGAATTTCCAAGGCAAAGATATTTGGACAATTTGTAATCGAATTACTTTTTATTTCCATACCTGCATTTATAGGATCATACTTCCTTGCAGACTACACAGGCAAGATGATTGGAAATAATATTTTACAAAAAGTTACCGGCGACATCGCAAAGCAAGTTGCAAAACAAGCTTCCTCAAGCCAACTTGGTGGAGGTGCAGAAGTTGACGGATTTAACAAGACGCTTACAAGCCTTGATGTAAATATAATGCCAAAGGCAGTTGTATATGTAGTTGTATTTATGTCCATTGTGCTTTTAATATCCCTAATAGTGTCATCACTAAATATTTTAAAGAAAAATCCTAAAGATTTACTAATAGATACAAATTAAAAAGTTAGTCAAATAAGACTTGAAATATAAAAGCTTCTGACTATGGTAAAGTACCAGTCAGAAGTTTTTGTTTTTTAGTTAACAAAACAGTAAGAAAAAATAAAAATGCTCTAATTTACAATATTGCAACTGGGAGTTGACATAATGTAGACTATAGATGGTAGAGTATTTTTTATTTTGATTTTAAAATATTATTAATAAAGAGGAGAGGAGGTAGTAAATTTGTTACTCAGTGAAAAAATTTATAAATTAAGAAAGGAGAATGGATTATCACAGGAAAACTTAGCGACAAAATTAAATGTATCAAGACAAGCTGTGTCAAAGTGGGAGTCGGGAGTAACTCCAGATATTGATAATATAGTCAACTTGGCTAGGTATTTTGATTGTTCCATAGACTATCTATTAAATGATGATATTGATTCCATAGACGGGAGTATAAAGAGCGATGAAGACAAAAATGATAACACCTTTACTGAAAATCAAAAAAATCGATTCTCTGAAAATTTAAAGATAAATATCTTGTTAACACTTCCTACATTAGTAATATTAATTATGTGGATTATATCAAAACTTGTAGAAGTTCCAATAACACATCAAGATTACAATACCAAAAACTTTTACACCGGATTTTCAGGATTTATAGACTACTACGATTTGTGGGGACTATTTTATATTTGTATAGCTGTATGGGTGGTAGGTGTTTTTATGCAGTTAGTATGGAAGGTTTATATTGAGCCTAAAAAAGAAAATATAGTCATAGATAGGAAGATGAAGGGGATTTATATAATTCGATTTCTTCTATTACTATGTGGAGCAACTTTATTTACCTATGGAATTTTAAATCCTTGGAAATTTAGTTGGACTATGCAAACTATTATAGCATTGACTTTGTACTTTATAGTTATTGCTTCTTTGTCGATTATTATTAGACGCCTAGAAAGTAAATAATAATTTAGAATTTAAAAACAAAGTTGCTTTAGATTTAAAAATAAAAAGTATCAACCTTACTCCATTAAGAGTAGGTTGATACAAAAATTAATTTTTATTTTGAAATTACATTTCCAATAACTCATCCACTGCTTCTCTGACATCATCCACATCACAAAAGGAAGGATCTAGATGTGTTAAGAAGTGCCAGTCATTACTATTTTTTTCCTTATACAATATGGCTTCGCCGTCTTCTGAGCCAAAGTAGCTTCTTGAAACTTCAAAGCCCTTTTCTTCCAAGTAGCTCTTTGCTTCGTCAAAAACCTTCTCACGGTTTTCAATATAACTTTTCACATCATTATTTTCAATTGCATAGGCGTCAACCCTTGTTACTCCTTCCACCAATCCATTTCCTGGCATTGACAAGTTTGGAATCTCCTTCCAAAAAACATCTATATCCCCCTCGCCAACAAACATGAATTTTGTAATTGGAACAATATTATTATTAAACTCCAGCTCCAAATAGTTTGGTATGGTATCTAATTTTATTGATTCATATAAAAATCCATCTTCCTCAACGCATCTATAGCCTTCCAGTTTTGAAATAAATTCTCTGCCCTCTTCAACGCTATTAAATGTTGCAAGTTCAATTGAAACACCTTCTTGGTACAATTCTAAAATAAACATACTAACTCCTTTCATTAAGACAATTCTATTTTAAAAATAAATTTCTCTTGCGTCTTCGAAACATCATAGTTCAAATTATAATTTAGTAAAAGATTTCTGACTATATATAGTCCAAGTCCGTTGCTATTTTCTTTGCTGGAATTAAATTCTACATTAAAAATTCTGTCAATGTCAAAGTCACTTTCAAAATTATTTTCAATATAAAACCAATCATCACTAACACCAATGTTTATAAAGCCACCTTCTTTCGTGTACTTTACTGCATTACTTACAAGGTTTGATAAAATAATTTTAAGGGCAGACCTACCAATGTAAAGTTCTTCGCCTGAAACCCCATTTTCAATGGTAATATTTTTTTGACTTGCCATTACTTTATACTTTTCTAAAACATCTTCTAAAATATCATTAATCCTTAATGTCTCTTCGTCGTCCTTTAAATGTTCCAGTGAAGAGATGGAAAGTATTTGTGAAATGTTTTGATTTAGTCCATCCACGATGTCAATACAGTTATCGATATAAAAATCTCTGTCTTTGTACTTTCCAATATTGAACTTCATATTTTCAAGTATTATCTTTAGGCTTGCCAGTGGTGTTTTTAGTTCGTGGGAGGCTCCTCTAAAGAAGTCGTATTTTAATTTTTCAAGCTTTAAAATCTCTTTATTTTTGACTTCCAGGTCGTCAATGGAATCAAGCAGAGTAAAATATAAATTATTAATCTGTTCCTTTAGTTCTCCCACTTCGTTTTTAGAATCCACATTTAACCTTGCACCTTCATCAAGCTCCATCATCTTATCTGTAACATTTTTAATCTCTTGAATATTATTCTTTATGGCCTTTGCATATATCAAAGACACAACTATTGAAAAAAGAAATGAAATTGAAAGGGAAAAGGGTAAAAATTTCAAACTTAGTTCCTTGGCATCTTTTTTCATATCTGTAGTAGAAACAAATTGGACAAAGACTTTTTCAGAATCTTCTAAAGTGATTTCTCTTTCCTCGATGATTAAGGAGTTATTGTCACTACTTGGGTCGATGCCGATGTTGTTTTCAATGGGAACTTCATTGTCCTTAACATTTTCATTTACAAAGGCCTTTATGTCGCTGCTCTTGGAATAAAAATCCAGTGATTGTCTTATTGAGTCCAAGCTCTTTCCATTAAGGCTGGAAGAAATTTCATCTGCCTTTGAAGTAATCTCTTCCTTTCTGGTTTCCAAATAGGTTTTTGGAAAAATAAAAAAGACAAGGGAGTGACTTAGAAGGATTATTACCCCAAGAACAGAAAATATCTGTATAAACATCTTAGGAAATATTTTTAAATTTTTCATCTTCTCTCCAATTTATATCCAACATTTCTTATGGTTACAATGCAGTCAAGTTCCAATTTTTTTCTTAGTTCTTTAATGTAGACATCTATTACACGATCGAATGGAATCTCATCAGTTTCCTTCCATACATTGTCTATTATTTGAGACCTTGTTAGAGCCTGTCCTTCATTTTCTAATAGATATTTTAAAATCTCAAGCTCTTTTGCATTCATGTCGATGTCTTTGCCATTTAACTTTGCTGTATAACTTGTAAAATTGACCTCTGTGTTATTGTATTCAAATTTTTCTTTTGTTCCAGAGTACTTTTTAATTAAAGAATCTATTTGAACTTTTAATACTGGCAGAGAAAAAGGTTTTTCAATGTATCCGTCTGCCAAATTTGTAAATGCATCAATTTTATATTCTTCATCGCTAAATGCGGTAAGGATTAAAATGGGCAATTCGCTTTTTTTTCTAATTTCCTTTAGAACATCAAGTCCATTTATATAAGGTATTTGAATATCAAGTATGACAAGGTCCATATCATTATTAAATTTTTCTAAAGCCTCTTTGCCATCTCCAGCTTCTATAACTGAGTAGCCAAACTCCTGAAGGTATTCACTTATACCTTCTCTTATCATTTGATCATCTTCAACTACGAGAATTTTCATATTTTCCTCCATGTAACTTTATATCTTAATTATACTAAAACAGCCCTATTTAATAAAATGAAATGATATTTACTAAATTCAAATGTTAATTTATTTAACATGGAATTAACAAATCTCTACTTTTCATTTAACAAAGCCTTGTTATATTGTAGTTACAATAAAGTTGGAGGTAAAAAATGAAAGGGAAATTTAAATTTTTAGGAATTTTATTGGCAGTAACATTACTATTTACTGCATGTGGTAAAGGTGGGTCAGACACAGACTCAACAGAAGGTGCTGGTAACGAAACAACAGCAACAGAGGAAGCTTCAAATGATACTGCCGGTGGAATTGAAGGAATGATCTCCGTTGTTTCAAGAGAAGAAGGATCAGGAACAAGAGGAGCTTTCGTAGAACTTGTTAAAGTTGAAGATGCTGACGGCAACGACGCAACTTCAGTGGAAGCAGTTATTCAAAATAACACTGAAGCAGTTATGACAACAGTAGCAGGAGAAAAATCATCAATAGGATATATCTCTTTAGGTTCATTAAATGATACGGTTAAGGCATTAAAGGTTGATGATGTTGAAGCCACTGCTGAAAATGTAGCAAATGGAAGCTATAAAATAGCAAGACCATTTAACATAGTTACAAAGGAAGAACCTACTGGAGCAGAAGCGGATTTTATTGGATTCATATTGAGTGAAGAAGGACAAAAGATTGTTGAAGAAGAAGGTTATGTAAAAAGCCCTGACGCAAAGGACTACACTCCTGACGACAAAGTTACAGGTTCAATTGCAATAGCTGGTTCTTCATCAGTAACTCCAGTAATGGAAAAATTAGTTGAAGCTTATGGAAAGATTAATCCAAATGTTAAGATTCAAGTAAACATGTCCGACTCAACTACTGGTGTTCAATCAGTTAAAGATGGCATTGCACAAATCGGTATGGCATCAAGAGAACTTAAAGACAGTGAAAAAGATTTGAATAAAGTTGTTATAGCCATGGACGGAATTGCAGTAATAGTTAACAAAGACAACAGTTTAGAAAATATTTCTTTGGATACTTTAAAATCAGTTTATCTTGGAGAAATTGAAGACTGGGAAGATGTAAAATAGAGTGATAGCATGGTAGAAAAAGATAGAAAAAAGTTTTATAGAAAAGAAAATGCTTTTAAGTATGTAGCCCTAATATCTGCATGTGTTTCAATACTTGCAGTAATAGTGATTTGCTTCTTTATATTCTCAAGAGGACTACCTACAATAAAAGAAATCGGAATAAAAAACTTTATCTTGGGGACCAAATGGTCCCCTACTGCCAGTCCCCCAAGTTTTGGAATATTGCCATTTATTATTTCCAGTTTCTATGTAACTCTTGGAGCCGTAATCCTTGGAGTTCCTACTGGGCTTTTCACTGCAATATTTATGGCTAAGTATTGCCCTAAGAAATTACATTCTACATTTACTGCAGGAATAAATTTAATGGCAGGCATACCTTCAATAATATATGGTTTCTTTGGACTTACATTGGTAGTTCCAGTTATAGCAAAAGTTATAAACAAAAATGGGCTAACAATGCTTTCAGCGATTATAATTCTTGGGATTATGATATTACCAACAGTAATATCACTTTCACAAGCAGCTATAAACTCTGTAGATGAAAGTTATTACGAAGGGGCAATAGGTCTTGGAGCTACAAAGGAGAGGGCAATTTTTACAGTTGTACTTCCAGCGGCAAAGTCAGGAATTATATCTGCAATTATCTTGGGAATGGGTAGAGCCATAGGAGAGACTATGGCGGTAATCTTAGTTGCAGGTGGACAACCAAGAATGCCGAAAGGACTCTTTAGAGGAGTTAGGACAATGACTATGAATATAGTTACGGAAATGGGTTATGCGGCAGAGCTTCATAGAGAAGCACTTATAGCAACGGGAGCTGTACTATTTATATTTATCTTGATAATCAACCTATTGTTTGTAATCAGTAAGAACAGGGGGATAAAGCATGACTAAATCATCTAAAATTTTAAAATTTTTTATATATTTCTTTTCCATATTAACCCTATTAAGTTTAGTATTTGTGGTGACATTTGTGCTTATAAGAGGAATTCCATATCTTGAGCCAAAGTTGTTTTCCCTTAGATACACAAGTGACAATGTGTCCATGTTTCCAGCGATTATAAATACGCTTATAATGGTTTTATTGGCGCTTTTAGTTGCTGTTCCTCTTGGAATAATGACTGCAATTTACTTGGCAGAATATTCAAATAAAGATAATTTAATTGTAAGAGTGGTTAGAGTAACGGCAGATACTCTATCTGCCATACCGTCAATAGTATATGGTCTTTTTGGAATGTTATTTTTTGTTATATATCTAAAGTGGAATATCTCAATTCTTGCAGGAGCAATGACAACAGCGATAATGATACTTCCCCTAATAATGAGGAGTACAGAAGAAGCTCTTATTGCAATTCCCCAAGAACTTCGAGATGGAAGTTTTGGACTTGGAGCAGGAAAAGTAAGAACAATTGTAAGAATTGTACTACCAACAGCCATGCCGGGAATACTTGCAGGTGTTATCCTTGGTATAGGAAGAATTGTAGGGGAAACTGCAGCTCTGTTATTTACATCTGGGACAGTTGCGGAGATTCCAAAACGCATTGTAGGACCTGCATCTGGAGGAAGGACACTGGCTCTTCATATGTATGCACTTTCATCAGAAGGGCTTAATGTAAATCAAGCCTATGCTACAGGAGTCATACTTTTAATAATAATTTTAATTATTAATGGGATTTCAACCTTAATGGCAAAAAAACTTGGAAGGAATAAATAGATGAACAAAACTAAGATTAAAATAGAGAATTTTAATTCATATTATGGCGATTTTCATGCCATAAAAAATGTGAATATGGAAATAAAAGAAAATGAGGTAACTGCATTTATAGGACCTTCGGGTTGTGGTAAGTCAACCTTATTAAAGAGTTTAAATAGAATGAATGACTTGGTTTCGTCCTATAGAAAAGAGGGTAATATATACTTGGATGGTAAAGAAATCTTCTCTGAAATTGATGTTTATGAACTTAGAAAGAGAGTTGGAATGGTTTTTCAAAAGCCAAATCCTTTTCCAATGTCAATCTATGACAACATTGCTTATGGACCAAGAACCCATGGTATAAAAAATAAAAAGAGATTGGATGAGATAGTTGAGAGATCACTAAAGCAAGCAGCTATTTTTGATGAAGTAAAGGACAAGTTAAACAAGTCCGCTTTGGCACTATCTGGTGGACAACAACAGAGAATTTGTATTGCAAGGGCTATGGCTGTTGAACCAGAAGTAATTCTTTTGGATGAACCAACTTCAGCGCTTGATCCAATATCCACTTCTAAGATAGAAGAGCTTCTTGATGATATGAAAAAAGAATTCACTATAGTTATAGTAACTCACAACATGCAACAGGCAACAAGAGTTTCTGATAAAACAGGATTCTTCCTACTTGGAGACTTGGTAGAGTTTTCTGACACAGAAGCAATGTTCAGCGTTCCCAAAGATCAAAGAACGGAAGATTATATTACGGGTCGTTTTAGTTAGGGGGAAAAATGAGAAGTAAATTTGATGAAGAATTAAATATGCTCAATGAAGAACTGACTGAGATGGGAGAACTAATCTCCGTTAGAATTATAGAAGCTATAAGATCCTTTAGAAATAAGGACTTGATTAAGGCAAAGTTCATTATGGAAAATGATGATGATGTAAATGAATATGAGAGAAGAATCGAAGAAAGAGCTTTAAAACTCTTACTAAGACAGCAACCAGTAGCAAGTGACTTAAGACTTATTTCTTCTGCTCTAAAAATGGTTACTGACATGGAAAGAATTGGAGATCATGCTGTTGACATAGCAGAGATAGTAATGACTATTCCAGAAATTACTAAAGACGAAACTTATGAAAATATTATGGAAATGGCAGATGTTTCAATTGAAATGTTAAAAGAGAGTTTAAAGAGCTTTGTAACAGGAGATCTTTCTTTAGTTGATAGTATAAAAAAACATGACGACAAAGTAGATGGACTATTTAACAAGGTTCGAAAAGATGTTATTAAAGAAATAAAAACTGCTGATACATCTTCATCTGCAGAGTATGCAGTAGATATACTTATGACTGCAAAGTACTTAGAGAGAATTGGAGATCATGCTGAAAATATTTCTGAATGGGTGGAATATTCAATAACAGGAAAACATGTTGAACATTTACCACATGGAAAAAAGTTGGGATAATATGAGAACTATCTATTTAGTGGAAGATGAAGACAATATAAGAGATTTGGTAGTATATGCTTTAGATAACTCAGGATTTAAAGCAGAAGGCTTTCCTGATGGAGATTTATTTATGGAAGCTATAAAAAAAGAAACCCCAGATTTAATTTTGCTGGATATTATGCTTGAAGGCATGGATGGATATGAAATCTTAAAGTGGCTGAGAAGTAACGAAGAGTACAAGGATATTCCAGTTATAATGGTTACTGCTAAAGATGAAGAAATAGACAAGGTTAGAGGTCTTGACATGGGTGCGGATGACTATGTGAACAAACCCTTTGGAGTTATGGAACTCATTTCGAGAATCAAGGCTGTGCTTAGACGCTATGGCAAAAATCAATCTGAAGAAGTTGATGGAAAAATAATATTTAGAGATATTGAAATGGACCTTTCTAAAAGAACTGTCAAAGTTGCTGGGGAAAAAATAAAACTTACCTTCAAAGAGTTTGAACTTTTACACTATCTTATCCAAAACAAGAATATAGTCCTTTCAAGACAAAAGCTTACAGAGGAGATTTGGGGATTCGACTACGAAGGTGAAACCAGAACAATAGACGTTCATATAAGAACTTTAAGACAAAAACTCGACAGAGAAGGATATATCGTAACAGTTAGAAATGTAGGTTATAAAATCGTAGACGGAGAATAAAATGGACAAGGACATTTTAAAAAAACTGGGAATAATTTACCTAAGTTTATTCATAGTGTTTAAAATATTATTTGACTACATTCTAAAGGCGAACAAAGACCTGATTTTAATAACAGGTCTTATTTTGCTACTCTGCGCTACTATAAATTATTTTTTACTTTTAAACCAAAAAGCTAAGTACAATCCTAAAAATATTTCAGCAATCATAATATCTGAAATTTTTAACGATGACAAATTGGATATTAAATATGATGAAGATATAAAAAAACTCTTGGATATACTTGAAAAAGAAAAGGGAAACTCAATGTTTTCCATGGCACAGTACAAAGCGATGGAAAAACTTCGTTCAGAGTTTTCTGCAAATGTAACCCACGAATTAAAAACGCCTTTAACATCTATAATCGGTCATGCAGAGATGATACATGAAGGCATTGCTAAAGATGAAAAGGCAAAAGAGTTTGCTGGAATAATCATTGACGATGCAAGAAAGCAATTGGAACTAATAACTGATTTGATTTCACTTTCAAAATATACGGGAAAGGAAGCTATTAACTTAGAGATTACAGAATTTGATTTAAAACCTTTGGCAGAGGATTGCATTGACAATATAAAAAATATGGCAAGGGTAAAAAAAATAGAAATAATAAAAGACTTAGATCCTGTAATTGTAAATGCGGATAGGGAAAAAATAGAGAGTTTACTAAACAATTTACTTACTAATGGAATCAAATACAATAAAATTGGAGGTAAATTAAAAATAACAGTATATTCTAATTTAGATGAAGCGGTTATTAGAGTAAAAGATACTGGAATAGGTATATCAGAACCTGATAAGTCAAGAATATTTGAAAGATTTTACGTGGCTGACAAGTCAAGGGGAAAAAATTCTGGAACGGGACTTGGACTTTCCATAGTAAAACACATTGCACTTGCCCATAAGGGTGAAATAAAAGTAAAAAATGCCCAAGGTGGAGGTTCTGAATTTATTTTTACCTTTCCAAAAAAATTAAATAAAAAAAATAATTGAAACCAAAAATGTGATTAAATTCCTTTTTGGTTTCTTTTTTTTGAAAATTTTTAAATGGTTCAGTAAATTAGTTCGCGCTTATATGAAATTTATTTTTTTATAAATATAATAATGCTTATGTTGAGATTATAGTTTATTAATTTATTGTATTGACAAGATAAATTGCAGGTATATAATAGTTGTGAAAACATTTTACAAGGAGGAGAAAAAAATGGGTAGTTTAATTTCACCCGATAGTACATGGATACTATGGGCAATCTTGGCAAGCTCTGCCACATTAGCAATTATTTTAGAGCAAAAGTATGAATGGGCAAACAAGGTGACAGGTTGTATTCTGGCATTATTTTTTATGTTAGTTTTAGCAAATCTTAAAGTTATACCAACTGAGTCACCAGTATATGACAATGTATGGGACTATGTTGTACCTCTTGCAGTTCCTATGCTTCTTTTCCATGCTGACATTAAAAAGATATGGAAAGGTTCAGGAAGAGTACTTATTATTTATTTTATTTCAGGTTTGGGAACGATTATTGGAGGATTCTTAGCATACGCACTTTTAAAAGGACTTATTCCACAATTGAATGACATAGTACCTATGTTTGTAGGAACTTATACAGGTGGTTCCGTAAACTTTGTCGCAATGAGTGCATTATATGAAGTACCAGGTAAAACTACATCAGCAGCACTTGTAGCTGATAATTTATTGATGGCTTTATATTTCTTTACACTTGCATCACTTCCTACCATGGCAATAATTAAGAAAAAATACAAAATGCCATATGAAGCAAAGCTTGAAAAAATGAGTGATGAACAAAAATCAGAAAACAAGACAATGGCAGCTCAATATTGGGGAGCTAAGGAAATATCTTTAAAAGATATAGCTCTAACAGTAGCAATTGCCTTTGTAATTGTTGCAGTTTCAGATAAACTTGCAGGAGTTATTAAAGCTGCATTACCTGGAGAAGATGCTTTTTCAAAAATCATTTCAGGATTTTTTGGAAACATGTATCTTTTAATCACAACAATAACTATGATAATTTCATCTGTATTTTCAAAACAAATGTCAAAGATTAAGGGAGCTCAAGAAATAGGAACATTTTTAATATACCTTTTCTTCGCTGTAATAGGAGCACCTGCATCAGTATCTTTGATAATTAAGGAAGCACCATTACTATTGGTATTTGCATTAATCATAGTTTTAGTGAACTTGATTTGGTCACTTATTTGGGGAAAAATATTCAAATTCTCCCTTGAAGAAATTATTATTGCATCAAATGCAAATGTTGGAGGACCAACAACAGCTGCTGCAATGGCTGTATCAAAAGGATGGCAAGAACTAATTGTACCAGCCATACTTGTAGGTACTTTAGGTTATGTAATTGGAAATTATTACGGCATATTGTCAGGTCTTGTACTTCATTAGGAGGAAAAAATGTTAGAAAAATACGAACCGAAAGATGTATTATATTGGTTTGAAGAACTTACAAAAATTCCGAGATGTTCAAAAAATGAAGAAAAAGTAAGTGAATTTGTTTTAAACTTTGCTAAAGAAAGAGGTCTTTATGCAAAGAGAGATGATTTATATAATGTAATAGTAAAAAAACCTGCAACTAAGGGTCTTGAAAATGGACCAACAGTAATATTGCAGGGACATATGGACATGGTTTGTGAAAAAACTTTAGACTCAAATCATGACTTTTGTAAAGATCCTCTTTCACTTAAGGTAGAAGATGGATACCTTATGGCAGATTCTACAACTCTTGGAGCCGATGATGGAATTGCAGTTGCATATTGTCTTGCTATTTTAGATAGTGATGACATACCTCATTCAAATTTGGAAGTTCTATTTACAACTCAAGAAGAACTTGCCATGGATGGAGCCTCTGCCGTTAAACAAGAGGACTTGGAAGGTAAGTATCTATTTAACATAGATGGCGAAGTTGAAGGAGATCTTTTAGTTGGATGTGCGGGAGCTTATACAATAACATCAAAAAGAAAGATAGAGTTTAGAAAACCTTCATTAGAAAAAGCCTATTCTTTATCTATTTCAGGACTTACTGGAGGACACTCTGGTCAGGAAATTGAAAAATTTAGAGCAAATTCAATTAAAGTGTTGACAAGACTTCTTGAAGATGTAGATGGAATGGAACTTTCCTATATCGAAGGAGGATCTAAACACAACGCTATTCCAATAGTATCAAAAGCATTGCTATATGCAAATGATGAAGCTGTTAAGGAAATAGAAAATAGAATTGAAGAGATAAAATTTGAACATAGAGAAACAGATCCTAATCTTGAAGCAACTCTTTCTGAAATAAAAGAACTTCCAGAAAAGGTATGGGATGAAAAAAGTCAAAAAGATGTTCTATCTGCATTCATGGCAATGGCAGATGGGGTTTTATACATGGACTACGCATTTCCAGGACTTGTTCAAACTTCTATTTCAAATGGCATTTTAAGACAGGAAGAAGACACTATAAGTTTAGTTGCTCTTTTGAGGTCTTCAATGTTATCATCCCTTCTTGAAACAAAGAAGTCATATGAAATAATTATGAGAGCATTTGGATTTGAAGTTAGTGATGATGGAGGTTATCCTGCATGGGAATACGATCCTGACTCAAAGCTAAGAAAAATGGGAATTGAAGTTTATAAAGAGATGTATAATGAAGAACCAAATGTACACACTATACACTGTGGACTTGAATGTGGAATCTTAAAGAAAAGTCTTACTGAGACAGACATGTTAACATTTGGACCACAAATGTATGATATTCATACCCCAAAAGAAAGAATTAATCTTGAATCTGTTCAAAGGGTTTGGGAATATACAAAGAGACTTCTTTACAAAGTAAGTAGCTCTGAAAAATAAAATTAAAACTTCCTTGAGATTTTCTTGAGGAAGTTTTTTTAAAAAAATTTTTCTCTTTAACCTTTATACATTTTCTTTTTCAGTATATAATTGAGTCATAAATATAAAAGGTGATTTTATGAAATGTAAATTTTGCGGAGAAGAATTACAAGAGGGCTATAAATTTTGCACAAATTGTGGAATGCCTATAGCTGAAGAGGAAAATGACAGAGATATTCCTGAGTACTTTGAAGTGGTAGAAGACCAAAAAGAAAAATCAAAATATGATTTTAGTGAATTTCTTGGAGACTACAAGAGAGAAGAAGAAAAACAAAGGGAAGAGAGTAAAAGTAAAAGACCTGTTTTCGAAAAGGATTTTACAGATAGTTTAAACGCTAAAGATATAAATAGAGAATCTGAGAATTTCAATGACTTAGAAGACACTAAGAAGAGAAGACTCTTTGAGAGAACAGAATATAATCTATTTGAGGATATAAATAAAAATAAATCTGCAAGCTCTTATGATGACAATGAGTCTTCTGGTTTTTTTACTCAATATAAAAATCCGAAGAAAAAAAGAGAAAAGACTACAAAAAAAATTAATAGGGAAGAAAACTCTGAAGTGAATAGAAATTTTTATGTGGAAGAAGAGTATGTTCCAGAGGGTTATATATCTAAAGAGGAATTAAAACGCGTTCGTAAGAAGGATAGAAACAGAAGTATTTTTCACATTGTGTTCAACATCTTCATTGTAGTTATAGCTGGAGTTATTTCTTACTTTGCATGCCCTTCAATACAAAGATTTTTAGGAGAGACTATGGGGATTTTTCTTCATATTCCTGAAAAATTTTTCCTTTTGATGTTGTATTTGGCAATTTTATTTTTGCTGATACCTTTCTTTAAGTGTAAGGGAAAGGCTAAGGTTATTTTGTTGATACTTTCAATACTAATAAGTTGGACATTAATTGGATGGATTGTTTTAATGATTGTAGCAAGTTTATCTAATAGAAAGTGGGATAAAAAAGTTAAGAATATTGCCATATAGTATTGGAAAAAGATTGTTCTTATGATAAGATAGTTCTACCTGAGAAAAGAAATAGTACTTTAATCAAGCTTTTAGAGAGAAAGTGGCTGGTGAAAACTTTTGGCGTAGTTGAAGGAACCTATCTTGGAGGTTGCAATGAAAATTGTAGGGTTGTGCCTTATAGCTTATGAGAGATTATTAATTTAATTTAAAAGAAGTGGTACCGCGTAACCTTTCGCCTTCTGGTGGGAGGTTTTTTTATTTGTAATTTTATTTGTAATATAGGAGGAAATAATTATGAAAATGTCTAAATTTTATATGCCGACTTTAAGAGAAGACCCGGCAGATGCTGAAATTGCAAGTCATAAATTGCTATTAAGAGGTGGAATGATAAGACGAAGTGCTTCAGGAATTTATTCTTACTTACCTATGGGATATAGAGTTGTAAGAAAAATTGAAAACATAGTGAGAGAAGAGATGGACAACTTTGGAGCACAAGAGATACTTATGTCTGCACTTCAACCAAGAGAAATTTGGGAGATGTCTGGAAGGTGGAAAACTTTTGGACCAGAGATGTTTAAATTAAGAGATAGAAATGACAGAGAGTTTTGCCTTGGACCAACAGCTGAAGAGTATTTTACAGATCTTATCAAGGGTGAGTTAAAGAGTTATAAGCAACTTCCACTAAACATCTATCAAATTCAACATAAGTATAGAGACGAAAAGAGACCAAGATTTGGTATAAACAGATCAAGAGAATTTATTATGAAAGACGCCTACACATTTGATACTTGTGAAGAGGATTTGAAAAAGGCATATGATAATATGTGGAGAGCCTATGAAGTTATATTTGATAGACTTGAAATTGATTATAAAGTTGTTGCAGGTGACAGTGGAGCAATGGGTGGAAATAACTCCCACGAATTTATTGCCCTTTCTGAAACTGGCGAAGGTGTAATCTTCTATAGCGAAGGTTCTGAGTTTGCAGCGACAGATGAAAAGGCACCTGTTTACTATGAAATCAATGAAGAAAATATTGGGGAGGAAGAACTTACAAAAGAATTTACTCCAAATTGCAAGACTATTGAAGATGTATCCAAATTTACACAAGTAAAAGAAAGTCATTGTGCAAAGGCAGTTGACCTTATGGTGCAAGGAAAGCCTGTATTAGTTATAATTCCTGGCGATAGAGAACTTAATATGGCAAAACTCATCAGCTACTTAAAAGTTCCAGAACATGAAATCGAAATGATGGAAGACATTGACATTGAAGAGAGATTAAACTCAGTACCAGGGTTCACGGGACCAACTTCAGATATTCCTGAAGAGGTTAGAATTCTTATTGATGAAAGAGTAACAAAGATGAAAAATCTTGTAATTGGTGCAAATGAAAAGGACTACCACTACAAGAACGCAAACTTCAAGAGAGACTTTGATGGCGAAGTTGTTAAAGACCTTCTAATGATTAGAGAGGGGGATATTGACCCTGAAACTAAAATGCCACTTAAATCTGCAAGGGGAATTGAAGTTGGAAATATATTCCAGTTAGGACAAAAGTATTCAAAGTCAATGAATGCCACATTCTTAGATGAAAATGGAAAGGAACAATATTTTTACATGGGAAGTTATGGTATAGGAATTACAAGAACCGTAACTGCAATTATTGAACAAAACCATGACGATAAGGGAATTATTTGGCCACTAATAGTTGCACCATACCACGCAATAATCTCTGTGCTTAACACAAAGGATGACACACAAATGGAACTTGGAACAAAGCTTTATGAAGAGCTTAGACTAAAGGGCGTTGAAGTTATTCTTGACGACAGAAAGGAAAGAGCTGGAGTAAAATTTAACGATAGAGATTTAATAGGAATCCCTCTTAGAATAACAGTTGGAAAGAGAGCAGAAGAAAATATAGTTGAGTACTCAACCAGAAGCGAAATGGAAAATAGAGACATCACCAGCGAAGAAGCAATTGAAGAAGTGATGAATGAAATTTCAAAATCTTTAAAATGCTTGGATAATTTCTATAGATAATTTAAAGATTTATAGTCCCACTGTATTTATTGATTGGTATAATACTAAAAGGGTATATATATCAGGAAAATAATTTATAGGAGGCAAGAATGAAGAAAAAACTATTATTAGTTGCACTTTTTCTATGTTTTGCGGTAGGCTTTACAGCTTGTAATAAAAAAGACAACACAGATGAAACAAGTACACCACAAACGCAAGCACCGACTGAAACAGAAGCTGCAACAGAAGAAACTGAAAAGGAAAAGGAGGAAGCTGAAGAATTATCAGGAAGAGTTACTCAAAACTTTGATCTTTCAAATCATGATTCAAAGGAATCTGCAAGACTTTGGATTCCATATGCAAAATCAGATGAATATCAAAACATTTCGAATGAAGAGATAACAATTGACGAAGAAGTTGGAACAGCATCTGTTGAAGAAGACGAACTTGGAAACAAGATGATATACGTTGAATTCAAACCAGAAGCAAAGGAAAAGAAAGTTAGCTATTCATTTGACGTAACAAGAAAAGAAGCTTTAAGACCTGAAATAAAACCAGAAGAGGAAATAAATACAGAAGAATTTAAAGAATATCTTAAAGACTCAAAACTTCTTAACATAAACGGTCCAATCAAAGAAGAAGCTATGAAGATAGTTGAAGGCAAAGATACTGTTGAAGAAAAAGTAAAAGCAATCTATGACTGGATTTATGAAAACATGATTAGAGATAACGACGTTATAGGATGTGGTCAAGGAGATGTTGACGAACTACTTACAACAAAGGCTGGTAAATGTACTGATATAGGATCAGTATTTGTGGCAATGTGTAGAGCAACAGGAATTCCTGCAAGAGAAACATTCGGTGTTAGACTTAGCAAGGACGACACAGCGGACATAACAAAGTCACAACACTGCTGGGTTGAATACTATCAACCAGGAACTGGCTGGTTCCCAATAGACATTGCCGATGTATTAAAGGGATGTCTAACAGACAATCTTGAAAAGGACAGCAAAGAAGCACTTGAATTAAAAGATTACTTCTATGGAAATTGGGACGCAGTTAGAGTTGGTTTTACAAAAGGAAGAGATATAAACCTACAACCAAAACAAGCTGGAGAACCACTTAACCAATTTGGTTATCCATATGCAGAAATAGATGGAAATGCATTAGACTTTTATAAAGCAGATGAATTTATTTACCAATTCAACTGGGAAAAAGCAAAATAATTTTTTTAAAGCTATTGAGTAAGCAATTCTCAATAGCTTTTTGTATTTAATAAATATAGAAAATTACGTAAAATAAGTGTAATGATATCAAAATTGGGTAGTTATAAAATAACATAAAAAATAAAGGTAGTGGTAATTATGAAGAATAGAATCGAAGAATTTAGAAAACCTTTAGGACTTTCACAACACAGATTGGGAAAAAAAGTAGGCGTTTCAAGAGTGAGTATAAACAAGATTGAAAACGAAAAAACTATCCCAAATCTGAAGCTTGCGATGATGATTTCACAGGCATTAGATAAGTGCCTATATGAAGTTTTTGATCTTGATGGCACTGGAAAATATCAATGTCCATGCTCTAAGAATAAGCGTGGACGTAAAAATAAGGAACAAAGTCGCTAATGACAACTTCAAAAAAAGGTTTAGGCTCCAAAGGGAGCTTCTACATACCTGACCACGAAATTATAAAATATTGTAAATACCCTAAAAATATTAACGGAACATGTGGTTATACCGCAGCATGTATACTTCTTAATTATTGGGAGAAGAGGTGTGGAGGTTACATCCCAGAAAAATTTTTAAAGGATTCCCAGTTAAAATTGGATGGAAATACATTACAAGATGAACTGAGAAACTATTCTAAATTTGATAGGAGTTGGGCAAGAAGTATTAGCCATGCCACAAATAACTACCTTAGAAAATATGGACTGAAGGGAAGAGCTAGTTTCAATTTATTTAGTACTGGCATAGAAAAGAGTTTACTAAGAGGATTCCCAGTAATAGCCTTCGGATATATTAAAGACGAGAGCAAAAAAAATAAATATATATTTCATGCAGTAACCATCTATGGAAAGAAAGGTGACAAATACATTTGCCATTATGGATGGAGAGGTTACGAAGAAGTGCTTTTAGAAAAGAGAATAATAGGATCAACAATGTTATTTAATCCTTTCTAAATAAAATAATTGTTGTAAAAGGATATAACACTTATAAGAAAAACCAAAAAATCTTATAGGTGTTATTTTTTATTTGCATACTAAGACCAAGCTATTTATACGCCTATATGATATAATAATAAGAAATATATTTTTGAAATTTGGTATGAGTTAAGCTTTAGGAAAACATTTACGGAGGAAGCTATGAAAAAACTAATCAAACAGACAGTGGCACTAACACTATCAGTGGCAATTGCAGGTTCCACAATTGGAATGGCAACAACAAGCTTTGCAGAAGAATTAAAAGGGACAAAAAAAGTTAGAGAACTAAAAGTAGACAGAATCTCTGGAAAGAATAGATACGAAACATCAGCAAAAATTTCAAGAGACTATGCCACAGTGGGAGGAAAAATCTTAGTAGCATCAGGAGAAAACTACGCAGACGCACTATCAGGTTCCCCACTATCAGGAGAAATAGACGCACCGATACTATTAACATCAGAAAAAGAAACACCAGCAGCAGTAAAAGCAGAAATAAAAAGAATTAATCCAACAAAGACATATGTCTTAGGAGGAAATTCATCAGTATCAACATCACAACTTAACACAATACCAAATAGCCAAAGAATTGCAGGAAAAGATAGAATAGAAACAGCAATCAAAGTAAACGAACTGAGAAAAGAAAATAGCACACTTGAAGGCGAAGCAATCTACAATGCATTCAACTATCCAGATGCCCTATCAGCAGGACCCCTTGCAAGAGCAATGAAGCTTGAATTAATACCAGTAGAAAAAGCAAACAGCCCAAAATATATCTTTGGAGGAACCTCCACAGTAAGATATAGCGGAGCAGTGGAAAAGAGATTTTCAGGAAGCGATAGATACAAAACATCAGTAGACATAGCAAAGAAATTTGCTGAAGTAAATGGAGGAATAAAGAAAGTTGTAATTGCATCAGGAGAAGACTACCCAGATGCACTATCATCATCAATCGTTTCAAAAGCAGAAAACGCACCAATACTTTTAGTTAGAAACAACAAACTACCAGAAGAAGTAGGAAAGTTTATAAAAGAGAACAAAGTTGAAAAGGCCATTGTTATAGGTGGAACTTCATCTGTTTCTAATGGAGTTATTGAAGAGCTTAAAGCTGTTTATAACATTGATGCTTCTGAATTTAAGGAAGCGTTTAATAATGACGAGTACATTGACTTACGAGAAATAGAAAAAGAGATGGTTAAGCTTGTAAATAATCTTAGGGCAGAAAATGGAGTGGCTCCTCTTGAAATCTCTGAAATAAATAGGAAAGAGACCATGATACGTGCTTCTGAAATGGCAGAGTATGGAAATATAACTGTAAAAGGAGTTCCTCATGCAAGACCTGATGGTAGTAAATGGATTACTGCATTTAATGAAGGTATCGCCCATGGAGAAAATATGTTAATCTATCCTTTGAGTTTCTATAAAGGTAAATTGTATGGTGGATTTTCAACTGATTTTAACAGTCCAGAAAAAATAGCGAAAGTTCTTTTTGATTTGTGGTATAATTCACCAGGTCATAAAGCCAATATGCTAAGGGAAAGTTTTAAGACAATGTCCCTTGGAGTTCAAGTAAATGAAACTGGTAAAGGGGTAGAACCTTTTTACAGCAAAAATCAAGTTATGTTTATGATGGTAGGTGTTCAAATATTTAGTTCATATACCGATGATGAAATAATTGAACTTAAAAAGAATGGGCCAATTGAAATTGAAGGAATTTATTTTGAATAAAGAATAAAAGAGTAGTGTAACGCTGCTCTTTTTATTTCAGGAGCTTTAGCAGGATTTTCTCTGGAACTTTTAGCAGTTATACTTACAGATATTTATCATTATATTAATGATTTTTTCATAAGTAAAGGATTTGTTCCATATCAATTTCCATTTTTCGGAGGACTTATATGGGGTGGTATAACTTTTTAGGCTATATGTTTGAAGTACTTTCCATAATTTATATGACTTTAAAATCTTGGCGAAAAGATGATAATAACAGAGTCAATTTCATAAAGTCTTTATTGATAGGTCTTAATTGTAGTTGATATAAAGAAAGAATAGGATTATAAATAAAAGAAAAAGCTGGAATTAAATATATTATAATAGTATTTCCAATATTGTGCTCAATATTTTCTTTTGCTGCTTACTATCTATATTTGCATTAATACAAGTGTTCTGCTATTATTGATAGATGTTAATAAAAAAGAAGTGGGGAGACATGACTGAACAACTAAGAACAAATATTAGAAAAGATAGAATAAAAAGAGCTATTATCATGGCTTTTGCGTATGTGGGAGTTTTGACTGGAGCTGGACTTGCTTCAGGACAAGAACTTTTACAATACTTTGTAGGATTTGGTGTTCCAGGGCTTATAGCAGTGGTGGTTACGGGACTTTTACATGTAGTATTCGGTTACATTATATTATCAATGGGATCATATTTCTTAGCTAGTAAACATAGTGAAGTTTTAGAACAAATGACTCATCCTATAATTGTAAAATTATTGGATATAGCGCTTATGATTACCTGCTTTGTTATAGGTTTTGTAATGATAGCAGGAGCGGGATCAAATTTAAATCAACAGTTTGGTATACCTAGCTGGATAGGGGCTTTAATATGTGTAGTACTTATTTTGATAGTAAGTCAATTTGATTTTGAAAAAGTATCAGCTGTAATAGGGTCTTTTACACCATTTATAATAATTTTTATTATTATGGGCACCATTTATACAATATTTTGGGCTGATGTAGATTTAAAAACATCTACTGAAATGACCAAAACTTTAAGCAGGGCTATTGACAATGTAGCATTATCAAGTTTAAATTATTTTTCTATGTGTATGATGACAGGTGTATCTATGGCTTTTGTATTGGGTGGGGAAGAATTTAATAACAAAGTTTCCAAAACAGCAGGTATAGTTGGAGGTTTTATAGTAGGTTTTATAACTACTGTTGCAACATTTACTTTATATGCAAATCTTCCATATATTATAAATTCAGATTTACCAATGCAAGCTATTATCACAAACATTCACCCGATACTAGGAACTTTTATGTCCATAGTAATATATGGAATGATTTTCAATACAGGTATTTCATTATATTATGCTTTAGCGAGAAGAATTTCAGGCGATGATAAAAAGAAATTTAATTTAACTTTAACCATCCTTACACTTACAGGATATGGACTTTCATTTGCAGGATTTAAGAAACTTATAGCTATCATGTACCCTATAATTGGGTATATGGGAATAGTATTGATACTTGTTATATTTTTAGGTTGGATTAAAAATAAATCAAAGATTGAAAAAGAAGCAGAGATAAGAAATAGAATTTATGATCTCATATTTGCTAAAAAAGATCCGGGTCAAGATTTTTCACAAAAAGATTCTAAAGAATTAGAAAAGCTTAAAAACAAATCTATTGCTGAAGATGATGACTTTAAAGAAAATGTTGGACAAGCTATAGATAAACATATAGATAATATTAATGATTAAATCATCAATATATTTATAACGAGAGTTATTTTGCCATAATAAAACTACGGGTAAGAACAATTATAAAATGCGAAATATAATAAACGCTAATTATAGTACAACACAAAAATGGGCTGTGTTACAAGGTGCCCGCACAAAGTTGGACTTTATATCAGAGACATTTAGAAATATTTGTCTCTGTTTTTTTACGTTTTGTAAATTTCTCCTATGGAAAATCACCTCTAAGCTGCATTTATTTTTCTATTTATTTCGACAAAATAGCAAAGATTATTTTTTAATGGATACAACTAAAACCAATATACTTAAGCCCTTGAAATATCGTCGCTTTGCTGATATGATTAATAATAATATCAGCAGGAGGTAATTATGGTTTCTTATAAGGATTTTGAAAAAGTTTTGCTTGATGAGTTAAAGCAGGCACTTGGTTGCACTGAGCCTATTGCTATTGCACTTTGTGGAGCTAAGGTTAGGGAATATTTAAGTTCAAAGCCTATGGACATAGAAGTTTATTGCTCTAAAAATATTATTAAAAATGCATGGTCTGTGTTAGTACCTAACTCTCAAGGTATGAAGGGAATATTAACTGCAGTATCCTTAGGGATTGTTGGAGGAGATGCTTCAAAAAATTTAAGGGTTTTAGAAGATATTTCCAACGAAGATATTGAAAAGGCAAAGGAATTAATTGAAAATAAAATTATAAAGACACATGTGGCAGAAGTTCCAAACATGTTATATATAAGAATAGAGGCTGTAACGGCAAATGAAGAAGTAACTGTTGTTATTGAAGACAGCCACGACAATTTTACATTTATAAAAGTGAATGATGAAGTTGTGTTTGAAAAGGACAACGACAAAAATATTAGTGAAGTAGAAGACAGATCATTTTTATCTGTTAAGAGCATAATAGACTTTGCAGATAATGTTAATTTTGAAGATATTCCTGAACTAATTGAAAGACTTGACCTACAGATTAAATCCAATATGGAAATTGCAAAGCGTGGTCTTAGGGAAGAATATGGTGCAATGATTGGTCAAATTATAAAGCAAACTTCTAAAGGGAGTGTTGAAGATGAGATAAAATCTATGACCTGTTCTGCTTCTGATGCAAGAATGGGAGGTTGTTCTCTTCCTGTGGTTATAAATTCTGGTTCAGGTAACCAAGGCATAACTACCTCTGTGCCTGTAATTGTGTTTTGTGAAAAGGAAAATATTTCAAAGGAAAGACTTTACCGTGGACTTATGGTTTCAAATCTTATTGCAATTTATCAAAAATATTATATTGGAAAACTTTCTGCATTTTGTGGAGCTGTGTCTGCAGGATCAGCTGCAGCTTGTGCAATAGGATATTTAATTGGACTTGACGAAGAAAAAATTGAATCCATTCTTACAAATGCCCTTGCAACTTCTGGAGGAATTGTATGCGACGGTGCAAAGGCGTCATGCGCTTCAAAGATTGCAGTGGCACTGGACAATGGTCTACTTGCCCTTGAAATGGCAAAGAGGGGAATAGAGTTTGAATATATGGATGGAATTGTAGGAAATAATTGCGATACCACTGTAAAAAACATTGGGAAAATGGCGAGTGAAGGCATGAAGGATACTGACGATAAAATTCTTGAAATCATGCTTGAAGAAAATTAATTAAAATTTTTTGGGATTTGGTATATAATAGTTACCAAATCCTATTTTATTAACTTAAGCGAAGGGAAAAAATGACAACATTAAGACAAAAGGTATATAATTCTATAAAACTGGATATTGTTTCTGGAAAGTATAGTCGAGATGATATTTTAAATGAAAAAAATTTGATGCTGAAGTACAATATAAGTAAGGCTCCTGTTAGAGACGCCCTTATTGAACTTTGTAATGAAGGTGTACTTAGGAGCATACCAAGACTTGGCTATGTGATGGTGAGTTATTCCAAGGAATATCTTGATGGAATTTTAAAACTCAGAAAATTTTTGGAACCAACTTACCTTGAAGAGAATTGGGATAGGATTACTGATGAGGATATCTCAAAGCTGGAAAGTCTACATAGGAAACATTTAGAAGAAGCTTGTAGAGAAGATCCAGTTTCCTATTGGAATACTAATATGGATTTTCATTTAACTTTAGCTTCTTTTTATCACGATGAGTACTTTTATGAGATTTTGGAAAATGCCTTTCAAAAACAAATGCTTGTTTTTTCTCAGTATTACTGGAATAATTGGAGGAGAGAGGTCTTTGACATCTACAGTCATCAGCATAGTGAATTTTTAAGTTATTTAAAGAGTAGGGACAGGAAAAAAGCGGTTTTAGAACTTCGAAAAGATATAGAATATTTTATGAAGGGTTAATAGCCGTAGGTTGTTGACAAAAAAAAGAAAAGTTGTTACATTACTATTAAAAATTTAAAACTATAGGAGGCGCATTATGAAATTTGTAGGAGAGGGTTTAACATTTGATGATGTATTACTTGTACCAAGAGAATCTCATGTTCTTCCCCACGAAACCGATTTAAAAACTAATTTAACAAAGAAGATTAAATTAAATATTCCACTAATGAGTGCAGGCATGGACACTGTAACAGAGTCACGAATGGCGATTGCAATGGCAAGACAAGGTGGCATTGGTGTTATACACAAGAATATGACTATTGAAGAACAAGCCAAGGAAGTTGATAGAGTTAAAAGATCAGAACATGGTATCATAACTGATCCATTCTATTTATCTCCTACAAACAGTATACAAGAAGCCCTTGATGTAATGGCAAATTATAGAATTTCTGGAGTCCCAATTGTAGATGAAGACATGACACTTGTTGGGATTTTAACAAATAGAGACGTTAGATTTGAAGAAGATCATGAACAGGAAATTAAAAATGTCATGACACCAAGAGAAGAACTTATTACTGGCAAGGAACATATTTCAATGGACGATGCCTTAGAAAAGATGAAGAATGCAAGAATTGAAAAGCTTCCTATCGTAGACGATGAGTTTAAACTATCAGGACTTATCACAATCAAAGACATTGAAAAATCCATCCAATATCCAAACTCTGCAAGAGATTCAAACGGCAGACTACTTGTTGGTGCTGCAGTAGGTATTACAGAAGATATGATGGATAGAGTGAGTGCATTAGTAAGTGCAAAAGTAGATGTTATTACAATTGACACTGCTCATGGTCACTCAGCAGGAGTTATTAAAGCAGTTAAGAAGATAAAAGAAGCTTATCCAGAAATCCAAGTTATTGCAGGTAATGTTGCCACATATGAAGCGACAAAGGCGCTTATAGAAGCTGGTGCTGACTGTGTTAAAATTGGTATAGGACCTGGATCAATTTGTACAACAAGAGTAGTTACTGGTATAGGTGTTCCTCAAATCACAGCTATTATGGAAGCTGCTAAAGCTGCCGAAGAATTTGGAGTGCCAATTATTGCAGACGGTGGTATTAAGTACTCTGGAGATATTATAAAGGCAATTGCAGCAGGTGCTGACGTTATAATGGCAGGTTCACTATTTGCTGGAACTTCAGAAGCTCCAGGAGAAGAAGTTCTTTATGAAGGAAGAAGATACAAAGAATATAGAGGAATGGGTTCTATAGGAGCAATGAAATCAGGTTCAGAAGACAGATACTTCCAAACAGGTTCAAAGAAATTTGTTCCAGAAGGAGTTGAAGGTAGAGTTCCATTCAAAGGTAAAGTTGAAGATGTTGTTTATCAATTAGTTGGAGGACTTAGAGCAGGTATGGGTTACATTGGTGCTAAAGATATTCCAACAGTTAAAGAAAGAGCTCACTTTGTAAAGATAAGTTCAGCTTCATTAATTGAAAACCATCCACATGACATCTCTATTACAAAAGAGTCACCAAATTATTCAATCTTTTTAAAATAAAAAAAATTAAAATCCAAGGGAAATTCCTTTGGATTTTTCTTTTAACTGTAAATAAAACCACGTAAAAGAACTGTAAAAAAATAAAAAAATCCTTGACGATAATAAATAAACTTGATACTATGTATCCGTAACGAGTTCATGAAATTTTTTAATTTTGTGAGCGAAAGTGTACCTAGGGATCCGGGCTATTGCACAGGACCAAGCGGTACGATGCCCTTACATAGGGTACACACCTGAGGGAGAAAAGCCCAGAGGGGTAGGTTTCGCTTAACCTACCCTTCTGGGCTCGTTTTATTTCAATGAGAAAGGTGATAAAAATGGCAAACATTAGAGAAGGAAAGACAAAAGATTTTGTACAAGAAGAAGGAAGATGCTACTTTAAATTCAAAGACACTATGACAGGAACAGCTGATGGATCTTTTGATACTGGTGGCAACATGGTTGCAGGTTCTAAAGAAGGTGCTGGACTTGAAAGCTTAAAAGTTTCAAAATATTTCTTTGAATTATTAAAGGAAAAGGGAATCAAGACTCACTATATTTCTGCAAATTTAGATGAAGGAACAATGGACATCAAAAAGGGAAAATTATTTGGGGATGGACTTGAAGTTATAACCAGATTTGTAGCAGTGGGTTCTTTTATCAGAAGATATGGTAAATATGCTGAAGAAGGACAAAAGCTTGACGCCTACACTGAAATCACATTAAAAGACGATCAAAGAGAAGACCCTCTAATCACAAAAGATGCCCTTGTTATGTTAAATATTTTAACAGCTGAGCAATATGAAGAAATTGTAGCGTTAAATGTAAAAATTTCAAATATTATCAAAGAAGAATTAGCAAAGCACGGACTTGAACTATACGATATAAAACTTGAATACGGTATGGTTGATGGAACTGATGAAATTGTATTGATAGATGAAGTTTCAGGTGGAAACATGAGAGCTTATAAAGGCGACACATATATTGAACCACTTGAACTTTCAAAATATTTAGATATTAAATAAGATAGAGTACCTATTGATCCGGGCTATGCACAGGACCGAGCGGTACAATGCCTTAGGGCTTACCGAAAGGACAAAAGCCTGGACGGGAGGTTTCTACCTTCCTGTTTGGGCTATTTTTTATTTTTAATGGACAAAGCGAAAACAATTCAAATAAACATGGAGGAATAAATGAAAGTAACAGTAATAATGGGTTCATTATCTGACAAGGAAATTGCAGATAAAGTTGTAAAGACATTAAAAGAATTTGAAATAGATTATGAAGTTAGAGTTATCTCAGCTCATAGAGCTCTTGGAGAACTTGTTAAGTACATGGACGAAACAAAAGAAGAAACTGGCGTGTACATTGGCATTGCAGGTATGGCCGCACACCTTGCTGGGGTTATGGCAGGTTCAACTACAAGACCTGTAATTGGAGTTCCAGCAAAGTCAACAGCACTTGAAGGTCTTGACGCGCTTTTATCAACAGTTCAAATGCCTAAGGGAGTTCCCGTAGCTACCGTTGCAATAAACGGTGGACAAAATGCAGCAGTTCTTGCAGCAAGGATACTAAGCCTATCTGATGAAAAGCTTTCAAAAAAATTGGAAGACTATAAAGCAGATATGGAACAAAAAATATTAGATAGTAAATACACATTCGAGGGTTAATATGTCAGGATTAATTGGAGTATATAGCAGAGATGGGAAACTAAATGTCTTTCCTCATCTATATTATGGATTACACGCCCTACAACACAGGGGACAAGCTGAGATGGGAATAAGTCTATTTAAAGATGGAAATATAAATGAAATAAAAGGCAAGGGGCTAATCTCAGACAATATAACAGATGAAAATGTATCAAGTATTAGTGGAAATAAGGGTCTTGCCCATTGTAAATACGCTTTTAAAGATGACGATGTAAATTCAAAGACAATGCCATTAATCTACGACATAGACGGCGAAGCCATGATTATTATAGATGGAAAGATAATCAATGAAGACTTCGAGATGAGGGAACTTGTAACTAAGCTTAAAAATAGAGAAAAAGGTCTTTCAAAATATATTTCAAGTTTAGAAGGAGCTTACTCTGTTATTTATATGGATAATGAAAAGATGATTGCATTTAGAGATGTCTATGGAATAAAACCACTTTCAATTGGAAAGACTGAAGATTTTATTGTAGTTGCATCTGAAACTTGTGCAATTGACACCATAAATGCACAAAATGTTCACCCTTTAAGACCGGGAGAAATCTACATCGTGGATCAATATGGAGAATCATCTCACTTTGCAAAGGAAAAAGATCATGCCCTATGTCTTTTTGAACTTGTTTATATTGCAAGAGACGATTCTTACATTGATGAACTTTCAGTATATAAGGCAAGGTATAACATGGGAACTACCCTTGCAAAGGAACATCCTGTATATGCAGATATCGTAATTGGAGCACCAGATTCAGGTATGATTGCTGCTCTTGGATATTCAAAAGAATCTGGGATTCCATATCAAAAGGGAATCGTAAGAAATAGATATATTGGGAGAACTTTTATAAATCCATCTGCGGATATGAGAAACTTTTCTGTACATCTAAAACTTTCTGCGATTAAACAGAACATTCGTGGAAAAAATGTGATTTTGGTGGACGACTCAATAGTTAGAGGAACAACTATAAAGAGAACTGTGGACATTCTTAAAAAAGCAGGAGCAAAGTCAATTCATATAAGAATTTCATCACCACCAGTAATCGAAAACGAAAACCTAAGTATCGACATTCCCGACAAGAGCGACCTCATAGCAGCAAATAATACAATTGAGGAGATGGAAGAGATGCTTGGATGTGACTCTTTGAGATTTTTGTCAATTGAAGGCATTAGAGAAGCCTGTGGAAATAGAAACTTTTATGAAAAATATTTTGGCGGGTATAACCCCCTTGAGGAAAATAAATAGGAGGAATTATGTCAATTGATTACAAAAAAGCTGGCGTAGATAAAGAAGCCGGTTATGAAACTGTGAACCTTATCAAGGATATGGTAAAGAAAACCCATGATAAAAACGTGCTAACAGATTTAGGCGGCTTTGCAGGTCTTTATGACATTGGCTCATTTAACTACAAAAATCCAGTATTAGTTTCAGGAACTGATGGAGTTGGTACAAAGGTACTTATTGCAAGGGAACTTGGAATAAATAACACAATTGGTCAAGACTGTGTTGCCATGTGTGTTAATGACGTGCTTTGCCAAGGTGCAAAACCACTATTTTTCCTTGACTACATTGGAACAGGAAAGGTAATACCAGAGAAGATGGCACAAATCGTTGAAGGAGTTTCAGATGGTTGTTACAAGGCAGGCTGTGCGCTAATTGGCGGAGAGACTGCTGAAATGCCAGGAGTATATGAAGTGGATGACTACGACCTTGCAGGCTTTGCAGTCGGAATTGTAGATAAGGATAAAATTATTACAGGTAGCAGCATAAAGACAGGAAATATTTTATTTGGACTTAAGTCCTCAGGAGTTCATTCAAATGGATTCTCCCTTGTAAGAAAAGTTGTAGAGACTGCAGGGCTAAAATATAGTGACAAGTTTGGTGACACCACTCTTGGAGAAGCTCTTTTAGTTCCAACAAGAATATATGTTAAGTCAATGCTTTCATTAATGGAAGAAGTTGAAGTTAAGGGAATGTGTCACATAACAGGTGGAGGACTTTACGAAAATGTTCCAAGAATGTTACCTGAAGACACAAAGGCAAAAATAAATCTTAAGGACTTTGAAATTCCTGAAATATTTAAACTAATTGAAGAAAAGGGAAATATCGAAAGGGAAGAGATGTATAACACATTCAACATGGGAATAGGATTTGTCTTTGCAGTGGACGCTAAAGACAGTGAAAAAGTTAAGACATTCTTTGAAAACGCAGATGAAGAACTTATAGAACTTGGAACTGTAGAAGAGGGCCATAGGGAAGTTGGCCTTGAGTACTAAAAATATTGCAATACTTGCATCGGGATCAGGCTCCAATGCCCAAGCCGTCATGGATGCTTGTAAACAAAATGAAATTGCTGGGGTTGTTAGGATAATTATTTCCGACAACCCTAAGGCATATGTGTTAAAAAGGGCTGAAGAAAATAATATTAAAGCAGTTGTGGAAAGGGATTTTGAAAAAATAAAAAATCTACTTGAACAAGAAAAAATTGACTTAATAGTTCTGGCAGGATATTTAAAAATTCTTCCAACTTCATTTATAAGGCAATTTGAAAACAAGATTATAAACATACACCCTTCACTAATCCCTTCATTTTGTGGAGAGGGCTTCTATGGCGAACATGTACATAGGGCTGCCATTGAAAGAGGTGTAAAAGTTTCAGGATGCACAACCCATTTTGTAAACGAAATTGCAGATGGAGGACCAATAATTTTCCAAAAGGTTGTTGAAGTAGTGCAAGGCGATGACTACAAGACCTTGGCTAAGAGAATTCTTGAACAAGAGCACCCACTACTTGTAAAGAGTTGTAAATATTTTTGTGAAGACAGACTGGAAGTAAGAGGACATAAGGTATATATAAAGGAGAAAAAATGCGAGCATTAATTTCTGTTTATGACAAAGAAAATATAATTGAATTTGCAAAGGAACTGGAAGATTTAGGATGGGATATTATCTCCACAGGAGGTAGCTTCAAAAAATTAAAAGAAGCTGGAATAGAAGTAAAAGAAGTTTCTTCCGTTACAAACTTTCCCGAAATACTTGGAGGTAGAGTAAAGACACTACATCCATTTATCCACGGAGGGATTTTATTTAGAAGAGACAACGAAGAAGACGTTAAGACATTGAAGGAACAGGGCATAGAGTCCATCGACATGGTGGTAAATAGTCTATATCCTTTCAAAGAAGTGGTTGCAAAAAGATCCAGCCACGAAGACACAATTGAAAATATCGACATTGGTGGTCCGTCCATGATTCGTGCCTGTGCAAAGAATTATAAACACTGTTTAATAGTTACAGATAAGAGCCAGTACAACGAAGTTATAAAGAGATTAAAAGATAAGACAGATGACGAAGATTTTAGAATGAAACTTGCAAAAGAGGCATTTCAATTAACTGCCACCTACGACAGTTTAATTGCTGACTACTTCAACACTAAGGCAGAAGAAGAGTTTCCTGAAAAACTAAACAAGTCATACGAACTCGTTCAAGAGCTTAGATATGGAGAAAATCCACATCAAAAGGCTGCTTACTACGAAGACTCAACACCATTTGGAAAGTTGGAATTAAAACAGCTTCATGGAAAAGAGCTTTCATATAATAATCTAAATGACTTAACAGGGGCGTTCAAAGCGAATAAAGTATTTGAAGAACCATGTGTCGTTGCAGTTAAACATACAAACCCATGTGGCATTGGAGTTGGAGAAAATATTTATGAAGCCTACACAAAGGCATACGAATGTGATTCAGTTTCAATCTTTGGTGGCATAATTGTACTAAATAGAGAAGTGGACAAAGAAACTGCCCAAAAGATGTCAGAAATATTTTTGGAAGTTGTTGCAGCGCCATCCTTCTCAAAGGAAGCAATCGAAATTCTTGAAGGAAAGAAAAATATTAGATTAATAGAAATCTCCAACATGAACGAAGTTAAACTTGATGACAAGCAAATAAAACAAGTTTTAAATGGGATTTTAGTTCAAGATGTAGACGACATATTGTACGCTTCTGAACTTGACTTTGTAACAAACAGAAAACCAAGCGAAGAAGAATTAAAACAACTTGAATTTGCATGGAAATGCGCAAAGAGCGTCGCATCAAACGGAGTTGTAGTTGCAAAGGACGGACAGACTTTGGGAATTGGTCAAGGAGAAACCATGAGGGCGTGGGCTGTTGAAGAAGCTTTAGATCGAGCAGGAGAAAAAGTAAAGGGAGCAGTGTTTGCGTCAGATGGATTTTTCTTTGTGGACACAATGGAACTACTTCACGAAAAGGGAATCACTGCAATTATCCAACCAGGTGGATCAGTAAAAGATAAAGATGTAATAGAATATGCCAATGAACATGATATGGCAATTGTATTTACCCACACAAGACATTTTAGACATTAAAAATAACCAGCATAGGAATATTCCTATGCTGATTTTTTTGTCTCATTTATTCTAAAGATATAAATTAAAAGGTTTAATTTAAATAAGTTAAGATTAATCATAAACCTTGAAGAATAAATTTCTTAGAGTTATAATGATTTTTGAGTTTTAAATTTTTAAAACTCAGAATAATAATGTATTTTAGAAAGGAGATTTAAATGAATAAGAAGATATTATCTTTGGTTTTAGTATTTGCAATGATTTTAACTGCTTTTACAGGATGTAAACCTAAAGAAAATAATCAATCAGAAGAAACTGGTTCTAAAGTAGAAGAAACAAATTCTACACAAGAAGCACAAGAAAAAGAGGAGGAAAAGGAAGTATCAAAATCTTACAAGAATGATGCAAAGATGAGTGATTTTGAAATGGCAAGTCTTGATGATGTAAAAGCTGCTATGGAAAAACCTGATGGAGATACTGTATTGGTAGATGCAAGACCACAAGAAAATTATTCAGGATGGGCTTTAGAAGGTGCAAAAAATGGTGGACACTTAAAAAATGCAAAATTATTTTCATCCAGGTGGTTGGACTGTGAATACTCTGCAGAAGCACCAAGAGAAGCGTACTTAAAAAGAGCTTTAGAAAGTCAAGGAATTAACAAAGATAAAAATGTTATAGTATATGACTATTCTGGAGAACAAGCTGCACATGTTGCAAAATACTTAAATGATGAAGGAATATCTAATGTAAAAGTATTTTCTGCAAAAGAAATTATTGATGAAGGAAAAGATTTAGTATCTTATGAAAATCATGATATGTTTTTGCCAACTGAAATAGTTAAAAATATTTCTGATGTTAAGACTGAAAAGTCAAATGAATTATCAGCAGAAGCTAAAGAAATTATTGGAGATAATATAGATAAAGTTGTGCTTGTAGATGTAGGTTGGGGAAATGCAGAAGCTTCAACATACTTTACAGTTGGTCATGTACCTGGTTCCGTGCATATAAACACAGATTCATATGAAAGGCCAAGGGTATATGTTCCTGAAAAAAGATCTGATTATGCAAAAGAATGGAGATTAATTTCTCTTGAAGAATTCCGAGATACAGTTTGCCCTCAATATGGAATAACGAAAGATTCAATTGTAATAGTATCAGGTGCAGGAACAACACCTCAAGCGAGATTAGGATTTATGTTAAGAAGTTTAGGTGTTAAGGTATATGCTATGTCTGGGGCTTTAACTGCGTGGAAATACAATGGATATGAATTAGACACTGCTAAAGAAACTTTAGTAATTCCAAATTCAGTAGAAAGTTTTGGAGCAGATAATATTGCAAATCCAGATGAAATACTTTGGATGGATACTATAAAATCAATTTTAGCTGGAGAAACTCCTGGTCAAGTTGCCGACAATAGAGGAAAAGATGAATGGGATGGAGAATATTCAGGATATAGCTATCATGATTTGTCAGGAAGAATTGATGGATCAATTTGGTGTCCTCAAGGTGATAAAGATGAAGGCCAATACTTTGACAATGTTGATAACACACCAAGAACAAAAGAAGAACTTCTTTCACATATGACTGAATATGGATTAGATCCATCTCAAACTATTGCATTTTTCTGTGGTGATAGCTGGGGTGCTGCTCACATATCCTACTTCTGTCAATCAAATGATATAAACACAATTAAGCAATGGGGTAATGGATGGATTCCATGGTCTAATTTAGGAAATGAATTTATAGATCATAATGGCAAAAAAGTTCATTATGATAAATATTTAGACACAGTATTAGATGAAAATGGTAATGACGTTAGAGACGATGTAAATATTTTAGGTGACAAAGTAGATGAAAAATAAAAAAATTTTAGTAGTATTTCTTGTTTTTGCTGTTTTCATAGCAGGATCATTTTATTATATTACAACTTCTACTCTAAATAGTGAAAATGAAGCTAAGAAGAATAGTACCAATACAGAAGAAACAGTATCAGAAGCAAAAGCAAAAGCAGATGCACAAAAACTGATAGGAGAAACTTTAACTCAAGATGAAGTTAAAGAAAAACTTGGAGACTGGTCTAATTTTGAGATGAGTAGTGAAGGCTGTGAAAGAGGAGTTTATGCAGGCAGATTTTTTTACAATGATTTCACTATCTTCTCAAAAACATATGATAAAGGTCAAACTTATCAGATAGAATCAATAAATGAAAAGTAGGTATTTATATGGGTAACTTTCTTGATAAGATAGGCATAAAAGGCGACTTGAAGGAAAATTTTGGGCTTATAATACTGCTTGCATTTGGAGTTGCCGTTATTTCTGGACTGCCCTTCTTTAGATTTGAGTACTATGATGTCTATTTAAAAACATATAACTTAACCAATACTCAAATGGGTGTGTTCGGATCCATAATAGGATTCTTTGGAATAATATCCTATTTGTTTGGAGGAGTAATAGCTGATGGTTTAAATGTTAAAAAAATTATAGTTATTTCTTTGTTAGTTACAGGAATTGGCGGATTTTTACATCTACTACCTTTAGGATTCAAAGGACTACTTGTAATATATGCAGTTTGGGGTATTTCTACTACTTTTGCATTTTGGCCAGCATGCGTTAAAGCTATCAGGGTAGTTTCTGATGAAACAAATGAAGGAAAGACTTATGGCTTTTTTGAAGGTGGAAGAAATATTGCTGCAAGTATAATAGCGCTGATAGCCTTGATACTTTTTAGAATAGGTGTATCGGGGATGGATAATAAATTACTTGCAATGAAATATGTAATTTTATTCTATTCTATTACAAATATAATTATGGCAGTTTGTGCTCATTATTTTATAAAAGATGATAAGATGGTACTTGCAACAGGAAGTGTAAGTTTCAAAGGTATTTCAGAGCTATTAAAAAATCCTGCAACTTGGATAATTTGCTTAGTATCCTTCTTTAACCATATATTTTGTTTAGCAGTATATTACTATATACCTTACACAACACAAATACTTGGAGCCTCAGTTGCCTTTGGTGCAACAATGGGACTACTTCGTAGATTTGGGTCAATAGGAGGTAATATATCTGGAGGATACTTGGCAGATAAAATAGGTACAGGTAAGTTGATGTTATCTGCATATATTTTTATTTTTGCATTACAAATCATCTTTATACTTGTTCCAATAAATCCAAAATTCATATGGATGGTTGCTATACTATATGTTTTGATATTGGTATTTTTCAATATGAACTATGCAATGTCTTGGACAATGATTAGTCAAAGTGATATCCCTGTTGAATATTCTGGGACGGCAGCAGGATTGATTTCTACAGTAGGTGCTATTCCAGAGATGTTCGTTTCAATAACTGCAGGAAATATAATTGATAAAAATCCAGGAATTGTAGGATACAAATATATATTTTACGTTTTAACAGCAATCATTGGAATTGAAAGTATTTTAATCTATATATGGATTAGACATCTAAGAAATAAAGAATCTAAGAAAATGGAAGAAAAAACAAAAGAGGATATTAAAGTGTGTATGCACTAAAAAACAGACTGGCGGATTGTCAGTCTGTTTTAAATTTTAATTCATTAAACTTCTCTTAAGCTCCTTTACCACTTCATCTATTTTCAAACGAGTAGAATTTTTTGTAGCATATTTATCTGCTTCATCAAGTATTATTTTGATATAACTACCCTGTTTAAGGTTCTTCATATTAAATCCTCTCCATTAATAAAAGTCAATTTATAGTATTATTTTACACTAATCTTATAAATTTTCTCCAGCTCAATCGGAGCAGAATTTTCTATTTCAGTATTTTTAATTTCTCCACCAAAATAGACTTCAACACTTTTTCTTTCAAGGTCCTCTGTGCTGACCTTGCCATCCTTCCCATTATCTAAGTTTTCAATTGATAGGGAAATGGGCTTTGTCATTAGTTTTTTAAAATAAAATCTATCATCAATATCGGTTGCTTCAACCAAAAGTGAATCTTCTTCTGTCTTTATAACCTTTGCTGTAAAATGAGCAACCCATTCAGGAATTTTATCGCTTTCATTGTCTATATTAATATTTTTAAATAAAATCCATTTATTGTCAATTTGGACATTTACATATTGCTCATCCAAAGTTTGGTAGCTATAGCCTTTGCCGAAATTAGATTCATCATCCTCTTTAGGCTTCTCTGTTCCATCGACAGTAGTTTTTATTTGTCCATCTGGAGTCCCACATGTGACCATAGCATTTTGATAACCTGTGTCTACATAGATAACTCCCCTAACTTTAACCATTGCAGGATAGGCGTCTATAGCTTTTTCTTTATCAGGATTTTTTTCAGAGGTCACATTTAAAGACTCATTTTTATTTTTTGAAGCAACATTTTCATTTGTCTTATTGCAAGCAACAAAAATCATCATGATCGCAATTAAAATTAAAATATTTTTTTTCATAGCTCCTCCTGATTTATTTTATGTAATACTTTAGAATTATTAGTTAAACAAAATCGGCACAAAGATAATCTTCATGCCGATTAAATCTAAGGAAATTTCCTCAATTAAAATTCAGTAAAACTAACTTATTATTCGCCTTTGATGTAATCGATAAATGGATTGTTTACCCATATTTTTTCAGCGACTGCAGTATTAACTTTTAGGAATTCGTTCAAAGTCTTTATAACTTTTGCTGAATCTTTTTCAAGGGTAAATGTGTGAAGGATTAGGTCATCTTTTACAATTTTATTGTCAATTAAGTTTCCGTAACCTTCACCCATTTCTGCAGTTGTGCTATATAGTGGAACCCACCATGAGTCTGCAATTCTATTTTCGCCATTAGGCATGTCTTTTGTCTTCATTGTATTTGCAATTACAAGTTTATCAAGCTTTTGCATATCTTCTTTGTTTTCAAATTCGATATAGATATTAAATTCTATGGAGTTTGCTACCATTTTGCCATCTTTTACCTTAACAACTTCATATTTTTCAGTTGCTGGAGCTGGTTCTCCCCATTCTTTTCTATATTCATATGCTGAAGATTTTGGCTCTATTGCGACTTTACCTTTTATTCCTTCCATTCTTAGGATGGCTAAAAGTTGATTTACATTGTCTATTGAGTCTTGACTATAAACAAAAGTCTTGCTCTTGTCGAAGTTGTTTGCATATTCTTTTGAGATTATGTTAAATCCTGTAGCTTCGTTTTTTGTTATAAGTTCAACACCTGCTCTAAAAGCGTCGTTATTTGTTAAAACTTTTGCCTTGTCATATTCTTTTCCAAGTTCAAATGCAACGTATGGATTTGAGATATCTCCAGACTTCATAGCTTTAATATTGTTATTTGCTACAAGGCCTTTAAGCATTTTATCTATAACAGGTTTTAATTCATTTCCCTTAATGAATTCTCTTAAAGTTTCAGCTTCAACGTTAGAACCTAATTTGTATGCAGCTACTGCCTTTAAAATAGCTTCGTCATATTCTCCTGCTTCAAGTCCAAGGACTTTAAGGGCTTGTTCTTTAGTTATAACTCTTGTTAATTCGGATAGATTATTTCCTTCGTTAAACAAGTTAATAATATCTAATTTTTCGTTGCCTGTTAGAGCGTGTCTCTTGCTTACGTCTTTTAAGTCTTTAGGCATTTTGTTTACTGTGTAGGAGAAAAGTGAGTTCTTTCCATACATAATATTAACAAGATTATCTTCTGCAATTGAGCTGTCTCCACCTACAATTACAATTTTTTTAGCATTTTCCTTTACAAATGAAAGCACTTTTTCATTGATTCCATCTTTTGTAGCAAGAACGATAGGTGCGTTAAGTTTTGCTGCAACTGATGATGCTGAAAGTGCATCTGGATAATCTTCACCACTTGCGATGATTACAGTGTCAAGTCCACCAAATTCTTTTTTATATTCTTTTGCAACTTCAAGGGAAGTTAGATACCTGTTTGAACCGCTTATTCTCTTTTCTTTACCTTCTACAGAATCTTTTCCACCGATTATTACGGCGTTGTCAAATCCCTTAGTAGAAGGAGCAAGGTTTAATAAATTAAATTTATTTTCTTTATTTCTTCCTGCAAGTGGACCTGCAGCAAGTGCGTCAGGATATTTTTCCCCATCAGCTACATAGTTTGTGATATTTTCTTTTGCAATTTCTTTACCAAGTAATTTGTATCTGACTTGTCCAAGTTTTTCAGAAGTTTTATATCTATTTGTTCCTGAAATTCTTTCAACAGGGTAGGATTTTGAAATTTCCCTCTCAACGTCAACTGATACTGTTGAATCTCCACCAAGAATATATACCTTTTCAGGTTTTATTCTCTCAAGTTCTTTCTTGGTATGTTCATCAAGTTTTTTAGAACCGGTTAAAAGTAATGGCCATTTTTCTTGAATAGTTAATGTACTTCCAACAAGGGCATCAGGAAAAACTTCGCCACTTGCAACTACAACTGCTTTAGATTTATCATAGTATTTTTCTGAAATCTTAGTAGCTGTTTCATATCTGTTTGTACCGTAGATTCTCTCTACCTGTAAATTTTGTGATGCATTTAATTTTCCTGCAGGAATTAACATTGATCCTGCTAAAAGTACAGCTAAAAATTTTTTATTCATTTGAATTTCCTCCTTCTTGTACTTTAATACTATTATACACTAAAATAGAAACTTAGATGAAACAAATTGAAAAAATATAGCCCAAAGCAATCAAAAAAATGAATATGATATAGGTTTTATCGTTTAACCATTGCAAAAACTTCTGTTTATAGATAAAATTATTATATATGTTATTGATTAAGATGAAGGAGAAAATATGAAAGAAGTAAGACTACGTTTTGCACCAAGTCCAACAGGATATGTACACATTGGTGGACTTAGGACTGCACTATATAATTATTTATATGCTCGTGGACAAAAGGGCAAATTTATTTTAAGAATTGAAGACACAGACAGAACAAGATATGTGGAAGGTGCCATCGAAAACCTTATTAGAGAACTTAAATGGGCAGGCATTGAAATTGACGAAGGAATAAGTCTTGATGAGTCTGGAAATATTATTGATGTGGGGGACTGCAAGCCATATATCCAATCAGAAAGAGTTAAGCAAGGCATTTATGACAAATATGTTGACAAGCTAATTGAAGAGGGAAAGGCTTACTATTGTTTCTGTACAAAGGAAAGACTTGACCACATAAGAGAAGCTCAAAAGGCAGATGGAAAGGTTGCAAAGTACGACGGATTTTGTAGAGGAGTTTCCCTTGAAGAAGCTAAAGAGAGAATTGCAAATGGCGAAGAACATGTTGTCAGAATGAAACTTCCTGCAAACAAGGACATCTCTTTTGATGATGCTATAAAGGGAAGGATTACAATAAACACAGATGACATGGACGACCAAGTTCTTATAAAGTCAGATGGATTTCCAACTTATCACTTTGCGGTAGTTGTAGACGACCACGAAATGGGAGTGACTCATGTTGTAAGGGGAGACGAGTGGCTTCCATCAACACCAAAGCACGTTTTTCTTTATGAAGCATTAGGTTGGGAAGCACCAAAATATGTGCATCTACCTACTGTATTAAATAAATCTGGAAAGAAACTTTCCAAGAGAAATGACGATGCTTCTGTTGAAGATTTTAGAAAGAAAGGATACCTTCCAGAAGGACTTATAAACTATCTTGCTCTTGTTGGTTGGTCACCTGAAACAAATGAAGAAATACTTTCCATGGATGAACTTATTGATCAATTTAGTTTTGAAAGAGTTTCAAAATCTGGGGGAGTATTCGACAGTGAAAAGCTTGACTGGGTAAATGCCCACTATGTAAAAGCACTTGAAATACCAAAGCTTGCTAAGTATATAAAACCATATATGATTGAAGCTGGTCTTATAGATGAAGATTTTTCTAATGAAAAACTTGAGCTAATAGCACAAACTTTCCAAGAATCAATTCACAAGTTCTCAGAAATAGTAGAACAATCAGAATTTTTATTTAAAGACAAAATAGAAATTGTAGAAGAAGATGCTATTGAAATGGCGTCAGGAGAGCAAGTTCCAAGCCTAATAGAAGCTTTCAAAGAGGAGCTTTCAACAGTGGATGAAGTAGATGAAGAGTTTGCTAAGACAATTATGAAAAAGATTCAAAAGAAAACAGGAGTGAAGGGAAAGAATTTGTATATGCCAGTAAGAGCTGTCTTAACTGGAAATGTTCATGGACCTGAACTTGTAAATATTATTCAGATACTTGGAAAAGAAGGGCTTGAAAATAGGCTTAACCAATTCCATCAAGGAGAATAATATGAAAAATAAAGTGCTTACAGGAATTCTTCTAATATTTTTTTTAATAGCTCTGTTCTTCGCATCCTTTGTGCTTTTTAATAAGTACAACGAAACCTATAGCTACGATCAAGTAACTTCAGGGATTATTGACGGTCTTAACTATAAAGATTTAAAGACAGAAGAAGTGGAAGATATATTGTTTTTTGTTGCCGAAGACCTTAAAGATAAAAAAGATTTAAAGGTTATGGTCTTCGAAAGGGATTTTTTGTTTAAATCGAGATATAGAAAAAAATATGAAGAAGAAAAAAGTGATGTTATTAGTAGTATTTACTATGGTACTGATAAAAGTGGTTATATCTTAGTGTTTGGAAGAAATACAGAAGAAAATCCAATAGATTCATTTGAAGTCGTATCAGAAAAAACTAAGAAGGTAGATGTTAAAGAAAAAGGAATCATCCTTGAAGTTATGCGAGGCAAAGCAAAGGATGTTAAAAATTTAAGAATTGAATATAATCAAAAAGAACAGGAAAAAACTAATTAGAATTTTTAGAGAGAAGCAGTTTGGTGAAATGCTTTAATTCAACTTAGAGGTATGCGCCTGTTATGAGAATTTAATACATTCCGGTTGAACCGTTAGAACTTTTAAGTGGAATAGATTTCTAATCAAATAGAGTGGAACCGCGGATTATTCGTCTCTTGCAATTGCAGGAGACTTTTTTTATAGGAGGAAAAATGAAAGTATATAATACATTGACAAGAAAAAAAGAAGAGTTTGTACCGATAGAGAAAGGCAAAGTGGGAATCTATGTGTGTGGACCTACAGTATATAATTATATTCACGTTGGAAACGCAAGACCAATGGTTGTGTTTGACACCTTAAGAAGATATTTCCAGTATAAGGGATACGAAGTAAAGTATGTAAGTAACTTTACAGATATTGATGACAAGATAATCGAAAAGGCAAAAAAAGAATCTATTGACTTTAAAGAGATAACAAAAAAGTATATTGCTGCATACCTTGATAATTCAAATGAACTTAACTTTGATGAAAAAGACACTATTCATCCAAGAGCAACAGAATATATAGAAGAGATGATAGCCTTTGTGAAGGGCCTTGAAGACAAGGGAATTGCATATAATGTTGACGGAGATGTTTACTTTGACATTACAAAGGCCAAGGACTATGGAAAGCTTTCAAGAAAAAATATTGAAGAACTTCAAGCAGGAAAGAGAATAGAAGTTTCATCTGAAAAGAAAAATGCCATGGACTTTGCCCTTTGGAAGAAGAGAAAAGAAGAATCAGAACCAGCGTGGAAGTCACCATGGGGCATGGGAAGACCAGGATGGCATTTAGAGTGTTCAGTAATGTCACAGTCCATCCTTGGAGACACCATCGACATTCACGCAGGTGGAGAAGACTTACAGTTTCCACATCATGAAAATGAAATTGCACAGTCAGAGTCACTTCACGACAAGGACTTTGCAAACTATTGGATGCACAACTCCATGATTACAGTGGACAATGAAAAAATGAGTAAGTCCAAGGGTAATTTCTTTTTACTAAACGACATTAGAGAAGAGTACGACCTTGAAGTTGTAAGATTTTGGTTACTTTCAGTTCACTATAGAAAGCCAATTAACTTTAGTCAAGAGGTTATGCAGGCAACTAAAAATGGTCTTGAAAGAATTTATAATGGAAAGAAAAAGCTAATAGAACTTCTTGCAAATGCAAAGACTGGAGAACTTGAGGGAAATTTATCAGAAGAAATAGACCAAATAGTTAAAAATTTTGAAGTTGCCATGGACGATGATCTAAACACAGCTGATGCAATAACTGCAGTTTATGATTTAATTAAATTTGCAAACACAAATCTTGATGAAAACTCCTCAAAAGAGATTATAGAAAAGACATTAAACACATTAAATAAACTTTCTGATGTTTTAGGAATCTTAAAAAGAGAAGAAAAAGAAGAAAATTTAGACGAGTATGTTGAAAAGATGATTCAAGAAAGAACCGACGCAAGAAAGGCAAAAGATTTTGCAAAGGCAGATGAAATTAGAGACAAATTATTAGAAATGGGTATAAAATTAAAGGATACAAGACAAGGAGTTACTTGGGAAAAAATAAAGTAGGAGAGTTATATGAGTAGAGCTGATGATATTTTTATAAAGATGTGCAAAGACATATTAGAAAACGGATATTCTTCCGAAGGACAAAAGGTAAGACCACATTGGAAAGATGGCACACCTGCTCATACTATTAAAACCTTTGGAGTTGTAAATCGATATGATTTGTCAAAAGAATTTCCAATACTAACCCTTAGACCAACACCACTTAAACTTACCGTGGATGAACTGCTTTGGATTTGGCAAAAAAAGTCAAATAGAGTAAGTGAGCTGAAGTCTTCAATTTGGGACAGTTGGACAGATGAAAATGGAACTATTGGAAAGGCATATGGTTATCAGCTTGGAGTTAAGCATAAATATAAAGAAGGCGAGTTTGACCAAGTTGACAGAGTGCTTTACGACTTAAAAAACAATCCATATTCAAGACGCATTATGACAAACCTTTATAACTTTGAAGATCTACATGAGATGCAGCTTTATCCATGTGCATACTCAGTTACCTTCAACGTTACAGGAAATAAATTAAATGCAATATTAAATCAACGTTCACAAGACATATTGGCAGCAAACAACTGGAATGTTGTGCAATATGCAGTTCTTGTCCATATGTTTGCCCAAGTTTCAGATCTTGAAGTAGGAGAACTCGTTCATGTAATAGCTGACGCACATATATACGACAGGCATGTACCGATTATAGAAGAACTTATAAAAAGAGAATCCTTTGAAGCACCTAAGTTTGAAATCAATAAAAAAATAAAAGACTTTTACGAATTTACAACAGATGACTTTAAACTTATTGATTATAAAGCGGGGTCTCAAATTAAAGATATACCCGTAGCAATTTAAGGAGTGAAAGATGAAAGCTATAGTAGCTGTAGACAATAACTGGGGAATCGGAAGAGACAACGATATGTTGATTTCAATTCCCGACGACATGAGATTCTTTGTAGACCAGACGACAAATAAAGTTGTGGTTATGGGTAGAAACACATTGGAGTCACTACCAGGAGGAAGACCACTAAAGAATAGAATCAATATAGTTGTTTCAAAAAGTATGGATGAAAGAGAAAATGTAATTACTGTAAGAAGTTTAGAAAAAGCTTTGAAAGAAATAAAAAAATATGATCCAGATAAAGTTATGATTATTGGAGGAGACTCCATATACAAACAGTTTATAGACTATTGTGATGAGTGCATAGTCACAAAGATTCACGAAGAATTTTCAGATGTGGACTGTTACTTTCCAAATCTTGACGAAGAAGAAAATTGGGAACTTGAAACAAGCACAATAAATTATAACTGGGAAAAAATTCAATATAACTTTAATTGGTATAAGAATAAAAAAGTAAAAGAGATAGAGGTGTAAAATGAAGAAAAAATTATACAAAGTAAGAGATGGAAAGATGGTGTCAGGAGTATGTCTTGGACTATCAGAATATTTTGACGTTGACGTTTCAATCGTTAGAATAATTACAGCAGTATTAGGACTATGCTATTTTGCAGGAGTTGTAATGTATATAGTTGCAGCGATAGTTCTTCCTTGGAAAGAAGACATCTATCCACACGACACAAACATTAGAGACAACAGCTATTCACAAAATAGAAATGATGATGACTATATAGACATTGAATAATAAGGTTTCAGCCTAAGGGCTGAGACTTTTTTACTATAAAGATTACTATAATGTGTAAAAATTTGTGTTTTAATAAGGAAATAATCCACTTTTAATTTAGAAAACTTGTTTGAATTAGTTTTCATAGGGTAGATATAAAACTGGAGGCAAGTTAAACTTGTTTAAAATAAAAAATTATTAAAAATATTAGGAGGATTTTATGGACAACAAAAAATTACTTGAATTATTAAACAAACAATATAACTTTGAAATAGAATCAGCATACATCTATAAGGCTATGTCATTATGGGCTGCAAAAGAAAATTGGCCTGGAGTTGCAAACTTTTTACATCAACAAGCTTTAGAAGAAATGTTTCATGCAAGCAAACTACAAAACTATCTTTTAGACATTGACTATGATGTAAAACTTACATCAATAGCTGAACCAAAAGCAGAATATAGTTCATTAAAAGAAGTCTTTACAGAAGCTTTAGAACATGAAAAACAAGTTACTTCAAACTTCATGGAAATAATGAAAGAAGCTAAAGAAGTTTCGGATTACCAAACAGAAATACAAGCACAATGGTTTTTAACAGAACAAGTTGAAGAAGAAGCAACATTTAATGACCTTATTCTAACATTAGAAAGAATAAATGACTCAGCAGCAGGACTTTTCCAATTTGATGCACAACTTGCACAAAGAAGCTTTAGCAAACCACAAGCATAGATTTTAAGAAACATGAAAATAAAAAGTGCAGAGTTGGAAGCTATCGCTGCAACTTTAAAACAGTATCCACAAAATAATGTACCAGAGATAGCCCTTGCTGGGCGTTCCAATGTTGGTAAGTCAAGTTTTATAAATGCATTTATAAATAGAAAAAACCTGGCAAGAACAAGTTCAAAACCAGGCAAGACAAGAACAGTCAACTTTTATAATATAAATCATGAGTTTAGACTAGTGGACCTACCAGGATATGGATATGCGGCAGTGTCGAAATCAGAAAAAGATAACTGGGCAAAAATTATAGAAACCTATTTAAATAATAGAACAAATCTTTATGAGACAGTTTTGATAGTTGACATACGTCATGATCCAACTGTACAGGATAAGCAAATGTATAACTGGATAAAGGAAATAGGATTTACAGGCTTTGTCATTGCAAGTAAAGCGGATAAGGTAGCTAAGTCAAAGTATGGACAATATGTAAAAAACATTGCAAAGGTACTTGAAATAGACGATAGAGATTTGATTATTCCATTTAGCGCAGACAGTAAAGCTAACCTTGACTTGGTACATGAACAATTTGAAAATATAATAAAATATGGAAGTGGATTCGAAGAATAAGATTTAGATTTTTTCATGATTTTTCTTCTTTTAATAGAAAGGACTCTGATAAAGAGTTCTTTCTATTTTTATACTAAAAAACAAGAAATAGAAACTAACACTTTAAACTATTAAATTATTGTAATAATTTGTTGAAAAAATATAAAAAATTGCTCTAAAAATGTTTAAAATAAAAAAAGTGGGTATTAATATAATACAAACCGATAACCATTAAATGGTTACCCAACTAAAAATAAAAAGAAATACAAATATTTATTTAGTTTGAGATGTTAAACTTTTTATGAGATTGTATTTTAGTAAATGGATTTGGTAATCGGTTTTTAATATATAATCCTAAAGTTATTACAGATATACAGAGGATTTTAAAGAATTAACAAAAGAAAAATAAGAAGAGAAGGGATTTGATAGTTGTGATAGAACCTAAAAGTGAATGTTGGAGTAACCATAGGTAGTGGAAGTTATTAACACATAGACGTTAATAACTTCCACATTTTTTTGTTTTGTAGGGTTTCACCCTACCACCGTATTATTTTTATTTACATAGTTGTTTTTTTTTATTTTTTTGTAGGTCTGTGACCTACTACTTCATTATTTTTAATATAGTTATTCGTTTAACCAAGGGGAAAGATAAGAAACCTTTTCGTATGGTTTCTATCGCTTTCCCCTTGAAATCCCCTTTTTCTTACCTTCCAAACGATTCAGGACTGGCCGTCCTGAAAACCTGCTTAGTAAGAGGAAGAAAATCTTGTTGGATTTTCTTTGGGTTTTTAAATCATACTTTGAGCGTTATTACACTATTAAATTTATTCTATTCCTTCAACATATACTTTGCATAGAGATGTTTCGACTCGCTACGCTCGCTCAACATGACAGTGGCGACATGTTTTCATTGTAATAGAGAGAAATCCTATTTTGAATGTCATTATGAGCGAAAATTTTTTCTTTGCAAAAATTTAAGTCGAAAGATATCAGTTGCTTTTCTATGAAAAACAACTGTAAAAGAATCGTGATTTATTTTTAATTTGCAAATTCGTTTCATATCCTTGTTTAATATTTTAAGTAAAAATTTAACTTTTATTAAATTTTCTGTTGTATTTTTTTGAAACATTGTTATAATAGGAATTAGGTTTAATATAGTAAACAAATTGTTTAATATCATATGGGAGGAAGTATGGAAATAGGTTCAAAAATTAGAGATAGAAGAGTTTCTCTTGGTCTAACCCAGGAGGAACTTGCAGAGAGGTCAGAGCTTACTAAGGGATTTATCTCTCAAGTTGAACGGGATTTAACTTCTCCTTCTTTGATATCTCTTTGTGATATTTTGGATGCCCTTGGAACAAGTTTGTCTGAATTTTTTAAAGAGGAAGAGAGTACGAAAAAAGTTTTTTCTGAAGATGATTATGTGATTATGGAAGATGAAGAGAATGAAAATGAAGTTAAATGGCTCGTTCCTAATGCTCAGACAAAATCTATGGAGCCGATTTTAATAAGAATTAAAAAGGGTGGTTGTAGTCGAACTCTTGCTCCGAGTGAGGGAGAAAATTTTGGTTATGTAATGAAAGGCAAAATTGATTTATATATAGGGAATGAAAAATATTGTCTTTCTGAAGGGGATAGTTTTTATTGCGGATGTGAAGTTCCAAGGAAAATTGTTAACAGGAAATCTGTAGAGGCAATTGTTCTTTGGACGACGAATCCTCCAAGTTTTTAAAGGGGTGATAAAATGGAATATATTTTAGAACTAAAGAATGTTTCAAAATCTTTTCAAGATGATTTGATTTTAGATAATTTAAATTTAAATATTAAGCAGGGAGAATTTTTAACCTTGCTTGGGCCAAGTGGTTGTGGAAAGACCACCACTTTAAGAATTATTGGAGGGTTTTTACAGCCTGATGAGGGAGAGGTCATCTTTGATGGAAAAAATATTGCAAATCTTCCTCCATATGAAAGAAATATTAATACGGTGTTTCAAAAATACTCTCTTTTTCCAAATATGAATATTTATGACAACATCGCTTTTGGCTTAAAGATTAAGAAGATGCCAAAGGATGTTATTGATAAAAAGGTTGAAGGTGCCCTTGAGCTTGTGTCTTTAAAGGGATATGGAAAGAGATCCATTGAGTCACTTTCTGGTGGGCAACAACAGAGAATTGCCATTGCAAGAGCACTTGTTAATGAGCCTAAAGTATTACTTTTGGATGAACCTCTTGGAGCGCTGGACTTAAAACTTAGACAGGTTATGCAGACTGAACTTAAGAAAATTCAAGAAGAAGTTGGTATCACTTTTATCTATGTTACCCACGATCAAGAAGAAGCTTTGAGTATGAGTGATAAGATTGTTGTAATGAATGGTGGACTTGTTCAACAAATAGGATCTCCAATTGACATTTATAATGAGCCAAAAAATGCTTTTGTGGCTGATTTTATCGGTGAAAGTAATATTGTTGATGGTGTTATGTTAAAGGATTTGGAAGTTGTCTTTTCTAATAATAAGTTTGTCTGCCTTGATAAGGGTTTTAAGCAAAATGAAAATGTGGATGTAGTTATTCGTCCAGAAGACATTGATTTGGTTAAGCCAGAAGATGGAATGTTAACTGGTGTTGTTGAAAATATTACTTTTAAGGGAGTTCACTACGACATTGTGGTGGATGTAAAGGGAGAAAAGTATTTAATTCAATCCATTTATGAAAAGCAAGTTGGTGAAGAGGTAGGTATGGTAATAATTCCTGATCATATTCACATTATGGAGAAGCAAAGAGATGAAATTTAGGAAACTTTCATATCCATACTTGGTATGGATGGGAATTTTTATTTTGGTTCCACTTTTTATGATTCTTTATTACTCCCTATCAATAAAAGGTGTGAATGGACTAAGTTTTTCAAATTTTAAAGAGTTTTTTTGTTCAATAAATTTGGTTGTACTGCTTCATTCAATTAAGATTGCTTTTGTAACGACTCTGATATGTCTATTAATTGGTTATCCAACTGCATATCTTATATCTAAGGCACCACTAAAGAGAAGGTCAATCATGCTTATTTTAATTATTCTTCCAATGTGGATGAATTTTTTACTAAGGACCTATGCATGGATGAATATTCTTGCCAAGAATGGAATTTTGAATAATTTTTTCAGATTTTTAGGACTTTCTCCAAAGACCATGTTATATACCCAAGGGGCTATTATTGTGGGGATGGTTTACAATTTCCTTCCATTTATGATACTTCCAATATATACAGTTCTCGAAAAGATGGATCACTCTTTGGTTGAAGCGGCGAAGGATCTTGGAGCAAATAATTTACAAACTTTTATAAAAATCATTTTTCCAATGAGTCTAACAGGGGTTATAACTGGAATAACAATGGTATTTATTCCGGCTATATCAACCTTTGAAATATCAGCTCTACTTGGAGGCAACAAGATAAATCTAATTGGAAATGTAATTGAAAATCAATTTAGAGTTATTGGAGACTGGAACTATGGTTCTGCAATTTCAATGGTTTTGATGATTATTATTTTCATAACTATGCTTATAACCAATAAGTTCAATCCAGATGATGAGAAGACAGGAGGGGGACTATGGTAAAGAAATTAAAGAGATTTTATCTGTTTTTAGTTTTTGCGTTTTTATATGCGCCAATAGTTTTTCTTATGGTGTTTTCATTTAACGATTCAAGATTAAAGTCATCATGGAACGGATTTACTCTAAAATGGTACCAAGAGTTATTTCAAAACTCCGAGATACTCTCTTCTTTTTATAACAGCTTATTAGTTGCGGTTCTTGCTACAATAGTTGCGACTATACTTGGAACTCTTGCAGCAATAGGAATTTATTATATGAAAAACTGGAAAAAAAATATTGCACTCAATGTGAATTATATTCCAGTATTAAATCCAGATATTGTAACTGCGATTTCACTTATGATACTTTACAAAGTTTTGAGTATGGAAACAGGTTTTTTAACAGTTTTGATATCGCATATAATGTTTACAACCCCATATGTGGTGCTTGCAGTATTGCCAAAACTTAAACAGATGTCGAAGTCACTTCCAGAAGCTGCAATGGATCTTGGAGCAACACCCATGTATACACTTAGAAAGATTATTTTACCTGAAATTAGTTCAGGAATTTTTTCGGGGGCGATACTTGCATTTACTTTGTCCCTCGATGACTTTGTAGTATCTTATTTTACTACGGGCAATGGGTTCACAACCCTTTCTGTAACCATATTCGGTATGGCAAAAAAGGGAATAAACCCTGCGATAAATGCACTTTCAACATTGATGTTCTTGGGAATATTGATATTGTTATTAATAGTTTACAGGACTTCAAAAGATCCTGACGAGGAGATATAGATGAAAAGATTTAAAATTTTAATCTGTTTTGCTATTTCCATAATCATACTTAGTGGATGCGGAAAGGAAAGTGAAACTTCTGGAGAAAAATTATATGTCTATAACTGGGGCGAGTATATTGACGAAACGATTTTAAAAGATTTTGAAGAAGAGACAGGAATCAAAGTTATTTATGAAACCTTCACCCAAAATGAAGATATGTATATGAGGATAAAAGAAGGTGGATCAAATTACGATGTGGTAGTTCCATCAGACTATATGATTGAAAGAATGATTAGTGAAGATATGCTTTTGCCAATGGAAATGTCAAAGATTCCAAACTTTAAAAATATTGGAAAAGAGTATCAAAACATGGAGTATGACCCAGAGCAAAAATATTCTGTACCATACTTTTGGGGGACAGTTGGAATACTCTACAATAAAAATATGGTCAAAGAAACTCCCGATTCATGGAAAGCCCTTTGGGACAAAAAATATAAAGATAACATTATAATGATGGATTCAACAAGAGACTCCATAGGAATTGCGCTAATAAAAGACGGATACTCAATGAATTCAAGAAATATGAAAGAGCTAACTCAAGCAAAAAAAGATTTGATTGAGCAAAAGAAAATAGTTATGGCATATCTTGTAGACGAGATTAAAAGCCAGATGGTAAACGAAGAAGCAGCTCTTGCACCTTCTTATTCAGGTGATGCAATAGTTGCAATGAATGAAAATGAGAATTTGGACTATGTAATTCCAAAAGAAGGTTCAAACATATGGTTTGATGCTATGGTCATTCCTAAAGATGCAAAAAATGTGGAAAACGCATATAAATTTATCAATTATATCTTACGACCAGAAATTGGAGCAAAAATTGCAGAGTATGTAGAATATTCCACACCAAATGTAGAGTCCTATAAGCTTATAAAAGAGGATATAAAATTTAAAGAAGTTTCATATCCAGATCTTTCAAAATATGACAACTTGGAAGTGTTTAAAAATCCTTCTGATTTTAATAAAGTATTCACAGATATATGGGCAGAAGTAAAAGCAGCAAGATAAAAGAAGAAAGTTTTTTAATAAAATTTAATTAAATCATCATTGAGAAAAAGGAACTGTACAATATGGTTTCTTTTTTTTATTTTAAATTATTTTATCCTTGATGACTTTGAGGGGAATTAAAAACACAAATCTTTTTAAATTTTTTTTGTTTGATAATTTATTTTACCAATTTTTGTTTAAATTAATTATGCAAGGTATATTTCTTTAAATAGTATCTTGCATTATATAGTACCGTGTATTATAATGTATTTAGGAGGTAGAGATGAATATACAATTTAAAAAAGGTGTACTGGAACTTTTGGTACTTGCTCTACTTAATAACAGAGATTGTTATGGTTATGAGTTGGTGGAGGAGATATCAAAATATGTAGACATTTCTGAAGGTACAATTTATCCTCTTTTGAGACGCTTTAGTAATGGAGGTTTGGTTGAGTCCTATTTGCGGGAATCTGAATCTGGTCCTCCAAGAAAATATTATAGGCTTTCAAATGAGGGTAAGGAAAATTTCAAAGTTCAAATTGAACAATGGTATGATTTTATTAAAGGTGTAGAGGAGTTATTAGGGAGGTTAGTATGAAAAAGGTCGAATTTATGGACCTGTTAAGGTATTATTTATCTGAACTACCTAAGACGGTGGTAGATGAAATTTTAGAGGAATACAATTTACATTTCGAAGAGGGAATTGCTCATGGAAAATCTGAGGAGGAAATTTCAAACGACCTTGGATCGCCAAAACTTATTGCCCATGAGTATTTAAATTATGAAAGCAGAAAGCAAAAAGGTTCAAGCAGGGGAGTTTATAAAAAACATAGTGGATTTTTTAGAGATGGTGCGGGAAACTTAAACTGGGCACTAATACTATTATTAATTGTACTTTCTCCATTTTGGGGATCACTTGTTATTGCTCTTGGAGCTACAATTTTTGCAGCTATAGTTTCTGTAGGTGCTGTTGGTATTTCTGCTATAGGTGTAGGGGTTGCAGTTCTTGTTGCAACACTATTTCCATTCTTAAATTTTATAGATGTGGGTCCAGGCTTTGCAATGATAAGTCCTATTACAAGGAGTCTCTCTTCACTTGCTGTACTTGTGTTGGGTGTAATTGTAATTAAGCTGATGATAAATCTATTTATATTTTTAAGTAAGAAGATAAGAGATAAGTATCGTACTTATAAATGGAAAAGGAGCAGAGAATGAAAAAATTTAAAGAAATGGGTTCAACCGCAAAACTATTTATTTTGTTTTTGATTTTGTTTGGCCTTTCAATAATATCTTTCTTTATTTTTGATTTTCAAAATGTTATGGCAGAAAGTTATAAATTTGAAGACGGTGATGGTTTTTATATAAACTTAAAAAATAACAATGGAAAGATTAGGATAAAAGATGGTGAATTTTCTATTAATACTTCAAGGGATTCCTCACATGGTGATGGCAAAATATTAGAAAAAGATTATGATTTAACAGGAATTGATCATATAGATCTTGACGGAAACTCAATTGATGTTGAAGTTATAAAGTCAGATAAAAACAGCATGAATTTAGTAGCGAAAAATGAGAATTTTAAAGAAAAAATTAGTAATAATTCGATTTCTGTGAGCACAAATAATAATGACCTTATGGAAGTTGAAATCTACACCAATAACCCTGACCTTTTAAATCTTAACATAAGTGGGACTAATATAGACTTAAGCAACAACATAGATTTAAAATCTTTAGATATAGCTGGCACTGAAATTGATGTTGAAAGCAGTTCTGAAAATTCTTTTAACATAGATATAGACGGAACCAATGTTGATGCGGAAGTCAATGTTATAAACAATGACTTTGATGTAAATATAAATGCAGTTCAATTTAATTTTGAAAGCCCTCAAGGATCAAGCGATGGAATGGGAGAAATGAATAAGAAAATAGGAACTGGGAAACATAAAATTAATATTAACGGTGTAAATGTGGATTTGGAAATGAATTAAAAATAAAACACTTCGTCAAAGTGATGAAGTGTTTTTATTTTCCGTAAATAGAAATATTCCTCTTATATTAATGCCCGATTTGTGATATATTTAAAATAGTATTTAGAAAGGAAAAATAAAGATGGCGGATTTAAGAAGGAATATAGCAATAGACCTGGGCACGGCTTCAGTTTTGGTTTTTATGAGGGGAAAGGGAGTCGTTATAAATGAACCTTCAGTTGTTGCTATGGACAGCTATACTGGAAAAGTTATATCAGTAGGTAGAGAGGCTAAGAAGATGCTTGGAAAAACTCCAGGCAATATCATAGCTACAAGACCTATGAAGGACGGTGTTATTGCAGATTTTAATACAACTGAGAAGATGTTAAAATATTTTATTGAAAAAGCTGTTGGTAAATCTTTCTTTAAGCCAAATGTGGTTATATGTGTTCCTTCACAGATAACTCAAGTTCAAAGGCGTGCAGTTATTCAAGCTTCGAGATTTGCAGGGGCTAACAGTACCTATCTTATAGAAGAACCTCTTGCTGCAGCAATTGGAGCGGGAGTTGATATTTCTGATGCAGGTGGCAATATGATTATAGACATTGGCGGAGGTACTACTGATGTTGCGGTTATTGCCCTTGGTGGAATTATAATAAATAAATCTATACCTGTTGCAGGTGATGAATGTGATAAGGCGATTTCGAATTATATAAAGAAAAAATACAATATGATAATTGGCGAGAGAACTGCTGAAGACATTAAAATAAATGTTGCTAAAGCAAGCTCTCCAAACGACAATGACCTATTTGAGGTAAAGGGGAGAAATCTTATTAATGGGCTACCAATGCATGTGTTTGTAACTTCAAATGACATTGCTGAAGCATTGAACAAACCGCTTACTCAGATTGTAGAGACTGTACATTCTGTTTTAGAGCAAACACCACCTGAACTTGCTGCAGACCTTTTTGAAAGAGGCGCCATAATGACAGGGGGAAGTTCTCTTATAAAGGGACTTGACAAGAGGATTGAAGATAGAATTGGAATAAAAGTTCAGATAGCTGAGAGTCCTATTCTTGCCGTAGTAAGAGGAACAGGAAAATCCCTCAATTGGATTGAAAAGCTTGACTCAAGTGAAATGGGTGAAGAGTCCATGAGAAAGAAGGCCATTGAGGAAAGACTAAAAAGAGATAGTTAATTATCAGGTTTAATAAAAAAATTTTATAAATATAGAAATTTAACTTAGTTAATGGTAAAATAGTTACAAGAAAGTAGAATTAAATTAAAAATATGTAATCATTACAAAATTGAATTACTTACTGGAAGTATAAAAGTTTATGTGATAGTATATAGTTGTAAAAATTTGATAAAGGGGTGTTTTAAAAATGAAAGATATGACACAAGCAAATTTAAGATCAGCATTTGGTGGTGAATCTCAAGCAAGAAACAGATATGATATCTGGGGAGATGTTGCAACAAAAGAAGGATTTCCAAATGTAGGAAGACTTTTCCACTGCACTGCTGATGCAGAAAAAATTCATGCAGGATTACACTTTAAAGCTATGAAGGATGTTAAAGGGGATTTCTTAGTAGCAAGCATGGCAGGGTTTGGTATTGGATCTACTTCTGAAAACCTTGAAGGTGCAAGAGGTGGAGAAGTATTTGAATATACAGAAATGTATCCAGCTTATATTGAAGTAGCAGAAATGCAAGGTGAAGAAGCTGCTGTTAGAGCAATGAGATTTGCTATTGAAGCAGAAAAAGTTCATGCTGAGTTATTTGGAAAAGCTAAAGAAGTTGTTGATTCAGGAAAAGACTTAGATGATGAAAAAATTTATTTATGTCCTGTATGCGGTTTTGTATCTCTTACAGGTGAAGAAGAAAAATGTCCTATCTGTGGGGCAAAGAGAGAAATGTTTGTAGAATACTAAATTCCAGGGAAGCTCTGCTTCCCTCTGAATTTATTTTAAAAGGGGGAAGAAATTGGTTGAGGAAAAGGTTACCTTAAAAAACGAAGAAGGTTTACATGCAAGAACAGCGGCTAAATTTTTACAAAATGCTGTTAAATTTAAATCGGATATTATTTTGACTAAAGATGAAAAAGAATATGATGGGAAGAGCATTTTATCTATTTTGAGCATGGCTGCATTTAAAGATGATGAAATCGTTATTTCTTGTGAAGGAGAAGATGAAAAAGAGGCTCTTGATTGTCTTGTAGATTTTGTAAACAATAAATAGAGTTAGTAATGATACATACAGGTCTATTATATAGGCCTTTTCTGTTTTTCAGTTTTGTTATTTTTACATTTTTTATTATAATGGTAATATCATAAAATATAAATTTGAAAAGTTGGAGGTTATATGAAAAAGTTAAAATTTTTCTTGGATCCAATTAGCCAAGTAGCCCCCTGGTTAAATAAATGGGAGAGTATAGGATATATCCTGGCAAATGTAGATAAGTATTCATATATTTTTAAAGAAGAAGATTCTGATGTTATGTATGAAGTTTTATATGTTGGTGATTATGAAATAAAAGAGCTTGAAGGATATAAAAAGTATTTACGAAGTCAAAATAAGAGATATTTCCATTTGCCTTTAGACCAAGGTGGTTTGATAACTGGAGATTTGGGATTTTTAAGACCTTTCACAAAACAGGCGGAAAAACTTGAAAGTACTTTTTCTACAAAGAATAGAGAACTTTTAATTATCGAATCTCCGAAGTCAAAACCTGAAAATCCAGAAAATAATTATGAACATCTAAGCAAAGAATATGAATCGATTTCAAAAAAATATTTTGCAACTTTATTATTTGTTGTGCTTGGAGTATTTTTAGTTTTAAGATCAATTTATCGAGATGGATTTAGATTAATTGCTGCCATAGCTTTGATTTTGCTCGCAATATTTTTCTTTGATTATCTTGTGCTTGTAATATTTTCAAATAAAAATGCTGAAAAGTATAGAAAGATTTCAAAGCAAAAAGTTTAAATTTCAATAGTTGCGGGTAAATTAGTATATAATACTTAAGTTTATAAGAGCCTAAGGGCTCTTTTTTTAGAATGGAGGTAAATATGGAAGATTCAAAAGACTTTTTACAAAAAGATTTAAAAGATATATTGAAAAGAGAGTATGCAAAGGGAAACCTGGTTTTAAATCTTGGAGATATTACAAAGATTGATGTAGATGCTATTGTAAACGCTGCTAATGAAACTTTACTTGGTGGAGGTGGAGTTGATGGAGCTATTCACAGCGCTGCAGGGCCAGAACTTTTAGAAGAGTGTAAGACTTTGGGAGGTTGCAAAACAGGAGAGGCTAAGATTACAAAGGGATATAATCTCTTGGCTAAAAATATAATTCACACAGTTGGACCGGTTTATAATAGCGGAGAAAATGTGGAAAAACTTCTTTCTGACTGTTACAGAAATAGTCTTAAATTGGCATCTGAAAATAATATAAAGTCAATTGCTTTTCCTGGCATTTCCACAGGAGTTTACGGATATCCAAAGGAAGAAGCTTCAAAAATTGCGATTAAATCGGTACTTTCTTTTTTAAAGGAATCACCACAAGATATAAAAATTATTTTTGTGTCCTTTGATGAAGAGGCTTTTAATATATATAAGGATATATTTGATGAGAATATGAGGTAAATAATGAAAGAATTAAATATAAGAGATTTAAAAAAATATAAAGATTTCAGTAAAAAAGAGCTTGGCATTAGGCTTGCAAGGCTTATGAGAATATCAGAATCTGAAAATATACCTGTTTTAATAATCATTGATGGATTTGAGTCATCTGGCAAGGGATATGTAATTAATGATTTGGTAAAGGAATTAAATCCTAAGTACTATGATGTGGATGTTTTTGATAAGCCATCTGAAGAAGAAAATAGATATCCTTTTGTTACAAGGTTTTGGAAAAAAATTCCAAGAAAAGGTCACACAAAAGTATTTGATAGATCATTTTATTTCGATGTGATGAGTGATCCAAATATGTCTAAGAAAAAGACAAGGCAAAGAGTTGAAAGTATTAGCGGGATTGAAAAAACACTTTATGATGACTATACCGTTATTGTAAAAGTATTTTTAGACATATCTCAAAAGACACAAAAAGAGACCATCGAAAAATATTTAGATTCAGAATATAATGCATTTTATGTTGACAAAATTGACATTGAACAAAATGAAAACTATGACAAATTTAATAATCATATTAAGTATGTGCTTGAGCAGACAAATTTTGACTTTGCTCCTTGGAACATCGTAGATTCCACAGATAGAAAACTTGCATCAAAGGATGTGTTGGGTCTTGTAATAGAAGAACTTGGCAAGGGAATTGAGAGAGTTTCTACAAAAAGAGAAGAAGGAGTAAGACTTAATAGAAGTTACAAAGCAAAGAATAAACCATTGGATAAGATTGATATGAATAAGTCTTTAAGTGAAGAAGAATATGATGAGACTATTAAAGATTTGCAAAAACAAGCGGCTTCTCTTTCTGCAAAGATGTATGTGAAGGGAATACCTACAATGTTGGTTTTTGAGGGAGTCGATGCGGCTGGAAAAGATGGAGCCATAAAAAGATTGGTTAAAAAAATGGATCCAAGACTTTACACAGTGCATGCAATATCTGCCCCAGATGAAACAGAAAATTCCTACAATTATCTTTGGAGATTTTACAATAAGATTCCAGCAAAAGGATACATGGGAATATTTTCAAGGTCATGGTATGGACGTGTCATGGTTGAAAGGGTTGAAGGATTTGCACAGGACAATGAATGGGAAAGGGCATTTGATGAGATGCTTGATATGGAAAAACAATTTTTTGATTCAAATGGTCTAATACTCAAATATTTTGTTGTTATTGATAAGGACACTCAGCTTGAAAGATTTAAAGCAAGAGAGGAAGAACCAGATAAACAATATAAGATTACGGAAGAGGACTGGAGAAATAGAGATAAGTGGGATGATTATATAAACTCAATGAATGAAATGCTTGACAGAACCGATGTGGAATATGCTCCATGGATAGTTGTTCCTGGAAATGATAAAAAATATGCGCGAGTGCAAGTTCTAAAAGAGTTTATAAAATATGCTGAAAAAAGAATTGAAGAGTTAGAGAAGGAAGACAAATAAAATTTTAATTTCTGGTTAAATAAAGAGGAGATAAGTAAAAATTAATCTAAATTTGTAAATCGTAACAAATTTGTAATATTCTATCCCCATTTTATGGTGTATAATGATATTAACAATCAAAAGTTAAATTCTAAAGATAGAGTTGTAAATTTTTTCTTAAAATATTAAACTTTTATTAGATTTGTGTTAAAATGTATTTTCGTTAGAAATGAGAAATGAGGAATGAGGATGAAAGATAAAAAAAATAAAAAAGCCAATTTAACACTTGTTGTTATTGTTATGATGCTATCTACTCTTCTGATACTTACTACGCTTTACTTGACCCTCAACTTTAGAAACAGGGGAATTAAAGATTTGGTATTTCAACTAAAGGGAGGAGTTGAAGGAACTGCTCCAGTAGTGGTGTGGGGTGTAGTTTTTGCAAATATTTTACCTTTTATAGGTATTATGGCTACTCTACTTATACCAATATGGATAATTTGGAAGAAAACAGGATTTAAAACTAAGAGGTCACGAAGGATAAAAGCTCTTTATCCAGCAGGGGTTTTTATACTTTCCTTTGTAGCTTTTTACATTTTATTAGATGGACCTGACTATCTCAAGGCAGTATTTCAAGATTCTTCAATGATTGAAGAAAACTATGTAAGACCAGAAAATGTAAAATTGAAATTTCCAGAAAAGAAGAGAAATTTAATTTTAATATATGCAGAGTCAATTGAAAGTACGGTTATGAACAAGGACTTAGGCGGAGGCTGGAATTATTCTATAATGCCTGAACTTGAAAAGCTTGCCCTTGAGAATACCATATTTTCAAATACTGACAAGATGGGTGGCTTCTACCAGACAGAAGGTACTTCATGGAGTATTGCAGGAATAACTGCATCTCAATCAGGAGTGCCAATAAAGGGTTTTATAAACAATCAATACAAGTCAACAAACTTTTTAAACGGAGCTTACTCCCTTGGGGATATTTTAAGAAAAGAAGGTTATAACAACGAAGTTATAATGGGTTCAAAATCAGAATTTGGCGGTAAGAGACAATTCTTTAAAAATCATGGAAACTACGACATATTCGATCTTTACCATGCAATTGCAAATGGATATATGACCTATGAAGACAGAGTATGGTGGGGATATGAAGACAGTAAGTTATTTAAGTGGTCAAAGGAAGAGATTACTAAGCTTGCAAACAAAGATGAACCGTTTAATTTTGTAATTGAAACTGTAAATACACATTTTACTGATGGATATTTGGAACCTGGGGATGTACAAAAATTCCCGACACAATATGAAAATGTTCATGCTCAGTCATCAAAACAGATAGGTGAATTTATTGAATGGGCAAAGCAACAAGACTTTTTTGAAAACACAACCATAGTAGTTATTGGAGACCATCTTGGAATGCAGGACAATTGGTATCAAGAAAATATGGTTAAAGATTATGATAGATCAGTTTATAATGTGTTTATAAATTCAGCACTACCTGCAGAAAATAATAAAAATAGAATTTCTACAACATTCGATATGTATCCAACTATTTTAGCAAGTCTGGGAGTTGAAATAGAAGGAGAGAGAATGGGGCTTGGAACAAATTTATATTCTGGAAAAGAGACACTTGTAGAAAAGATGGGTTATAAGTACTTTAACGATGAATTAAAGAAGAATTCGGTATTTTATAACGAACAAATTCTACAAGATGATGCACAGGAAGCTATAACCTTGAGAAAAAACAAATAAAATAAGGCGGTACAAGAGTGATTTCTTGTGCCGCCAATTTTTTTATTTATCTTGGTTCAAGCATATGTTTAGGATCTAATATGTCATTGATTTTTTCTTCGTTAAAGACTTTTTGTTCAAGGAGAAGAGATTTAACTGTTTTTTCTGTTCTAAGAGCTTCTTTAGCAATCTTAGCAGATTTTTCGTATCCGATATATGGATTTGCCGCAGTAATTATTCCGATTGAATTATCAACATGTCTTCTGCAGTTTTCTTCGTTTGCCTTCAAGTCTTTTATAGCATTTATTCTGAAAGTGTTAATTCCATTTGTCAAAGTTTGAATAGACTCAAATAGATTGTAGAAAATTATTGGTTCAAAAGCGTTTAGTTCAAGTTGTCCACCTTCACATGCCATTGCTATGGTCATATCATTTCCGATAACGTTGAAGGAAATTTGATTTACAACTTCTGGAATAACTGGATTTACCTTTCCTGGCATGATTGATGATCCATTTTGCTTTGCAGGTAGGAAAACTTCGCTTAGTCCAGTTCTTGGACCAGAGTTCATAAGTCTTAAATCATTTGACATCTTTGATAAACTTATTGCCAAAGTTTTTAAATTGCCTGACACAAATCCGTAGCAGTCTAAATTTTGAGTTCCATCAACAAGGTCTTCACAAGGCTTTAAGTTTAAATCGCAAACTCTATCGAGTTCTGTTACAATCTCATTTAAAAATTCTTTTGAAGCATTAATACCAGTACCAATTGCAGTTGCACCCATATTTACATATTCCAGTTCTTCAATGGACATCTTAGTCCTTCTAATATCTCTCTTTATGGAAGCTGCATAGGCTTGAAATTCTTTTCCAAGTGTTGTAGGCACAGCATCTTCAAGTTGAGTTCTACCCATTTTTATTATATCTTTAAACTCAATTGCTTTAACCATCAAATCCTTATAGAGTTCTTCAAGTTCAAATAGTAATTTATATAGCAGTTTAATTGCTGTTATCTTTCCTGAAGTAGGGAAGACGTCGTTTGTAGATTGGCTCAAATTAACATGGTCATTTGGATGAACAAGGTTATAGTTTCCCTTGATACTACCAAGCTTTTCTAAAGCGATATTTGCTATAACTTCATTCGCATTCATATTTGCAGAAGTTCCAGCACCACCTTGAATAGGATCTACAATAAATTCATCTCTATACTTACCATCTATAATATCGTTACAAGCATCAATGATAGCATTTCCAATTTTTTCGTCTAAAGCCTTTGTTTTTATATTTGTAATGGCACAGGCTTTTTTTACATCCGCTAAAGATTCAACCAAAAGTGGATGCATCTTTGTGTTTGTAATGTGGAAATTGTTTTTAGCTCTTAAAGTTTGCACTCCATAATAAGCTTCTTTAGGAATTTCAAGTTCTCCAATGGAATCTGATTCAATTCTAAAATCTTTCATTTTTTTTGCTCCTTTTTAAAATTCTCAGTCATATCCTCTTGATTATATTATATGATTAGATTAGTATAGAATAAAATACAAATAACAATATAGAAGTATAGGTAGGTACTTATAATGTTTAACTCAAATGAATATGTTTATGAAGTGTATAAGGAAAGAAGTTTTTCAAAAGCGGCAAAGAATCTTTTTATTTCTCAACCATCACTCAGTGGGACTATAAAAAGAGTTGAGGAAGAAATAGGATATGAAATATTTGATAGGTCGACAAAGCCAATTGGTGTAACCGATATTGGGAAAAAGTATATTGAAACCATTGAAGAAATTTTAAAAATGGAAAAACATTTTATTCAATATGTAAATGATGTTGATGATTTAAAGGCGGGAAATGTATCTGTAGGAGGAACTCAACAGTACACTTCCTATATGCTTCCTTCAATCGTATCTAAATTTATTGATAAGTATCCGCATATAAATGTGGATATAGTTGAGGCAAAGACCTCATCCCTAATTAAATATTTAAATGAAGGCACAATTGACATTGCCATAGATAATTATTCCTATGATGAAGAGAGTTACTCAAGGCAGTTTCAAACAAAGGACAGTATGATACTAACAGTTCCTAAGAATTTTATTTCCAATAGATATCTAAAGGAATATGCTATTGATTACGAACAAATAAAATCAGGAAGCTATAAAGACGATAAAATCCCTTTTGTAGCACTTTCAAAGTTTAAAGATGAAAATTTTATCCTTCTTAAGGAGGGAAATGATACGAGAACAAGAGCCCACAAGAAGTTTTTAAATGAAGATATGGTTCCAAAGGTGATACTTGAAGTGGAACAACAGATTACATCCTACAATCTAACCGCATATGGTCTTGGAATCTCATTTATATCTGACTACTTGATTAGAAATGTAGGGGATAATGATTCCCTTTGCTACTATAAGCTTGAAAATTATGAAAATGATAGGGATATCTGCTTTTATTATTTAAAAAATAAGTATATAACCAAGGCACAAAGTGAATTTTTGAAGATGGCAAAGGAGACTTTATGAAGGACAGGATGCTAAATTATGATGTAACAACCTATGAAAAAGGAAATGTCTTTGATAGTGTTGAAGATGTTGTTGAGGAAAAGAGATATGAAGTTATCGTAAATAAAAAACTTTCATACAACTTAACCTGTTCTCCCTTCAACGTTTTAGAACTTGTAGTTGGAAATATGTGGATGAGAAATTTGATAGATTGTAAAGAGGACATCAGGTCAATTGATATTGGAGATGAAATTATTAAAGTTGAACTCAATATAGAAATTAGAACTGAGAAGAGAGACTACAAGATTGTAAATTCAGATGTAACTCTTCCAAAGAAAATGGTTCCACAGCTTATGAAAAAACTTCAAGACAGGGCAAATTTATTTTCAAAGACCGGGGGAGTCCACAACGCAAGTCTATCCGATGGTAGGGAATTGATTTCATTTATGGAAGACATTGGAAGGCATAACACCATCGATAAACTAATGGGCTACTCCATCTTAAATAAAATAGAAATTTGTGATAAGATTATTGTATTTTCTGGAAGGATTCCCTTTGAGATAATAAACAAGTTATCTATGATGGCAGTGCCGATTTTTATTTCAAAGTCTGCACCAACAAGCCTTGGCGTTGACATGGCAAGGAGATATAATATTACAATTTGTGGCTTTACAAGGGGAGAAAGATATCACATATACTCATGCCCTGATAGATTGGTGTAGTGAGTGGGTATATAAAAAATTATGGTAATTTTATTTTTTTAAGAAAAAGGGTGGTTAGTTGAAAAAATTATTAAAGTATTTAAGTCCTAAGGATTGGACTTTTATTATAATCAACATGATTTTAATCTTTGTAAGAGTATTTTTAGAACTTAAAATCCCTGACTATATGGAAGACATTACAGAGACTTTACAAAACCAAGGACAATTTATGGAAATCATAGCAATCGGAAAGAAAATGTTGTTTGCAGCATTTATAGTCCTTTTGCTTGCTTTTGTATGTGGATTTTTAGTTTCAAGAGTTGGAGCTTTGTTTTCTAAAAAATTAAGATTTGCAGTATTCGATAAAGTAAACAATCTTTCTGAAAGAGAAGTTAATTACTTTTCAACAGATAGTTTAATAACAAGATCTACAAATGATATCATTCAAGTTCAAAATCTTCTTATTATGGGTACACAGCTTGCTGTCAGAGCACCAGTTATGGCGGCGATGGCACTTTGGAAGATAATGGGCAAAAATGGACTTTGGACAGGGATAACTTTTTTAGCAGTAGTAATAATAGTAAGTATTGTATTTGTTATTTCTAAACTCTCTATACCAAAGTTTAAAAAAGTTCAAAAATTAATAGATGGAATAAACAGAGTTACAAGAGAGGGTCTTGAAGGAATCAGAGAAGTGAGAGCTTTTAACGGACAGAGCTTTCAAGAAGAAAAATTCTTTAATGCTAACAACAAGCTCATGGAAAACCAAATGTATACTGGACGTGTAATGGCTATTTTAAATCCGGTTATGAGATCTATGGTAAATATTTTGAGTTTGGTTATATACTGGACAGGTTCCTATATCATAGTGAAGGCAGCACAGCCTCAGAAGCTTGAAATATTCAGTGACATGGTGGTGTTTAGTTCCTACGCAGTCCAAGTAATAATGTCATTTATGATGCTTTCGTTTATTTTTGTTATGCTTCCAAGGGTTATGGTCTCTGTTAACAGAGTTAAAGAACTTTTAGAAAAAGACACAACTATAAAAGAAGGAGTTGTAACGGAAGCTAAGAAAGATATAGGACTTGTTGAGTTCGAAGATGTGACTTTCTCATATTATGAAACGAGAGAATCAGTCCTTGATAATATCTCATTTACATTAAAACCAGGCGAGACCATGGGAATCATTGGACCGACAGGATCTGGGAAATCAACTGTGGCAGCACTTTTGCTTAGGTTATACGATCCAACCTCTGGAGTTGTAAAGGTAAACGGAATCGATACAAGGGATTATAAACTTGAAAGTCTATATGAAAATATTGCATATGTTTCTCAGAAAGCATTGCTTCTTTCAGGAACGGTGGAATCTAACTTGAGTTTTGGAGAAGACAATGGCAACTCGGCAGAAGAACTTTTAAAAGCTCTTGAAATTTCTCAAGCACTTGACTTCATAGATGAGAGTAGAGAAGGGTTGAGTTATAAAGTTTCACAGAGGGGAAGTAACTTTTCAGGGGGACAAAAGCAAAGACTTTCTATTGCAAGAGGTCTTGTGAAGAAGGCTCCTATAATGATATTTGATGATTCCTTCTCTGCCCTCGACTTAAAGACAGATAAGGCTTTGAGATCTTCACTTCAGGAACATTCAAAGAACAGCACCAAGATTATCATTAGTCAACGTATTAGTTCAATTATGAATGCAGATAAGATTATGGTTCTTGAAGAAGGAAAGATTAAAGGGTTTGGAAACCACAAAGAGCTTATGAAGTCATGTGAACTCTATCAAGAGATTGCAAGCACACAACTTTCTATAAAAGAGGAAGTGGGTGATGAAGATGGAAAATAGAAAAGACGACAGAAAAAATAAAAATAGACCTCAAAACTTTTTAAAAGCATGGAAGAAACTCTTAGGAGAATTTGAAGATTATAAAATTTCTACAATAATTGCACTTTTGCTTGCCTTTATGGCAAATATATTCTTTTTGATGACTCCAAAAAAACTTGGAGACATGGCAAACGAAGTAAAAAAGGGGATTGAAGGAAATATAGATTTTCAAAATATTAAAAGCATTGTGATTGTAGCGATGATTTTAATGGTGTTTGGCGCTATAATGCTCTACGCACAGGAGTTTTTAATAGTAACTGTAGTTCAAAAAGTATCAAGAAAACTTAGAAACAAGATTGCAAGAAAAATAAATAAAATTCCACTTCAGTATTTTGATAACAACAGTACTGGAGATATATTGAGTAGAATTACAAACGATGTGGATATGATATCTCAAAGTCTCTACATGGGTATGAGTTCATTTATAGGTTCGATAACATCACTTGTAGGGTCACTTTATATGATGCTTACAACAAATTTATTGTTGACAGGTGCGTCAGTTGGATCAACTCTTGTAGGATTTGCATTGATGTTTGTTATTATGAAACTTTCTCAAAAATATTTCTTTAAAAAGCAACAGACCCTTGGAGAACTAAATGGATATATTGCAGAGGTATTTGAATCCCATACATTAATTAAAACCTACAACGCAAAAGATGAAGTGACTAAGGATTTCAATGATATAAATGAAAGACTTTACGATTCTGTGTGGAAGTCTGAATTTTTATCAAGGTTTATGTTCCCGGTGATGAACTTTATAGGAAACTTTGGTTACGTTGCAATTGCAATAATTGGAGCGTATCTTGTTCTCAAGGGGAAGATTTCCTTTGGAATAATAGTTTCCTTTATGATGTATATTAGAATGTTCACCCATCCACTTACAAATATTGCTGAGATTGCAACAACTATGCAAGGTGCAGCAGCTGCAGGAGAGAGGGTATATGAATTCTTAGAGGAAGATGAACTGGAAGACGAAAAAGATAAAAAAGAATATTTAAATCCGGAGGAAGTAAAGGGGAATGTTTTGTTCGACCATGTATCCTTTGGATATGTTCCAGAAAAAACTATAATAAAAAATTTCTCTGCCGATGTAAAGGGAGGACAAAAAGTTGCCATAGTTGGACCTACGGGAGCAGGAAAGACTACCCTTGTAAATCTATTGATGAAATTTTATGAAATAGATGGAGGGAAAGTTTTGATAGATGGCGTAGACACAAAGGACATAACCAGAGAAAACATTGCAGAACTCTTTTGTATGGTTCTTCAAGATACGTGGATATTTGAAGGCACTGTCTATGAAAATATATCTTATAACTCTTCGAAGTCAAAAGAGGAAGTAAAAAAGATTGCAAAAAGTATTGGACTTGATCACTTTATAGAAGCCCTTTCAGATGGATACGATACTATATTAAATTCAAATGTGACTATATCACAGGGACAAAGACAACTTATAACAATTGCAAGAGCCATGGCAAAGGATGCGCCAATGCTAATACTTGATGAAGCTACAAGTAATGTGGACACAAGAACTGAAATTGTTATTCAAAGGGCAATGGATAAACTTATGAAGGGACGAACTTCTTTTGTTATTGCACATAGAATATCAACAATAATAAATTCAGATATTATCCTCGTGCTTGACAAAGGCGACATAATTGAAAGTGGTAACCACGAAGAACTTATGGCTAAAAGAGGATTTTATTACAATTTATACAACAGTCAATTTGACGACAACTTATAGATAAAGGACCTTGGGAGACTGAGGTCTTTTTTAATTGGGTATAAAGATAAAAGGAGGTGCATTATGAAAATCAGTTTCTTAGGTGCAGCAAGAGAAGTAACAGGATCAAACTTTTTAGTTGAAACAAAAAATGAAAAATTTTTAATTGACTGTGGAATGTTTCAAGGGAAAAAAGAACTTGAAGAGTTAAACAAGGAAGATTTTAAATTTAATCCAAATGAAATAGACTTTGTAATATTAAGTCATGCCCATATTGATCATAGTGGAAGATTACCACTTCTTTACAAGAGGGGATATAGCAATCCAATATATGCAACAAAGCCTACAGTGGATTTATGTGAAGTAATGTTACAGGACAGTGCAAGGATTCAACAGGCAGATGTTGAATGGGAGAATAGAAAGAGAACAAGAGCAGGAAAACCTAAGGTAGAACCACTATATAATGAAAATGATGCAAAAAATGTAATGAGACTTTTTCAAGGATGTTACTATGATGACATTATGAAAATAAATGAAAATGTATCTGTAAGATTTAGGGATGCAGGTCATATTCTTGGATCTTCATGCCTTGAGTTATGGATAAAAGAAGGTGACGAGACTACAAAGATAGTGTATTCTGGAGACCTGGGTATGCCTGATAAACCAATACTTAAAAATCCAGAATTTATAAATACAGCTGACTATGTAATTGTAGAGTCAACCTATGGTAATAGAACTCACCCTGAATATGAATATTCAGTACAAAGACTGATAGAGATTATAGACAAGGTTACAAACAGAGGTGGTACAGTAATAATACCTTCCTTTGCCGTTGGTAGAACCCAAGAGATTATTTACGATTTGAACAGTCATTATGACAGTGCTGAAAAAATAGAATATCACAATAGAGTTCCAATATATATCGACTCACCACTTGCAGTTCGTGCAACGGAAGCTTTTACGAAAAATTCCTATTTCTTCAATGATGTGGCAAGAGATTTGATTAAGAGTGGAGATAATATTTTCGAGTTTGAAAATTTAAAATATATTTCTGATGTGGAAGAGTCAATCACATTAAACAAAGTAAAATTTCCAAGGGTTATAATTTCATCCTCAGGAATGGCAACGGCAGGAAGAGTCAGACATCATTTGAAACACAACCTCTGGGATGAAAAAAATGCAGTTGTCTTTGTAGGGTATCAATCAGAAGGCTCTCTTGGAAGAATATTATTAGATGGTGTAAAGGATGTAAAGATACTCGGCGAAGATATAAAAGTAAATGCGGAAATTTATGACCTGGACGGATTTTCTGGTCATGCCGACAAAGATATGTTATATGAATGGATGAAAAATTTTGAAGGAAAGCCAAAAGTATTTGTGGTACATGGAGAAGAAAAAGCTCAAATAGAATTTAAGGACAGATTAGAAGAAGGGCTTGGTCTGGAATGTACAATACCAAAATTAAATGAAGAATTTGTTTTACAGCCAGGAAGAGAAAGCATCGATACCGCATATGAAAATGTTAAAAATTCTTTTGAAATAGAATCTGAAGTGGACGAACTGATTAAGAACTTGGGAAATATTAAAAATAGAGATTTTATAAATGATTTAAAAAATATGTCTGGTGATGAGTACTCTGATGTAAGACGAAAGATATATAACATTAAAAATGAAATAATGAATATCTATAATGATTTTTCAGAGGAAAAGGAAGCTGAAAAAATAAAAAAATAGATTTTGGGGACTTGGGTTTAACTTAAGTCCCTTAATTTTAACAAATATTAACCAATCTATGATAGATTTAATACTTTAATTTGGCAATTAAGGGTATAATAATATAAAGTGTATTTAAAAAACAAGGTGGTTGAAATGAAATTTTTTTATCAGGACAATTTAGTAGAAGACTCCTATCTCTATAACGAAGGAAAAAATTATAAAGCATATGAATTTTTAGGTTCTCATAAAGTAAAAATAGATGATAAAGAATATGTTCGATTTGTAGTTTGGGCTCCAAGGGCAAAGTATGTAAACCTTTGTGGGGACTTTAACTGCTGGGATGAATTAAGTCTTCCTTTAAATAGGATTGGTCAAACGGGACTATGGACAATAACTGTAGAAGGAGTAAATATTTTTGACAGTTATAAATATAGAATTGTAGGTTCAAATGACATCGTGAAATTAAAAGCAGATCCATTTGCTTTTCATGCAGAGAATAGACCGAATACCGCATCAAAATTCTATGACATTTCAAATTACAAATGGAATGATACGAGGTGGATGAATAAAAGAAAAAAGGAAGAGGGGATAGATTCTCCAATATCCATTTATGAACTGAATTTGAGTTCATGGAGGAAAAAAGATAACGGAGACTTCTATTCCTATAGAGAGATGGCAGATGAACTCGTTGACTATGTAAAAGACATGGGCTTTACTCATGTGGAACTTATGCCAGTAATGGAACACCCTTATGACGGTTCATGGGGGTATCAAATATCAGGATATTATGCACCTACGTCACGATTTGGAACACCTCATGACTTTATGTACTTAATAGACAGATTTCACCAAAGAAATATAGGAGTCATATTGGACTGGGTTCCAGGACATTTTTGTCCAGATGACTTTGCACTAAGGGAGTTTGACGGAAGTCCCACATATGAATCTGACTATGAATCCCTTTCTCAAAATGAACAGTGGGGAACATTAAATTTTGATTTAAGCAAAAATGAAGTTAAAAATTTTTTAATATCATCTGTACTATATTGGATGGATTATTATCATATTGACGGCATAAGAGTTGATGCAGTGGCATATATACTTCATTACAAAATTGAAGATGAAGTCGGAAATCCAGATAGCAACAACGTGGACTGGAATGGAGTAAACTTTTTAAAAGAATTGAACGAGACTGTAAAAAGTTTTTATCCCGACAGCATTATGATTGCAGAAGACTCTTCTCCATGGCCTAAAGTTACAGCTCCAGTCAAAGACGGTGGCCTCGGATTTAAATTTAAGTGGAACATGGGTTGGATGAACGATACTTTAAAATATGTAAAGATGGATCCAATATTTAGAAAAGACCACCACAATCTTGTTACATTTAGCTTGATGTATGCCTTTAACGAAAATTTTATACTGCCATTCAGTCATGACGAAGTTGTTCATATGAAGGGTTCAATGATAAATAAAATGCCAGGAAGTTATGAAGATAAGTTTTCGGCTCTTAAATTACTTATGATGTTTATGTTTGGACATCCTGGAAAAAAATTAAACTTCATGGGAAATGAAATTGCCCAATTTGATGAATGGAACGAGTGGCAAAGTCTTACGTGGTCTGTTTTAGACTATGACTCTCATAGAAAATACCAAAAGTTTTTTAAAGATTTGAATACTATTTATAAAAAAGAAAAGGCGTTTTGGGAAGTGGATTATTCCTATGACGGATTTGAGTGGATTGAAGTAAACAACAGTGATGAATCTGTGTTTATATTTGAGAGAATTTCAAAAAACGGAGAATCAATAATCTGCGTTTACAACTTTACGGGAGTTAGAAGAGAAAATTATCCTGTTGGTGTAAGAGAAGATGGAAGTTACAAGGTCATATTTAATAGTGCCATGGAAAAATATGGTGGTAACTTGAAGAGGAACAAGAGTATTAAAACGGTTAAAGAGAGTTTTCAAGGTAGAGAAAATTCTTTCAGAATAGATATAGAACCGTTATCTGCGGTATTTATAAAGAAAAAATAGGAGGAAGAACATGAGGGCGAAAAAAAGAGTCGTAGCAATGCTTTTAGCAGGTGGACAGGGCTCCAGACTCAAGGATTTAACAAAATATATTGCCAAGCCTGCAGTACCTTTTGGAGGAAAATATAGGATTATCGACTTTGCTTTAAGTAATGCAACCAATTCGGATATAAGGGATATAGGTGTGCTTACACAGTACAAACCCTTTTCTTTAAATGCCCATTTGGGGAATGGCGCTCCATGGGATTTGGATAGAAATAATGGCGGTCTTAGAATACTCCAACCATTCTACACTGAAAAGGGAGGTAAATGGTATGAAGGGACTGCAAATGCAATTTATGAAAATATAAACTATTTGGAAAATCTATCACCAGAGTATGTGCTTATACTATCTGCAGATCACATATACAAAATGGATTATAATGAACTATTGAAATATCATAAATCAAAGGGATCTGCACTAACTGTAGCAGTTCGTGAAGTACCTTGGGAAGAAGCGTCTCGTTTTGGGATTTTAAATGCAGATGATGATGGCAGAATTGTGGAATTTGAAGAAAAGCCAGAAAAACCAAAAAGCAATCTTGCATCCATGGGAATATATATGTTTGACTGGCCTGTTTTGAAACATTATTTAGAAAAGGATAACAAAGATGAAGACTCATCCCACGACTTTGGTAAAAATATTATTCCAAGCATCATCGGAGACGACAAACCAGTTTATGCGTATAAATTTGACGGATACTGGAAAGATGTTGGAACAGTTAGGTCATACTGGGAAGCGAATTTAGACTTACTTGAAGATGATGAAAAACTTAATTTATATGATAGCAACTTCAGAATTTTCACTAAGTCAAGAGATCTTCCACCTCATTATATTTCGTCAACTGGAAAGGTTAAGAAATCACTTGTAAATGAAGCCTGTGTTATTTCAGGTAAAATTTCAAACTCTGTACTCTTTTCTAAAGTAACTGTAGAAGAGGGAGCGGTACTTGAGAACTGTGTAGTTTTATCAAATGTTAAGGTAAATAAAGATGCTAAAGTATATAATGCTGTAATCACAGAAGACATTGTTATTGAAGAGGGAATGGAAATAGGAAACCCTGATGAAAATAAAGTATATTTAGTATCTAATGATGGAATTATAGAAGAATAGGAGGAGCATATGCAAGACTGTATTGGTATAATCATCGGAGGAAAATCCACAGACAGATTTAGTTCTCTTTGTAAAACAAGACCTGCATATATGCTTCCATTTGCAGGTAGATATAGACTAATTGACTTTACCCTATCGAACTTGGCGAACAACGACTTGTCAAATGTATTACTCTATGGTGGAGGAAATTTAAGATCCACATTGGATCATATTGGAAATGGAAAGTCTTGGGAGCTTAACAGAAGAAGAAATGGTTTAATAATATTTCCAGAGATAAAGAGTTCAATTGCCAATGAAAATACTGAAATGGGAATGTTTTTTGAAACTCTTAAGTATTTTGAAGATTCAAAAGAAGAATATCTATACATTGTCGATCCAATGGCAATTGACAAAGAAGACTTGACTAAAGCATATGATAGAATGGTAAATGAAAATTTAGATGTACTTCTCTTCTATGTTGAACAAGAAGATAGTTTAGGAAAATACATTGGAGAGAAAAAACTCATCTTTGACGAGGATAAAAAACTTAACAAGATAGGTACCAATCTTGGAACTGAAGAGTCTTTTCCAATGTTAATAAGAGAAGGCTTTATAAAAAAAGAAGTATTTATAAATATGGTTAAAAAATCTGTAGAAAATTCCGATGCAAAAACACTTCTTGAAGCAATCTCAAACAACATGGATAATCTTGATATCGGAATTTATAAACAGGACTCAAGTGTTGAACTGATTAGGGATTTAAAATCATTTTATGATGTAAATATGAAACTATTAAATCAAGACTTTTACAATAAACTCTTTTATGACAATGGAGTTGTACTTACAAAGTCAAAGGACGAACCGTCAACATCATATGGAGAAAATGCAAAGATAAATAATTCTCTTATTGCAAATGGGTGCAAGATTGATGGATATGTTGAAAATTCCATTATCTTTAGAGGAGTTGAAATAAAGTCAGGAGCAGTTATAAAAAACTCCATTCTTTTCCAAAATACAGTTATAGGAAAAGAGGCTGTTGTAGTAAACACTATAACAGACAAGGGGGCATATATTAAAGATGAAGTTTCTATTGCAGGTTCGAGAACAGCTCCTTATGTAGTTGAGAAATATTTTGTAGTGGAGAAATAAAATGAATATACTTTATTGTAGCTCTGAAAGCTATCCATTTATAAAAACGGGAGGGCTTGCCGATGTGGCAGGCTCACTGCCTTTAGAGCTTAAAGCCATGGGTGAGGACATTAGAGTAGTGCTTCCTCTCTATGGACAAATACCAAATGAATATAGAGAAAAAATGGAATATGTGGGCTATTATTATGTGGACATTGGAATGAGACATGACTATGTTGGGATAATGAAGCTTTTGCATGAAGGAGTAACATTTTACTTTTTAGATAATGAATTTTATTTTAAAAGACAAAATGTTTATGGAGAGCTTGACGACGGAGAAAGATTTTTATTTTTCTCAAAGGCAGTTACAATTCTTCCAAAGGTAATAAACTTTAAACCAGATGTTATTCATACAAATGACTGGCATACTGCCATGGTAAATGTCTATGTAAAGGACTTTGCAAGGGGAGACGACTATTATAAATCCATTAAGACAATGTTTACAATTCACAATCTAAAATACCAAGGGGTTTTCAACTCTGACATATTGGGTTTTGCAGGACTGTCTCCAGAATATTTTAATGACGAAGCTCTAAAGTACTATGACTGTATAAACTTTATGAAAGGTGGAATTGTTTTTTCAGACATCCTTACAACTGTTTCCAATACCTATGCCAACGAAATTCAACATGCCTACTTTGGAGAGGGACTTGATGGAATAATAAGAAAGTATTCTTATAAGCTATATGGAATTGTAAATGGACTGGATTATAATACGTGGAACCCACTAACTGACCAACATCTTGTTAAAAATTATGACATAGATAGTATAGATAACAAGGTTTTAAATAAACTTGAAGTTCAGAAGAGATATAATCTTCCACAAAATCCAAATGTGCCTATGTTTGTAATGGTGTCAAGACTTGTGGATATGAAGGGTTTGGATATTTTGCTTTTCATAATGGACGAGTTACTTTATTTTGAAGATATACAAGTGGTGGTGCTTGGAACTGGAAGTAAAACTTACGAAGAATCTCTTAAATATTTTCAAAATAAATATCCAGACAAGTTCGCTGCAAGAATTTATTATTCTAACGATGAGTCACATCTTCTTTATGCTGGAGGAGACTTTTTGTTGATGCCTTCACTGGCAGAGCCATGTGGAATTTCACAACTAATGGCAATGAGATATGGAAATCTTCCAATAGTTAGGGAAACTGGTGGACTTAAAGATACTGTTAAGCCATACAACAAATTTACTGGAGAGGGAACAGGTTTTTCATTTGCAAATATAAATGCACATGAGTTGTTATTCACAATAAAAAATGCAATAAAAACCTACTATGACAAAGAGGCTTTGAAAAAACTTCAAAAATCGGCCATGCTTCAAAAGAATGATTGGGAAAGCTCTGCTAAGGAGTATTTAAAATTATATAAGAGGACTTCAGGAATCTATGATTAAAGTTGACAAGTATGATTTAGTAAATAGGATTGAAGAGGAGCTTTATATAAGAAATTCTTTGGAGACCTATGAAGTAAATAAAACTGAAGTTTATAAGGCTCTGGCAAAATGTATCAGAGATATTATAGCTTATTCTTGGAGCCCTTCTAAGGATAAGCTTTTTTCAAAAAAACAGATATATTTATTTTCTTTTGAATACAATACAAGTAATTTTTTAAGTAAAAATCTTAACTATCTCGGACTAAGTCAAGTTGCAAGGGAAAGTCTTGGTATATTAGGATATAATTTTGATGAAATTTTAAATTGTGAAGTATTTCCTTTGCTTGGTGAAGGTGAACTTGGAGATTTATCCTACTTCATGTTGGAGTCTAACTGTAAAAATAAAGTAAAAGCATATGGGCTTAGATATGAAAATGGAAGGTTTAAACAGGAAATAATAGATCATAGGCAAGTTGAAATGGTTAAGAGTTGGACCATGGAAGAATTTCCCTGGGAGATAAAAAGAAATAGAGAAGATATAAATATATTTGGAAAAAATATCAAATCCACTTCCTATGACATAAAAGTTTTGACAAAGAACTTAGAAAATATAAATGTGCTTAGACTATTTGAATCAAATATAGAACGATTAACTTACCCTATGAAGATAATAGAAGGGGAAGGGCTTAAAGAAATTGAAAGTTATATGCTTATTAATTCACTTTCAAGATTTTTATATATGGAAGATGTAAATCCCATGGGAAAGAAGATAAGACTTGGGCAAGAGTATTTTTTAGCAAGTTCTGGTGTAAAAGATATTGTAAAGGATCTTAAGAGAGAAAAAGAAATAGATTTTAAAAATAAATTTACCATACTTTTAAACGAAAACCACACTCTTATAACTATTCCTGTTTTTATAAAAGAATTTTGTGACAATTTTAGACTTACAAAAGAAGAAGCCCTAAAACTGGTGGAGACTAATTTTCAGTATAGAAGCTTTGAAGGGATAGATATAAATAAAAAGATTTGGTCTGAAAGTTTGATTAGAGAAGTCTGCCCAGACATTTTAGAGTATTTAGATTTTATATATGACTTTTTTGAAATAGAGGTTCAAAATCCAAAGTATTATAATTTTTATGAGATTTTATTTCACACTGTAAAAAATATTTTCCCAATGTCTAAAATGCAAAGGGATAGTTTTTATAAAGGGTATGAAATAAACACAGGAGAAAAACCAGTTAGGGAATATGAAGTTCAAAATAAATTATTAAATATAGCACCATGGTTATGGGAGTCTAATCCAAAACTATATGGTCTTTTGAGTGCTATTTCAGATAAAAATAGTTTACAAAATCCAAATTTATTAAAAGCTCTTCCAGAAAAGTTTACAGATGAACAGCAAAGTTCGGTTATAAAAATAAAAGATGAAAATAAGTTAAAAATCAAGAGCATGGTTTATAGAAAATATAAAGTAATTTTAAATCCAAAATCTATTTACGTTATGCAACTTGAAACATTTCAAGAGAAGAGAAGACAATTTTTAACATGTTTGTATTTAACTGAAAAATATTTTGAGCTAATAGATAATTCAAATTTAGATATGCCTGACGTAACATATTTTATTGGAGGATTGTCATCTCCAAAATATCTTGCATCAAAGTATGTGATAAGATATATAAATGTATTAAAGGATTTAGTTAACAGTGACTTATCAATTAAGGACAAATTGAAAATTGTTTTTATTGAAGATTTAAACCGAGAAAAGATGATGAGTCTTTCCAAGGGCTGTGATGTGGTAGAACAGATTGCAACGCCTGGTCTTGAAGTTGTGGCAAACAATGTTTTAAATTTTATGATAAATGGTTCTCTTGTAATGGGAAGCAGGACTGGAATCAATTTAGAACTTTCTGAGACTAAAAAAGAATTCATATATCTATTTGGAAGTTCTAAAGAGGAAATAGAAGGAAGTTTTAGAGATTGTTCTAAGGTTGAAGAGAATATTTTTAAAAAGAGTAGACTTGGAAATGTAATAAACAAAATAAGAAACTCAAACTTTATAGAACTAAAAGATTCCTTTGAAGAGATTTATAATTTAATATTAAAATATAATGACAGTTTTCAAGTTTTTAGAGATTATGATGATTACTATGGTACATGGAAAGAGATTGAAAAAGATTATAGGGATAAAAGAGTTTGGACAAAAAAATCTCTACAGAGCATAAGAAGTTGTGGAGAATTTTCAAACTCCTTTGAAATATAAGCAGGTGTATATGAATTTTTGGGATATAAAAGATATAAATTTGGGAATTGAGTACAGCAAGAACAAAACTACATTTAGAACCTATTCTCCAGATAGGGAGAAGTTATCTGTTGTTATTTATGACGACCCAGATGCCATGGAGAGAAAAGAATTTGATATGACAAAGGACAAAATGGGATTTTGGGAATGTACTGTGGAAGGTGACTTAAACCTCAAATATTATAATTATTTAGTGGACGAAAAGTACGAAGTTACAGATCCATATTCTATTTCATCTTCTATAAATAGCAAGAGGTCTGTGGTTGTAGATTTAGAAATGACAAATCCAAAAGGCTTTTTAGATCATGAAGTACCAGTAAATAATCCACAGGATGCAATAATTTATGAAACTCATGTAAAGGACTTTACCTATAACAAATCTTCAGGAGTTCGTGAGAAATTTAGAGGAAAGTTTTTAGGAATTTCTGAAGATAATACAAGCTATGAAGGATTTGAAACTGGTCTTAGTCACATAAGAGATCTTGGTATAACTCATTTACATCTAATGCCGATTTATGATTTTTTAACCGTTGATGAAAACAACGAAGCTTTTAACAATCCAAATAATTACAACTGGGGATACGACCCAGAACTCTATAATACTCCTGAAGGTTCCTATTCAGTTGACTCAAAAAATCCTATATCAAGGATAAAGGAATTTAAAGAACTTGTAATGGCTTGTCATAAAAATGGAATATCTGTTGTGATGGACGTGGTTTACAATCATACATTCAGAAGTCTTGATTCGAATTTCAATGTGCTTGCTCCATCCTGTTATTATAGGATTAATCAAGATGGTACTTTTTCCAATGGATCAGGTTGTGGTAATGAATTTGCCTCAGAAAAAGCTATTGCAAGAAAATTTATAATAGACTCCCTCAAGTATTGGGTTAGAGAATATAAAGTAGATGGATTTAGATTTGACCTTATGGCACTAATAGATAGAGAGACAGTTGATATTATAGTAAGTGAACTAAGAAAGTTAAATCAGAATATTTTAATTTATGGTGAACCGTGGATGGCTTGGGATTCAACCCTTCCAATTAATAATAGAACTCTACCTGGGTCTCAAAAGGAAAGAAAATTTTCAATATTTAACTCAAGGTTTAGAGATGCGATTAAAGGCGATAACGATACAGATGTCAAAGGATATATTCAAGGAGAGTTTCATCTGAAAAAAGAAATTCAAATTGGAATTATGGGAAGCATAACTTCTTTAGATGGGTATGAAGGATTAACTAAATATCCATATGAAAGTATAAACTACTTCAACTCACATGATAATTTAATTTTGGCAGATAAACTAAAAAAATCTACTTTAAAAGAAGATATGAAGTACTTTATAAACATCAATAAGATGGCATTTAATATAATTTTATTGTCCTTTGGACTACCTTTCTTTCATGCTGGAAATGAATTTCTACGTTCAAAAAACATGGATCATAATTCCTATAGAAGTCCTATAACTGTAAATCAAATTGATTGGAGTTTAAAAAAAGAAAATTATGAACTATATAGTCATGTGAGAAATTTAATTCATCTTAGAAGAAAGTATTGTAGATATATGTTGAAAAGTTATGATGAAATGGCGGACAGTTTTTATTTTATAAATGAACTTTTAGATTCTGTAATCGGTTATACCATACTTGGAGAAGATGGAATGCTTTCAATTCTTCATAATAGTGGTAGAGAAAAATTTGTTTTAGAGCATAATAACTTAGAGAATCATATTTCCTATTATTACAAGGATATTAAAGTTAAAGATATAGAGCTAATATTTGATGAAGAGGCAAAGTCTAAGGGAAGGATAGACTTAGAAGAAGACATAGTTATACCACCTGTTACAACATATGTATTAAAGCTTAGGTGTTGATATGGAATATAGAGAATTAGACGGATTTGAAGAGATGTTGGAAGATGAAAATTTTCTGATGTTTAAAGAAAAAATTTTTAAAACTAAAAAGTCAAAAGAAACTAATGGAAATGACCTGAACCCCAAAATCCGGAATACGGATGGAGGGGTTTTTCTATGCCAAAATACACAAAAGAATTTAAAATAAAATTAGTATTAGAATACTTATCAGGTAAATCGGGTGGTCAAGAAAGTATTGCTAATAAATATAATATTCCATATTCTACCTTGAGAAATTGGATAAACAAATACAATTCAGGAGGCTTTGATAACTTATCTAAAAAGTCAAAAAATAACAAATTCACTATTGAATTTAAGCTATCTGTAATACAATATAGGCAAATCAATAATATTTCGCTCAGAGAGACTGCAGAGCACTTCAATCTTGTTAATGGATCTATGGTATACAGATGGGAGAAGGCGTATCTTGAACGTGGTCTATCTGGGTTAGAAGATAACAGAGGAAGGCCTAAAAAAGACATGACCAAATCAAATAAAAAGTCTAAACTTAATACTCCAATAAACGAAAGTGAAAGAGAAGAATTAATAAGATTAAGAGAAGAAAATAGACTCCTTAAAATGAAAATAGTATACGAAAAAAAGTTAAAAGCCTTGCTACTGGAAGAGGAAGCAGAAGCAAGGAAAAAACAAAGATAATCCTCAAGTTAATAAAAGAATATCCAAAAAACAAGATAAGCGAATGGTTAGAAATAGCTGAACTACCAAAATCGTCATACTATGAATGGAAGATAAAATTAGCTCAACCAGTAGATAAAGATAAAGAAATCAGAAAAGAAATAATAAGGATAGTAGAAGCATCAAAAGGTAGATATGGATATAGAAGAGTAACTATGGTATTAAAAAATAAAGGATTTAATGTCAACCATAAAAGAGTTTTAAGAATAATGAGAGAAGAATCATTGCTATGTAATAAATTTACATCACCATCAAGAAGAATTAAGTCAGCATACAAAGGAGAAGTAGGAAAAGTAGCAGATAATTTTGTAAATAGAGAATTTAAAGCTGACAAACCGAACCAATTATGGTTAACAGATGTTACAGAATTTAGGGTTAAAGGTGAAGAAAAGAAACTATACCTATCACCAGTATTAGATGTTTACAACAGTGAAATAATAAGCTATACCCTAAGTTATCACCCAACAATAGAATTAACAAATACAATGTTAGATAAAGCTTTAGACAAGTTAAAAAACAAGAATAACTTAACAATACACTCAGACCAAGGCTTACACTATCAACACAGTTCATGGACCAGTAAGTTAGAAAAAATGAACATTAGGCAAAGTATGTCAAGAAAAGGGAATTGTATAGACAATTCTCCAATGGAGAACTTCTTTGGGATATTAAAACAAGAAATGTTTTATGGAGAAGAGTTTAAAAGTTATGACCATTTAATAAGTGAGATTGAAAAATATATTAAATGGTACAATGAAGATAGGATTAAAACAAAATTAAACGGAATGTCCCCTGTTATGTACAGATTACATTCCGCTTAAAAGATTATTAAATTGTTCCGTGTTTACGGGTTCAGGTCAAAACTTGGAAGCTTTTATTATGCTCTATTATTTTTATTATAAAATGGATAAGTATGGGTATCTATTTGATAACGAAGAAGCTATTAAAGATTTCAAAAGAGTCTTTTATAATAGACCTTTTTTAATCTATCAAATGGCACATAGAGTAAGAGCTTTTAGTTTGCGAAGAGGAAAAAAAATGCATTTTATGAAAAATGCATGGATTTGGAGAGAAGAGTCTATCTATGACTATATAAACTCAGGTATCTATTATAACTGTCCAGTTATTATGTTGACATGGAATAATAAAAACGAAAAGGTTAAGAATAAGTGGTGGTTAATAGTTGGTATTAAGAGAGATAAACAGAAAATATTTGTAAAATTGTTCAATGGGGAAAACTTTTTTGAAATTGATTTTTCACGTTGGATAAAGAGTAAATCTCTATACAAGGGATTGGCATATTTTCGTTAGGAGGACATAATGGATTATAAAAAAATATATAGAGATTGGTTAAATGGAAATGAATTTGATGATGAAACTAAAAAAGAACTGGCAGCTATATCTTCAGATGAAGAGGAGATAAAGGACAGGTTCTATCAAAGTTTGCAATTTGGTACTGCTGGACTAAGGGGAAAGCTTGGTGCAGGAACCAATAGAATGAATAAGTACATGGTTGAGAAGGCAACTCAAGGCTTTGCAACAACTATAATTGAAAAAGGAAACGACATAAAGGGAGAAGGTATTGCCATAGCGTATGACGTAAGACATTTTTCAAAAGAATTTGCAAGGGTTACAGCAGAAGTTTTTGCTGGAAATGGCATAAAGGTATATCTTTCAGACGATATTAGACCGACACCACTTTTATCCTATGCGGTCAGAAATTTTAAATGTGCTGGCGGTGTAATGGTAACTGCAAGTCACAATCCAAAGGAGTACAACGGATATAAAGCCTATGGACCAGAGGGGTCACAAATTCTTGAAGATATGGCGAGTGCTATCGAAGAAAATATTGGAAAGATTGAAAGCTTTTCAGAAATAAAGAAAATGCCTCTTGAAGAGGGAGTTGAAAAGGGACTAATCGAGACATTCTCTACAGAACTTGATGAAAAATATTTAAAAGATGTACTATCTCTTACAATAAATGAAGATATAGACAAAGATATAAAAATTGTTTACACTCCATTAAATGGAACTGGAAATAAATATGTTAGAGAAGTTTTAAAGAGAAGAGGCTTTAAGAACATTATTGTAGTTGAAGAACAAGAAAATCCAGATCCAGATTTTACAACTGTGGGGTATCCAAATCCTGAAGATCCAAAGGCATTTAAATATGCCATAGACCTTGGTAAAAAAGTATCTGCTGAAGTGTTAATAGGTACAGACCCAGATTCAGATAGAGCAGCCATAGAAGTGAGAGATAAAAATGGAAACTATGTATTTCTAAATGGAAATAAAATAGGGGCTCTTATGATTAATTACATCTTGAGTCAAAGGGATGAAAAGAAAAATCTTCCTTCAAACTCAGTTATAGTTAAAAGTATTGTAACAGGTGACCTTGGCAAGGCGATTGCAAATAAATATGGCGTTGAAACTATAGAAACTCTTACGGGATTTAAAAATATATGTGCAGTGGCCAATGAATCTGAAATTACAGGAGAAAAAGAATTTATATACGGGTTTGAAGAGAGTATTGGATATAACTATGGCACTTTTGTAAGGGATAAGGACGCAGTTAGTTCAGCGATGATAATTTCTGAAATGGCAGCATTTTACAAAAAAGAAGGCAAGTCGCTATTAGATGTACTTGAAGACCTAAGAGAAGAATATGGTTGTTATGATGAAAGACTTATCTCCATTGTTCTTGAAGGACTTGAAGGTCAAGAGAGAATAGCTCGTATTATGAAGGAATTTAGAGAAAATCCTATTACGGAAATAAAGGGAATGAAACTCGAAAAGACAATTGATTACTTGAATGATGAAACTGGAATTCCTAAGTCAAATGTTTTGAAATATTATTTTGATGACGGTTCATGGTATGCACTTAGACCTTCAGGTACTGAACCAAAAATAAAAATATATATTTACTCCAAGAGCGAAGACGAAAAAGATTCTAAAAAGAAATTGGATTTAATTGAAAAGAGCACTACTGAAAAAATAAATAAAGTTTCATAGACAAAGAGAGAAGCGAGTCTTCTCTTTTTTTATGTCCTTTTGATATAATAGTTATAAATATATTTAAGGAGGACGAACTTGAACATATTAGAAAAGAGAATTCTTGAAGAAGGAAGAGTCCTTCCAGGAAATGTACTTAAAGTTGACAGTTTTGTAAATCATAAAATAGATCCTGCATTTTTTATGAAGATTGCAGAAGAGTTTAAAAGTCGTTTTTCAGATTTAAAAATTGATAAAATACTCACTGTTGAAGTGTCTGGCATTGCAATTGCATTTGCGGTTGGACTTTTAATGGATAAAGAAATTATATTTGCAAAGAAAAGCGTTTCTAAAACTCTTGGAGATGATGTGTACAAGAGCTCCGTATATAGTTACACAAAGGGAGTAACCTATGACATAATGGTTTCTAAAAATTATCTTAAAAAAGGTGACAAAGTTTTAGTAATAGATGATTTTTTAGCAAATGGGAAAGCCTTGGAAGGTATTTACGATATTTTGGAACAAGCTGGTGCACAGGTAGAGGCAACGGGAATACTAATCGAAAAGGGATTTCAAAATGGAGGCAATAGACTTAGAGAAAAGGGATATAAGATAGAGTCTCTTGCTACAATAAAATCTCTTGAAAATGGTAAGGTGGAATTTGAAAATTCTTTAGATTTCTAACAAATGTTACAAAATATCTAAATTATAGGAAAATTTAAGTTTTTCGTGTAAAATATTAGTACTGAGTATATTAGGAGAAGATATGAATTTTATTATTGAATTACTTGAAAAGTTTTTCTCAATTCAATTGACTGCCAATATGAAGTTATATGATCTTTTGGCAATGATATTCAAATACGCTTTTGTGATAATTATTTATTCCTTCATCTTTAACATAATAAAGATGATTTACTTGGACATTAAGGGAATTAATAATTTAAATACACCAGCGGATAGCTATTTGAAACTTATCAATAGAAAAGAGAGATTACCTTTCAAAATACAGGAACATTATTTTATAAAGAACAGTACTACAATAGGTAGAGCAGACAACAACGATATTGTTTTGGGAGATAGATTTATTTCTAAAAATCACGCCAGAATTTTTAAACAAAGAGGACAATTCTACTTAGAAGATTTGGGATCTGCAAACGGATCCTATGTAAACGGACAAAAGGTTTCAAATGTAGTTTTACTTAAGGATAAGGACTTGGTTGACTTTGGTCAAGTTGAGTTCCTATTTGTAGATGGTGATGACAGTGATGAAAAATAAGAAAGCACTTAAGAAAAGAGAAGGTGGTTTTTTTAAAAAGATATTTAGTAGAGATTTTAATTTTTCGAAGACTACTGTGAAGAATCCACTAAATCTTTTGTTATTGTTTCAGCTACTTACCATAGGACTTATATCTGTATCTGCAGGAGAAGATTTTAATGCAAAAAACTCAATTCTCTTCATTTCTTTTATTATTGGAGTGAATGTTGCAAATAGGCTGGTTGTAAAAGTGACTGGTGGAGACAACTATCTTCTGTTGGTGGCTTCAATGCTATTTAGTATTGGAGTTGTAATGATATTTAGATTAAATCCATATGAGGGCACAAGACAGATTTTTTGGTATTTAATAGGAGTTTCAATGTTTTATGTAACCTATTTTATACTTAAATCATTTAAAGGTTGGGAGAACCTAACACTTCTTTACTTAGCTGGATGCTTATTTATGTTTATATTGACCATGGCATTTGGATTTGAAAAATACGGTGCAAAAAACTGGGTTGATATTAAAGGAATAGTTTTTCAACCTTCAGAGCTTACAAAGATAATATTTATTTTCTTTATAGCTTCCTTTGAAACAAATGAAAATCTATTAAGGGATAAGCGTACATCTAAGTATCATTTTTTAATTGAAAAGAAAAAACCTCTAACTCTTATGGTAGTTGCGTATTTATTAATAGGACTATTCTTCTTGCAAAAAGATTTAGGTTCTGCAGTTATATTCTTTATAGTGTACATTATCTTTATGTATATCTTTGATTATAACAAATACTTTTTAGCTATGAATATGGTCCTTGCGATCGTCGGAAGTATCATGGCATATTTTATGTTTTCACATATAAGAGTCAGATTTGACATATGGCTTGACCCATGGAAATCTGTTCAAGACAAGGGATACCAAATAGTACAATCCCTCTTTGCGTTGGCGTCAGGAGGTTTTTTTGGAGCGGGGTTAAGACTTGGACGTCCTGATCTTATACCTGTTGCAAGCTCTGACTTTATATTTCCTGCTATTGTTGAAGAGATGGGTGTTTTTACTGGAATGGGAATAATAATGCTATTTATGATACTCGTATACAGAGGCTTTAAGATAGCTATGGAACAAAGAAATTTATTTTTTAAATATGTAGCTTTGGGAATTTCAATAATTTTTGCATTTCAAGCGGTGTTTATGATAGGTGGAGTTTTAAAACTAATTCCAATGACAGGTATCACAATACCATTTGTAAGTTATGGAGGAAGTTCCATGGTGACTTCTTTTATTTGTCTTGGAATATTACAATATTGTTCTTCAGATATAAAAGATAAGATGGTGGAAGAATGGAAAGAATAAATAAAAAAATAATAGTGGTTTTAACTCTATTTTTAGCAATGTTTTTAGCGCTTGTTTTGTACATGACCTACTTTCAAATTGCAAAGGCAAAGGACATTGCAACAGGAGAGTACGCTCAATATAACAGAAGACATTGGGTTGATGAAAATAAGGTTAAGAGAGGTACCATATATGATTCTGATGGCAATGTACTTGTTGAAACTCAAACTGACAGCAATAACAATAACTTCAGAAAGTTTATGTATGGTTCAATATACTCCCCGATTACAGGATTTAATTCAAAGAACTATGGCACATCAGGTCTTGAAAAATCATATGCAAAAACTTTGTTAAATATAAAGGAGAGCACACCACTATCCGACTTGAAAAAGTTGGTGGAAAACCAAAAAGATGGAAATAATTTGATACTTACAACAAACTCAGATTTGCAAAGCTATACGATGAAATTGTTGAAGGATCATAAGGGGTCTATTGTAGCTATGAATCCAAAAACGGGAGCAATTTATGCGATGGCGTCATTTCCTACCTTTGATCCAAATACGATTACTGCAGACTGGGAAGATATAATTAATAACGAAAAGGATGCCCGTTTACTCAATAGAGCTACTCAGGGGCTATACACTCCTGGTTCAATATTCAAGGTGGTAACAGCTACGGGTATTCTTGAAAATACAGATAAATTTGAAAGTTTAGAGATAGAAGACGAAGGATCCATTAAAATTGGAGGATATAAAGTCAGCAATATAAATGGAATGGTTAATGGAAAAACAGATTTAGAAAAGGCACTCGTAAAATCATCTAATGTATACTTCAGTAAACTTGGTTCAGAACTTGGAGGTAATATACTTCAAGATGTATGTAGCAGATATTATATTGGAGAAAAAATCCAATTTGATTTACCTACAAGTAAATCTGTTAATGGATACTATGATGGAATAGACGATGCAAATATTGCAACCACATCCTTTGGGCAAGGAAACACATTAGTTACACCACTTAACATGGCAATGGTTATGTCTGCCATAGCGAATAACGGCGTTATGATGAAACCTTATATAGTAGATAAAGTTACAAATCCAGAAGGACAAGTTGAGTTTAAGAAAAATCCTGAAATTTTATCAAATGTTACAACTCCAGAAATTGCAAACGAGATTCTTAAAGATATGGTTTCAGTAGTGAGAAACGGTTCTGAAGCAAGCTTAAGATCTGTTACAATTGCAGGTAAGTCTGGTACTGCTGAAATAAAAGATAAGAAGTCCACAAACGCGTGGTTTATAGCAACAGCTCCGGCGAAAAATCCTACAATAGCCGTTGCGGTTGTCCTTGAAGATAGTGGTACAGGCGGAGATGAATCCGCTGGACCTATAGCAAGGGAAACTATAAGAAAGGCACTTAACTTAGGACTTGGAGAATAAAAAAAGCAAGGTTATGTTTTGACCTTGCTTTTAAAATGCATAAATACTATATAAATTTATCTTTGATATTTAACCAATACCAGTTGTTATTAAATTGTAATTTGTTAATCCATTTATCTGAAGTTTTTATTTTTATACTATCAAAGTTATCACATACAATATTTAGCCCATCGTTTATGACCAGTGTGGGAGATTTATCTTCAGAACGCCTTTTTATGGTTAGAGTTGAATCACTTGGTATAACCAGTGGGTTCAAAAGCGATCTATAAGCTTTAGAATTTATTGGAGCAAGTGGAGTGAGTTGATAGCCCTTCAAAGATCTGTATAGCACTGCGCCACCTGCCGAGTAGTTATAGGCTGTTGAGCCAGACGGGGTGGACACTAAAAGTGCATCCCCTGCAAAGGTCTGTAGGTGATTGTCATCAATAAACACATCTAAATGGATTATGGAAGTGTCTTGTGATCGAATTACAAATTCGTTTAGTGAGTGATGAATGTATTGCTTATGTTCCTTTGAAAAGACTCTTCCTTCCAAAAGATCAAGTTTTTCAATATCATAATCACCAGTGTCGAAGTTTTTGATAAACTTATCTATTTCAAGAATGGATATCTCTTGAAAAAAACCAAGAGTCCCAGTGTTCACACCTACAAATGGTGTGCTACTAAAACCAGTTTTATGAACAGCTCTTAAAAAAGTTCCGTCACCACCAATACAAATATTAAGCACTGCGTTTTCATCTAAGCTATAAGTTGGAGCGTATCCAAGTGCTTCGAATTTATGTTTTAACTCTTCTGCAATAGCAAGAGATTGTTCTTTTTCGTTAGTCATGATATTTATTATTTTTTTTTCGCTCAAAGGTAACACCTCCTTTTAATAAAATTATAACAGAAATTTAAAAATTATGTTTAAAATGATTTCAGTGGGTATATATATTAAAGAGTAGGTTAGAAATTTAATAAAAACATAATGGGTATTTGAAATTCTACCTTTAATTTTATATAATAAAGGTAGCCTTAGTGACAAGTCCTGTTATATAAACCTACACTAATTATAAGGGATGATGGAAGTTCTTACTTTGATGGAAAGCCCCTTTGAGGGGACTTCAGAGATTTAAGACAGTCAACCCACCTTCACATACTGAAGGTTGTTAATTTGCAGGAGTCGCTGAGGTTTTTTATACTTAAATTTTTGGGAGGTATAACATGAGTATATTAGATTACATTGATGACAAGAGAAAACAAAAAGAAAGAGAAATCAGAACAGAACTAAGATTAAAACAATTAGAAGATGGTCTTAAATCAGTTTCAACTGTAGCAGCTGGAGCATTAGCTGGACTTGCTGTGGGAGTATTATTTGCTCCAAAATCAGGAAAGGAAACAAGAAAAGATATCGCTGATTATACAAGAGATACAAAAGATGCATTAGCAGAAGAAATTGTAAATGCAAAGGATGCTATCGCTAACAAGACTCAAGAATTAAGTGATGATGTTAAAGATAAATATGATGAAATGAGAAATAAAGGATACACTGAACTTGAAAAAGTAGCAGGAGAAGTATCTGACAAGGCTCAAAACTTTGCTGATAAAACTGCTGATAAAGCTGAAGAAATTGGAAAAGATGTTGCTGATAAGGCAGAAGAAGCTGGTGAAAAAGTTGCAAAGAAGACTGAAGAAGCTTCTAAAGAAATAAAACATGACACTAAAAAAGCGGGAGAAAAAGTATCAGAAGCTGCTGATAAAGTAGAAAAAGACGCTAAAAACAAAAAATAGTCTAAGTAATTAGAAAGGATATAGATAATGGATTTAACACAATATTTTCTAATTTTAGTTTATATTTGCTTAGCGGCGTTTCTTATAGCTTTAACGGTATTTGTATTTAAATTGGTTGGAACAATCAAAGAATTAAATAGTACAATTGAAAGAAACCGTAATGATATTGACGCCTCTTTGCGTAGTGTGAGAGAAACCACAGAAAATGTTTCGCAAATTACAAGGAAATCTGACAGATTGATTGAAGACATTTCTCCAGATGTTAGAAATATTACTAACTCTGTAGCAAATGTATCATCTAATGTAGACGGAGTTGTTTCAGATGTTACCCATACCGTTGAATTTGTTTCAGAATCTGTAGTAGATGGAGTTGATAATATTAGGAATAAATTTACATCACCATCAAGAAGCATTAAGTCAGCATTTTTCGATGCCTTAAATTCTGTAGTTTCAATTTTTAAAAGATAACATAAAGAAGGAGGGCTTTGCTCTCCTTTTATTTTTGATATAGTTATTGATAAAATCTCAATTATTTGATAATATTCTATTGGTGAGAGTAGTGCAAAAAGTAAAAATAATATATAATCCCACTTCAGGACATCAGCTATCAAAAACATCAGCACATAATTTGGCTATGCAATTATTGGATTTAGACTATATGGTTAAGTTGTCATCTACAACATATAATTGCAGTGCATATGAAGAGACTATAAGTGCAGACAAAGATGGTTTTGATGTAATAATTGCCTGTGGTGGAGATGGTACAGTAAACGAAGTTGTGAATGCAATGGCGGAGTCAAAAAGCTCAATGAAGTTAGGAATTTATCCTACAGGTACTGTAAACGATTTCGCTACATATCTTGGTTTAAATGGATTTACAAGAGACTTAGTTAGACTTATAAAAAATGATTTTTATATTCCAGTAGATTTGGGAAAGGCAAATGATAAATATTTCGTAAATGTTGCAGCAGGAGGTAAAATTGCAAGTATTGCCCATGAAACTGATAAGGCATTAAAAACTGTTTTTGGGAAACTTGCGTACTATGCAGAAGGAGCTAAAGCTGTTCCAGATGCTTTATCTTCAGGTTTTAAGATGATATACACGGTAGATGGAGAAAAGTACGAGGACAATGCACTTGTGTTTTTAGTTTCCAACTCTTCATCTATTGGAGGGTTTTCGAAAATAGCACCAAAAGCTTTGGTTACTGACGGATATTTAGATGTGGTTATTATAAAAGATACAGGTAATGTTAGAGACGCTGCATCAATATTTTTTAAAATATTTTCTGGGGAGCATGTAGAGGATGACAGAGTTGTATATTTTCATGCTAAAGATATACATGTAGAGTCTGATCAACCAGTTGAACTGGATATTGATGGAGAAGGCTTTGGGAAAACCCCTGTTGATATTAAAGTTGCAGATTATAAACTAAAAGTTTTTACAAATATAAAGGAGTGAAGAAATTGTCATCACCTACAATAAAAGATGTGGCAAAACTGGCAGGAGTTTCTATCTCTACAGTTTCAAGGGTAATGAATGACTCTAAACCCGTAAGCCCAGAATCAAGAAGAAAAGTCCTTGATGCAATTGAAAAACTGGATTTTAAACCAAATGAATTGGCGAGGTCTCTTGTTATGAGGAGATCGAATCTAATTGGGGTTGTAGTAAAGGACATAGCTATTTCATATATGACTGAAATGGTTAGAGGGATTGAAGAAGTTGGTAGAATGTATAACTATGACATTCTTCTATCCAGTTTTTATGGCGATTTAGATTTGGCAAAGAAGATAATTAATTTCATGTTTACTAAACAAGTGGAAGGTATAATATTGGTTTCCGAAGATGCCAATCCAGAGCTTATATATATGCTCAATAGTCATAGAGCACCATATATGCACTTGGATAAATTTTATGACACTGACGACACATATTCAGTGAATGTAGACTATATTAAGGCTTCTGAAGATATGACTGAATTTTTAGTCGAAGAGGGACATGAAAATATTTTATTCATTAAAGAATTTAGCAATGCTAAGATTGGGCTTGAAAAGTTAAAAGGTTATAATGAAGTTGTAAAGAAAAATAATTTGAAGTCTTTTGAAACTTCTGTAGAAGGAGTAACAGAGAGAGATGGCTATAAATATGGGGAAGAAATTTGGAACGTAATTGAAAAAGATGGAATAACAGCTTGTTTCTTCTCTGAAGATGAACTTGCAATAGGATTTTTAAACTATTGCTATGACAATAATAAAAAAGTTCCAGAAGATATTTCCGTAGTCGGATTTGGCGATATAAAAACAGCTTCTTTATATAGACCAAGACTTACAACTGTAAGAGAACCTTATTATGACTACGGTGCTGTTGCAGTAAGAAAGATTATTAAGAGTATCAAGGACAAGGAAGATATGGATAAGGTTACAATTCTTCCAAGTAGTTTGATTGTAAGGGAAACTGTAAAAAATTTAAAATAGTAATTGTTGATAATTTATAAGTCAAGTGATAGACTAATTGTAAGGATAAATTTTAGGAGGAAAATATGGTAGAAAAAACCTTAGTCGTAAAAAATGAAACAGGTTTACACGCAAGACCTGCAGCATCATTAGTTCAATTTGTTAAAAATTTTGAAGGCACTGTAGAGCTTATAAAAGATGGCAAAACTGCAAATGCTAAGAGTATTTTCAATGTAATGGCTTTAGGTGTTTCAAAGGGATCTGAAATAACAGTAAGAATTTCTGGAGAAAACGAACAAGAAAACTTAGACAAGCTTGTTGAGTTTATAGAAAACTTAGCAGAGTAAGAGTACATTTATAAAAATATATTTAAAGGATGTTTATCATCCTTTATTTTTTTACTCGACATACAAATAAAGTTAACAAAAATCAAATGTCAAGCACAATAGAGGTGGAATATGACTGATATATTAAAGGGAATAGTTGCTGCAGAAGGTATTGCAGTAGGGAGAGCTTATCTATTCATTAAAGAGAAACTTGAAGTAAACAACAAAAAGATAGACAAAGAAAATATACCAGAAGAGAAAAATAAATTTATAGATGCATTAAAGGAATATAGGGACTATCTAACTAATTTGGAAGCCGATACTGACGCTCAAAAAAATGTTGTTGAAGCACATATAGGCATGCTTGACGATCCCTATCTACTGGAAACAGTGAATAATAAGATCGAAGAAGGAGACAACGTTGAAAGTTCTCTTGTAAATTCTATTTCAGAGATGGTTTCAACGATTGAAGGATTAGATGATCCATATTTAAAAGAGAGAGCTATAGATTATAAAGATATCGGAGAAAGGCTTCTATATATAATTAAAGGAGTGAAACCACAAAGACTATTCCCACTACCAGAGAATAGTATCATTGTAGCAGAAGAACTTACCCCAACAGATACATCGGTTATGGACAGAGATAATGTTATAGGATTTTGTATGAACCTCGGTGGAAAGACAGCTCATACTTCCATAATCGCTCAGACACTTGATATACCTGCACTTGTTGGAATGAAAAATGTTACAGAAGTAGTTAAAGATGGTGACTTAATTATAATAGATAACAACAAGGGCAAGCTTATTGTAAATCCTGATGAGGGTACAGTTGAAGAGTATAAAAAAATTGTAAATGAGTTAAAAGAAGAAAAAGAAAGGCTTGAAAAATATAAAAACGAAGACTCCATTACACCAGACGGAAAAAAAGTAGAAGTTGCAGTTAATATTGGAAACCTTGAAGATTTAAAAGATGGAATTGAAAAAGGTGCAAAGTCCGTTGGACTTTTTAGAACAGAATTTCTATACATGGGTAACACTCACTTTCCAAAAGAAGAAGAACAATTCAAAGTATATAAAAGAGCCTGTGAACTATTAGAGGGAAATACTTTAATTATAAGAACACTTGACATAGGTGGAGACAAGTCTCTTTCATACTTTGAATTTCCAAAAGAGGATAATCCTTTCTTAGGTTGGAGGGCACTTCGTATCTGTTTTGATATGTGTGACGTTTTTGAAACTCAGCTTAGAGCAATCCTAAGAGCGTCAAAATTTGGAAATGTAAAAATACTTCTTCCAATGGTAATTTCTGTTGATGAAATCATTAGGTTCAATAATATTCTTGAAAAAGTAAAAAATGATTTAAGAGAAAGAAAAGAAGAGTTCAATGAAGAAATTGAAGTTGGTATTATGGTGGAAACACCTGCTTCAAGCATAATTGCAGATGAATTAATAAAATATGTAGACTTTTTCAGCATTGGAACTAACGATTTAACACAATATGTACTTGCGGTTGACAGAGGAAATGAAAAAATTTCAAATCTCTATTCAACATATAACAAAGCAGTACTACGAATGATAAAAAGAGTTATAGATATATCTCACGAACATGGAAAGTGGACTGGAATGTGCGGAGGCTTTGCAGGAGATGCAAAAGCAACCAAGATGTTACTTGGTATGGGTCTTGACGAATACTCAGTACCTGCACCAAGAGTTGCAAAGATAAAGGATATTATTAGAAACACATCCATAGAAGAAAGTGAAAACTTTGCAAAAGAGATATTGTCTTTGAGCACTACCAAAGAAATTGAAGAAAGAATTAAAAAAGAATTTAATATATGATGAGTCGGCTTGCATGTGCAGGCCGATTTTAATTATAAGAATATAATAAATAAACTTTAATAACATACTAATTTGTGTTATAATGGGATAAAATAACATTATAAATGAAAACCTGATTTACATTAAATAAAAGAGCTTACAAAAATTAATATAAAATGATTAATATAAGAAAATAGTGGTATATAATACCTAAACAGGTATTAAAATTAGTATACATACTAATATAGATTAAGGTAAATAGGGTTTTCAAATACAAATTAGAAAAGAAGGGATAATGATGTTAAAAAAATTTGCGGCTAAACAATTAATTTCTTATGTCAACTCAGATCCAGAGGAAAGCATACCTAAAATAATACAAAATGCAGAACGTTTCCTTCCAAATGTTGAGAAAGATGCAAAATATCAAAAGATTAAAGAGTTTGCATTAGATAAAGATTCGAACTGGTATAAACTAATTGAATCTCTTTGGACCGATATTGATGAAGAGGTTAGAAAAACACTTATTGAAAACTTTTTCATAAATGGTTATTTGGAGTGGGCTGACAGAAGACCTAAGCTAATGAAAAAATATGGATGTAGTATTCCATGGACCATATTGATGGACCCAACAAGCGGTTGTAACTTAAAATGTATTGGATGTTGGGCAAGTGAATATGGAAATAGACTAAATTTGGAATATGAAACTTTAAATTCAATAGTTGAACAGGGGAAGGACCTGGGAATTTATGTATATCTGTTCTCAGGCGGAGAACCAATGGTGGCAAAGGAAAAAATTTTAAGACTTTGTGAAGAACATCCTGATTGTATTTTTATCTCCTTTACAAATGGAACTTTGATTGACGAAGATTTTGCAAAGGAAATATTAAGGGTTAAAAACTTTATTCCTACAATTTCGGTTGAGGGTTTTGAAGAGGCAACTGACTCAAGAAGAGGTAAAGGTGTTTTTGAAAAAATAGAAAATGCAATGGATATTCTAAAGAAATATAAATTACCTTTTGGGGCATCATGTTGTTACACAAAGACAAATGTTGACTCTTTAAGCAGTGAAGAATATTTTGACTGGCTTGTTGAAAAGGGAGCTAAGTTTGCATGGTTCTTTACATTTATGCCTATAGGTGTAAATTCAACACCTGAACTTATGGTAACTCCTGAACAAAGAGAAAAGATGTATCATAAGATAAGGGAATATAGAAAGACAAAACCTATCTTCACAATAGACTTTTGGAATGATGGAGAGTTTGTAAATGGATGTATTGCAGGTGGAAAATATTATCTTCATATAAATGCAAATGGAGATGTTGAACCTTGTGCATTTGTTCACTACTCAAATATGAATATAAAAGAACACAGTTTAATAGAATGTCTTCAATCAGACTTGTTTATGCAGTACCAAAAAGGTCAACCTTTCAACGACAATCTTTTAAGACCTTGTCCATTACTTGATAACCCAGGTAAACTTTCTGGTATGGTGCATGAATCAAATGCAAAATCAACAGATATGGAAGCACCAGAAGATGTTGATGAATTGAGTAAAAAAACTTTGGAAGCTGCAAAAGCATGGGCACCTACAGCTGATAGGTTGTGGAATGAAAGTCATGGAAAATGTGTGGAAGAAGTTAAAACAAAATAATATTAAGAAAATTTTTAAAGGTCGGTATTCCGGCCTTTTTATTTTAAATACCTCTATAATATGTTAATATTAAGTTGTATTTCCTTATTATGTAGGGGGTTAGGAAATGAAAGAAGAGAATTTAATAAAAATTTTAAAAGAATATAGTATAGACGACATAAAAAGTATTAAAGACTTGGGATTTAATCAATACGAAATTGAGTTGCAATCTAAAAATCCTATCATAATAAAATTTTTTCCACCTGAAGAAAAAGAGTTTATTGATGAAAGAGTTAAAAAGATAAAAAAATTATATGACAGTGAAGAGCTTACTCCAAATTATATATTTGGAGAGCTTTCAGATGAAGAAATCTTTTTACTATGGGAAAAGGGAAAGGCTTTGGAAAATAAAAATTTTGAATTTGGAGAAAAGTTAGGTAAGTTTTTAAAAAAATATCATAGTGAATTTCAATCAAACTCAGATGACTGGAAGAGAGATTTTAATCATAAGATAGTTTTATTTTTACACAATTATTATATGTCTAAGCATAATGGCTCTAAGGACTACATCATCTTAGATTATTTAACTGAGAATAAATATCTGATTTCAGATAGAACTCCAAGTTTGCTCTTGGGTATAGAAAATATATTAAATATCAACGTTGATGAAGAAGGTAGACTTTCAAATATAGATTTAAGCAATGGAATGTTGGCTGATCCATATTTTGAGTTCAAAAATTTAAATTTCTTAAAAGATGATGACTTAGATTTCGTAAAAGGTATTGTGAATGGATATTTTGAAAATAGTTCAACAATTTTATTTTTTAAAACAATTGCCTTATACACTATAATGGAATATCTTTATGAAGAGTTTGAAGATTATAAGAATGTAAATCATCAAGCTATAAATGAAAAGATAGATAAGATTTTAGAAATATATAGTGATTTTACAGATATCTATCCAAATTGGTTTAAAAATTAAATACTCTAAAGGCAAGGGAATCCTTGCTTTTTTTATTTTTAATTGGGTATATATAGTTTGTTAGATTAATACTATGATTATTTTACAAGGAGGAAATATGGATAAAAAAGAAAAAGATATGAAAAAAGATCCTATGGAAAAGAACGAGCTTGGAAAACATTTACCAAGTAGGAATGATAACAAGGGAAAAAATCCTAAACTTACAAGAGTTTCAGGAGCTCCAGTTGAAAATAATCAAGATTCTATGACAGCGGGAAGAAGAGGACCTGTTGTATTTGAAGACACTTGGCTATTTGAAAAAAATGCACACTTTAACAGAGAAGTTATTCCAGAAAGAAGAATGCACGCTAAAGGATCTGGAGCTTTTGGAACATTTACTGTAACAAATGATATTACAAAATATACAAAAGCCAAGATTTTTTCAGAAGTTGGCAAGAAAACAGAGATGTTTGCAAGATTTTCTCTTGTAGCAGGTGAAAGAGGATTTGCCGATGCAGACAGAGACATTAGAGGGTTTGCGTTAAAGTTCTATACTGAAGAAGGTAACTGGGACTTAGTTGGAAATAACACTCCCGTATTTTTCTTTAGAGATCCAATGAAATTTATAGATTTAAATCACGTTGTAAAGAGAGATCCTAAGAACAATATGAGAAGTGCAAATAGCAATTGGGACTTCTGGTCATCACTTCCTGAATCACTTCTTCAAGTAACAATTACAATGAGTGACAGGGGAATTCCATCATCATATAGATATATGCATGGATTTGGGTCACATACCTATTCTTTGATAAATGAAAATAATGAAAGAACTTGGGTAAAATTCCACTTTAGATCAGAACAGGGAATACAAAATCTTACAGATCAAGAGGCTGAAAAGGTAAAGGGTATGGATCCAGATTCTCATCAAAGAGATCTTTTTGAATCAATTGAAAAGAAAGAATATCCTAAGTGGAAGATGTATATTCAAGTTATGAGTGAAGAGGAAGCGGACAAGAGCGAAGTAAATCCATTTGATCTTACAAAGATGTGGCTAAAGAAAGATCATCCATTTATAGAAGTTGGAGAGTTTGAATTAAATAAAAATCCAGAAAACTACTTCCAAGACGTTGAACAATCTGCGTTCAATCCTGGTAATAATGTACCTGGAATCGCATTTTCACCAGATAGGATGTTACAATCAAGAATCATGATGTATGGAGACGCTCAAAGGTATAGACTTGGAATAAATCATCATCAAATTCCTGTAAATTCACCAAGGGGAATGAAGAAGGGTGATTATCATCCATATCATAGAGATGGACAAATGAGAGTTGATGGAAACCTTGGAGCAGAAAATCATTATGAACCAAACTCTTATGGTAACTGGGAAGAAGACGAAAGAGGTTTTGAACCTTCTCAAAGTGGTGGCGATGTTTATAGATATGACTTTAGAGAAGAAGATCAAGACTACTACACTCAACCGGGACTACTTTATAGAGCAATGACAGAAGATCAAAAACAAGTTCTTTGTGAAAACACTGCAAGACATATGAAGGATACAACATTACAAATCAAACACAGATGGATTGGACATTGCTACAAGGCTGATGAAGACTATGGAAAAAGACTTGCAAAGGCATTAGATATAAATATAGATGATGTGGATTTAGATTTACCTGAAAGAAACTCAAGAGAGGCAAATTACAAGGCGAACAATGCACATCCAGAGCTTAACAAACCAACAGAAGATCTATCAATGAAGGATTGGGATGAAATAAAAACAGACTATGATCCAAAGAAATTTATAGATCCAATGGATGATCCATTTGTATTATAAAAAAATTAAGGGGTGGCTAAGGCTGTCCCTTTTAAATTTGAAAAATATATCAAGAAAAGTATTTTAAAAATTTGGAAATAAAAAACAGGAATAGATTATCTATTCCTGTAAATTTTTCATGGTGGAGATGAGGAGAGTCGAACTCCTGTCCGAAAATACATCCAAGGGAACTTCTCCGAGTGCAGCTTATTGTGATTTGTTCCCTAATACAATAAACAACAAGCAAATACATGTATTAGGTAGTTTCTAATACTAAATTCAAGGCGAAACGAACTTGAATCAGTGTCTCGCTAAATTTGAAGTCAGGCCTTGGACTGCGAGAAAGCCAAGGCGGACTACTGCCAAATTAGGCAGCTAATGCTAAATTATCTTCAGCGTTTATATTTAGTTGTCCTTTTTTTACGTTTGTAGACGAAAACGACTCGCTATTCCGAATTCAGTATCCCCGTCGAAACCAAGGTCATCCCCATATATAATATATTATAGCTTTAAAGTCAGTAAAAGTCAATGTTTTGATTTTCTTTAATCGTCAACATATTATATAATAGAAATAATTGGAGGATTATATGAAGAAAAAATTTATGATAATTGATGGCTCAAGTTTAATCTTTAGAGCCTTTTATGCAATAAGAAATTTAACTACAAAAGATGGGATTTTTACAAATGGTGTTTACGGCTTTCTTTCTATGTACTACAAGGCAATAGACATGTATAAACCGGATTACATTGCTGTTGTGTTAGATAAGTCGGGACCAACCTTTAGGGTGGAAGAGTTTAAAGATTACAAGGCAAATCGTGACAAGGCTCCCTCTGAACTATCTTCACAATTTGGTATATTAAAAGATATTTTACAGGCCATGAATATATGTTATGAAGAGGAGTCTGGGTATGAAGCGGATGATATTGCGGGAACCCTTTCTAAGAAAGCATCTAAAGAGGGATATGAGGTTTTATTAGTTACGGGAGACAGAGACTACTTGCAGCTAATAGATGAAAATGTAAATGTAATTTTAACCGTAAAAGGAATAACTCAAACAAAGAGATTTAGAACAGAAGAAGTAAAAGAAAAATATGGTGTAACGCCAATTGAATTGATTGATGTAAAAGGACTAATGGGTGATAACTCTGATAACATACCTGGGGTTCCTGGTGTTGGAGAAAAAACTGCCCTAAAGCTTATTAAGGAATATAAAAACATCGAAGAAGTCTATGAAAACATTGAAAATATTTCTGGAAAGGCCCTTAAGAAAAATCTAACGGAAAATAAGGACTTGGCATTTTTAAGTAAGAAGCTTGGAACCATCTTTACAGAAGTTCCGCTTGATAGAAAACTTGAAGATTACATTGTAAAAGATCCAAATGTTGAAAAGACAAGAGAGATTTTTGAAAGGCTTGAGTTTAATTCCTTTCTAAAGGAGCTTCCAGGTGCTGAAAAGGAAGTAAAATTTGAAAAAGATTTTATTTCAAAGAGAGTTTCTTCACTGGACGAAATAATAAAAGAGCTTTCTGACGAAAAAAATATAACTTTCCATATGTTTTACAATGGGGATAACTATATTCATAGCAAACCAGAATACATTGCCTTTAAAGGTGAAGGCAAAGATGAAGTTTTGATTTATGAATTAAATGAGGAAAAAGAGTTAGGTGAACTTAAAGGGCTTTTCTCATCAAAGGATAAAAAGTTTTTATCCTATCACATAAAGTCGGATCTATATTACCTTTTAAGAAATGGTTTAAGTGTTGACTTTGAATATGAAGATATATCCATAATGGAGTATTTAATTGACCCTTCAAACACAAATTATGAAATTAATAAGACTTGTAATGAGTACCTTAATAGAAATATTAAATCTGAAGAGGAAGTGTTTGGCAAGGGGGCAAAGAAAAAGGATTTAGATGAAGTTGAAGAGAAGACTTTAGAAGAATTTATTTCAAGCTTTATCTCAGTTTGTGAAGATTTAAGAACTCCTCTTTTAGAAATTATTAAAGAGAGGGACATGGAAAAACTCTTTTATGATATAGAAAACCCACTGGTAAAAGTTCTTGCGGACATGGAAAATGTCGGATTTAAAGTGGACAAAGAATATCTTGAAGAGCTTGGAGAGAAATTTAATACCGAAATAGAAGAACTTGAAAAATCTATTCACGATGATGCAGGAGAAGAGTTTAATGTAAACAGTCCTAAACAACTGGGAGAAATACTATTTGAAAAGATGGGTCTTCCCGTGATAAAAAAAACTAAGACAGGTTATTCTACAAATGTGGAAGTGTTGGAGAAATTAAAAGGCGAACACGAAATCATTGAAAAAGTGCTTCGTTATAGAACCATAAAGAAACTTCAATCAACCTATGTTGAGGGGCTTTCAAAACTGATATCAGAAGACGGAAGAATTCATTCTACTTTCACTCAGACTATTGCAGTTACAGGAAGAATAAGTTCTATCGACCCAAACCTACAAAATATACCTATTAGAACGGAAGAGGGCCGTCTAATTAGAAAGGCATTTATTTCTGGTGATGACAATATTTTAGTTGACGCGGACTATTCACAAATTGAACTTAGAGTTCTGGCACATCTTGCGAAGGACGAAGTTATGCTTGAGTCCTTTAAAGAGGGAGTGGACATTCACGCAAAGACCGCATCGGAAGTGTTCCATGTGGACCTGGATGAGGTAACGGCGCTGGACAGATCAAACGCAAAGGCTGTAAACTTTGGAATCGTCTATGGTATTGGAGATTTTAGTTTATCACAGGATTTAAATATCACACGAAAAGAAGCAAGGAAGTATATCGACAACTATTTAAACACCTATCAGGGAATTAAAAAATATATGGATGATATAGTGGAGCAGGGAAAAGAAGTGGGATATGTTCACACAATCATGAATCGTAGAAGATATATTCCGGAGCTTAAGTCAAAAAATTTCAACATCAGGGCCTTTGGAGAAAGAATTGCTCTAAACACTCCTATACAGGGCTCTGCTGCGGACATTATAAAACTTGCCATGATTTCAGTTCACAGCGAACTTAAAAAGAGAAGACTAAAGAGCAAACTCGTTCTTCAAGTTCATGATGAGCTCATTATTGACACTTACAAGGATGAAATTGACGAAGTTAAAGAACTTTTAAGAGACTTAATGGAAAATGCAGTCAAACTTGATGTGGAATTAAAAGTTGACATCAGTACAGGAAATAGTTGGTATGAATCAAAATAAAAAAAATTATATCATCATAGGAGGAATTTGCTCTGGCAAGTCCACTGTGATGAACTTCTTAAGAGAAAATGGATTTAAAACCTTCAGTGCAGACGAAATTGTTCATGAACTCTATGAAAGAAAAGATATAGTAGCTGAAGTTGCAAAGATATTTGATGGAAGAGATATTTTAGATAGAAGAGGGCACATTGACAGAAAAAAACTTTCAAAATATCTATATGACGAAAAAGATAAAAGACATGAACTTGAAAATCTAATACACCCTATGGTAATAAGAGAGATTATCTCCTTGGGAAATGAAAATAGAGATGAGGCATATTTTTTTGAGATACCACTTTATTCTCTAATAGAGGAGAGGTTACAAAATAGCCTTCTTTATGATATAATTTCTGTTGATTGTAAGAAAGATACACAAATAGAAAGATTAATGAAAAGACAAAATATTTCCCTTGAGGAAGCAGAAAATATTATTTCAGTGAACGATATTTGGAAGAACTTTAAACAAAAACCACTGAAAATAATCTATAATGATAAAAACTTACAAGATACTCAAAGGGAACTTAAACTCTTTTTAATTGAGGAGAATTTATTATGAAAAAATTTTTCAAAGGACTGCTAAAATTTATAATTGCCCTACTAATAGTTGGGATACTTGCATCCTTTGCAGTTGTTGCATATGGAAGTAGCACAAGACCTGTGGAACATGTGGAAGAGATAAAAAAATATAGCGAAGAGTATGCAGTGGATCCACTACTTGTACTTTCAGTGATAAAAGTGGAAAGTAATTTTAATCAAACTGCACAGTCGCATATGAATGCAGTTGGACTAATGCAACTTATTCCAAAAACTTCACAATGGATTTGTGAAAAGATGGGCATCGAATATACCGAAGAGATGTTACAAGACCCAGACACCAATATAAAACTTGGGACATATTATCTGTCTTACTTACTAAATCACTTTGGAGATACAGACCTTGCCATTATTGCATATAATGGTGGTATGGGAAATGTTCAAGAGTGGCTTGACCAGGGAATAGTTGGAAAAGGTGGAGAAGGGTTTGAAAATATTCCAATAGACGAAGCCAGATACTACGATGTAAAAGTTAAGAAGAATTATGACATCTATAAGACATTCTACGAAGACAAAGAACTTAAAGATGGAATGCATAAGGATTTTAAAACTTGGCTTGATAACTATGGAAGACAATTAAAAGAGTTTAAGAGAAACTTTTAAACTAAGCAGAGGTGGTGGAATTGGTATACACGCTATCTTGAGGGGGTAGTGGGAAAATTCTCGTGAGGGTTCGAATCCCTTCCTCTGCACCATTAGCCTATGAATAGAACTGTTGGAAGTGTAATTATATCCAACAGTTTTTAATTACTCAAAATTGTATTTATTACTCAAATGTCCTAAAATATAGTCACTGAAACTAAAAAGGAGGATTGCAAGGTGAATTATACGATAAAGAAAGAGGATATTGAAAACTATAATAACAGCGATTCTTTTTCTTTTCCAAAATACACATCACAGCTAATTAATTTAGCAAATCAAAATGCACAAGGTACTCGACCTGTAGTTGTTGGAAAAATGTCTGACCTATTTCAGGAATTTTTAGAATCTGACGAAGAAAGAAATATAGACGGTTGGCGCCGTTGGTATTTGGAACGCTATCCAGATTCCTTTGAAAAAGCAACGAATAAAATCTGGGAACAAGTTAATAATCTTCGTAATGCAATAGAACTTATTGATAAAGAAATGGTAGAAAATTGGGTAGAAAATCTTATTATTTATAAAACTTTTAACGGTCTTTATGTGCAAAAGGCAATACTTGCATTTCTTGCAAATAAAAAAGGTACAACTTATCGCTTAGCTAATGCTATAGAAGAGAGTCATGGAATCGACGGATACGTTGGTGATGTTCCATATTCTATAAAGCCGGATACTTATAAATATATGGAACGTTTATCCGAAGTGATTGATGTAAAAATGATTTATTATACAAAGACGAAAACTGGTTTAAAGATTGAAGTTGAGGAATAAAAAGCGGGCAGAGTATATGATTTCTCTGCCTGTCAATTACATTTTATAGATTTAATAATTGCTGTTCTTATTTTTTAGAAGAGTCATATTTTTCATACTCACAGGTATATACATTTTCTTTTTTCTTGATATTTGATAGCCTTTCTATTTCTATTGAAACTTCTTGTTTTGTTTTTACGAGAAATCCGTGAGAAGTGTTGGTGTAGCACTTTGATTTTTTTTCTTCTGGTAGAAGGTCTATAAATTCGAGATGAGATTCAATTCTTTTTTTTATGACGTCATTTAACGCATTTATATTTTGATTCATATTGTTTAATGCTATATCTGTAATATTGTTATCAATATCTATACCTATACTATTGCGATTTGAAATCATACATGCAATATTAGTTGTACCAAGACCCGTAAAAGGATCTAAAACTGTATCGCCTTTTATGGAATACATATTTACAAGTCTATATGGTATTTCAAGTGGGAATGATGCATTCCTGTCTCGCCCAGCTTTGGAGGATAATATATTTTGTGATGTGCCTTTAATCTCCCAAAGATCAGAAAACCATATATTTCTTTCTTCCCAGAAAAAAGCACTCTTTTGTCGTAAAGATTTTTCTTCTCCCTTAAAAATTCTTTTTCCACCTTTTCTAAACACAAGAATATATTCGTGTTCGTAAGTAACATAAGCACCAGCAGGATACATTCCAGAGCCCATAAATTTATTTGGTGCATTTGACTGTTTTCTCCAAAGAATATCTGGAAGGACACTATAACCCATGTCGATAAATTGATTTATAATTTGTGTGTGATTTGAATAAAGCTGAAATTTATCTCCAATTGTTCTGGTAGCATCTCCGATATTTATGCACACGAAGCCATTTTCAGATAAAACTCTATCGCACTCTCTCCAAATTGAGTTAAGAATTTCGTGCATCTTAAAAAATGCAGAATTTCCATTTCCTTCATCAAGATCTTTTTTTATTTCTGGGTTTTGTGAACTAAACATTTCATCCCACATTTTAATCATTGGATAGGGAGGGGATGTGACAATTAAATTAACTGAGCCATCTTCTATATTGCTCATATCGTTGCTATTTCCAATTATAATTTCATGACTTGTCATTTATATAGTCCCTCTCTTTTATCGTTTTTCGGTAATTGTGATTTATTCATCTTAGTAATTGCAATAGATTTTTCTTATTCAATTGAATGTTATAAAGAATTGCTTTTATAAGTCTAATTTCAACCTATTATATCATTAATGTAGAGATGGTATCAATTTAATAAAGACCAAAGGGAAGCTACACTTCTATTTGGTCTTTGACTTTCGATTTTATTATTTTGATTTTGTATATTCTTCCCAAGCTTCTTCAAAGGCTGCCATGATTTCAGGACCTGCATTTTTAACTCTTAAATAGATTAGGATAGAATCTTTACCGTCATCTTCTGGAAAGTTTGAATCTGTTTCCATTAGTTTTAAAAGCTTAATAAATTTGTCGTTGTCTTTTGAAGCTTCTATAAGCCAAGTTTTAAAATTGATATTACTCAAATTAAACACCTCCTATTAATAAGATTATATCACGGTAACTTAAAAAATTAAAAAAGAATCTTAATAATTGTATTTTAAAAATTTACATCTCATACCTTTAGGAGTAAACTGTATATGTACAGATAAATAAAATAGCAAGGAGGACGATTATGGCTTGTACAACTTTACTTGTAGGAAAAAAAGCTTCTTATGATAACTCAACTATAGTTACAAGAAGTGAAGATTCACCTTCAGGTGAATACACTGCAAAAAGATTTATCGTAGTAGAACCAAAGGATCAACCAAAAAGATATAAATCAGTAATTTCAGAATGTGAGTTTGATCTTCCAGACAACCCACTTAGATATACCGCTCATCCTAACTCAGATCCTGTAGAGGGGATATGGGGTTGCAATGGAACTAACTCAAAGAATATTTCAATGACTGCAACGGAAACTATCACTACAAATCCAAGAGTTTTAGGAGCTGATCCACTTTTAATTAATAATAAGGACAAAAAGGAAGGTGGACTTGGTGAAGAGGATTATGTTACTGTTGTCCTTCCATATATCTCTTCTGCAAGAGAAGGAGTTGAAAGACTTGGAAAGCTTTTAGAAGAGCATGGAACTTATGAATCAAATGGTATAGCTTTTCAAGATGAAGATGAAATTTGGTGGCTTGAAACAATTGGTGGACATCACTGGATGGCAAGTCGTGTTCCAGATGACTGCTATGTAGTTATGCCTAATCAACTTGGTATAGATTACTTTGACTTTGAAGATGCATATGGCAAGAAGGAAAACTTTATGTGTTGTGAAGACTTAAAGGAATGGACTGAAGAACATCATCTTAATTTAAATAAAGACGATGACTTTAATCCAAGATTTGCATATGGATCTGGGGAAGACTCTGACAGAGTTTACAACACACCAAGGGCTTGGGGTATGTTAAGACATTTCAATCCAAGATCCTTTGTTTGGGATGGAGTTGATGCAGATTTTACACCTGAAGATTTAGATTTACCATGGGCGATGGCTCCTGAAAGAAAAATTACTATTGAAGACATGAAGTATGTGCTTTCATACTACTACCAAGGAACAGAATTTAGTTCATATGGCAAGGGAGAAAAAAGAGGAAAGTACAGACCAATAGGAATCAATAGAAATAATGTAACTGTGTTCACTCAAATCAGACCATATATCGGCGAAGGAAATAAAGTTGTGGAATGGCACGCCCTTGGCTCAAATGCATTTAACTCAGCAGTAGCTCTTTATGCAAATGTAAGAACAACTCCAAAGTACTTTGCAGATGATTCAAATACAGTAACTACAAATAATTTCTACTGGACAAATAGACTAATAGGCGCACTTGTGGATGCACATTATAGTGAAGCAATTGTTGAAGTGGAAAGATATAACCAAAAGATTATGGCAAAGTCTCACGAAATGCTTATAAAGACTGATAGGGAAGTAAAGGAAAAAGATTTAAAGGGCGACGCTCTACATGAAGCTTTAGAAAAGGCAAACCAAGATATTTCTGACTTCACAGAAGCTGAGACAAATAAACTTTTAGACAGAGTTTTATATATCGCATCAAATAATATGAAAAATGCTTTTTCAAGAAGTGATAACTAAAAAGGGCCCATATGGGCTCTTTTAGTTCTACTTTCTATTCAACAAATTCTATATTGAACTCTATATCATCTCCAGTTTTATTTCCATTTTCATCTAATGCCTGAGGGACTACAATTTTTAAATTTTCGTCTTTTGTTGCAGATTCATCCACGAAAAAGGTTAAGTTTCCCTCATCCATAGAGTTTCCATTGAAGTCACCATCAAAATTATCTGACTTTGTCATGTCAGGAAGACACTCTTTGTTATTTGAATCTATGACTTTCGCATTTTTCATATCAAGGCTATGGACTTCACTTGACTTGTGTTCTACAAAAAGATTTACAGTTAAAAAATATATTATTTTTTTACCACCAAATTCTTCAATATGTTCATTTTTAAGTTCGAGGCTACTCAACTGAACTGCATTTAATTTGAAATCGAAGGGTCCGTTTGAGATGGTTTCATCAATTTCATCTAAATTTATTAGTATTGTTCTCTTTCCTATTTCAGTTTCAATCTCTTTTCCTTTTACATCATGGTTATGCTCATGATTATCTTCGTGGTCATGTTCTTCCTCATGAACAGGTTCTTCGGTATTCGATATATTTGAAGTCAATTTGTTTTGATTATTTTTACATGATGTTACATTTAGACTTAAAAGCAACAACATAATAATTTTTATGAATTTTTTCATCTATCCCTCCAAGTATAATTCTAATACTATTTTATCATAGTAAATCAAAATATTAATTAGGCTTTAATGCTAAACTGTTGTGTTATAATAAAAACATTGAAAGAATTTATTTTAATAATTTTTGAGAGTCATTTGATGGAGGAAAAAAATGAAAGATGTTTATGAAAGAGCTTTGGAAGCTCATAGAAATTGGAAGGGAAAACTAAGTGTAGAATCAAAGGCAAAGATTGATTCCAAAGAAGAACTTGGTCTTGCATATACTCCAGGAGTTGCACAACCTTGTAGAGAAATAGCGAAAGACAGGGACTTGGCATATGAATACACATGGAAGGGCAATTCAATTGCGGTTATTTCTGACGGCTCTGCTGTGCTTGGACTTGGCGATATTGGACCTGAAGCGGCGCTACCTGTAATGGAGGGAAAGTCCATTCTTTTCAAAAAATTTGGTGGAGTAAATGCAGTACCAATAGTTTTAAATACAAAGAATACTGAAGAGATAATCCAAACTATTAAAAATATTGCTCCAACATATGGAGGAATAAACTTGGAGGATATTTCAGCTCCAAGATGTGTTGAAATAGAGAGAAGGCTTATTGAAGAACTTGACATTCCAGTTTTTCATGACGACCAACATGGAACTGCAATCGTAGTTACAGCTGCACTAATAAATTCTTTGAAACTTGCAGGTAAAGATGCTAAAGATGTTACGGTTGTAGTTTCAGGAACTGGTGCTGCAGGTTCTTCAATAATAAATATGATGAAAAGACTTGGAGTTTATAATATATATGCCTTTAATAGAAAAGGTGTTTTAAGAAGATCTGAAATTGCCTTTTATAACTTTGTTGAAAAGGAAATCGCAGAGATTACAAATATTGAAGATGAAGACATTACAATTTCAGAAGCAATGACTAAGGCAGATGTATTTATCGGAGTGTCAGGACCGAATGTAATAAACGCTGAAATGGTAAGGAGCATGAAGAGTAAACCTATAGTATTTGCTATGGCAAATCCTGAACCGGAAATTCCATATGAAGAGGCTATTAAAGGTGGTGCGTTCGTTGCAGGAACAGGTAGATCAGATTTTCCAAATCAAGTTAACAACGTACTTGCATTCCCGGGACTTTTCAAAGGTGCACTACAGGCGAGGGCAAAGAAGATTACAGAAGAGATGAAGATGGCAGCGGCAGTTGGCATTGCAAATTTAATTTCAGAAGATGAATTGAATCCAGAATATGTTATACCTTCAGTCTTTGATGAAAGAGTTGCAGACTTTGTGGCAAAAGAAGTTATAAGAGTTTCTGAATTAGAAAATGGGAGAAACTAATGAAGATAAATTTTAATAGAGAAGATAATACAAAACTATTCTACAGACTTTTAACTGTCTTTATTTCAATATTATTCTTTTTTATAATCTACCGCTTTGATGGATTTAAAAAGGGAGTTGGAAGTGTAATTAATATACTTTCTCCTATCATATATGGTGGAATCATTGCCTATATAATAAATATGCCAATGGATTTCATTGAAAGAAATTTAAATAAGATAAGTGGATTTAGAAAGCTTTCATTCAAAAAGAAGAGAATTATTTCACTTGTACTAACCTACTTGATTGTAATTATTTTGGTTGTTGTGTTTTTTGCACTATTAATTCCACAAATAGCTGACTCAGTAACAAAGCTTACAGACATGACTTCTGATTATCTAAAGGACAACAAGTTTGAATCATGGGGAGAATTCTTCAACAAATATGGAGTTAATAAGAAAGTATCTGACTTTTTAACAGAGCGAATAGCTCAGTTGACAGAGTACTTAAAGGGAGTTTTATCAAAGGTTGGGCCAAAGATTACGGGATTTGCGTCAGGTTTTGTTTCAGTAATATTCAAAATAGGAGTAGGTTTTATAGTTTCACTATATGTATTAAATGACAAGGAGCACTTTGCCGCAATTTCAAAGAAAGCAACCTTTGCAATTTTTCCAAAAAAAGTTGCTGCAAAGTTAATAAGCATAGCAAGAGATATTGGAAAGACTGTAAAGCAAACTTTAACAGGGGACCTATTGGCGTCAATCATCTTGGGGATAGAAATTTCCGTTGTTTTACTTGTGCTTAAAATTGAAGGCGTAATAATAATGGGAATACTCATTGCTTTAACTAATATGATTCCATATATAGGACCAATTATTGGAGCAATTCCAGTTTTTATAATGATTGGGGTTCAAGATATCAAAGCTGCATTTATTTTCCTAATAGCAGTTGTGATTGGACAACAGATTGATGGAAATGTTGTTAAGCCGAGAATTCACTCTGGATCAATAGGAATAAATTCTTTCTGGATTCTCTTTGCAATTATTATAGGTGGAGCGATGTTTGGAATACCAGGAATGATTATTGGAGTTCCAATCTTTGCGGTTTTATTTGGATTAGTCAAAGAGCTTATAGAATACATTCTAAACAGAAAGGGCTTACCAGTAAATACATCTGAATATGAAGTTGATAAAGAGTAGTTTAGAGCCGGTACAAAGTATCGGCTTTTTTTACTTTGTAAAAATATGTTTGTATAACAAAGTTCTATTAATTAATCACAAAAGAATTAAATTTTAATACAAAAGAAATTGTTTTCATGGTATAATCAGAGTAAGGTAAATTAACGGGAGGTAAAGATGAAAGCATATACAACAGATAAGATTAGAAATTTATGTTTAGTTGGGCACAGCGGAGTTGGGAAAACCAGCTTAATTGAATCTATGTTAAATATTACCGGCGTGACTAAGCGTATAGGAAAAGTTGAAGAGGGAAACACAGTTTCTGACTTTTCAAAGGAAGAGATAAAGAGAGGTTCTTCAATTAATACAACCGTTATCCCAATAGAATATGACGGTTTCAAAGTAAATCTAATAGACACTCCGGGATATTTCGACTTTAAGAACGAAGTTTATTCAGCATTAAGAGCTTCTGAAGCAGCCCTTGTACTAATTGACTCTTCAAGTGGAATAGAAGTTGGAACTGAAAAAGTTCTTAATTATACAAAGGAAATTCAATTACCAAGAATAATATTCGTAAATAAGATGGAGAAAGAAAATGCAAATCTTAACAAGATAGTCTCCGATCTTCATATAAATTTTGATAAAAAAGTTATTCCTTTTACACTTACAATGGGCGAAGGAGAAAACTTTACAGGACTTATTGACGTATTAAACAAAAAAGCATATGAATATGATGGATTTACAAGAAAAGAAGTTCCTATTCCTGAAAATAGAGTTGAGGAAGTTGAAGTTGTCTATGGGGAAATAGTTGAAATCGTTGCAGAAAGTGACGAAGAACTTATGAATAAGTACTTCGACGGGGAAGAATTCAATCACGAAGAACTTATGGAAGGTATAACAACTGCACTTTTAGAGGGTTCAGCAGTGCCTCTTGTAGCAGGTTCAACGGATACAGGAGCAGGTATAGATATACTTCTTGAAACTATAACTGAATTTATGCCAGCGCCTTCAGACCAAAGAGCTAAGTATGGCTTTAGACTTGAAGATGGAAACTACAGAGGAGTTCACCCAGACGAACCACTTTCAGCAGTTGTATTTAAAACAATAACTGACCCATTTGTAGGAAAGATTTCAATATTTAAAGTTGTTTCAGGAAAGCTTACAAAAGATACTGAAATATACAATGCAAATAAGGACAAGACAGAAAAAATCGGTAACCTATTCTTCATTAGAGGTAAAGAGCAAATAGAGACAAACGAGGTTGTTGCAGGGGACATCGGTGCTATTTCAAAACTTGGCGTTACAGAAACTGGGGACACACTTTGCACTAAAGCTCATCCAATACAGTACAAGGCATTAAAAGTTCCAAAGGCATCTTACTATATTGCTATTGAACCGGTTTCAAAGGGAGATGAAGATAAAATTTCATCTGCACTTTCAAAATTGCAAGAGGAAGATCCAAGCCTTAATGTTGAAAGAAACCCTGAAACAAAACAACTTGTAATTGGTGGTCAAGGAAATGTTCAACTTCAATCAATACTAAATAGACTTAAAGATGAATTTAGCGTTGATACAAAAATAATTCCACTTAAGATTGCATATAGAGAAACCATCAAAGGCAAATCAGATGTTCAAGGTAAACATAAGAAACAATCTGGTGGTGCAGGACAATATGGTGATGTATTTATAAGATTTGAACCAACTGAAGAAGACTTTGTATTCGAAGAAGAAGTATTCGGTGGAGCAGTTCCTAAAAACTATTTCCCTGCAGTTGAAAAAGGTTTGATAGAATCACTTGAAAAGGGACCTTTGGCAGGATATCCAGTAGTTAATATCAAAGCTACACTATATGACGGATCTTACCATCCAGTTGACTCAAACGAAATGGCATTTAAAATGGCAGCACAACTTGCATTTAGAAAAGGTATCAAAGAAGCAAAACCAGTATTACTTGAACCAATTATGAAGATAGTTGTTAAGGTTCCAGAAGAGTACATGGGCGATGTTATGGGAGATATGAACAAGAGACGTGGAAGAATTCTTGGAATGGATTCACAAGAAGACGGAACACAAGTTGTTACAGCAGAAGCTCCACATGCAGAACTTTTTGAATACTCAATTGACCTTCGTTCAATGACACAGGCAAGAGGGGACTTTGAAATGGAATTTGTAAGATATGAAGAAGTTCCATCAAATGTTGCAGAAAAAATTATAGAAGAATCAAGTACAGAAGAATAAAAAAATAAAGGTCAGCTCAGAGTAGTTGACCTTTTTAAATTAAAAACTGTTTTGAAGTTACCAATATTGAAAATTTTTCTCAATATGGTATAATAAATTCAAGAAAGAAATTTTTTTTAAAAATTAGGTCAAAGAAAGTCAAAGTTAGGAGTGGAACTATGGCAGGATTAAGCAATTCCATAGAAAGTTTTTTAAAAGAATTACTTTCACAAACTGAAGATGGAATTTTAGAGATAGGTAGAAACGACTTGGCGAGTCAGTTCAACTGTGCTCCTTCTCAAATAAATTATGTGTTGACAACAAGGTTTACTCCCTACAAGGGTTATTACATTGAGAGTAGACGAGGAGGAAGCGGGTATATAAAAATTACAAAGCTTACTTTTAGTGAAGTAGGTTATATTGATGAACTAATAAATGAAGTTATTGGAACAAGTATAACCAAGGACAAGGCAAATAGTATTGTGAAGAGTTTATATGAAGAAGATGTATTAACTAAACGAGAAGGTAGGCTTATTATACATGCATTAGAAGACACTGCACTTACCAATGTAGACAACAATATTAGAAATATTGTACGTGCAGATTTACTTCGTAATATGCTCTTAGCTTTTCTAAGATAGGAGGTAGCTTATGAAATGCGATAAGTGTAATAATGAATCAAGTTTTGAAATTCATTTTTATGATGGAGAAAAACATAGGGTGATGAATCTTTGTAAAGATTGTTACTCAAAATATATGTCTGAAATATTTCCGCAAGATGAAAATGGAATAGACTTTAGCAAATTCAAAGATTTTTTAAATAGTGATGAGGGACAAGCAATTACAAATCTATTAAAAGATGCTCTTGATGTTAAGATAAACTTCGATATTATGAGTAAAATGAATAAGAAAAATCAGGAGGAATCTAAACAAGAGTTGGATAAGTGTCCAAACTGTTCTAAAACATTGGAAGAGATTATTGAAGATGGAAAATTTGGATGTTCTGAATGCTATTCGACATTTAAAGATAGACTTGATGATGATTTTTTAAAGAATATTGAACAGGGCTTTGAAGAGGAAACAGAAGATAATAAGGAAATAAAAATTCTTGTTAATAAAATAGAAAAAAAGGAAGAGGATCTAAAAATTTTCATTGAAAAGGAAGATTTTGAAGGGGCTTGCGAATTAAGGGATGAAATAAATAAGCTTAAGTCAGACTTGGATAATTTAAAATAATCTGAGAAAGGAGCTGTTATGGCAGAAAATTTTGGAAATGTTGAAAAACTTTTAAATACAGCGGCACAAGAAGCTTTTAATTTTAAACATGATTATATAGGCACAGAGCATATGCTTCTTGCCTTTATGAAACTCGGAACAAAAGATACAGAGATTTTGGGAAAGGCTGGAGCTGTATATGAAAATTTATATAAAGTTATATTACAGAGCATAGGAATGGGAAAGGCTACATCAATTCCTGAGACTCTAACTCCAAGGGTTAAGAGGATGATGGAGAATAGTAGAAATATTGCAAGAAATGCAGGTTCAATATTTGTCGGTACAGAGCATATCCTGATGGCTCTTGTGGAAGATGACGATTCTTTCTCTTCATATATGATGAATGTTACTGGAGTTGATAAGGAACTTATAATTCAGGAATTGAATAAACACTTTTCAAGTAATAAAGATGTTAGCGAGGGAATGAAACCAGGACAAAAAAAAGAAAAGTCTCTTGTAGACAAGTTTACTAAGAACTTAAATGAACTTGCAAAAGAGGGAAAGGTTGACCCTGTAATAGGAAGGGATAAGGAAGTAGAAAGATTAATTCAAGTTCTACTTAGAAGGACAAAAAATAATCCTGTTCTTATTGGAGAACCAGGGGTAGGTAAAACTGCAATTGCAGAGGGCCTTGCTCAAAGAATTGTAGAGGGAGATATACCTGAAATAATTAAAGACAAAGAGATAGTTTCACTTGATCTTGCAGGCATGGTTGCAGGGACCAAGTACAGAGGCGATTTTGAAGAGAGAATAAAAGGTGTAATCGAAGAGTTGATGAAGAAGGAAGAAATTATTCTGTTCATTGACGAGTTCCATACTCTAATCGGTGCAGGGGGATCTGAAGGGGCACTTGATGCGGCAAATATTTTAAAGCCGAACCTTGCAAGGGGAGACTTACAAATCATCGGTGCAACAACAATTGATGAATATAGAAAGCATATTGAAAAGGACCAAGCCCTTGAGAGAAGACTTCAACCGATAGTTGTGGAACAGCCAAGCATTGAGGAATCAAAGATTATCCTAAAGGGAATAAGAGATAAATTTGAGGCTCACCACAAGGTTAAAATTACAGATGAGTCAATAGATGCGGCAGTGGAACTCTCTGCAAGATATATTACAGACAGATTCTTACCTGATAAGGCAATAGATTTAATTGATGAAGCCTGCTCAAAGATAAGAATAAAAAATTATATTGCACCTCCTGACATAAAAAATATGCAGGAAGAAGTTGAAATATTAAAAAGTAAAAAGGAACAAGCTGTATCTACACAAGACTTTGAAAAAGCGGCTAAGCTACGTGATGAAATCAGAGAAAAGAGAGAAATGTTAGAAAAAGTCCAAGATGAATGGAAGATGAAAAAATCTACAAGAGACATGAGCATTGGCTTTGAAGACATTGCTGTTATTGTTTCAGACTGGTCAAATGTACCTGTAACTTCCATGACCAAGGAAGAAAGTGAAAAATATTTGAACTTGGATAAGAATCTAAAGAAGATTGTTATTGGACAGGACGAAGCAATTGACTCTATCTCAAAGGCAATAAAGAGAGCAAGGGTTGGACTTAAAAACCCTGACAAGCCAATAGGATCCTTTATATTTGTCGGTCCTACTGGAGTTGGTAAAACCTATTTGGCAAAGAGCCTTGCAAAGGAACTTTTTGGTGGTGAAGAAGCCATGATTAGAATCGATATGTCAGAGTATATGGAAAAATTCTCCGTATCAAGACTAATAGGTTCACCTCCAGGATACGTTGGTTATGAAGAAGGTGGACAGCTAACTGAAGCCGTAAGAAGAAAACCATATTCAGTGGTTCTATTCGATGAAATTGAAAAGGCACATCCAGATGTATTTAACACTCTTTTACAAGTTCTCGATGACGGTAGACTAACCGACTCACAGGGTAGAGTAATAGATTTTAAAAACACAATCTTGATAATGACATCAAATGTGGGAGCAAGTGACTTACAAAAGAAAAATAGTTTAGGGTTTTCATCTGGAGAAGATGTTGAAAAGGAAGAATATGAAAGAAATAAAGAAATAATAACTGAAGCACTAAAGAGAAACTTTAGACCGGAGTTTTTAAACAGACTTGATGAGACTATACTATTTAAAAACCTAACTGAAAAAGATGTCAAGAAGGTTTCTTCAATCATGCTTGACGAAATGACACAAAGACTTCACAAACTTGACATCAGCGTGACTTATGGCGATGACCTTGTGAATTTTGTTTCAAAGGAAGGTTTTGACAAGGAGTATGGCGCAAGACCTCTTGAAAGAGTTATTAGAACAAAGATAGAGGATTCTCTGGCAGAAGCAGTATTAAGTGGAGAAGTGAAAAAATCAGATCTAATTGAAATAAAAGTCGTTAATGGCAAAATCAAATTTAATAAAAAAGAAGAACCAAAAGAGGATTTGGAAGAAACAATAGTTTAGAAAGAGGGCTATGGGCTTTCTTTTTTTGACTTTCTATTATAGAAAAGTTTTAGCTATAGTATGTTAGTAACTTAAAATTTAAAAATAAATACAACTTAATTTGACCTAACCAATTAACTATTGGTATTATCAATATAACGTAAAAAAGAAAGTAGGATCATCATGTTAAAAATAAGTAATAGAAATATAGAAATTGTATTTCCGTTATGTGGTTATGTGATTGGAGCATGTGGCATTGGAACGGATCCTACAGGTTGACATTAATAATATGAAAATATTTTACATCAACATTGAATCAGTAAAATTTTTTTGATAGATTTTACAATGATGAGATAAACATTAATGATTTTGATTTTAATAATGAAATTAATCGTGATTTTAGATTTATATATAAAAATTATTTTCTTAAAAAGAATAAAAAACAAAAATGCAAAATGAAAATATTACTAATTCAGATATCACAAATGCACAAATTATGATTAGTAATACATGCAATTTAATAGTTTATTAGATAACATGGAGGCTATTATTAGTGGAAAAAATTAAATTTAATTTTAAAGATATTACTATTTTTTTCTTGGTTTCTATTATTTCGAATTTCTTAACAATAAGATTATCCTTTATTTCAGGAGATATTATTAATAAGATATATGACAAAACTTTGATGGATAATTTAATAATTTATAGTATGAAGTTAATTTTAATTGTAGTTCTTACCATGGGTAGCATCACAATTAAAAATTCATATAGAGTATATTTAGTTAGCAACAAATCAGGAAAATATAGAACTATTTTATATAACAAGATATTAAACAAGAAACTTGATGAGTTTAAGAAAAATACTCCGTCATATTATCATAATTTATTATATAGTGACATTGAAACACTTAGGGGTGATTATTTAAATTCTAAACTATTAATGATGGACAGTGTCATTCTGCTATTGGGTGCATCAATTTCAATAACAAATATACACTACATATTTTTAATCATAGCTATTCTGTCTTCATTTATTCCGTATGTAATACCAAAGTTTTTTGAAGGTTATATGGATAGACAAAGAGTCATTAACTCTAAGGCTTCTGAGAATTATATATCTTTTGTAAAAGAAGGAGTTTTAGGGGTTGAAACTATAAGAGATTATCATATAGAAGATAATATTTTAGAAGACTTTTCAAGATACAAAAATAATTTATTAGAAAGTGGAAATAAGTTGATGGATATTCAAAATTTAATTGTAGCATCATCCATATTTTCTGGATTTCTAATGTATGCAGTTATTTTGTCAAGTGGTGTATTCTTACATAATAGAGGTTTAATATCAATAGGTGCAATTTTTGTGGCTTCCCAACTTACAAATAGTATTAAATCTCCAGTTATTGATATTATTAATAACAAAATTTATATGAATTCAACTAAATCTATTAGGGAAAAATTATTTAGTGAATTATCCGAAGATAAAATCATAGAAAAAGACAAGGATTTTAGTTTTAAAAATAAGATTAGTATTGAAAATTTAAGTTTTTCCTATGATGGAGAAAATAAAATTTTAAAAGATTTAAATTTAGAAATTCACAAGAACAACAAATATCTTATCGTAGGAGAAAGTGGTAGTGGAAAATCTACGTTTTTTAAAATATTAATGAAATGGATTGAAAATTTTTCAGGTAATATTTTAGTAGATAGTAAGAATATTAATGAAATAACAACGCAGGAATGGAATAAAGAATTTGTACCTGTATTACAAGAAACTTATATTTTTGAAAAGTCGGTTGGATTTAATATTACATTTGAAGAAAATTATGATGAAAAAAGATTAGCAGAAGCTATAAAAACATCTGGTCTTTCAGATTTTGTATCAAATTTAGATAAGGGCATAAACACAGTCATTAAGGAAGATGGTTCAAATATTTCTGGGGGAGAGAAAAAGAGAATCGGTATTGCCAGAGCTTTGTATAAAAATGGAAATGTATTGTTAGTGGATGAACCTTTTTCTTCAATAGATAAGAAGACTCAAGAGCAAATTGAAAAAATGTTATTAAGTCTTGAAGACAAAACAATATTAAATATAAGCCACAGTTATGATGAAAATTTTATTAGACAATACGATTATGTAATACATTTTGAAAATGGAATAGTTAGAGTTTTTGATTCGAAAAGTTACTGTTTAAATGATAAGGACGATGCAAATGATAAAAATAAGTAAAAAATCTAAATTGATTATTTTTTCAGTGCTTTCTATTTTAATTTACACAGCATTAAATATTTACGTAGCTTTTTCCCTTAAAAACATATTAGATTTAGTGGAACTGAAAAACAATTTAATGTTTAAAAATTCTGTACTGAAAGCTTTAGTAATAATATTTCTTATGTCTCTTTCATATTTTTTAAAAAGCTTTATGCAAAGGAGGTTAACTGCCTTTGAACTTGGAGAAATTTCAGAAGAAATTTATTCTGAAATTTTGAGGTCTGCAGAAGTTAACAATTCAGGAGAAACTATTTCATTTTTAACAAATGATTTAAATCTTGCAATTTCATCTAAAATAAATATGTGCTTTTCTATAGTTGAAAATGGTGTTTTGCTAATTTTTGCTATTATAAGTTTGTATTATTTAGACGTAAAAATAGCATCTATGGTTTTGCTTTTTTCCATAATCTTAAGTATTCTTCCAAAATTATTTAGTAAAGGATTAAGTATTAGAAGAGAAGTTCAAGTTAAGGATATAGGAGTAATGAATAAGGAAATTTCGAATACTTTAAATGGTATAGAGACGATTAAATCTTATTCTATTGAGGATGTGTTGGTTAGGGATGCATATTCATTTATTGGAAAATCTGAAAAAAGTTTGTTTAAATATAGCAGATTTAGTCAAATAGCAAATAATTCTCTTTTTGGTATTACTTTTATCAGTCAAATTTTAGTAATAATATTTACTGCAATACTTATTCTAAAAGGATATTTAAGTATAGGGGTAATTCTACTAATAGGACAATTAATGAGTTTTGTCCAAGAACCTATATCAAATATTTTAAGCTCTAAAAATGAACTAAATGCAAATAGAGAGATATTTAAACAAATAGAAAAAATAAAAACTCAAGATAGAAGGTATGGAGACAAGGAAAAAAACAATTTAGAAAATTCTATAGTTTTAAATAATCTGTCATTCTCCTATGGGGAGCATCAAATATTTTCAAATTTAAATTTAATATTTGAGAAGAATAAGAAATATGCAATCTTAGGGAAATCTGGTACAGGAAAAACAACTTTATTTAAACTATTGATAGGAGAGTTAACTCCTACTCAAGGAGAGATTTTAATAGATGATATTAAAGTTCAGGATCTTAATAAAAAATCTATTAATAACATCTTTCAAAAAGTTAATCAGAGTTTGTTCATGTTTTCTAATACTTTAAAATATAATATTTGTCTTTATGATTCTTACACTGAAGAAGAATATAAAAAAGCTCTAATAAATGCTCATATTTATGATAGAATTAATAGTCTTCCAGAAAAAAGTGATACCATATTTGAGGAATCAAAAATAACTTTGTCTGGAGGAGAAAGACAAAGAATTCAATTTGCAAGAGCGTTACTTAGAGATAATGATGTATTTTTATTTGATGAAATAACATCGAATTTGGATATGGAACATGCATTGTCAGTAGAGAAAACAATTAACAGTTTGGATAAGACTGTTATCTCAATAAGACATAAGATAGATGAGAGTTTGAAATACTATGATGAAATATTGCTTTTAGAAAATGGTAGCGTGAAGAAAATATCTTATGAGGATATATTAGAAAAAACATATTAATACAATTAGATAAAAAAGAAGATTTAAAAATATTATTATTCGGTTAAAAAACTTTGGAATGGAAGTCATGTAAAAAAGAGGTTAAAAGAAAATAAACTTATTCTACAGTTAAACATTTAAAGAAGAGCCGACATGTTCGGTTCTTTTTTTGCACTTTAATATTGTTTAATTATCTTATAGAATAAGAGGGAGGTGCTATATGAAGAAAAAGACAACTTTTAAATGCAATAAATGTGGATATGAAACGGTGTCTTGGACCGGTAAATGTCCTTCATGTGATGCGTGGGGCTCTTTAAAGGAAGTTGAAACCGTTGAAGAGGTCTCTGCAGGGAAAAAATTAAATACAGAATATAAAAAGCCTTTAAAGTTAAAGGATGTTGAAATAGATAACTCAAAGAGAATTATTACAGGATCAAATGAATTTAATCGTGTGCTTGGTGGAGGAATTGTTAGAGATTGTGTCACAATACTTACTGCAAGGCCGGGAGCTGGTAAATCAACTTTATTTTTGGAACTTGCAAATGATCTTTCTAAAAAGGGAATAAAGACACTTTATATTTCCGGTGAAGAGTCGGTGTCACAAATAAAGTCAAGGGCAAATAGAATTATGGATGAAATTAGAGACAACATTTGGATTGTATCAACAAATTCCATGGACAATGCACTACTGTCCATAAGAGACATCGACCCGGATGTAATTTTTATCGACTCCATTCAGACATTCACATTGCAAGAGTACACATCAAGGGCAGGCTCTCCAATACAAACTGTTGAGTGTGCAAATGCGTTGGTGGAAGTGGCGAAGAACAAGTCCAGACCGAGAGCTGTTTTTATGATTGGTCACATGACAAAAAATGACGAGATGGCAGGACTTAGAACCCTTGAGCACCTTGTTGACACTGTTATATATCTTGAAGGGGAGTCCGACGAACCTCTAAGAGTTCTTATGGCAACAAAAAATAGATTTGGTCGAACTGGAGAGATAGGTCTATTCAATATGGCTGAAGACGGAATAAAAGAGATTGAAAACATGGCTGACTTCTTTATAACGAAAAGAGAAAACCCTGCTCCAGGATCTGCACTGTCAATAATAAAAGAAGGCTCCAGGATGATGATAGTGGAGATTGAAGCTCTGGTTTCAAAATCATTTGCTCCATACCCAACGAGAATTGGAGACAGTCTCCGAAAGGATCAACTAAACACACTTATTTCAATTTTGGAAGAGAGGGGCGGCGTTTCCCTTTACGACAAGAATGTAATTATAAAAGTTACGGGAGGCATTAGACTTTCGGAACAGGCTGTAAACCTTGCAATCATTATGAGCATCCTCTCCGCAATGTATAACAAACCAATACCTCTTGGAACTGTGTTTGTGGCAGAAGTTGGTCTTACAGGGGAGTTAAAGAGAACTCCACAGATTGAACAAAGGCTTATAGAACTGGATAGACTTGGATATAGCACTGCGATTATTTCTAACAGCCATGAAAATTTAAAACCATTTAAAAATTTAAAGGTCATTCAATGCAATAACTTAAAAGAAGTTATGGGAAAAGTTTTTTAAATAGTATTGACAAAACTGTTTTAATACTGTATCATGATAAAAAACCGATGATAGAGAAGAGTATATGTAAAGATATTTGACAGCGAGTTGCCGTAGGTGGAAGGGCGATGAAATTATTTACATAGAATGGTCTCTGGAGGGCAGAGGGAAAGGAAACGAGTACTATCTGACGGGAGCCTCATCCGTTATCAACGAGGGGGATATTGTGGTGTTTCTAATTGTATCCTTGGAAGAACTTACGGGTGGTATAACAAATAACTTTTGTCCCTTTTGGGATGAAAGTTTTTTTTATGATTTCTTCCAAGAAAAATATAGGAGGAAATGAAATGAAAAAAATATTAGGAATTTTATTGAGTTTATTGGTATTAACATCTTGTAACCAAAATCAAAACGGTGGTGGAGATAAAAATTATTCCATCGGCATCAATCAATTTGCACAACATCAGTCCCTAAATAACTGTAGAGAGGGACTTATTGAAGGCCTTAAGAGCGAAGGCATTGAAGAGGGAAAGAACTTGACCATAGACTACAACAACGCAGATGCAGATGTGTCAATTGCAAATCAAATCGGTCAACAACTTGCAAGTGGTAAAAATGATTTACTAGTCGCAATTGCAACACCATCAGCCATGGCAACTTATAATGCAGCTATGGATAGGGATATACCAATGGTGTACACTGCCATTACAGATCCTGTGGAAGCAAAACTTGCAAATGAAGACAAAAGTCCAACGGGAAATGTTACTGGAACTTCAGATGAACTTCCAGTGGAAGCACAACTTAAAACAATAAGAGAGATACTTCCAGAGGCAAAGAACTTAGGGATTCTTTACACAAGCTCTGAGTCAAGTTCGGTGTCAACAATAAAGATATATGAAAAGTATGCAAAGGACTATGGATTTAATTTAGTAGCGCAAGCTGTGACACAGTCCTCAGACATACCAATGGCAACAGACAGCATTCTTTCAAAAGTTGATGTAATTACAAATATTTTAGACAACAATGTGGTGAATTCACTTCCACTGATACTTGACAAGGCAAATGAAAAGAAGGTTCCAGTATTTGGCTCAGAGATAGAGCAAGTTAAACTTGGTTGCATTGCAGCTGAAGGCATAGACTATTTGGAACTTGGAAAACAAACTGGGATTATGGCGGCGAAGGTGCTTAAAGGGGAAATAAAAGCGTCAGAGACAAAGTATGAAATTTTTAAAAATCCAAATCTATATATAAATAAATCTACATTTGAAAAGCTTGGTATAGAGCTTACAGAAGAGCTTGAACAAAGAGCAGTAGAAAGTTTTGAGTAGGTGAATGATGAATATATTACTTGGAATTTTAGAGCAGGGACTAATCTTTGGGATAATGTCTTTGGGAATTTATATAACATATGAGATATTAGACTTTCCAGACCTTTCAGTGGACGGAACCTTTCCGCTGGGGGCTGCCATATCCACATATTTTATTTTAAATGGATTTAGTGGAGTTGTTTCAGTTTTAATGGCAATTGTAGCTGGAGCCTTGGCAGGTTTTATAACTGCGGTAATAAATGTAAAGTTAAAGGTGCAGGACCTACTTTCAGGAATAATTGTCATGACAGGGTTATACACCATAAATTTATTTATTGCAGGAAAGTCAAATGTAGCAATATTTAACGAAAAGACAATCTTTAACAACGACGTTGTAAACAATTTTAAGTTTACAGGGCAATATAAAAAGCTTTTAATTTTATTTTTAATAGCTGCAGTGTTTAAAATCTTTTTGGATCTTTATTTAAATACAAAGTCTGGTTATTTATTAAAGACCACTGGAAACAACCAAACACTTGTAAAACTTTTAGGAAAGGACCCGGGAAATATAAAAATACTTGGTCTTTCCATGGCAAATGGGTTAGTGTGTGCAGCAGGTGCAATTATGATGCAACATCAAAGATTTTTTGAAATCTCCATGGGCACAGGGACAATGATAATAGGATTAGCGTCAGTTATCCTTGGAATAAAATTATTTAAAATATTTCCAATTAAAGACAGTAGCAAAGTTATCCTTGGTGCCATAATCTATCGTGGAATAATTGGAATTGCCATAATGATTGGCCTTTCACCAAATAGTTTAAAACTGATTACAGCGATTATTTTCCTTATAATATTATTGGTTAGCAGAAGGGGTGAAGAAGATGTTAGAGCTTAATCACATATATAAAACCTTTAACAAAAACAAAAACCCCAATGAGCTATTTAATGACTTCAACTTAAAGATAGGTACGGGAGAATTTGTAACTGTTATTGGAAGTAACGGATCAGGGAAGAGTACATTACTGAATTTGATATGTGGGAACACTTCTCCAGACTCGGGAGAAATTATTTTTAAAGGTGAGAACATAACAAATGTAAACGAGTATAAGAGATATAGACGTATCGGAAGGGTATTTCAAAACCCTGCTCTTGGTAACTGTTCCAATATGACCGTGCTTGAAAATTTAATGCTTGCAGAAAATAAAAACAGACCTTGGAATTTAAAAAAAATGAAAGATAGCTCAAAAGTAAAATTTGTGGAGATGTTAAAACCATTAGAACTTGGACTTGAAAACAAATTAAGCAGTTCGATAGATGACCTATCAGGCGGTCAAAGACAAGCAGTCTCTCTTCTAATGACTACATTATCGGATATTGAACTGCTGGTGCTTGATGAACACACAGCAGCCCTTGACCCAAAGACAGGAGAAAAGGTAATGCAGATAACTAAAAACATAGTTGAAGAGAGAAAACTTACTACAATTATGATAACCCACAACCTGGAACATGCTATCGCCTATGGCAATAGAATTATTATGCTTCATGAGGGAGAGATAATTTTGGATTTATCAGGAGAAGAAAAAGAAAAAATAAAAATGGATGATATCTTAAATCTATTTAATCAAATATCAATTAGACGTGGAAATTCGGTTTAAAATAAAAAATTGAGTTTTTATTATAGATTTATACACTTAAAGTTGATTATTTTTCATGTCTATATTAGAATAAAAGAAAAAGAACCAATAAGGGGGAAAAAATGGGAAAAGAAAAATTTGAAAGAACCAAACCACATGTTAATATAGGAACTATAGGTCACGTTGACCATGGTAAAACAACATTAACAGCAGCAATAACATACGTATTAAATAAGAGATTCGGTTCAGGAGAATTCGTTGACTATGCACACATAGACAAGGCTCCAGAAGAAAGAGAAAGAGGAATCACAATCTCAACATCACACGTAGAATACGAAACAGACAAGAGACACTACGCACACGTTGACTGTCCAGGTCACGCTGACTATGTAAAGAACATGATTACAGGAGCAGCACAAATGGACGGAGCAATCTTAGTAGTATCAGCAGCAGACGGTCCAATGCCACAAACAAGAGAACATATCTTACTTGGAAGACAAGTAGGAATACCAAAGATAATAGTATTCCTAAACAAAGAAGACCAAGTAGATGACCCAGAACTAATCGAATTAGTAGAAATGGAAGTAAGAGATCTACTAAACGAATACGACTACGACGGAGACAACACACCAATCGTAGTAGGATCAGCACTAAAAGCCTTAGAAGAACCAGACGGAGAATGGGGAGATAAGATCGTTGAACTAATGAATGAAGTAGACGAATACATTCCAGAACCAGAAAGAGATACAGACCAACCATTCCTAATGCCAGTAGAAGACATCTTCTCAATTACAGGAAGAGGAACAGTAGCAACAGGAAGAATCGAAAGAGGAACATTAAAAGTTGGAGACAACGTAGAAATCGTAGGACTAACAGAAGAAAAGAGACAGAGAAGTAATCGGAGTAGAACTGTTAAATAAGCATCTTGAACAAGCACATCCAGGTGATAAAATAGGAACACTACTAAGAGGAGTGCAAAGAAACGAAATCGAAAGAGGACAAGTATTAGCAGCTCCAGGAACAATACATCCACACACAAAGTTCGAAGCAGAAGTGTACGTATTAACAAAAGATGAAGGAGGAAGACACACACCATTCTTCTCAGGATACAGACCACAATTCTTCTTTAGAACAACAGACGTAACAGGAAACATCGAACTTGAAGAAGGCGTAGAAATGGTAATGCCAGGAGATAACGCAAAATTCAAAATCGAATTAATCACACCAATCGCCATAGAAGAAGGACTACGTTTTGCAATCAGAGAAGGTGGTAGAACAGTAGGAGCAGGCGTTGTTTCAAGGATAATCGAATAATTAAATTTAGAGGGAGTCCATAGGGGCTCTCTTTTTTAACCTAACACTCAAGATTAATTAATTTGAGTGGTAGGTTAACCGAGTCAAGCACTCAAATTGTTAGGCTAAAAATGATTGTTACCACAATGCATACTTAATTGGAACATTTATTTTTAAGTAGGGGGTTGAGTGCTCGACTTGGTTTTCTTAAGGGAATTCAGCCCCTTAATTGATTTAATATTCTGTATATAATTAAAATTTAAAAGTATGATAAACTTTGATTTCAAAATTGAGTGCTTAGTTTAATTTTGTAAAAGTATTAAAATTGGAACTTTAAATTGAGTTGTAGGTTAACCGAGCCAAGCACTCAAATTTGTTAGGCTAAAATGATTGTTACCACAATGCATACTTAATTGGAACATTTATTTTCAAGTAGGGGTTTGAGTGCTCGAAGTGCTTGACTCCAAATTTTGCAACTTATTTGCAGTATGTTGTATAATAGTAAGGAGTTATGGAGGTGTGAACTATCGAAAATAAAGATATGATTCCGAGTAACCTGGAACTTTTAGTTTCAGTATTAAGGTCAATAACCTTTGGAATTATTGGAACAATATTTCCAGTAGTTTCATTTTTAATTTTCTTTATGCCTTCTCCTGCAATTTGGCTTGGAGTTAAGAGAGGAGTTGTTAAAGCCTCCCTGTCTACATTAATAGTTTCAATTGCAATGGGGCTTATTGGTGGAGTTAGATTTATGGCAGTTTATTTACTTGTTGCAATGCCAATAGTAATTATAACAACGACTTTAATTAAGGAAGGAAAAGAAAATTATAAGATTATAGGAATAAATTTGCTGGCACTATTAATTATGGCGGCAGTGTTTTATATAAATTTCAACTATGTTATGAAGATTGATGTAATTGCTGCTATATCAAAAGCAATTGATACAACAGCAAAAGATTTTATTAGACTTATAGAGTCAAGTGAAATTCCAAATCTTACCATAAGTAAAAATGAAATTTTAAAATATGTTGATTTAATAAAACTTAGTTTACCGGCGTCTTCTGTGATTTGTGCTATATCACTTGTGTTTTTGTCATATATACATGCGCTTAATATGCTTAAAAGAGATAATTACAATTTAAAGCACAGACTAAGATTTATTGACATTAGAATGCCGATTAAAAGTTTTATACCAATAGCTATAGTTGGAATTATACTTGTTGCATTATACAGTTTGAAAGTACCATATTTTGATATTATTTTTATAAATACTGTATCAGTTATAGGATTTTTATTTATGATGGCAGGTATATTTACAATAGACTACTACTTTATAAATAAGATGCCAAAGGCTTTGCGCTTCATAATACCGGCACTTGTAATAGTATTATTTTACGGATCTTATTTTTATATGATTGTAGGTCTATTAGATTGTTTTATAAATTTCAGAAAGAGATTTGAGAGGGTAGAAAATGAAAAAATTTAATATTTTTAATTTAGGTGAATTAATACCTTTTTATATCTTTTTAGTTTTACTTTCAGGGATTCTATTTTACTATAATAGAATTTTGGGCATAATTTCACTTATCATTACATGTTTTTTAGCTGTGTATGAAATAAAAAGTGTTTCTGATAAAAAGGAACAACTTGAAAACTATATGGAAAACTTCAATGACAAGTTTGATGAGATAACGAGAAGAGCTATTTTTTCAATGCCATTTCCACTTGCTATCTTAAACCATGAGGGAAAGATTATTTGGCACAATACAAACTTAAAGACAATGGTTGATGAAGAAGAACCAATACTAAATCTATTAATAAATGAAGTTTTCCCAGAGGTTGATATTGAAAAGCTTCCAAAGGACAATGATTATTTAGATATTGACTACAAAGATAAGAGCTACAAGTTATATGTAAATACATTTGAAGATAAAAGACATGAAAAGAATATTTTAATCTATATCATTGAGAGCACAAAGGAAAAGAACTTAGAGAATCTTCTCTTAGATGAATCCATTGCGGTAATTAGTTTAAATGTAGACAACTATGATGAACTAATTGAAAATACTGACAATTCAAATATGCCAATGGTAAGGGCAAAGATTGATAGTGTAATAAATAATTTCGCTAATGAACATGAAGGTTTTGCAATAAAGTATGAACAGGAAGACTATACTATAATAATGTCCTACGAAAACTTATTGAAGGTTATAAAGGGTAAGTTTTATATACTTGATGATGTTAGAGAGATTGAAGAGGGAAATAGAATCCAGGCAACCCTTAGTATAGGTGTTGGAACTTTGGAGAAGAACCCTCTTGAAGCCTATAAATCTGCAAGAGCTTGTTTGAATGTAGCTCTTGGACGTGGTGGGGATCAAGCTGTTGTGAAACTTGAAGACCACTTTGAATATTTTGGAGGGAAAAATCAATCTGTAACAAAGAATTCAACAGTTAAGGCAAGAGTTATGGCAAATGGTATCATAAAGCTACTTGAAAGATCTGGAGATGTTCTTATAATGGGACATAGAAATCCAGATATGGACTCACTTGGGTCATGCCTTGGAGTTATGGAACTTGCTAAGAGACTGGACAAGAATTTCTATATTGTTCTTGATAGAGTAACTCCTGCAATTGAAAAGATTTATAATGCACTTCTTTCAGATTATCCAAAGTCTGAAGATTTTGATATAAAAGATATATTTATAAAGCCTAATGACGCGGTGAACATCTGTAAGAAAGAGACTGTAGTTGTGGTTTTAGATCATCATAGTAAAAACAGCTCAGAAGCACCTAAACTTTTAGAGATATCAAATAATATAATTCTTATTGACCACCATAGAAGAGGTTCCAACTACATTGACAATGCAATATTAACTTATTTAGAACCCCATGCATCTTCAACTTCGGAATTAATAACAGAGATTTTATTCTACTCAACAGATAGATTAAAGATACCAAGAATTATTGCTGAGGGACTTCTTGCAGGTATAACTGTAGATACAAAGAACTTTATACTTCAAACTGGAGTTAGAACTTTTGAAGCGGCTTCTATGCTTAAGAGGCAGGGCGCTGACAGTATTAGAGTAAGACAACTCTTTAGAAATGATATAGAAACTGTAAAACACAAGGGAGAAGTTGTATACAATTCCGAGATTTATAAAGATAAAATTGCCATTGGAACTTTAGAACAAGATTCTGACGACAATATACTTATTGCTGCACAGGCTGCAGATGAGTTACTCAACATGAATAATATTGAAGCGGCATTTGTTCTTACAAATGTTAAGAACAAGATTCATATTTCAGGACGTAGTCTTGGAGAAATATCCGTACAGTTAATACTTGAAAAGCTTGATGGTGGAGGACACTTGACAGCAGCGGGAACACAGATGGAAATTTCTATGGACGAAGCAATAACAGAACTTAAACAGGTAATAGATGAATATTTACAGGAGGACAAAGATGAAAGTAATACTGATAGATGATGTTAAAAAACTTGGTAAAAAGGGAGATTTAGTTAACACCAAAACTGGTTATGCGAGAAACTTTCTCTTTCCCAATAATTTAGCTATAGAAGCAACTAAAGAAAATATAAAAAACTGGAAAGAAGAGCAAAAGAACATTGAAGCAAAGAAAGAAGCTGAAAGACAAGAAGCTTTAAAATTAAAAGAAGAAATTGAAAATACCGAAGTTACGATTAAGGCTAAGGCTGGTGACGGGGACAAACTTTTTGGTGCTGTCACAGCTATGGACATCTCTAAAGCTTTGAAAGAACAAAAAGATATACAAATTGATAGAAAGAAGATTGAACTTAAAGATAACATTAAAAATATTTGTGTAGTTAAAGTTCCAATAAAACTTTATTACGAAATAACTGCCGATTTAAAAGTGGAGGTTGTAAAAGAATAGATGGAAGAAAATTTGGAAAGCAAAATATTTCCAAATGACATGAATGCTGAGATGTCCGTTTTAGGGTCTATGATTTTGGATAAACATGCCATAGATACTGCAACGGGCATTTTAAAATATGATGACTTTTATGCAGGTAAAAATGCTGAAGTCTTTAGAGGAGTAATCAACCTTTATGAGAAGGGGGAACAAATTGACTTTATTACCCTTTCTGACGAGCTAAAAAAAGAAGGTAAGCTTGATTTTGTCGGTGGCATAGAGTACCTTATGACACTTACTGAAATGGTGCCAGGTCCTACCAATGTGGAAGCATATGCAAAAATTGTACAAGAGAAGGCGATTTTAAGATATTTGATTAGAACCTCTGATGAAGTTATGAAGATGTCATATGGAAATAAAGAAGCTATGGAAGTGTTGGAGTTTGCAGAAAGCTCCATCTATAAGCTAAGTCAATCCAATTCAAAGTCAGATCTTGAAAAAATTTCTCATCTTCTTGGAAGGACTTTGGATCAAATAAATGAAATGAGTTTAAAAGAAGGTGGAATCACAGGGATTACTACAGGTCTTTCAGATTTAGATAGACAACTATCTGGATTTCAAAAGTCAGATCTTGTACTTATTGCCGCAAGACCTTCTATGGGTAAGTCAACTCTTGCTTTAAACATGGCCCTTTCAGCTGCCCTTGAACAAAAGTCTGTTGCAATATTTTCTCTTGAAATGAGTAAGATGCAGCTAACCCAAAGGTTTTTATCCCAGCTGTCCCATATAAATCTTCAAGATATTATCAGTGGAAAGATACCAGAAGATTCATTTGAACAACTTGGACAGGCTATAAATATCTTGGAAGATGCACCAATCTATATAGATGACACTTCAAGTATATCTCTAACGGAACTTCGATCTAAGGCAAGAAGACTATCATCAAAAGAAGGTTTGGACATATTATTTATAGACTACTTGCAACTTATGACTGACGGTACAGGTAGAGGAGAGAATAGGCAACAGGAAATTTCAAATATATCTCGTGGATTAAAGGGGCTTGCTAAGGAGTTAAACTGTCCAGTTATTGCTTTGTCACAGCTATCGAGAGCTGTTGAACAGAGATCTGATAAAAGACCTATGCTTTCCGACATGAGAGAGTCTGGAGCAATTGAGCAAGACGCGGACATAGTTATGATGATATATAGAGATGATTATTACAATCCAGAGACAACAGACAGACCAAATATAACTGATCTTATTATTGCAAAACATAGAAATGGGCCTACAGGGGCAGTTCAAATGTACTTTAATAAAGAACATTCTAAATTTACCGACGTAGAGTTTGACAATGTTGATAATGGAATTAATGGACAGTAATAGTTCAATAATCAAAGACAGAGATTTGGTAATAGATAAACTTACTCTTGAAGATGCCTTTCTTATGAGTAGATGGGATAATCATGATAATGAACTTTTCATTGACTATAACTTTAACGGGAACAACGAAAACTATCAAACCCTTTGGTATTACTCTAAAGGAATAGGCTTTTTGAATAAATATTACGGCGTAAAATTTAAAGGAGAACTGATAGGGTATATTGCCATTAAAGAGATTAGATTTTTAAAAAGGACGGCTGTTTTAGGTATAGTATTTAATCCAAGATATTCCTCTATGGGATTTGGATATAGATCTATGCGACTTTTTTTAGACTATTATTTTTATAAGATGAACATGAAAGAGATAACACTTGATGTAAATCAGTTTAATTATAGGGCGATTAATCTTTATAAAAAGCTTGGATTTGTATATAAGTACGAATACCTTGGTCTTTTTGAGAATCAGAATATAGATTTTAAAAACCCTTTTTATGCACAATTTAGAGATGACTTTGTCATAGATAATGGTAGCATATATTCCATAATTCACTTTATGACTTTAAACAAAACAGATTACGAGTTAGGAGCTTTTAAGAATGACCTTTAACATTGACGAATTTAATATAGATTTAGGAGAAACTTCCATTGAAAACCTGTTTTTAGATCTATTTATGCCACTTGCATCGGGAAATGAGGTGAAAGTCTATCTTTATCTCTATAGACAGGCAAAAAAGGAAGGTAATAGTTTTAAATTTGATAAGAAAATAATTTCCAGAGACTTGAACATGACCGTTGAAGAAATAGATTCAAGTATTAGGCACTGGCTTGAAGAGGGGATTATAAAAAGAGAATTAGAACCTGGAAAAAATGAATATTCTTACACTTTCTTATCCATAAGGGAGCTACAACTGGGACAAAAATCTTTTTACGAATATGACAAAAGAGACGACAATCCGAAGAGTTTTAATGAAAATGTGGAACTATTTAACTGGATTGAAGAATTTTTAAAGATTCCTCTTGGAGCTAGTACGATTATGGAGATAACAGAGTTTCAACAAGAAACAGGAATAGAGTCAGAGCTTATCAAAAAAGCCTTTCAATATTCTTTTGATAAGAGGGACAAGAAAAATCCAAACTATGTGATGGGAATTTTGAAAAACTGGGTTGTAGATGGAATAACAACAGTTGCAGACTACAACAAGATGATAGAAGAAGAAAAGACCAGAAAAGACAATATTAAAAAGAGAAGATCCTATTATAGACCTTCAGATAGCTCCAAAGCAAACAAAGAAGTTGAACAAAGTCCCGAAATGGAAAACCTAATCAAGAAGCTGAGAGAGAAAAAAAGGAACTTAAGTGATGAATGAATACGATAGAGCAGGGAAAATTTTAGAACATAGAAGACTTCAAGGGGCAATGCATCAAGAAGAGAGAATAAAAGAAGTTTCTGAAAAAATTCCAGAATACGATTACTTAACGAAAAAAATTAGTCAACTTAATATAAAATATCTCTACGAAATGAGAAGTCCATCAAAGAAAAAAGTTCAAGAGATTTTAGACGAAATTGAATCACTAAAAGAAGAAAGGGACAATCTCTTAGTTGAAAATGGATTTCCAAAGGATTACACCGAAAGAAAATATTTTTGTAATATTTGCAAGGACGAAGGCCATATAAATGGAGAAGTTTGCAAATGTAAAAAAGATTTGGTTGTAAAAGAAAAAATAAAATCATCTTCACTTCACTCTGGAGTAAAAGAGGAGAACTTTGAAAACTTTAACTTTGATATTTTTTCTGATGAAAAAGAAGAAAACAAACCCCTAAGTCCGAGGGACCTTGCAAAGTTTTACTATGAAGAATTTAAAGAGTATTGCGAAAACTTTTCAAAGGACTCACCTTCGCTATTTATTTCAGGGCCAGTTGGAACGGGAAAGACCTATTTTTGTAACTGCATTTCATATGAACTGGTTAAAAAAAATGTAAACGTGGTTTACTTAACTGCGCCAGACCTAATGAAGAAACTTAGAAATTATAATCTTGGTTCCTTTGAATTTGAAGAGCAGTATAGACAGGACTATGACATTATTGTAGACTCAGACCTTTTAATCATTGACGACTTAGGGTCAGAACAAGTTAGCCAGTACAATATGGCAAGTCTTTTCAACCTTATTAATGAAAGACTTATAAGAAAAAAACCAGTCATAATTTCAACCAATGTTTCATTTAACGAAATTAGAGATTTATA
>NZ_CYUO01000004.1:430000-757038 GCF_001407835.1 Lagierella massiliensis
GGAAATCGCCTGATCAAAGTCTAAGTCCACTTCAGTTTTTTCTAAGGCTTCCTTTTTTTCAGGAACAAACTTGCATGCTCGATAGACTAAAAAGCCTATAAAGACTAGAATAAGTATTAATAAAAATTTCCAAAACATAAAATCACCTTAAATTAATCCTTTCTTGTACAAAATTCGAGAAACAACTATAGTAAAGCAGGCGCCTACAGGTACCATTAAGCTTACAGCAGAAGATAGAGAAGGAATAAAAACAAAAAGTAAAATCATTAGCAGGCAGGGAGCGATGGCGATTTTGTAGTTTTTAGAAAAGAAAACTACAGCCAGACCACCAAACAAAGCTGGAAGAATATTATCAAAGGCAGGCTTTAGACTTGGAGATTCTAAAAATGGTCTAATATTAGCAAGCAAAAGCATACCTAAAAAAATTATAAGAATAGTGACAATAGAAGATAGGGCAATGGCCATAGTAGAAACAACTTCGCCTTCTTCAGATTGAGCGTCTACCTTCATAGCTTCCATAGCATTAATAGCAGCAGGCACCTTTAAGCTAGTTACATTTCCAGTAACAAAACCAAGATAGCTGCCAGCAGTTCCAAGCATTGGCGCAAAAGTAAAAACTTCAATAACAGCAACTGTCCAGAAAATAGGGATAACTCCCAAGAGTCCTTTAATAAAAGGTCCAAAACTTGGCCAGGCCTTATAAAAACACGAAAATAAAAGAGGATAGGAAATAAACAAAAGCATGGCTATAGAATTAGTAACTCTGCCATAAAAATGCACCTTGTCCTTGTAGCTTTTCATTTTAAACACCTCCCATAAGATGAGTAATTGGAATTGATAAAAGCATAGAAGATATCATACTAATAGGCAGGGCATAATTTTCAAGCCAAGCCTGGTTTTTAAATTTAATAAAATATCCACAAACTAGCATAATAAGAGAACTAACTACCATAACTACAACAGGAATAAATCCTACCATTCCCAAATGAACATCAGAAAAAATCATGCCCAAGAAGGCAGAGATCATACCTAAAAAGAGAGAATCCATAAAAATATCTCCCCATTTTTGGTCAGTTCCCTTAATTTTAATTAACCCTGACTCAATTTTCCTTAGCCAAAAAGTAATAATAAAGATTCCTGCCATAATTCCCAGGGTCATAACCCAGGCGATAGTAGAATAAACCACCGGATCAGTAATAGTTTCATTAAGACTAACTCCCATAGCATTGGCAGCAGTTGTAGCAGCAGGCAGCTCGTAGGTAAGAGCTCCAACTACAGAAAGTCTCAGCCAAGGCAAAGGCAGACCTAAAAACTTAGAAAGAGAAATTAGGCCGATGAGAATTGAAATCGCAGGAGCAATAGTAAAAATTCCCGTTCCAATAAGAACAGACCTTAGCTTTTTCATATCCATATTAAGCTCTTTGGCCCTTTTAAAAGCAATAAGAAAAAATAGAACAGATTGTCCTAGCACAAATAGGATGACAAGACCTGCTAGGGCAAATAAGATTTTATCATTGACATCAAACATAAAAACAACCCCTTTCTTAATAATATTTTACCATAAAACAAAAAACAAGAGGAATTTTATTATAAGTAAAATAAGAAAAGATTTTATCGGGCAAAAATATTTTTAAATTGAATATTCAAATAAGAAAAGAAAAATTTAGCATAAGTAAAAAATATAGCTTACAATAAAAATAGAAAAATAAAAAATACTTTGTAGGGATTTTGCCTTCTCGTACGATATATATATGAAGGACAAAATCCCAGGGAGATATAATGTTATTTCTATACCTATCAAGTCTTGAAAGAGAAGAAGAAAAAATAAAGATAGAGGCAGTTTATGAAGAGTACATAGATTACTTTATTAGCTATTCGATGACATTTGTTAAAGAACTTACAAAAGCCGAAGAAGCAGTTCACGAGGATTTTCTTTATGTGCTTGAAAAAAGAGGGCCTATCTAAAAGTTGAAGAGGAAGAATTTATAAAGATAATGCTTACAATAATAAGAGGAAAATCTATAGACCAGCTAAGAAGAGAAAGTAAGTTTGTAGATGCAAGTATAGAAGAAGTAGAAAAACATACAGTTCACAAAAATCCAGTAGAAGACCAGTACGAAGAAAAGGAGACCATAGATCTTCTAAAAAAATATGTAAAGACCCTGGACCAAATATCATACCAAACCCTAATCTTTAGATACAAGGACAAGATGACCTATAGAAAAATTGGAGACCTATTAAATATGCAAACAAAAACAGTAGAAATGAGACTCTACAGGGCCAAAGAAAAAATTAGAAATAAAATGAAGGAGGAGGGAATAATTTATGAATAAAATAAGAGAAGAAGACTTAGATAGCTTACTTGCAAAAGCCTTAGAAGAAAACTTTAGAGAAGAAATTAAAAGTGTAAAAATAGAAAAATTCCCCCTATCAAAATCTTTTCAAAAAAAGATGGAAGCCTTAATAAAAAAAGAAGAAAAGAGAAAAATAAATCTCCTAAAAAAGTTGCCATCTACCTATTAATATTTGCAGAAGCCACCAGCCTTTTAGTTAACACCAAACAAGGAGCCCAGGCAGCCTTCCAAAGCCTTTGGGACTGGGCCAATGAATATAGAAAGATAACTTGGATAGACGACCATATTGCCATAGATGTAAAGAGAAAAGATGAGGATCATATTAGAGTAGAATTTAAAGAAGAATTTATACCTGATGAATATAAGGTTGAAAAATTTGAAGCAGTTTTACTATAAATGGAATTACGTAGTAATATGGAAATTGAAGAAGATGGAAAGTCTCGAAGAAAGAGTAAAAAGTATAGTTCGAAAACGAGTAGAAAGGAGAAATTAAATGAATTGTAGAGGACATGAAACAAGACAAAGAATTGTTACTGATTATGAAGTTCAGCCGGAAGTACATATTAAGCTGTTAGCAAATCAACAAAAACATAGTGATGCAGGAGCAACTATTGAAGATGAATATTATGTATTTAGTGCTAAACGTAAAACTGATGGCAAGAAAGAAGTTATTCAGTGTGGCATGGGTGCGGCAAGGGATTTTTTAGAACTAATTAATCACAAAGGGTTACCTCTTTTTAATCCTCTTGTAGGTGATGCTCATGTAAATAATAGAAAAGAATATGACAATACAGGGAGTGGAAATTTACTAACTGAAAAGTGGAATGATACTGCAAAGCAGATTTATAATGCGATAATGTGGTTGATTATTTTGTGGGATGCAAAGCCGGATACACCTTTATTTGAATTTAAAGATGAAGTATGTAGATACAAAAAATTTGAGCCATATGATAATAGAATTAAAAGAGTAAATACTACAATAAAAAATGGTGGGAAAGGAAAAACATTGACTGAGATGATTAATGGATATAGAGTGTATAATGATATTAGAGATGGAATTTGCAACTTTGATATTCTGAAAAATAAAATCCGTGATATGAAAGACCAACAAGGAAATACAATAGAATCTTACTTTTAGTTATTGTTGAATTTGGGAGGTTCTATAAAATAGTTTAATTGAGATTTACATAGTAGACTATGCAATATTATTAAACACCAGTAAAAATAACATTTTTTGATGTGTTGGATATGTTTTGCTAATAATCTCACGTTTAGACGATAGTATTGATGTCAAAAGTAAATGAGTAGAAATAATCTTAAAATCAATAGGTCATGATTATTAGACTTGGTAATGTGATGATGAAACTATTGAAATTTATGTTCAAAAATATTTCAAAAAGGTATAGGCAACACTTTAGATATTTTAGCTGGTCGTGTAAAAGGTATAGATAGAGTTAAAAATAATATAAATTTGAATTTTAGGAAGTGATGAATGTGAGACATCCGGAAAAATGGAGAGATACAATAGACCCTTTTTCCCTACCCTTTAAAAATTTTTATTTGTTAGAGGTAATCGGATATCCTCATGCAGGCAACGATGTTTTTCAAGTTAAAGGAATATATAAAAAAGAGGAGATTGAAGCATATATAAAAGTAGCTCGACAGCCTGGTGCAGATATAGAAAATGAAATAAATACAATAGATTCTATTAAGTGTGAACTTGCTCCTACCATAATCGATTACGACGATGAAAAGAAATATTTTTGTGTTTCTATTGCAAAGAAAGGGGAGCGATTATCTAATATTGTGGGAGATAACTCTAACAGATCCTCAATAGACTATCTTTATGAATACGGTAATACTCTTGCAAAGTTACATGCACAACAAGGAAATTTTCCTGATGTAAAGAGTCGCAAATTCTTTCACATACCAGATAAACAGTATTTTTCAGAATTAGATATAGAATTTGTCTATGATTATTTAATTTCAAATCAGCCTCAAAGAATTAATAGATGCTTTTGTCATGGAGATTTTCATTATGCTAACATTCTTTGGTTAGAAAAGCATTTATCTGCCATATTGGATTTTGAATTATCTGGATGGGGGAATAAAGAATTTGATATTGCTTGGGCATTGATACTTCGTCCCGGTCAAAAATTTATGAACACAGATGAAGAAATTTCTTTGTTTATGGATGGCTACCGGTCAGAAGGCACTTGCAATTGGGATTACGTGAAGTATTATATGATACTTATATATTCATATTTTTACAAAATTGGAAGAACAAATGCAGAGTACCTCTCTTACGTTAAAAAAGTATTCCTTGATTATTGTAAAAAACAATAAGTTTATGTATCACGTTTTTTAGATATGTTAATTTGAAGACGGAACCACCTGACATACTTAGCGAGCACTTATTTATCTTATAAAGCCTCGTGAGACTTAAAAATATACAAGGAGAAAACTATGGAGCATAATTGTGCTATTATTGACGATAAAAAAGCATTTAGATATAGAGCGGCGGCCATCATAATCGAAGATGGATGCGTGCTCTTTGCGAGAAATGAAGTCGACGACTATTATTACTCGGTCGGCGGAGCAGTTCACATGGGCGAGACTTCAGAAGATGCCGTGAAAAGAGAAGTGTTTGAAGAGACAGGAGTGCAATACGAAGTCGATCACCTTGCCGTGATACACGAGAACTTCTTCATCGGCAGCTCCGACTTAAATGGAGTGGACTTCCATGAAGTTACATTCTACTACATGATGAAGCCTATGGGCAAAAGAGATTTTAAGAGCCAAAGTACTACAATGGCAGGCGTTAAAGAGGCAATGCATTGGGTGCCGATTGATGAGCTCGATAAATGCAAGTCGTATCCGACATTTATGAAAGGATTTCTTATGTCGGAGCATAACGGCGTGGAACATATAATTACAGATGAACGGGTAAATGAAACCGGTTAAACTATACGAAAGTTGTTTCCGGAAGCGTAGGAGGTTTTATGAAGACAATATATTTTATTTCAGGTTTAGGAAGTACTGAAGATTCTGTGCAAATACTCAACACTGAGTTAAACAAATATGGATATAAGATAAAATTTTTGGATATTCCGGGGCAATATTCTAATGTTAACGTTAAAATAGTTGATGAGAAAGATTTTGTAAAGTGGTTGAAAAATAGTATTCCTAAAGATTCTGTTGTTATGGCTTTCTCAATTGGTGCTGATTTGGCACTTAAATTTAATAAGGAGATAAATCCCGGCAAATTAATTATTTTGGATGGCGGTATCATCGGTTATGATTTTGAAAACCGAGATTTAAATGAAGAGATACTGGAAACAAGAGAGATTATCATCAAAAATAAGTTTAATATGAATCCGGATACTATCTCAAATTTAATGTCAATTATCGCTGACGATTATAAAGATATTTTTGAAGTTGATTTACATTCCCTTGTGTTGTTTTTCGTTGCGGACAGTCCAAATTATGCTTTTGAATATAAAAAAGTAAAAATTGATAAATACTACAAAACTAATCGTGATGATATTACTATAAAAATTGTTAAAAATACGACCCATGAGATTTATACTCAAAAACCAAGATATGTGGCAGAACAAATTGCCGAATGGCTAAGTAGGAATAAAAACGAAAAAGATTAAGAAAACTTGAGTTTTCGTACTTATGGGACGAGTGGAAGTCTTGCCAAATATATGTAAAGTATTTGGGTGAGTAAAAACATATGAAGAATTAATAATGAAGGATGACACTCTATAAAGCACTGCTAATTCAGTGATTTAGCTAATGTAAAAAGCTTTTTACACAGAAAAATATAAAAATGTAAAGAATCTTTGATAGAAATAATACAAGATCTAAATTATAATTATCATGAAAGGAGGTATGGATTTTATGAAACTTGGCAATCAAATTAAATATTACAGAAGTGAAAAAGAACTATCTCAGGAAGAACTTGCAGAAAGAGTTTATGTTACAAGACAAAGTATTTCGAATTGGGAAAATAATAAAAATTATCCTGATATAAATAGCATTGTATTACTAAGTGAAGTTTTTGAAATATCAATTGATAATTTAATTAAAGGAGATCTTGAAAAAATGAAAAAGGAAATTAATTCTGAAGAAGTTAAAAAATTGAACTTCTATGCATCAATGATGGGAATTTTAATGATAGCAGCATTTATTTCGCTGATGCCACTAATTAAATTCATTGGCTTGTATGGATTTATTCCATACTTTGTATTAGTAGCTTGTGCTATGTTTTTTGCGATTAAAGTTGAGAAGATCAAGAAAGATAATGATATTCAAACATATAAGGAGATTTTAGCATTCACCGAAGGCAAAAGATTAGACGAGATTCAGAAAATTGAAGAAAGAGCAAAAAGGCCATATCAAAAAATTATAGACGGATTTTTATGGGCAGCAATTGCTCTATTGATTTGTGGAATTATGATTTTTTTACTTAGACTATAAGGCTTTTAGTTATTAATAACATGCATTTTAACTTTTTGAGCTAAATGGTTAATAATATGTTATAGTAGGAGAAAAAATAAATTAGATTTAATAGTAATTTTTTAGTGGGAATAAATGAGAGTAATTAGAATCAATACATACGATGACAATCGATTCAGTCAAGAAGCACTATATCAGCACGGTTGCTATATTGCAGATGGAGATGTGCCTGTAGAAATAAAAATCATATCACAGACCGAGGCAATTATAAAAGGCGGAAAAGCATATTTTGACGAGGTAATTGAAGAGTTTCGATTTAATGCAGAGCACATTACAAATTTTTATGATGAAAGTGGTAAGCTTATTAAGAAATTCAAAGACGTGGAGGTCTTTAAGCTTGATATAGATAAAATCCAGCCAATACAGTTCTTTATCGATAGGGATAAATTAGAGGCAGTTAAGAGTTTTGTCAATAGAGAAGAAGATGTGATTGTCCCAGTTGCTATGTGTGAAGGCACATATGCATCCATAGATGGGCACACACGCCTCTACCTTGCATATAACCTTGGATTCAAGCACGTATACGCATATCATAGTGAAGCCTTCGATGGCTTTGACTATTTCTTGGCTGGAGCTAAGAAAAGAAATATACATGTCGCAAAAGATTTGACCTTGCTCACACATGATGAATACACCGTTAAGTGGAATAAGTTTTGCGATGAGTATTACATGGAGAGGGAATGAATAGGTTGGGTGTGTTGTTTAGGTAAATGATATATCGTTCCGATAGCATTGAAATTATTTTGATAAAATGAGAATAATAGAACGTTACTCCTATTAGATAATAATTTCAACTCGCCAAGGGTGATATAAATTATTAATTCAAACAGAAATCTCCTTAATATAAAAAAGCCCTCTCCGTGGTCCGCAAGTAGAAAATCTACATTAAGTGTGGAGAGGGTCTGTTAAATTGATTATAGTGGAAGATGATTGCGTATTGTTTGCAGGAAATGATGTCGATAAATATTACTACTCCATAGGCGGAGGAGTCCATTTAGGGGAAACATCGGAAGAAGCCGTTAGAAAAGAGAAGTATTTGAAGAGACAGGACTTAATTACGGAGTCGACCATCTTGTCGTGATACATGAAAATTTCTTCATCGGCAGCTCTGGATTAAAAGGCGTAGTCTTCCAGGAGCTTACGCTCTATTACATGATGAAACCGAAGGGAAATAAGAATATTAACAGCCAGAGTGTTACTATGGGTGGCGTAAAAGAGACTATGCACTGGATACCGATTGATGAGCTTGATAAATGCAAGGCATATCCGACATTTATGAAAGAATTTCTTAAGTCGTAGCATAGCGGCGTAGAGCATATAATTACAGATGAAAGGGATTAACGAAGCTTACCATTATGTTAAGGGCTTGTTCCATAAATAGTATTTCAAAAAAATTGACAAATACTTTAATGACGTTAAAAATTAATTTTAATGATGTAAAACTAACTTAAAAATATGTCCAATATGGAATTATTTCTAAATAAATTTGAATTTTATGAGTTCACACTTTACAATATACTTAGATTAAGTTCCGAAACGGAAATAATTCTAAATAGATAGAGGTGTAGCTCATGGAAATAAAGCGTGATTATTATTTAGATAAACTAATACGAAAAAAAGGCAATGGGTTCATTAAGATTATTACAGGAATAAGAAGAAGTTGAAAATCTTATTTGCTTAATAATCTATTTTATAATCATTTGACCCAAAGTGGCGTTGATGAAAACCATATTATAAAATTTGCCTTTGATTCAGGTAGGGATTTATTAAAAATCGGCGAAGATTTAATGGATTTAGATGTTTTAAGCGGCGAAAGATTAGTAGATCCTAAAAAGTTTTTAGATTATATAATCAGTAAAACTAATGATAAGGATAAATTTTATATCCTCTTAGATGAAGTTCAATTGCTTAAATCCTTTGAACAAGTATTAAATGGATTTTTGCGTCAAGATAATTTTGATGTTTATGTTACTGGAAGCAACTCTAAATTTTTATCAAAAGATGTCATCACTGAATTTGCAGGTAGGGGTGATGAGATTCATATTATGGCACTTGTATTTTCTGAATTTCTTCAGACCTTTGATGGCGACAAAGAAGACGCTTTTGCTGAGTATCAAGTTTACGGTGGTTTACCAGCTGGAGCTTTATTGAAAAAAGATGAAGATAAGATGAATTATCTAAATGGGCAACTCGAAAATGTATATTTGCGAGATATTGTTCATAGGTATGACATACGCTTAACTTCTGAGATAGAAGACTTACTCAATATTTTAGCATCAGGCATTTCAAGTCTTACAAATCCAAGTAAAATAGCTTCAACCCTTAAGTCAATAAAAAAATCTAAAATTTCTGCTAATACAATCGATAAGTTTATAGGCTACTTTGAAGACTCTTTTATGTTAAAAAGAGTATATAGATATGATGTGAAAGGAAGAAAACATATAGGAACGCCTTATAAAATATACTTTGAAGATGTAGGTCTTAGAAATGCAAGATTAAATTTTAGGCAGATAGAACCAACTCACCTAATGGAAAATATTATTTATAACGAATTAAGGTATCGTGGCTATATGGTTGATGTAGGAATGGTCATAAAAAGGGAAAATGTTAATAATAAAGATATAAAGAAACAGTTAGAGGTTGATTTTATAGCTAACCTTGGAAGTAAAAGATATTATATTCAATCTGCATATAGCCTTCCATCTATAGAAAAAATAAATCAAGAAAAAACTTCCTTGTTAAATATTGATGACTCATTTAAGAAAATTATTATTGTGAAAGATCGAATAAAACCATTTTTAGATGAAAATGGAATACTCACTATTAATTTATTTGACTTCTTATTAGATAAAGATAGTTTAAATTTATAATGAATTACATATAAGCTATGAACATATTCTCGCAGACGAAGCTTTTGAAAAATATCAAATTTTATCCATATTGACCATTTAAACCACGCTGATGCATAGCCCTGCTTTCGTGGGAGTTGTTAGAAATTTAGGGTAAATAAAAATTATGATGCTAAATTCATCTCATAATAAAGGAGTGAAATAATGACTAAATTATATATTGCTTACGGATCAAATTTAAACTTAGAGCAGATGGCAAATAGATGTCCAGGTGCAAAGGTAGTAGGGGCAAGTAAAATTAAGGATTACAAACTCACTTTTAGAGGACCAGACAATGGGTGTTACGCAACGGTTGAACCATGTAAGGGAAGAAGCGTTCCGATACTTGTGTGTAAGATTACAGAAATTGACGAAAAAGAACTTGATATTTATGAAGATTGGCCAAATCTGTATAGAAAAGAAATTATTGAAGTTATAGTTGATAACGAGACTGTAACAGGGATGGTTTACGTTATGAATGAAGGTAGACCTCTAAATAAGCCGAGTGATAAATATTATTTAACTATTTTGGAAGGATACAAGAGCGCCGGGTTTGATGTTGAATACTTACGTAGAGCTGTTGAGAACTCCTTTGAGAATGATGACGTTAATTGAATTAGAGATTTTTACGAATTAATATAATAATCTACTTGGGCACTATTTATAAGTTCAACTTGTATAATGCCCATTTTAATAAAATATATTTATCAGATTTTTATTTAAAAATAGGGAGATAATATGAAATTTGACAAAATAATAAGAAAAATTTATCTTTTTTTAATTTTTTGTGTTTTATCTAACTTACTAAGAATAGAAGAACAATTTTTATATAGGCTTTTATATTCTGTATTGTTAGTATGTACTGCATTTTATTTTTTTGAGAAATCTAAAGAGTGACTTTATAGAATAAGTGTAAGAATAGGTAATATTAAAATAGAAATAGAAAATAATAATTAAGCCTTGGAGATTTAATCTTCGGGGCTTTTTTTATATCTGATCAGAGAAAAATAGAGTTTCTTGGAAGTAAATTAAAATAAAATAAGTTTACTAATAGTTTCTTGATAGTTGATTTAATAAAATGATAAGATATAGAAAAACAAAGGAGAGGTCAAACATGTCAGATATTATTAGAGAATATTTGCCGATACTTATACCTATTATTATTTTGGAAATTGGACTTATGATTTACTCTTTAAGTCATGTTTTAAAACACGATAGATACAAATTTGGCAGTAGAACTATGTGGATCTTAATTGTTATTTTTATTCAAATTATTGGACCTATCTTATACTTAACAATAGGTAGGGTGGAAGAATAATGGAAGCACTAAAAATTAAAAATCTTCATAAATCTTTTGGTAAAAATACGATTATTAATGGGTTATCCATGTCCATTCCTGAAAATACAATCTTTGGGTTTTTAGGGAAAAATGGTGCTGGAAAAACTACGACAATGAAAATGATTCTAGGATTTTTGAAAATTGATGAAGGTTCCATTGAAGTGTTTGGAGAAGAAGTAAGCTTTGGCCAGTCAAAAACCAATCGATTTATCGGGTATCTTCCAGATGTCCCTGAATTTTATGGTTATATGACTGCAAAAGAATATCTCAATTTATGTGGGTCTATAACTGGTCTTAGCAAAAATGAAATTAAAAACAAGAGTGTGGAACTTTTAGAGTTGGTGGGATTAAAAGATGTCAATAAAAGAATTAGTGGCTATTCTAGAGGTATGAAACAGCGCTTGGGTATTGCCCAAGCCTTGTTAAATAGTCCCAAATTATTAATATGTGATGAACCCACTTCCGCCCTTGATCCACTTGGAAGAAAAGAGATACTAGACATCATATTAAAAATAAAAGACTTTACTACTGTCATTTTTTCCACACATATCTTATCGGATGTTGAAGCGATTTGTGATCATGTTGTGGTGCTTGATAAAGGAAAAAATGTACTAGAAGGTTCGATAGATGAACTAAAAAATATAAAGAGGAAAAACACAATTAAAATCAGATTTAAGTCTGACAAAGAACTAAAGGCATTTAAGTCACCAGATAAATTTTCAAATCTGATAACAAATGAAAAAGGAGATACTTTATACTTAACAGACGAAGAGAATCAACTAAAAGATATTGATATTTTATATGAGCTATATAAGTTAAACATATTTCCTGTAGAGTTAAAAATAGAAGAACCTACATTAGAAAATATTTTTATGGAGGTGACGAAAGCATGAGGATATTTTTATCTCTTTTAAAGAAAGAAGCTATTGAAGGTACAAGGACTAAAAAAATGACTTCTACCTTTATCCTGTTCTTGTTTATTGGGTTAATAAGTCCTTTGACAGCTAAATTAACTCCCATGATACTTCAATCAATAGCTACAGGAAATATAGATATTAACGTAGCACCACCATCAGAAATTGATTCTTGGACACAATTCTTTAAAAACATTAGTCAAATAGGCATGTTTGGATTAGCCATTATATTAAGCACTCAAATGGCAAATGAATTTCAAAAGGGAACTTTGATTAATTTGTTATCTAAGGGACTGCCAAGGTATCAAGTCGTGCTATCGAAGATTTTTTATAATTTTATTTTGTGGTTTATTGCTTACTTTTGCTCATTTATACTAACTTATTTCTACACAAAGTACTTTTTCGGGATTTCATTTCCTGTTAGAAATATACTTATGGCAGCCTTGCTTCCTTTTATATTTGGATTATTTTTAATATCGTTAGAGATATTGGCTGGAGTGATTTCAGGAAATGTTATAGGTACATTAATATTAACGACTGCTGGGATTGTGATTCAACTTATATTATCTATTCGAGATGAAATTGTTAAATACATGCCTATTGCATTGATAGGAAAGCCTGTGAACCTTATAAAAGGAATAGGATATGATGACTATTATGTACCGATTATTACGGGCAGTATTTTGCTAATAATCTGTATCGTAATTTCGATTGCTATAATAAACAAAAAACAAATCAGTTAGGAGGTAAAATATCATGCTAAAAATTGGAGAAAATATTCTTCAGAAGCGAAAAGAAAGAGGCATAACTCAGGAAGAATTAGCAGAATTCATGATGGTAACAAAAGCGTCCGTATCAAAATGGGAGACAGGTCAAAGCCATCCAGATATTTTACTTCTCCCAAAACTTGCCACTTTCTTTAATATAAGTGTGGATGAACTAATAGGATATGATCCAGATTTATCTTCAGCTCAAATACAAAAATTTTATATAGACTTAGAGAATAGTGTCCCTGATGCAGGTATGGATAGTATCCTAGAAGATATAAAAATTAAAATTAAACAATACTATTCTTGCTTTGAACTCCTATACTATATGGCTTTGTTTATTTTGAACCATTGTGATTTAGCAACTGACATTACCAAGAAAGAGGAATATCTCGAATACGCAAATAATATATTAAAGAGAGTGTGTGAGGATTCGAAAGATTCTATACTTAAAGATAAATCACTGAGTTTGAGGGCAGCTTGTTTAATTAGTTTAGGAAAATCAGAAGAAGCGTTAAATATTTTACCATCTTCGGACATGCTATCTATATCAAAAGATTGTTTGGTGGCTTCAGCTTATCTAAAAACTAAGAAGGAAAACGAAGTAGATCAGAAGCTACAAGTAATGATTTACAAGAATATAACTGATTTAATTACCCTTCTTATGATGAAGAGTAGTTTGCAAAATGACGATTGGATCGAAACATTGGGGAGAGTAGAGGATTTATTAGAAACTTTTAATCTTACCCAGATAAATGTTTCCATAGTTTTAAATTTCTATTTATCCTTGGCAACTCATTATATTGAAGATAATAACCTGAAACTCGCTAGTCAATATGTAGAAAAATTACTCAACCTACTAATAGAGAGTAAGGAAAAATCGTTTAAGATAAGAGGCGATGAGTATTTTAATCAAATAGATGATTGGCTTGATGAAAATTTATTGTTATCAACAAATCCAAACAGAAGTGACGATATGATTGTTAGCTTTTATATAGATACAATAGCGAATAATGAAAACTTTAGAGGCATTACTTCTGAAGGAAAGTTAATGTTTTTAGTTGATAAGGTTAAAGAAATATATTCTCTATAATTAAATGCTACCATTAAATAAAAGGTTGTAATTTTTTAAAATTACAACCTTTTATGTTTATGTGTACTTTTTTTCATTCTATATTTCTTTTTACATATGTTAGAGATTATAAATTATACTCAAAAACACTGCATTTTTCTAATGTACATAGAAGAAAGAAAACATATAAAACAAAGAGCAATACTTTAGGATTACTTTTTTAAAACTTGATAAATAAAACTTTGTACGGGAAAATAGCTCTAACAAAAAGAGAGTTGAATGTATGAAAAAGATAACAAAAGAAATAGAAAAATATAATAAAATTTTTCTTGTAGAATTTATATTGAAGATAGTCATTCATAGTTAAAAGTTTAAATAATGTTTAAAGTCGAAATCTGAATTTGAGATTAAATAATAGACTACTCTTATCTACATGGCGGTTTTTGTATATAATATTAATTAAGAAATTATTATAGTAGGTATGTTCATGTACATGAGGGTTTTGAAAAAAATGTTATCTTTACTGACCACTCAAGCTATGTGAAAGCTGTTGTATTTATGTCCACAGAAGAAAACAAAAATTCGCCTAAATAATGAAGTAGGGCATAGACAAATGTCACATGTATAGGAGATGATTAAATGAGAAAAATTCACAAAGAAATATCAACGAAACAAAAAATAATAAACACAATGCAAGTAATCCTCTTGGGGATAATATTAGGTGTTTTTTCAAAGTACATTGAAGTTTGGCCAATAAATAAATTTTCGAAATTTTTTGAAACTTTAGATATTCCTAATTTCTTATCTGATTTTCCGATATGGCTTTGCATTGTCATTTTTATTTCGGTTTTTAGTGCCTCACCGAAGAGGGCTGCAGTAAATGTATTTTTATTTTTTGCCGCAATGCTTACAAGCTATTATTTGTATTATGCTTATTATGAATACAATCTTCCAAGATCATACATATTAATATGGGCTGTGTTTACATTTCTTTCACCACTTCTTGCTTATATAACATGGCATTCAAATGGAGAAGGAAAAATGTCTTTTGCAATTTCAACTTTGATAATTTCAGCGATGTTTATTACGTGTTTTGCAATTGGTGCATTTTATATAGACACAAAATCAATCTTACACACAATCACATTTATATTAACTGTAATAGTTTTATGGAGAAAAAAATTATCGGAAAATATTAAAATGATAGGACTTGGCGTTGTCATAGGATTTATTATAGTGCTATTAAAAAACTATATTTAAAAGAGCTCAAGTAACGAAAAAACAAATATTATTTTAGAAATTCTCAACTTGGAGGATTTCTTTTTTTATACAATAATGTTTGGATTTATAGATGAAGGGTAAAATTTATTTAGGAGTTAAAATGTAGTTACTAAGAAATTGAATTTTAATCTTGAAGCTACGAGTGAGATAAAATATTTTATGTAAAGAAGATGAATAATTTATTTTATGAAATGATATAATTATTGATAGGATATTAATTCAAAAACTGCAAAAAACTAAAAAAAATGTTGCTAAAGTAAAATGAATTAAGTAGAATAATGATTTTGTGTTTAGACTTTTGTTTTTTGGATATATATAGATTAAGAATATTTATTACAAACTTGGAGGTGTTGAATGAGAAAGTGGAAGAAATGGTTTAATGCAATATTATCGATTATATTACTTTTAACCTTATTCACGACCTACTTTATGATTTTTGATTATGGGGAAGTTACTAATTATTTAGTAAATTTAAGTTCAAAAACTTGGTTTTTCTACTTTTTAACAACCATAACTATCATAAGTGGATTGATAGGACTTTATATTTTAATAAGGGCTATCGTCAGTCCTACATTAAAAAATTATATTGTAGATAAGGATGAGGCAGGACGAATTCTAATAAGCCAAAATGCTTTGGAATCAAATGTAAAAACTACTTTAGGGAAGTATGGAAAAGTAAGAAATTCACAAGTGGATGTAGTTGTGAATGAATCAAATTCAAATGAAATAACGGCAAATATCCAATGTGGAGTTTATGCTGGAGAAGAGTTGGCACTACTTGGATCTCAGATAAAAAGAGATGTGAAAGATGAACTTGAAAAGTTTTCTGGGTATCCAGTAAAAGAAGTGAAAGTAGAGTTTTATGATATAAAATCAGATAGTGATAAAAGAGTTGTATAGGAGGAAAATATGGATAATAGGTTTAACAATTACCCTGAAAATTTCAATAATCCTCCAAGAAATTTGGAATCTGATAGAAAAGAAACTGTATTTTCCGAACCAGCAAAGAGGATTAAAAATTTTTTTAAATTTCATTGGAATGAATTTAAATATGGTCTTACAGGGTTAATTATAGCGATACTATTTTTAACTTTGGGATTTTGGAGAACAATATTAATAATATTACTTGTACTATTAGGTAAAATGATTGGACAAGTAAAAGATAATAATCCAAGGATATTGTTCTTTTTAAGAAGGATGTTTAATAAATATTAATAAACATATATCAATTTTGAAATTAAATAATTAAAAGGAGATGTAATTATGGCAAGTGAAGAAAAATACAACGAAATAGCAGGAGTAAACAAAAAGGCAGAAGAAAAGAGAGAAGCAAAAGAAAATAGAGAAGAATTTGTTGAAAATCTAAAAGGTGATGTTAAAGATTTTAATAAAAAAGAAGAACCAAGACATGAATCAAAATTAACTTTTGATGATTCTGTAGTTGAAAAGATAGCAGCAATAGCATGTAATGAAGTTCCAGGAGTACTTGATATGAAAGGTGGATTCTTCTCAGGAATTTCTGAACAATTTGGTGGATATAATCTAACAAAAGGTATTAGCGCAGAAGTTGGCGAAAAAGAAGCAGCAATTGATGCAGCTATCATATTAGAATATGGTCATTCAGCACCAAAGGTATTTGAAGAATTAAAGAGAAACATTAGCCAATCAGTTGGTCAAATGACTGGTCTTAAAGTTGTTGAAGTTAATGTAAGAGTTGACGATGTAATGACAAGAAAAGAATATGCTCTTAAAAATAAAAAAGAACAACAAGGAAATGATTATAATCAAGGATCAAATTTAAGATAATAAATTGAAACAAATATAACCTCTATCCAAAACGGGTAGAGGTTTTTACTTTTAAGAGACGGTCGGGTTTGTGGGTATATAAATAATTTTGTGTATTAACCTATCCTGATATAAGGAAAGGGGTGATACATTTATCCTTGACCCAAACTCTTTATAATTAGATTATCGATGAATACTTTAGAATCGTGTTATAAATTTTGCAGTAAATTTTATATTAATTTTTCACTTTTTTTCCTACGCTTTTTAGAGCAGTCCTTGCTAAATTTTTTATATTTTCTATCTCTTTTTTTTCTGCCTCAATTGGATAGAGGTTTTTATTAAGTTTGGGAAAGTTTTCGTCTTTTAAATTCAAATCCGTAATAACGCATTTTCCTATGGTTTTTTCATCTAAGTAACCTCTAATTGTTTTAAATCGAAGAATATAGTTGTAGTCTTTACTAAAGAGACTAAATGTATTAAATTCCAGGTTCATATTTATGAATTCTCCCATATTTAAAAGCAATATATCAAAGTAGTCGCCCTCTTCTTTAAAGCTATATGGTAGTAGTTTTATGTTTTTGTTATAGATTTCAAGTTCTATTTTTTCTTTATTTATTTGACTTTCAACTTCTTTGAAGAGTTTTAATAAATTTTTTATATGGCGTTCACCTTGGGATAAAATTTTTTTGAAATTATTTTCATCATTGGTCTTTTCATAATCTTTTATTAGCTTTACTATCTCTTTTGCTTCAAGCTCACCAGTGTCTTTTGATGTGAAATGTCTATAAACTTCTTTAAATTTATAGCTTTGAAGACCAAGGAGTTTATATGATTTTAAAAATGAATATAGGTCAAAGTTTTCTTCTATACTAATATCATTTGCTTTTAGGAATGGGATGTCAAAGCTATTTCCATTGTAAGTTATTACATTTAAATCCTTGACATCATTTTCAAATTCTTCTTTATTTTCTGGAAATTTATATTGTTTTAACTTTTCTCCGTCGTATAGGTTTAAAAGAAAGATTCTGTTTTTATTTCTATCTATTCCCGTTGTGATTATGCTTAGGAAAGTCTTTTTATCATCACTCCAAATGCGCGCTTTCATTTAATATCACCTCTCTTAGTGTTATAATTATTTTAGCACAGTATGAAGGGATGGTTTAATGATTTATTTTGATAATGCTTCTACTACAAGAGTTAGACAGGAGGCTGTTGATATAATGGTGAAGGCCATGAGGGAAGATTTTGCAAATCCCTCTGCACTTCATAGCTTCGGTCACAGGGTTGAAAAAGAGGTTGAAACAGCAAGGCAAAAGGTCGCGAATGCTCTTGGTGTATCTTCAAATGAAATTTATTTCACATCTTGTGGGACTGAAGGAAATAATATTGCAATTGCAACTTTCCATGGAAGCAAGGGAGAGTTTATTACGACGGAACTTGAACACTCTTCTGTTAAAAGGGCATATGAAAATCATAATATAAAAAACTTAAAGATACTTTCCGTTGATAAACATGGTATGATTAGCCTTGATGAACTTAGGGACTCTATTAATGAAAATACTAAGTTAGTTTCTATTATGCATGTTAACAACGAAATTGGTATTATAAATGATATCGAGTCAATCGGAAAGATTATTAAGGAAAAAAATCCAAACACTCTATTTCATGTGGACGGAATTCAAGGCTTTGGCAAGGTGCCCATTGATTTAAAAAGGTCCATGGTGGATATGTACACAATTTCTGGGCATAAATTCCACGCACCAAAGGGTATTGGAGCCATTTATATTAAGGACGGTGTGAATTTAAAACCGGTATTATATGGTGGTGGACAGGAGAAGGGAATGTCTTCTGGAACGGAAAATGTTCCGGGTATTCTTGCCCTTGGAGAGATGGCAGAAATTATGAGTGAAAACTTGGAAAAAAATAATGAAAATGTTAGTGAGGTTAAAAACTATTTAATTGAAAAGTTAGAAACCTTGGGAGATATAATTATAAACTCAAAGGGAGAGAATCACAGTCCGTATATTTTAAATGTGTCTTTGAAGGACGTTAGGGGAGAAGTTTTACTTCACTACTTGGAGTCAAAGGAAATGTATGTGTCAACTGGCTCTGCATGTAATAAAAATAATGTAAGTCCAATTATTCAAGCCATAAAGGTACCAAAAGAGTATGGCCTTGGCACTGTTAGAATTTCTTTTAGCGATGAGTCTACTGTTGAAGAGGCAAAGGAGTTCTTTGTGGAGTTTGAAAATGCAGTTAATGATATTAGATCAATTGTAGGGAGAAGGTAATGAATTGGTATTTATCTGTAAGCTTTGGAGAGCTTGCACTTAAGGGAAAAAATAGAAAGTCTTTTGAAGACAGAGCCGTTAAAAAAATTATGGATTCTGTTAAGGATTTTGACATTGAAGAATATTATAAGGATCAGGGAAAGCTTTATATAAAGGCAAATGAAGAAGATTTTAATTCCATGATTGACCATATTAAGAAAGTTTTTGGCATTGTATATATTAGCCCAGTAATTAGGGTTGGAAGATCCGTTGAAGAAATTGAAAAAGGTGCACTTCAATTAATTGAAAGTAAAAATATTACAGAAAAAACCTCTTTTAAGGTTGAAGCAAAGAGATCTGACAAGAGCTTTCCTGTTAAGTCACCAGAATTAAATCCAAAAATTGGTGGCGCTATTTTAAAAAAGTTCGGTTCCAAGATGTATGTTGATGTGCATAACCCAGACATTATGGTATATATTGATGTGAAAAATCATATTTATATTTATTCAGACAAGATTAAGGGATATGGTGGACTTCCAATTGGTTCTTCAGGAAGGGGACTACTACTTTTATCTGGTGGTATCGACAGCCCAGTTGCAGGTTTTTTACTTGCAAGGCGTGGTGTTGAAATATCTGCATTACATTTTCACTCATATCCTTTTACAAGCGACCGTGCCTTTGAAAAGGTTCAAAAACTTGCAAAAGAACTTTCATATTACACAGGAAAGATTACGATGTACTCAATAAATCTTCTTCCGATCCAAAGAGAGATTAATGAAAAGTGTAGAGCAAGGGAGATGACGATTCTCTCAAGGCGATTTATGATGAGAATTGGCGAAGAGATTTCTAAAAAGCATGAGTACAATGCCCTTATTACTGGCGAGAGCCTTGGACAAGTTGCAAGTCAAACAATTGAATCTGTTGGTGTTATAAATCAAGTTGTATCCATGCCGATTTTAAGACCGTTAATAGGTATGGACAAGACTGAGATTATAGAAATTGCACGTGATATTGGAACTTATGAAACTTCAATCCTTCCTTTTGAAGATTGTTGTACGGTATTCTTGCCAGACAGACCTGTAACTAAACCGAGACTTTCAGATATTTTAAGAAGTGAAGAGAATCTTGAAGTTGACAAACTTGTAAATGATGCAATAGATAACATGGAAATTTATGAAATTGACTTTGAATAGACGGTGGGTTAGTAAATTAAATTTGGGTAAATATAGTATAGGTATTATACCTATAATATAAATAAAATTATCTTATTAATAAGGAGTGATTAAATGAAAAAAGCTGGAGGAGGAGTAATGGCGATAATAGCAATTGTAGTTATATTAGCTATTGGCGCATTTAGCTCATACAATGGACTTGTAGGACTTGATGAAGAAGTAAATAACTCATATGCAGATTTACAAACAGCTGTTCAAAGAAGGGCAGACCTTATACCAAATCTTGTAAATACTGTTAAGGGTTATGCAACTCATGAACAAGAAACACTAACAAAGATAACTGAAGCAAGATCAAAGGTAAATGATGCAAAGGGACCTAAGGAACTTTCTGAAGCAAACGCAGAACTTACTAAGGCAATTGGTGATATCAATGTGGTTGTTGAAGCTTATCCAGATTTAAAAGCAAATCAAAACTTTATACAACTTCAAGACGAACTTGCAGGAACTGAAAATAGAATTGCTGTAGCAAGAAAAGACTACAATGGCGTTGTTAAAACTTTTAATAGCAAAGTTAGAAGATTTCCTACTAATATTTTTGCGAAGATGTTAGGATTTTCACCAAGGGAATACTTTGAAGCAGACCCTGGTGCTGAAAGTGCACCATCAGTTGACTTTGGTTTTAAAGCTTTAAACGTGATTGGATAATAATATGAAGGATAGAAAGCTTAAAATAATTTTACCTATCCTTATCGTCCTTACATTAATTTTTTCAAGCACATCAAGCTTTGCAAAACTTAATTTACCAAGCCCCACAAAGGAGTTCTACTACTACGATGAAATGGGAGTTATTTCTGATGAACTAAAGAGTGAAATACTAAAGACCAATGTGGAACTTCAAGGCAAGACCAAGGCACAAGTTGTCGTTGCTACTGTAAATGACTTACAGGAGTATCCAATTGAAGAATATGCCCTTGAGATGTTTAGGAAGTGGGGTATAGGAGATAAGACTCTTAATAATGGAGTGCTTATCCTACTGGGAAAAGAACCTACAACTGACAAGTACTCTATCTATATTGCAACGGGGTATGGTCTTGAAGGAAGACTTAACGACGGTAAGGTTGGAAGGATTATAGATGAATTTTTTATTCCCCTCATAAACAGGGATGATCCTACAAGTTTTGACGAAGCTATTAGAGAAACCTTTAGAGCGGTAGTATCTCAAGTCATCTTAGAATATAATGTAGAGCTTGATGGAGACTATGAAAAGTATATGAATAGACTTGACAGTTCTGAAGAAGTGAACGGTTGGGTAATTCTTCTTATAATCATAATACTTATTCTTCTTTCAAGACGAAGAAGGTTTAGAGGACCTGGAGGTAGAGGAGGATATAGAAGAGGATACTCCCCATGGAGCTTTGGAGGATACTCAGGCTCAAGTAGAAGCTCCGGCGGCTTTGGTGGATTTTCCGGTGGAGGAGGCTCCAGCGGCGGCGGAGGAGCAGGAAGAAGTTTTTAAAAATTAACAAAATGATTAAGGAAGCTGAGGCTTCCTTTTTTAATAATTGTTTATTTTAATACTTTCTAAAAAAATTTTTCCCAATTTTGATATACGCAAAATACTTTTAGTTTATCCTGCGAGATACTTTCCTCTTGCCATGCTAAGTATAAAATTATTAAAGCAATTTGGGAGTTTAAAAATTTCCTTTGTTAGACATAAAAAAAGAAAGAACATCTTGATATGATTTTCTTTCTTTTTTATTGATTAAATTTTCAATTCTTTCTTTTAATTTTATTATACAACTCTTCCGTTTCGCTATCTGTTTTTTGATTAAATATATAATTTTTATCAGCTTTTATAAAGATAACTTTTTTACCACTATTGTAGTAATAGAGTTTTACATTTCCGATTCCTTTTACCGAGAAAGAGCCATAACTCTGGCTATCTAAAGAAGTTCCATTTGTTCTTATAACATTTCCTTTAGGAAATTCATCTAACAATTCTATTTCTTTAATGTCCTTGTATTTTATTTCGTCATTATACATCCTTGCAGAGATTAATATTTTATCTTTTCCCACATTGTAATTATAGTTTGATGGAGATAGAAAGTAAGGTAGTGATGCTAATAAAACTATTCCCAGGACAATACTTCCATAAAAAATTGCCTTACCTACTGGTCTACCTCTATTGATGTCCATATTGCCCGGGGATAGTTTTGATGGAACTAAAATTCTTGCGTCATCTTTATTTTTATATCCAAATATATCGTAGTAATCAACTTCATCCACATTTAAATTAACTTCGCCCTTAGAGACTTTGTATTGACCTATTACAATTAAAACTATTCCAAAAGTCATAACCACTGTGTAGACTATAAATGGCCAATATGCATATGGATTTTTGTAAGAAACTATTGTACTAAAAAGGGTCAATACAGATAAAAAAATTGCAAACATAAGTATCATTCTACTGAATTTTCCTTTATTTTTTATATTTAGCCTTACATTTTCTTCTGTGTCCTCTGAGTAAATTATGTTTGGCGATTTTTCTATAGTCATAGCAAAGTAAATTAGACTTAGGTTAGTAATTGCTCCTGTAATTAGCATCATAGTGGAAGTTTTCACATCGAAGTCCAAAAAGAAAAGTCCTGGCAAAAGTATTATTACTGGCATTAGATGCATAAACTTACTTGGCATGTTCTTTTTTATTTCCACATTTGCCTTTAAGTCGGCGTACTTAACTCTTGACTTTACCTTTACAAGCTTTTTGTACTCCCTAAGCTCCTTCATTGACTTGTAGATAAAGATGTTTATTAAAACACAATAAATAATAATCTCAAAGACAAATAAAAGCATTTTAATCAGCTCTGTTTCTGCAAAAAATATCAATAGAGGAATTGGAAGAAAGATTTTTAATATTAGAGAACACTCCTTTTTTAAATCCTCTGTAATTTCTTTTACTCTCTCGTCATCTATTAGGTCATAGGGAAGGGAAGTAGCCAATATATATCCGTTTTTATAATTTGTGATGTAGTTTATTTGAAACTTCATTAAAAAAAGTATTAAAACTAAACAGCCTACTAAGATTAAATTAAATATCATTTTTGCACCTTCTTTATAAGTTCTTCTATATTGTATCCACGAGCTTTGGCTTCAAGTATATTTTTTTTAAAACTTTCTTCAAAACTCTCCTCTTTTAAATTATTTAAAGTTGAAACCCTTGCACCAACTCGCCTGTGAATTTCGATAAAGCCTTCATTTTTTAAAATGTTGTAGGACTTTTGTATGGTCATTGGATTTATTCCAAGGTCTTCAGCGAGGGACCTTACCGTTGGAAGTTCATCTCCTGGCGAAAGGTCGCCTATGCCTATAAGAGATATAATTTCATCTCGCACCTGTTGGTAGATTGGAACTTCACTTGCCATATCAATTTTTAAAATCATATCTTTTCCTTTCTTTCTGTCTTATCTGTATTAATGATTATAATACAAGACAAACAAAAAAACAACTCCAAAATAATTTGGAGCTTATTTTTACTTAAAATAAATTTTTATTTCGTAATCTTTGAAAAGGTCATCAAGTTTAAGCAGTTCCTTAATTGTCTTTTCTGCCTTTTCGTTGGCTTCTGTTAACAAACCATTTTTTATTGCTTTTTCTTCTACAACTTTTTTTTGGTCTTTTGCAAAGTCGTTGTAATCTTCAATCTTTATAGGATTAAAAATTGTATCTTTTTCTAAAAATACCTTTAAAGATTCTTCGTCTATTTCATGTGACAGTATGGTAGAGTTTGGTATTTGAATATCAATTCTATTATTGCCAAAGCCAACCACTGCCTTTTCTAAGTTCACGCCGGCATGAATTGTTCCGTCATATGAAACTATAAAGCTCTTTGTAGTGAAGGGAACCTTCCATCCGTAAAAGTCGTTTTGGTTTTCAAACTGTCCCATATTGGTGTAGTGATATTTCAATGTAGTTAACTCTTTTGCTTCTTCAAGTCGATTATTAATTAAATCAGTAGTCATCTTGGGAGTCATATCTTTTTTCATTTTAAGCATTCCACCAAAGAATAGAGCGCATCCAAGAACTAAAAGAAAAATTATTTTTACAAAAGTAAATTTCTTATTTTTCGTCTTCATAATACCTCCTTATATCATTTATTATAATGTATGATAAAGATAAAAAAAAATCAAGCACTAAGGGAATTGATTAGACAGTTATTTTAATGTTTTGTATAATTGAATAATCGAGGTGAATTATGATAGAAATTTTAAAAGCGATTATATTAGGAATTGTTGAAGGGATTACCGAGTGGCTTCCCATATCTTCAACAGGTCACATTATTTTAGTTGACGAATTAATAAAACTTAATGTTAGTAGTGAATTTATGTCCATGTTTAAAATTGTAATCCAGCTTGGAGCAATTTTAGCGGTAGTGGTTTTATTTTGGAATGATATTTTTCCCTTTGAAAAAAGAGATGGCAAGGTTGTTGCAAATAGAGAAAAGTTTAGTCTATGGGGAAAAATTATTATTGCCTGCATCCCTGCGGCGTTAATCATTCCCTTTGATGATGTATTTGAGGAGAAGTTTCATAAACCAATACCAATTGCACTTGCGCTTATAATCGTTGGTATATTATTTATTATTGTAGAAAACAAAAATAAAGACAAAGTTCCAAAGGTCAAAGACGTAAAGAGCATAAGCTACAGAATTGCATTTTATATAGGTGTTTTTCAACTATTTGCAGGAATATTTCCAGGAGTTTCAAGGTCTGGTTCAACAATACTTGGAGGTATTTTACTTGGACTATCGAGAACGGTTGCTGCTGAGTTTACTTTTTATTTAGCAATCCCTGTAATGTTTGGTGCAAGCTTTTTAAAATTATTAAAATTTGGCTTTTCATTTACATCCTTTGAGCTGATGATACTTTTAATTTCATCAGTAGTTTCATTTGTTGTATCAATACTTACAATTAAATTTTTGCTTTCTTATGTAAAAAGGCACGACTTCAAAGTGTTTGGTTGGTATAGAATAGCGCTTGGAATAATTGTGATTTTATATTTTACATTTTTGAAATAGAAGGGGCTTTGGCTCCTTTTTTTGCATCAAGCTTAAAAAAAATAGTTTAATAATTTAAATTTATAAATTGACATGAAAAAAAATCCATTTTATAATATAGTTATTCAAAAAAAGAGAGTGAAGGTAAATTTTTATGATAATAGGAATACCAAAAGAGATTAAAGATCAAGAGTCAAGGGTAGCAGCTGTTCCAGCGGCAGTTAGTGACCTTGTGAAACATGGAATAGAAGTTTTGATAGAAAAAGGAGCTGGTCTTGGCTCTGGGATTAGCGACAAGGATTATGAAGATGTTGGAGCAAAAATTATAGATTCTGCTAAAGAGGTTTGGGAAAGGGCAGATATGATTTACAAGGTCAAGGAGCCTCTTGAAGAAGAGTATAAATATTTGAGAGAGGGACTTATCATATACGCATATCTTCACTTGGCAGGTAATGAAAAACTTGTTGATGAGTTGATTAAACGCAAGGTGACAGCAATAGGGTTTGAAACTGTGCAAAAGGGAAATAAACTTCCACTTCTTCAACCTATGTCTGAGATTGCTGGCAGAATGGCAGTTCAAGAAGGTGCAAGATATTTAACAAAGCCTGAAGGTGGAAGGGGAATTCTTTTACAGGGTGTGCCTGGAGTTAGACCTGCCAATGTAGTTATAGTTGGAGCAGGTACTGTAGGAACGGCTGCAACGAGAATAGCTGTTGGTATGGGTGCAAGGGTTACTGTTTTAGATATAAATGTGGATGCTCTTACAAAGCTTCACAACATATTCCCAGACAAAATTGAAACACTTTATTCAAATCCAATAAATATAGACGAAGCTGTGAGTGGAGCAGACTTGGTTATATCAACAGTATTGATACCTGGAGCACGTGCTCCACAACTTGTTAGGGAAGACACTGTAAAAAATATGAAAGAAGGTTCGGTGGTCGTTGACGTTGCCATTGACCAAGGTGGTTCAACTGATATAACACAGGGACGTCCAACAAGCCATAGTCATCCAGTTTTCAAAGAGTATGGCGTAACTTTTTATGCAGTTGCAAATATTCCAGGGGCTGTTGCCATGACATCAACCTATGCATTGTCAAATGCAACTACAGTCTATGCAAAAGCCATAGGTGAGGAAGGACTAAAGGGTGCTATTGAAAAATTCCCTGAATTAAAATCTGGAATAAACACATATGATGGCAAGGTTGTTATAAAATCCGTAGCAAAAGACACCAAGCATGAACTTTGCGAATTAAATTTATAGATAAAGAGAGCCTGTGGGCTCTTTTTTATTTTGCTATGTTATAATGAATAAGGGAATGGAATAAATTTTGAAATAGCTAACAGGTCTTTAATATTTATATTTAGACCTTTTTTGATAGGAGAAATAAATGAAGGAATTACTAAAAGGACTTAATGACAGACAGAGGGAAGCGGTGCTTGCAACTCAGGGACCACTTTTGATTCTTGCCGGCGCAGGCAGTGGAAAGACAAGGGTTTTAACTACAAGGATTGCTCACATATTAAATGAAGGACTTGCAAGAAGATGGGAAGTGCTTGCCTTTACCTTTACTAACAAGGCTGCAGGAGAAATGAAGGACAGAGTTGAAAATCTACTGGGTGAAGATGTTTCAAGTATGTGGATTGGAACATTTCACTCCATCTGCGTAAGGATTCTTAGAGCAGAAATAGAAGCTATTGGATATACAAACAACTTTACAATATATGATAGGACGGACCAACAGTCATTAATAAAAGAGATACTTAGGGATAAGAGTATAAGCACAAAAGATTTTCCTGTTTCAGCATGCTTAAATGCAATTTCATCAGCAAAAAACATTGGGGAAGGCGTAAATTATATCAACGATCTCTATGGGTATCATCCAACCTATAAAGTATTTGGAGAAATTTTTGAAGAGTATGAGAGAAAGAAAAAACTTTACAACTCTTTGGACTTTGACGACTTGATACTAAAGACTTTGGAACTTTTCGGAGAACATGACTCTATAAGACAAAAGTACGAAAACAAATTTAAATATGTCTTTGTGGATGAATATCAAGACACCAATAAGCCCCAATATGAGCTTATAAAATACTTTTCAAAGGGATATGGAAATATTTGTGCCGTTGGTGATGGAGACCAGTCCATTTATGGATGGAGAGGTGCAGACATAAGTAATATTTTAAATTTTGAGAAGGACTTTGATAAGGCTAAAGTAATTCTACTTGAACAAAATTATAGATCCACAAAAAATATTTTGGATACTGCCAATAGGGTTATACGAAATAACTTTGAAAGAAAGGAAAAAAATCTTTGGACCGATAATAAAACAGGGGACAAGGTTATTTATAAAGAAGTTGACTCTGACATGGAAGAAGCTATGATTGTAACAAATTACATTGAACAGCTTCGAAACGACGGTTACAAGTTTGAAGATATGGCAATACTTTACAGAACCAATGCCCAGTCTCGAGCTTTTGAAGAGATGCTAATGCGCGAAGGCATCAACTACAGAGTTGTTGGAGGACTGAAGTTCTACGACCGTAAGGAGATTAAGGAATTAGTGGCATATTTGAAGATTTTTGTGAATCCCGATGACGATGTGGCGCTAAAGAGAATTATCAATATACCTAAGAGGGGCATTGGAGATACTACTTTAAACAAACTATCAGACATTGCCCTTGAAAAGAATTCTTCTATATATAGAATACTTTCTGAAACTGCTATTGAAGGAATAACTGGACGTACCAAAGCAAAACTTCAAGAATTTATTTATATGATGGAAAATATAAAAAAAGAGAAGGAAAGTCTATCTGTAACGGATTTTGTAAACCATGTTTTAGAAAAGACTGGATACTTAAAGATGTTAGAGGATTCAAATTTAAGAGAGGACAAAACGAGAATAGAAAATATTTCTTCATTTGTATCGGCGATTTCAGATTATGAAAAAACTACAGAGGAGCCTTCTCTGGAAGACTACCTTGCAACGGTGACTCTACTTTCAGATGTGGACAAGACCGACCAGACAAAAACAGGAGTTAGCCTTATGACCATACATGCAGCAAAGGGCTTGGAATATAAAATTGTATTTCTAACTGGAATGGAAGAGGGGCTTTTTCCTTCTGAAAGGACAATTGTGGAAGACGACGGACTGGAAGAGGAGAGAAGACTTTGTTATGTGGCACTGACAAGAGCGGAAGAAAAATTATATTTAACTTCATGCAGCAGTAGAAGGGTCTTCGGGAAGTTTATGATGCATAAGCCTTCAAGATTTATTGAAGAGATGGGAGATTCTTTGGAAGTTGAAAAGCCAAGGTCATATCAATACACTGACAACTTTAGAGAGACCTTTGCAACTTCAGCACAGACCATGGCAAAGGATTTAAGGGACAGTTTTTTAAAAAAACCTGATCCAAACAAGAAAACCTTGGAAGACGTGGAATTAAAACTTGGCTACAAGGTTAAACATAAGAGTTTTGGTTTTGGAACGATTGTATCGATAACAGAAAAAAGTGGAGGAGATGAGCTTGTAATCGCCTTTGATAAGAAAGGTATAAAGAAGCTCAACAAAAACATGGCACCTTTGGAGTTAATAAATGAATAACGAGAGAATTGAAGAATTAGTAAAACAATTAAACGACTATAACTATCACTACTACACTCTTGACGAGCCAATAGTATCTGATGGTGAATATGATAAATTATATGATGAGCTTGTAAAGCTTGAACATGAAACTGGAATTGTGCTTCCTGAGTCACCGACACAAAGAGTTGGTGGAGAGCTATTAGAGGGATTTGTAAAACATACCCACTTGGCACCCCTCTACAGTTTAGACAAGGCGCAAAGCATTGAAAAAATTCGTGAGTGGGAGAAGAGGGCTGAAAGACTTGTAAAGGCATCCAATGAAAAAGTTTTAGAGCTATTATTTTTAGTTGAACTTAAATTTGACGGCCTTACAATAAACTTAACCTATGATGAAGGAAGACTTGTTATGGCTTCCACCAGAGGAAATGGTGTTGTTGGAGAAGATATTTTAGCCCAAGTAAAAACTATTCCGTCAATACCATTCACAATTCCTTACAAAGGAAGGATTGAAGTGCAGGGAGAGGGGCTAATGCCACTGACAGTACTTAAAGAATATAATAAAAAGTATAGTCCAGCTTTAAAAAATGCAAGAAATGCAGCGGCGGGAGCCTTAAGAAATCTCGACCCAAAGGAGACAAAAAAGAGAAATCTCACTGCATATTTTTATAATGTAGGCTATATTGAAGGAAAAGAGTTTACAAGCCAGGAAGAGATGATGCAGTTTTTAAAAGACAATCACTTTAAAGTGCATCCATTTATAAAAAAAGCCAAGACATTAAAGGAACTTGAAGAGATTCTTTCATATATAGAAGAGTACAGAAAAGAAATAGATATTTTAACTGATGGTGCAGTAATAAAAATAAATGATATGAAGACCAGAGAAGTTCTCGGATACACAAATAAATTTCCGAGATGGGCAATTGCATATAAATTTGAACCAGAAGAGTACAGCACCATTGTGAGAGAAGTTGAATGGAATGTTGGAAGGTCTGGAAAAGTTACACCAACGGCCCTACTTGATCCAGTTGAAATAGGAGATGTATTAGTTAGTCGTGCAACTTTAAACAACATGGACGACATCGAAAGAAAGCAAGTGAAGATAAACTCAAGGGTCTTAATCAGAAGGTCAAATGATGTAATTCCAGAAATTTTAGGAAAGATTGAAGATTATGAAGATTCAAAAGAAATAGTTATGCCACAGGATTGTCCATTTTGTCACACACCACTAATTCGAGACGGAGTACACTATTTTTGTCCAAACTCAATGAACTGTGAACCACAACTGGTTTCAAGACTTGCTCACTTTGCGTCAAGAGACGCTATGAATATAGATGGACTTAGTGAAAAGACTATTGAAAAGATGTTAGAGATATTAAAAGTGCATGAGATATCCCAAATATATTCACTAACAGAAGAAGAGCTATATCAACTTCCAGGATTTAAAGAAAAAAAAGTAAACAATCTTTTAAATGCAATTGAAAATAGCAAAGAAGTGAGGCTTAAAAACTTCATCTACGCAATTGGTATTCCGAATGTGGGAATAAAAACTGCAGAGGACTTGGCGAATAGATTTAAAACCTTTGAAAATCTTAGGGCTGCAACTGCCCAAGAGCTTGTGGAAGTTCCAGATATTGGAGATATAACAGCAAGAGCTATAGAAGAGTTCTTTAATGATGAGAGGGTTGTGGAAGGACTTGACAGACTGCTTGGTGAAGGCGTTGAGATTGTAAATGAAGAGAATAAAGAAGATATTGAGCAAAAGTTTAGCGACATGCGTGTCGTTATTACAGGATCATTTGAAAACTATTCAAGAAAAGAATTGGAAGATATATTTAAATCCATGGGAGCAAAGACATCTTCGTCAGTATCCAAAAACACAGACATGGTTGTAGTTGGAGAAAAACCAGGGTCCAAGTTCGATAAAGCAAGGGAACTTGGCATAAGAATTGTGGAAAAAGATGAGCTTGAAAAAATTATAAAATAAATTTACAGAAGGTGCAAAATGAGTAAAAAAGAGAAAAAGGAACTGGACTCAAGAAAAATATTTTATATAGTCACTGCAGTTTCCATGTTAATCTTTGCAGTGGGAGTTATAATTACTGCTAAAAGTGGAAGATTAGATGGCAGTGTGTTTAATAAAAGATTAGACTTCCTTGCAGATATGACTTTCTTTATACCATTTTGCCTTTGGGCTTGGATAGTTGTGTTTGGACTATTATTCGTTAGAAAAAACTTTTTAGTTATAACCATATGCATACTCTTAGCCATACCACATATAATTTTTATTGCAGTGATGATTGGTTACTCAAACTCTGCGGTAGAAATTCTAAAAAGATATGTTATGATCTTTAGCTTTGGAAGCCTGATGCTATAATTAAATAAAAAAATTACTCATATGAAGGGCGTGCGATAGTGGCATGGCCCTTTTTTGAAAAAATAAATTGTAAAGTTGCAATAGGAAAAGCCTTTCTTTTTTATAGAGGACAGTATAGAATAGAAAAGTAAAGAATAAAATTTCCTTGCAATATTTTAGTAAATGTATTATCATAAGAATGTAGTTATTAGCACTCTAATCCATAGAGTGATAAAAAATATATAGGAGGACAATATGAATCTTAAACCAATAGGAGAAAGAATTGTAGTAAAGATGTTGGAAGTAGAAGAAAAAACTGCTTCAGGCATTGTATTGCCAAGTTCTGCACAAGAAAAACCACAAGTTGCAGAAGTAGTTGCTATATCTAAAGAATTAGCAGGAAAAGATAATTTCAATATAGAAGTTGGAACAAAAGTTATTTATTCAAAGTACGCAGGAACAGAAGTTAAGTTAGAACAAGATGAATATATTATTGTAAAACTTGAAGATGTACTTGCAATTGTTGAAGAATAAAAGGAGGAAATATGGCTAAGGAAATTAAATTTGCAATTGATGCAAGAGAAGGTTTAATAAACGGAGTTAACAAACTTTCCGATACTGTTAAGGTAACTTTGGGACCTAAGGGAAGAAATGTTGTATTAGATAAGAAATTTGGATCACCTCTTATAACTAATGACGGTGTAACTATAGCAAGAGAAATAGAATTAGAAGATAGATTTGAAAACATGGGTGCACAACTTGTAAGAGAAGTTGCAACTAAGACAAACGATATCGCAGGAGATGGAACAACAACTGCAACATTACTCGCTCAAGCGATCGTTAGAGAAGGTGTTAAGAACCTTGCTGCAGGTGCAAACCCTATGATTATGCAAAAGGGAATAAAAAAAGCTGTTGATGTAGCAGTGGAAGAAATAAAGAATATTGCAATTCCTGTAGAAACTTCTGAAGCAATCGCACAAGTTGGTTCAATTTCTGCATCAGATGAACATGTTGGACAAATGATTGCTGAAGCTATGGAAAAAGTTGGTAAGGACGGGGTTATAACTGTTGAAGAGTCAAATTCAATGGGAACAACTTTAGAAGTCGTTGAAGGAATGCAATTCGACAGAGGATATCTATCTCCTTATATGATGACAGATACTGAAAAGATGGAAGCACATCTTGAAGATCCATATGTACTTGTTACAGACAAGAAGATTTCAAATATTCAAGATATATTACCTGTACTTGAACAAGTTGTTAAGTCAGGAAAACCTCTATTTATAATCGCAGAAGATGTAGAAGGAGAAGCTCTTTCAACACTTGTAATCAATAAACTTAGAGGAACTTTCAATGTGGTAGCTGTTAAGGCTCCTGGATTTGGTGACAGAAGAAAAGAAATGTTAAAAGATATTGCAATTCTTACTGGAACTGAAATGATTTCTGAAGATATTGGTAGAGAATTATCATCTGTAACAATTAATGACCTTGGAACTGCAAGAAAAGTTAATGTTTCTAAAGACAATACTGTTATTGTTGACGGTGCAGGAACAAAAGAAGCTATTGAAGAAAGAGTTTCAATGATTAAAAAGAGATTAGAAAATGCAGAATCAGAATTTGATAGAGATAAACTTCAAGAAAGACTTGCAAGACTTTCAGGTGGAGTTGCTGTAATCCAAGTTGGTGCTGCAACTGAAACTGAATTAAAAGAAAGAAAGTTAAGACTTGAAGATGCCTTAGCTGCAACAAGAGCTGCAGTAGAAGAAGGTATCGTATCAGGTGGTGGAACTGCTTATATCAATACTCTTGAAAAAATTTCCGCACTTCTTGAAGAATCTGAAGGTGACGAAAGAACTGGAGTAAATATTATTCTAAAGGCACTTGAAGAACCTATCAAACAAATTGCTAAAAACGCAGGACTTGAAGGATCTGTAATAGTAGAAAAAGTAAAAGCTGAAGAAAAGGGAATCGGTTTTGATGCTTACAACGAAGAGTATGTAAACATGATAAAAGCTGGTATAGTTGACCCTGCAAAGGTTACAAGATCAGCACTTCAAAACGCTGCATCAGTAGCTGCGATGTTATTGACAACAGAAGCTGCAGTAGCAGATGTAGAAGAAGATGAACCAGCACCAATGCCTCCAGCAATGCCAGGTGGAATGGGATTTTAAAAAAATAAAATAGCATGTTGAGATTTTGTTTTCAACATGCTATTTTATTTTTTCTAAAAGTTCTTTCAAATTGGAAAAAAGATTTGACAATGTTTTCTTGTTTTAGTATAATCTAATTTGTTATGTAGGGGCATAGTTCAGCTGGTAGAGCGTTGGTCTCCAAAACCAAATGTCGGGGGTTCAAATCCTCCTGTCCCTGCCAAGACGACCTTTGGGTCGTTTTTTTTATGCCCATTTTGCTGGTATAATATTCCTAAGGAAACTCTTATGGGAGGAAATTATGTTTAAAATAAATAAAGATTTTATAGACGTAGCAATGAAGAGAAAAAAAGCGGATTTAGTTTTAAAGAATGGAAAGATAGTAGATGTGTTTTCAAGAAGTATTATAGAAGAAGACTTGGCAGTGCACCAGGGAGTAATTGTTGGACTTGGTGATTACGAAGGAGTAGAAGAAATTGATTTGAAGGGAAAGTACGTTAGCCCAGGGTTAATTGACGGGCATATTCACATTGAGTCTTCCTACTTAACACCAGAGGAACTTGGATCTCTCCTTGTGAACTTTGGGACTACAACCATAGTTGCAGATCCACACGAAATTGTAAATGTAAAGGGCCTTGAAGGACTTGATTATATGATTGAAGCTTCAAAAAACACTGAGCTTGACATAAAATATGTGTTACCGTCATGCGTTCCAGCTACGCCTTTTGAAAATGCAGGGGCGATTGTAAACTCTGATGATATGCATGAACATATGAACATGGACGAAATTATTGGACTTGGAGAGTTTATGAACTTCCCTGGAGTCATTTATGGTGACGAAGAGTGTTTAAAAAAGATAAATCTTACAAAAGAAAAAAATAAAATAATTGATGGTCACTGTCCTGGACTTAGAGGAATGGAACTAAACGCATATATTGGCGCGGGAATTTCCACAGACCATGAATGTATGACAGAAGAAGAGATGAAAGAAAAAATATCTAAGGGAATGTATATCCAACTTCGTCATGGTTCAGCTTGCCACGACTTGGAGAGGTTGATAAAAGTTGTCGATGAAAAGAATTATCATAGATGTATGTTCTGCTCAGATGACAGACAACCTGAAACTATTTTAAGACAGGGACATATCGATAATCACTTAAGAATAGCTGTAAAAAATGGAATTAATCCTATAATGGCAATACAAATTGCAACAATAAATGCAGCAAACTGCTATAGATTTGATGATAGAGGAGCAATTGCACCAGGAAGAAGAGCGGACTTGTGTGTGTTCGAAGATTTAGAGGACTTTAAAAATATAATGACATTTATAAAAGGTAAAAAAGTTTCGGAGGACGGAAAATATTTATCTGAAGTAGAAAAAGCCAATATGCAAAAAGTTTTAAATTCATTTAATGTGAAAGACTTTAACATAGATAGATTGAAACTAAATTTAAAATCTAAAAAAGTAAATGCAATAGAAATAATTCCAGGAGGGGTTGTAACTAAAAGCGCTGTTGAAGAAGTTGAATTAGATGAAAACGGAGACTTCTTATACAATCCTAATAGAGATATAGTAAAGATAGCAGTTGTAGAAAGACATAATGGGACTGGTAACGTTGCAGTAGGTCTACTGAAGGGATATGGAATTAAAAGTGGTGCCGTTGCAATATCAATAGCCCATGACTCACATAATATAATTGTATCTGGTACTAACAATGAAGACATGGCAAAAGCAGTTAAAGAACTTACCTCCCAAGGTGGCGGAGTAGTGCTTGTTGAAAATGGAAAAGTTATAGGCAGAATGGAACTTGTAATCGGCGGAATCATGAGTGACAAATCCATAGAAGAAGTTAATGGAAAATTAAAAGAAATTCACAACTTAGCAATAGACGAACTTAAAGTTAATACAAATATTGATCCAATAATGACACTTTGCTTCATGTCACTTCCAGTAATTCCAGAGCTAAAAATAACAGATAAAGGATTATTTGATGTAAATAAATTTGAATTTACAAAATTAGAATTTGAATAAATAGAGGTTCTGGAGTGAAAAGGCAAAATTTTTTTAAAAGTTTTGCCTTTTTTTAAAAAAATGCTTGAAAAAAAATTAAAATTATATTACAATGTTATTCGACGTCAAAAAAGACTATTTCTTTTAGACGAAGCGATTGTAAAAAACTTTTAAAAAATATTTGACATTAGTTTTTACATGAGCTATAATATACCAGTAACGTTGAGATGGCGAAAGAAAATAATAATTTTATAATTTATTTATGGCTCTATGGTCAAGCGGTTAAGACATCGCCCTTTCACGGCGGTATCCCGGGTTCGAATCCCGGTAGAGTCACCATTATGGGCGGTTAGCTCAGCTGGGAGAGCATCTGCCTTACAAGCAGGGGGTCACAGGTTCGAGCCCTGTACCGCCCACCATAATGATTTAAAAAATTTAATAAAGTATAAAATTATATGGCCTTGTAGTTCAGTTGGTTAGAATGCCAGCCTGTCACGCTGGAGGTCGTCGGTTCGAACCCGATCAAGGTCGCCAAAATTACTTTATTAAAATGTGACAGATAGGGCAAGCGTGCCAGGCGAGCCTTTACAGACTGTTTCAACCAATCGGCTGACGCCTTTTGGGAAACAGGTTGTATGTGACCTACTAAAGCTCACTAAGTTCGCTAAGTTAGGTCAAGAACGCTGGAGGTCGTCGGTTCGAGCCCGATCAAGGTCGCCATATGCTGATGTAGCTCAATTGGTAGAGCAACTGACTTGTAATCAGTAGGTTGGGGGTTCAAGTCCTCTCATCAGCTCCATTAAAATTAAATATGGAGGAGTTCCCGAGTTGGCCAAAGGGGACGGACTGTAAATCCGTTAGCTGTGCTTTCAGTGGTTCGAATCCACTCTCCTCCACCAATTTTTAAATGGATTTTGAATATAGAGTTAGAATGTGCGGGTGTAGCTCAGTGGTAGAGCCCCAGCCTTCCAAGCTGGTTGCGAGGGTTCGATTCCCTTCACCCGCTCCATATGCACCTATAGCTCAGTTGGATAGAGCAACGGACTTCTAATCCGTGTGTCAGAGGTTCGACTCCTCTTAGGTGCGCCATAATGGGGTGTCGCCAAGTCGGTAAGGCACTAGACTTTGACTCTAGCATTCCACAGGTTCGAGTCCTGTCACCCCAGCCAATATTTACTTTTGAAAATTGGCAACATAAAAAACTAAATTATATGACCCATTAGCTCAGTCGGCATAAGTAAGTGGCCCATTTCCCAAAGGAAATGGAGGCAATGACTTAGTCTTTGCGAAGCAAAAAAGAATGAGCGAGTGGAAGTAAACAAATTTAATGCTTAAAAAATTGGCAAAACGATAAAATATAATACATGACCCATTAGCTCAGTCGGCAGAGCACCTGACTTTTAATCAGGGTGTCCCGCGTTCGAGTCGCGGATGGGTCACCATCAAGGAGAGGTACCGAAGTGGTCATAACGGGGCGGTCTTGAAAACCGTTAGGGTGCAAGCCCACGTGGGTTCGAATCCCACCCTCTCCGCCAATTTTTTTAGATTGGTTTAGGAGAAGTACTCAAGTGGCTGAAGAGGCTCCCCTGCTAAGGGAGTAGATCCTGATAAGGGATGCGAGGGTTCAAATCCCTCCTTCTCCGCCAACTATAGGGGCCTTTAGCTCAGTCGGTTAGAGCGCCCGGCTCATAACCGGTAGGTCCGGGGTTCGAGTCCCTGAAGGCCCACCAACTACGTATTCTGTTTTCGGGATATGTAGATTACATACCCTATAGTTGAGATAATTATGAAATTGGTCGCTTTAGCGGCCAATTATTTTCAAAAAAATATTTAGAATATAGTGCGCCCAAATAGCTCAGTCGGTATAAGTGAGCGGCCCATTTCCCACAGGAAATGGAGGCGATAACTTAGTCTTTGCGAAGCAAAAAAAGAATGAGCAGTTTGGAAATATATAAAATAATTATTTCAAAAAGCTTGTTAACATGAGAAAGTTAATACATATGCCCAGATAGCTCAGTCGGTATAAGTGAGTGGCCCATTTCCCACAGGAAATGGAGGCAATAACTTAGTCTTTGCGAAGCAAAAAAAGAATGAGTGGTTGGGAAATAAATGAAATAATTATTTTAAAAACTTGTTAATACAAAAAAGTATAGTGTGAGCCCAGATAGCTCAGTCGGTAGAGCAGAGGACTGAAAATCCTCGTGTCGCTGGTTCGATTCCGGCTCTGGGCACCAGAGTTTACAAATTGAATAAGAAGTGATATAATTTCACTGTTAGTTAAAATTAAATAGTGTGATATGACTCATTAGCTCAGCTGGTATAAGTAAGTGGCCCATTTCCCACAGGAAATGGAGGCAATGACTTAGTCTTTGCGAAGCAAAAAAAAGATGAGCGATATTGAATAAACAAGTTCAATAATAAAATAATTCTTATACAACAATTAAATATAATAACATGACTCATTAGCTCAGCTGGTAGAGCACCTGACTCTTAATCAGGTTGTCCAGGGTTCGAACCCCTGATGGGTCACCAACTGAAACCTTGGAATTTAAATATTTCAGGGTTCTTTTTATTTTTGTAATATTTTTGTAAAACACCATAAAACATCAATAATTTCTCTTAACTGGTAACAATATGATATCAGTATAGAAGATCTATTAATTCAAATTCTTTTGCTAAATTTAAAAGTGAAACGAAAAAGCTTTTTTATTTGAATTAATAAGCTATTTTTTGTAAAATTTAATAGTGGAAATTATGTTATAATGTTTAATGTAAGAATAAATAAAAGCAAAATCAAAAATTATGCGATTATTTTCAAATAAATGAAAGGTAGGGGTGTTATGAGTAAGATTGAGTTGACCTTTAAAGGTGGAACTCATATGCATGATTTTAAGGAATTGACCAATCAATGTGAAATAGAGAATGGACCAACTCCAAAAAAGGTTTATATCGCTCTTCACCAACACACAGGGGTACCTTGTAGTCCTCTTGTAAAAGTTGGAGATGAAGTTAAGGTGGGACAAAAGATTGGAGAGGCTCCAGGAACTATTACGGCACCAGTTCATGCCAGTGTCTCAGGTACAGTTGTGGAAATAAAAGATTTAACCACAGTTACTGGTGTACATACTAAGGCCGTTGTTATTGAAAACGATGGTTTAGACACTATTGGTTATACTCCTTTTGATGATGACTATGAAAGTTTAGATTCTGCTACTATAGTGGAAAGGGTAAAAGAAGCAGGAATTGTAGGTTTAGGTGGAGCAGGTTTTCCTACTCATGTTAAAATCAGAACAAAACCTGATGATAAAATAGATTACGTTCTTATTAATGGTGCAGAATGTGAACCTTATTTGACCAGCGATCAAAAGACTATGGAAAAATATCCTGAAAAGGTTGTAAATGGTCTAAGAATTGTAATGAAGGCTATGGGTGCTAAAAAGGGATTTATAGGTATTGAGTCTAACAAGCCTAAAGCCATAGAACTTATTGATCAAGCTTGTAAGAAATTTAACGATGTAGAGGTTTCAGTTTTAAAGACTAAATATCCTCAGGGGGATCAAAGAAGGTTAATTGACTCTATATTAAAGATGAAGATGCCTTCTTCTGTAAGAAGTACTACTCAAGGGGTACAAGTTATAAATTCAAGCACAGCTGCTTCTGTATATGAAGCTGTAGTTGAAGGAAAACCTCTTTATGAAAAGGTAGTTACTGTAACAGGTTCTTCTATAAATAAACCATCTAATCTACTTGTTAGAGTTGGTACTCCAATCAACGAGATCTTAGATTTTTGTGGTGGAGTAAAAGAAGATGTAGGTAAAGTTATAATTGGTGGACCTATGATGGGTGAAAGTCAATTTAGAACAGACCTTCCAACTATAAAAGCTGTTGGTGGTATTCTTGTACTAAATAAGGAAGAAGCAAAGCCTCCTGTGGTAACACCATGTATCAAATGCGGTAAATGTGTGGATGTTTGCCCAATAGGATTAATGCCTTTATATATCCAGTTAAATGTTTTAAACAATAGATTTGAAGAAGCCAGAGATCTTTATATCATGGACTGTATTGAATGTGGATCATGCTCATATGTATGTCCTTCAAAGAGACCATTAATTGAGTCTATCAGACATGGTAAGAGAGAACTTAGAGCTCAGTCAAGTAAGAGATAGGAGAGTTATAGTGGAGAAAAAAATAAAAGATCAAGAAGTTATTGATAATCTTGAAGGAAAGCTTGAAGTATCTGCTATTCCTCATTTAAGAGATTCAATAACCAGTTCCAAGGTTATGCTTGATGTAATAATAGCCTTAATGCCAGCTCTTATTGCAGGTGTTTACTTCTTTAGAATGAGAGCTTTGTTATTATGTCTTGTATCCGTTGGTTCATGTGTGCTTTCAGAGTACGCTTTTCAAAAACTTACTAAAAGACCTGTAACCATTGGAGATTTATCAGCGGTTGTAACAGGATTATTACTTGCATTTAACGTACCTGTAACCATGCCTTTTTACATGGTAATATTTGGTGGAATTTTTGCAATAATTATTACAAAACAATTATTTGGTGGAATAGGTGCTAACTTTATGAACCCTGCACTTGCAGCAAGGGCGGCACTAATGGCTTCATGGCCAAAGGAAATGGCAAACTATGTTGCACCAGGTCCAGATGCTGTTTCAATAGCTACACCTCTTGCAGGTGGGGAAGTCAATCTTATGGATGCTTTCCTTGGAAATATGGGAGGATGTATTGGTGAAGTGTCAGCCGTTGCACTTTTAATCGGTGGAATTTATCTGCTTGTGAAAAAAGTAATACACATTAGAATACCTTTGACATATATTTTGACAACAGTAGTTTTTCTATTCATATTCGGAGTGCCTGCAGAAGAATTATTAAATCATGTACTTATTGGTGGACTTTTACTTGGAGCAATCTTTATGGCAACAGATTATGTTACAGCTCCTGTAAGTAAAAAGGGACAAATTATATTTGCCATTGGATGTGGTCTTATAACAGCGGCAATAAGAGTCTTCGGTTCACTTCCTGAAGGGGTATCATACTCAATTTTAGTAATGAACTGTGCTACACCTCTTATTGAAAAGTTAACAACTCCAAAACCTTTTGGAAGGGGAGGTAAGAGATAATGAAAAAGATTTTAACTTTAGCATTAAAACTATTTGTAATCACAGCTGTGGCTACAACTTGCCTAACCATAATAAACGGCTTCACATCTCCAATTGTTGAAAAGAGAGCGAAGGAAGAATATGAAGCATCCATGAAAATGGTTTTTGAAGAAGCAGATAGCTTTAAATCACTTGAAGAAGCGGATAAAGCTCAGTTCGATAAAATCGTTGGAGAAAATGAAAATGTTCAAGATATCGTTATTGCATCAAAGGGCGATGAAGAAATAGGATATGTTATAAAAACCGTTGGTAAAGGTGGTTATGGTGGACCTATTACATTTGTAGTAGGAGTTGATAAAGAAGATAAGATAGTAGGATATCAAGTTCTTGAATCCTCTGAAACAAAGGGATTCGGTTCCCAAGTATCAGAAGAGCCATTCATTTCATCAGTAGTAGGAAAGAGCATGGCAGGGGAAATGACTAAGGCTGACAATCCTTCAGCAGATAACGAAATCCAAGCTATTTCAGGAACTACAATTTCAGTTAAAGCAATATTAAATGGGCTTAACGGTGCAGTTAAAGCTTTGGCGGAACTAAGAGGATAGGGGGAAGATGATGAAGAAAATATTAAAAAATGGAATCATAGATAATAACCCAGTTCTTATTCAACTTGTAGGACTTTGTTCAGTTCTTGGTGTAAGTACAACAGTAATGAATGCCCTTGGAATGGGAGTTGCGGTAATAGTCGTAGCTACATTGTCAAACCTTGTAGTTTCCCTACTTAGAAACTTTATACCAGACGAAGTTAGAATTCCATGCTATATAGTAGTTATAGCATCATTCGTAACAATGGTAGACATGGTTATGAAAGCTTATACTCCAGGACTTTATGGGCAATTAGGTATATTTATACCTCTTATAGTAGTAAACTGTTTAATACTTGCAAGAGCTGAAGGTTTTGCAAACAAAAATAAAATACTACCTTCAATCGTTGATGGTTTTGCAAATGGTGTTGGATATACAATGACAATAGTTATACTTGCTTTTGTAAGAGAGTTATTAGGATCAGGAGCAATCTTTGGACACGAATTACTTTCAGGGGAAGGAATTAAACCAATAGGTATTATTGCACAAGCTCCCGGATCATTTATTGTACTTGGAATAATACTTGCAGTATTTAACCATATAGCAAGCAAAAAAGAAGAAGGCAAGTAGGGGGTAGACTATGTTAAGTAATATTTTTAAAATACTTATTTTATATATTTTTGTAAACAACTACGTACTTGGACAATTTCTTGGAATATGTCCACTTATTGGGGTTTCAAAAAAGACAGAAACAGCGGCAGGTATGGGTATTGCGGTTACCTTCGTAATTACAATTGCATCAGTAGTTACCTATGCAATTCAATACTTAATTTTAGAGCCTTTAAATTTGCAATTTTTACAAACAATAGTTTTCATTTTAGTAATAGCATCACTGGTACAATTTGTTGAAATGGTATTAAAGAAGACTATGCCAGGACTATACAGCGCCTTGGGAGTTTTCCTACCACTAATCACAACAAACTGTGTTGTACTTGGAGTTGCAATTGCAAATATACAACAAGGATATTCACTTATTGAAACTTTAGCTTCAGCAATAGGCTCATCAGTTGGATTCTTAATAGCTATAGTTTTCCTTGCTGCAATTAGAGAAAAAATGGAACTTGCCAATGTACCAAAACCTTTTAGAGGTGTTCCAATTGCGATGATAGCAATTGGTCTTATGGCGATGTCATTCCTTGGTTTTTCAGGATTAGTATAGGGGGAGCAAATGGATATTAATCAAATTCTTATAGCAGTTGGAAGTTTAGGAGCGGTAGCTATAATCTTTGCAGTACTTTTAGGATTTGCATCGAAGGTTTTTCATGTGCCAGTTGACCCTAAAGTACAAGAAGTTAGAGCTGCACTTCCAGGAGCAAACTGCGGTGCCTGTGGATTTCCAGGATGTGATGGACTTGCAGATGCCATAGCAAAGGGCGATGCAAGCATAAACGCATGCCCTGTAGGAGGAGCGGAAGTTGCAGGACATCTTGCAGAGATAATGGGGCAAGTTGCAAACGAAACATCAAAGCAAGTTGCAGTAGTTAGATGCGCAGGAGACAAGACACTTGCAGAAGATAAATTTAAATATGTTGGAATTAGAGATTGTAGAGCAGACCAAGCACTACAAAATGGTCACAAAAAATGTCCTTTTGGATGTTTAGGATGTGGTACATGTGTTGATGTTTGTCAATTCGGTGCAATTCATATAGTTAATGGAGTTGCAAAAGTTGATAAAGAAAAATGTACTGCATGTGAAATGTGTATTAAAATCTGTCCAAGAGATTTAATTACACTTATGCCTTATGACAACCAAACAGAAGTGTTATGTAGCTCTACAGACAAAGGTAAAGATGTAAGAGGATATTGTAAAGTTGGATGTATCGGATGTAAGATCTGTGAAAAGAACTGTCCAGAAGAAGCTATCACAGTAGATAAATTCCTTGCACATATAGATCATGACAAGTGTGTAGATTGTGGAATATGTATAGAAAAATGTCCACAAAATTCAATAAGAGATTACGAAGAAAAAATATTTAAATTACCAAGTTAGAGAAACCGACCGTGTGGTCGGTTTTTTTAGTAATTTAAACTAAAAACACCCAATTAAGAAATTAAAAATTCCACTTAGGTGTTTTTTAGAAGTGCTTGTAAAAAAATTGCCTTTAAAAATCTAAATTATTACCACTATTTTACAAAGACAAATTTTCTTTCTTCAGACATTTTATTTTCATATTTAAATCCATCCATATCAAATTTTTTTATTTCTTCTAAATTGGTTATTTTATTCTTACAAATGTAATTTAGCATTTTTCCTCTTGCTTTTTTTGAAATAGTTGAATGGGATTTTAGTTTACCATTTTTTTTCTCGAAGAACTCAAAGTCATAAATTGTAAATTTTTTTCTATCTAATAGGCTTGAAAATTCATTTGAAGCAAGGTTTAAAATCACTTCCCCTTCATCAAAAGAATTATTGTATTCTTCTTTCCAAAAGTTTTTTAAAGTTTTGCCATCAATTTTTAATTTTGTATTAAAGTCAAGCCTGTAGGGTCTTACTAATTCTTCTGGACATAGTGGACCATAAAATGCAGATAGAATTTTTAAATGATCATCCATATATTTTCGTTCATCTTCTTTTAAACTTGCCACATCAAAAGAACGAAAGGCAATGCCAGTATACATCTCTATTGCCCTATAGCTTTCAATTTTGTCAAAGTTATTAATATAGTTTAAAACTTCTTCTAAGACTTTATCTGAAATTTTGTAGATTTCTTTTATCTCTATAGGTTTTAGTTTTTTTAATTCTTCAATTATGATTTTAATTTTATCATTGAACTCAACTTTTTCTTCTATTGGGTTATCAAAAGTCATCTCTTTGCTCGGAGAAAATATTATTTTCATTGTCCACCTCCGACTATATTATAGCAAAATGATATTATTATTTAGATGTAAATTGAAAAAAATTTTTAATGAAGTGTAGAAAAATAAAATTGGTTGTGGTAGAATAATGATAGTGATTAAGGTTATCAATATCATAAAAGAATTAAATTTTAAGAGGGAGTGTAAATGAACTTATTAATGGCGCCTTTGGAAACTGAGCTTGAAATAATAAAGGTAAGGGAAAAATTTACTGAACGTGAAAATAATGATCGCCATTTGAGCAATCTTGGTTTTGTTGAAGGAGCCAAGTTAATGATTGTATCGGAACATGGAGGCAATTTAATCGTAAAGGTAAAGGGTTCAAGAGTTGCCATCGGAAAAGATATAGCAAAAAAAATTATCGTAGCTTAGGAGGTACATATGACTTTAAGAGAGGCAAAGGTTGGTTCTTATTATGTGGTCAAAAAAATTGAAGGCAAGGGACCACTAAAGAGAAGAATCATGGACATGGGAATTACAAAGGGAACTAAACTTTATGTTAGAAAGGTTGCACCTTTGGGAGATCCTGTTCAAATAAACATAAGAAATTATGAGTTAAGCATCAGACGTGACGATGCAAACATGATTATTGTTGAAGAAACTGTTGAAAATGATTAAGGAGAATTAAAATGAATATAACAATAGCATTAGCCGGTAATCCCAATAGTGGGAAATCAACTCTATTTAATGCTCTAACTGGTTCTCATCAATATGTGGGTAACTGGCCAGGGGTAACTGTAGAGAAGAAAACCGGTATCTACAAAAAGGATAAGGAAGTAAGTATAACTGACCTTCCAGGAATTTATTCTTTATCACCATACACTTTGGAAGAGGTTGTATCTAGAAATTACTTAATGAATGAAAAGGTAGATGTAATCATAGACGTTGTTGATGCAACTAATATTGAGCGTAACTTATACCTTGCAACACAACTTTCTGAACTGGGTATTCCACTTGTTATAGCTTTGAACATGATGGACGTGGTTAGAAGAAATGGCGAAGTGATAGACTCAAAGGAAATCGAAAAGAAATTAAATTGCAAAGTTGTTGAGATATCAGCACTAAGAGAAGAAAACATAGATAACCTGATTTCTACTGCAAAGTCTTATGCAGGCACAAAGCATTCTGAAATTAAGACATTCGATGAAGATGTAGAAAAGTACTTAACTGAAATTGAAGACAATATTGCTTCAATCAAAGATCACCCTTCAAAGAGATGGATAGCAATAAAGTTATTTGAAGAGGATGAAAAAATAACCGAAGAAATTGCAATAACTCTTGATGAAAAAACAAAAGTTGATGAAGTTATTAAGAGAGCCTGTGAAGAGTTTGATGATGATGGTGAAGGTATTATCACCGATGCAAGATATGAATATGTATCTGGCGTTACAAAGCATACTGTAAAGAAGAAAAAGAAAGGCCTTTCAAGGACCGACAAGATAGACAAAATTGTTACTAATAGATTTTTAGCAATACCAATTTTCATAGTTATAATGACATTTATTTATTATATAGCAGTTGAACTTGTAGGTGGTCCCGTAAACGACTGGTGGGCCGATGAACTCCTTGGAGAAACAATTCCAAATGCAGTTAATGGCTTTTTAGAAAACCATGGGGCATCACCAATGGTTTCATCCCTTGTAGGTAATGGTATAATCGGTGGTGTTGGTGCAGTACTAGGTTTCTTACCTGTAATTGCAACAATATTCTTCCTTGTATCCATCTTGGAAGATGTGGGATATATGGCAAGAATTGCATTTATCCTAGACAGAGTATTTAGAAAGTTTGGACTTTCAGGAAAATCTTTCATTCCAATCCTTATAGGAACTGGATGTTCAATTCCAGGAATCATGGGAACAAGGACAATTGAAAATGACAACGACAGAAGAATGACCATAACCGTTGCTTCATTTATGCCATGTGGCGCAAAGACTGAAATCATAGCAATGTTTGGTGCGGTTTTAGGTGGAGTTTGGTGGTATGCACCTCTATGGTACTTTGCGGGAATACTTGCAGTAATAATTTCCGGAGTTATCTTAAAGAAGACAAGCAGATTCCAAGGAGACCCGGCACCATTTGTAATGGAACTTCCAGAATACCATATGCCAAGTATGAAAAATGTATTTAAAGCAACTGGACATAGATGTAAGGCCTTTATTATTAAGGCGGGAACCCTTATCTTACTATCAGCGCTTGTAATTTGGTTATTTACCAACATCTCAATTCATGGAGAGTTTATAAGCTTTGAAGATAATGGAACAGAATCAATCCTTGCATTTATAGGAAGAAAACTTTCATTTATGTTTGCACCTCTTGGATTTGGAGACTGGATGGCGACAGTTGCAACCTTCTTCGGCCTTGCTGCTAAGGAAGTTGTTGTAAGTACCTATGGAGTAGTTTCTGGAATAGGCGCTGAAGCCGGTGGAGATGCTATGAGAAGAGTAATCCTTGAAAACTTCAACACCGTTTCAATGTTCTCATTCATCCTATTTAACCAACTTACCCTACCATGTTTTGGGGCGCTTGGAGCAATAAAAGAAGAGATGGGTTCATCAAAATGGTTTAGATTTGCAATATTTTATCAACTATTTTTCTCCTACTCAATAGCCTTTATAATTTATCAAATTGGATCATATGTATTTTTAAATACAGGATTTAATGTTCAAACGGCGATTGCCTTTGTAATATTAGCTGTATATCTATTCCTAATATTTAGACCAAATAAATATAAGAATGGAGAAGGCGTTATGAATTACTCAGTAAATGAGTATTAAAAGAAAGAAGTGTTAAGATGACAGATTATATTATCATAGCAATAGTAATAGTATTGGTGATACTGGCAGTTAAAAGAGTTATCAAAAATAAAGGCACATGCGACTGTGGATGTGAGTGTAGCAAAAACTGTCCAGGTTGCCATGTGAATCGTGAAAAATAAAATGTATTATAAGAGCGTCTACTTAAGAGTGGACGCTTCTTTATTAAAAAATATTGACTGTATAAAATAAAAAGCTATCGGAAAACCAATAGCTAAAACTTATTTATGAAGTTTTTCTCCTGGTATGATAGCATCAACAGCACCAAATATAATACCACCGATTAGTGCGCCGAGTATGGATACTGTAAATCCAGAAATGAGCTTACCAGTAATAAAAAGAATAAGAGCAGTTACTAAAAATCCAGAACAGCCCTTCGCACTTCTTGAAAGTCCAAAGGCAGAGTCTAAAATTTGTTGAACAATCGCAATTACAATGGCAATAAGTGCAAGGGTTTTAAATCCGCCACTATATTTCATGCCAGGGACAAAAAATGTTGTAATTGCAACCACTGCCATAGATACTACAAGGCGTAACAATAAATCAATAATTAAATTTCTCTCTTTCATATCTTTCTCCTTTAAAATATTTATAATTATATATACCCAGATAACAATTAACAAAAACAATTAAAAAGGCAATTTAAATGATATAATATTAAAAAAAGGAGGCAATATGAAAATAAATTTCAAAAGAGTACTATCACTTGGCTTAATAATTGGAATCATTCTTTTAATTTTACAAATAGTTTTTAAAATTGATTCATCAAAACTTATGTCATATTACTGGAAAATTGGAGTAGCTATAATTTTACTTATAGCAATAACAAATACAATATACTTTGTAGCGTTTTCCGTAATACTAAAGAAGAAACTACAACTCTTTTATGAGGGTAAATATGAACAATATAACAGGGAGATGGAAAAAATTCTTCAAAGAGCAAAGGGAGAAAACCTAAAAAACATTATAAGGATTAACCTTTCAGCAGGATATATAGGAAATAATGAATATGAAAGTGCAAAAGAAGTTTTAGACAAGGTAGAACTTTCAAGACTTAGAGACGAAAGACTAAGACTTGTATACTCTATAAACAGATGTGTGTGCGACTTCAAACTTGAGAATTATGAAAAATTTGAAGAAGACTACAGGGCAAATCAAGAATTATTTAAAAAATATGAAACAGAACAAGGCTATGCCGAGTCCATAGCTCAACTTGAAATAACAAAATGTATAGTAGAAAAAGATTTCTCAAATGCAAGGGAACTACTTTATAAAACAAGAGATAAATACAAAGACTCAAAGATTAAGGAAGATTATAGTGAACTGGAAAAAATAATAAATGAAAGTGAAAAGCATGAGTAGAAGTGAGGGAAGAAAAGTCAGAGAAATAAAAGATTTTTCTTTCCTTTTTTAATTCTATGACTATAACAAATACAAACAGTCTTGAAAAACAAGAAAATCTATTTTGAGAAAAATTTTTGAAAAATTGTAGTGTAATTTGCTTTTTATGATTGTAAAATGAATCTATTTAAATTGAAATATTTTTTTATAATTGTATTGATAATTGCTTTTGATTATGATATACTAATGATAGTCAAAGAAAGTCAAAGTCCAAGGAGGCATTATGGAATATAAAGATTATTATAAAATATTGGGAGTGGACAAGTCTGCTTCTGATAGTGAAATAAAACAAGCATATAGAAAACTTGCAAAGAAGTATCATCCTGACTTGAATCAAGGTGATGAAAAGGCATCTGAAAAGCTAAAGGAAATTAATGAAGCTTATGAGGTGCTTGGGGATAAGGAAAAGAGAAAAAAATATGATACTTTTGGCTCTGGTTATAACTTTACCGGTGGACAAAACTTCGATCCATCTGCCTATGGATTTGATTTTTCAAATTTTGGTAATGGATCATATACCTACACAACAGGTGGCACAGAAGGTTTCTCTGACTTTTTCAATATGATTTTTGGAGGTTTTGGAGGCGGCTCTAAAAGTTCGGGAAAGAGCAAGAGAGATATATTTTCTGGATTCACAGGTCGCTCAAGAAAACAAAGGGAAAGATATGACACGGAAATTTCCATAAGCTTAAAGGAAGCCTATGAAGGAGTTGAAAAGACTCTTGCTTTGAATGTTAATGGTGAAAATAAATCCTTAAATGTAAAAGTTCCTAAAGGTATTCTTCCGGGCAAGAAAATTAGAACCAAGGGCGAAAAGATTGGACTTGATGGGGACATATACATCAAGGTAAATGTCATAGATTCTGAAAATTTAATTGACGGTCTTGACATAACTAAAAAAATAAATGTGTATCCATGGGATGCATATTTTGGCCACAAAGTTGTTGTAGATACTTTGGAAAAGAAAATCAAAGTAAACGTGCCTAAGGGAATTAAGTCAGGACAAAGGATAAAGTTGTCTGGTAAAGGCTTTAGGGATATGAAGGGAAATAAAGGGGATTTATATTTGGAAGTTCAAATTGTAAATCCTGAAAAGTTAAATGAAGAACAAGAAGAATTATATAGAAAATTAAGAGAAATGTAGTAAGGGGGAGTAATATGGATTTAAACAAACTTACTAAAAAATCTATGGAAGCAGTGCAAGATGCTCAAAATATTGCACTAAAGAATAAAAATCCAGAGATTTCTGATTTACATCTTCACTATGCACTGGCTGCAGATGTTGAAGGTATAGTTAATAAGACTTTGGAGAAGATGGGAGTTGACATGGAAAGCTACCTTAAGGACCTAAGCTTCGAGCTTGATAAACTTCCTAAGGTTGACAGTCCGTCAAATATTTATCCTTCACAATTGTTCCAAAGAATTATTTTAATTGCGGAAGATGAAGCAAAGAGAATGAAGGACAGTTTTATTTCTGTTGAACACATCTATCTTGCATTAATAAAAGAAAAGAATATGACTTTTCCTGAAATTTTGAAAAAGTATAACATAACTGCCAAGGGTTTTGAAAAAGCTCTTGCTGAAATTAGAAAGGGTAACAGAGTTGAAACCGATGACCCAGAAAGCTCTATGAATGCTTTGGAAAAATATGGAAGAGACTTAACTGAAGAAGTGAGAAAGGGAAAGATTGACCCTGTTATTGGTAGAGACGAAGAGATTAGAAACTGTGTTCGAATTCTTTCAAGAAGAACCAAGAACAATCCAGTTTTAATTGGTGAACCTGGTGTTGGTAAGACAGCTATCGTTGAAGGACTGGCACAAAGAATTGTGAAGAATGACGTTCCTGAAACACTTAGGGATAAGACCATCTTTGCACTGGATTTGGCGTCTTTAGTTGCTGGAGCTAAATATAGAGGTCAATTTGAAGAAAGACTTAAATCCGTTTTAAAGGAGATTGAAGAGTCTGAAGGCGAAATAATTCTATTCATTGACGAACTTCACACATTAGTTGGTGCAGGAGCGTCTGAAGGGGCAATGGATGCATCAAATATGTTAAAGCCAATGCTTGCAAGGGGAGAAATCCATACAATTGGTGCAACAACCCTTGACGAATATAGAAAGTATATTGAAAAGGACGGTGCTTTAGAAAGAAGATTCCAAAAGGTACTTGTAACTGAGCCAAGCGTTGAAGATACAATTTCAATCTTGAGGGGAATTAAAGAGAAATACGAAATACATCATGGTATTAGAATTTCTGACAATGCAGTTATTGCATGTGCCACACTTTCCAATAGATATATAACTGATAGATTCTTACCGGATAAGGCAATTGACTTAATGGATGAGGCCTCTGCCATGGTTAGAACTGAAATCGACTCAATGCCATCATCCCTTGATGAAAAGAAGAGAAAAGTATTGCAACTTGAAATTGAAAGGGCTGCATTAAAGAGAGAAGACGATTCATTGAGCAAGAAGAGACTTGAAGACTTGGAAAAAGAACTTCAAGATTTAAAGAATGAATATGACTTAGAATATGAGGACTGGAGAAATAAAAAATCTGAAATAGATGAAGTAAAAGAACTTAAGGCTGAAATTGACAGAGTTCGTATTCAAATGGAAGAAGCAGAAAGAAACTACGATTTCGAAAAGCTTTCAAAACTAAGATACTCCACATTGGCAGAACTTGAAACAAAACTTGCACAAGCAACTGAAAATGTAAAAAATAGCGACTCTTCACTAAAAGAAGAAGTAACTGAAGAAGAAATTGCAGAAGTTGTATCAAATTGGACTCATATTCCAGTAAATAAATTGGTAGAGTCCGAAAGAGATAGAATTCTCAATATGGATGAAGTTCTTCACAAGAGAGTTATTGGACAAGATGAAGCTGTTGAAGCTGTAACAGAAGCCATAATCCGTTCAAGATCTGGTATAGGTTCATTTGAAAAGCCAATTGGTTCATTTATATTCCTTGGACCTACAGGAGTTGGTAAGACCGAACTTGCAAAGGCACTTACTGAAGCCATGTTCGATGACGAAAAGAATTTGATTAGAATAGATATGTCTGAGTATATGGAAAAACATTCTGTATCAAGACTTGTAGGTTCACCTCCAGGATACGTTGGTTATGAAGAAGGCGGGCAATTAACAGAAGCTGTAAGAAGAAAACCATATTCAGTGGTGCTATTCGATGAAATTGAAAAGGCACATCCAGATGTATTTAACATCCTACTTCAAGTTTTAGATGACGGAAGATTAACAGATAATCAAGGTAGAACCGTAGACTTTAAAAACACAATTATAATTATGACTTCAAATATTGGTTCAGAAAATCTTCTTGATGGTATCAACCAAGAAGGAGAAATATCTGAATCAGCAAGGAAAGAAGTAATGGATAAGATGAAGTTTACATTTAGACCAGAGTTTTTAAATAGAGTGGACAATATTGTATTGTTTAAACCGTTAACAGAAAATGAAATCTATGATATTTTAGACAAAGATGTTAAAGAAATTGAAGAAAGACTTTCAGAAAGACAAATCACTGTTGAACTTGACAAGGTTGCAAAGGAACTTATCATGGCAAGGGCATATGATGTTCATTATGGTGCAAGACCAATTAAGAGATTCTTACAAAAGTATGTGGAAACAGAACTTGGAAGAAAACTTCTTAAAGGAGAAGTTTCCGATGAAGATAGAGTTGTAATAACAGTTAAAGATGGAGAACTTTTTATAGAAAAGAAATAGATATAGAGACTGCTCTCAGTGAGGGCAGTTTTTTATTATTTTCACTTTATTTTTCCAAACTAAACTTCTCATCAATAGCTATTCACATCTCACTTCTCATTTTCCACTTCAACGTGATATAATATACTAAAGAGGTGATATTATGAAAAAACATAGTATTTTAATTATACTGATTGCCATGTTACTTTTTGTGTCATGTCAAAATAAAAATCATGACTTAAAGGAAATGACGATTAAGCCTTATGAATTTAGTGAAATTGATGGTGGAATTTTTAAATCATTAAATCCTGATTCTGCGGTGGTAAGTTATAAGATAGATGACAAAATCGGAAATATTAAAATAGAGTTTTGGTCTGTGAAAGACTCAAAGTTAACAAAGGAAGATGTGCTTGAAATGGGTGAACTTATGAGTAAGGAAGGAATCATTGCAGTAAGTATGCGTAAGTCAAACCTTGATGTTTCTGTAACAGACATGAAGGGAGGATATACAAGCACATATAAAATGGAAAATCCTTATACAGAGCTTGAAGGTGGTTTTATAACTGAAGGCGCAGAGGAAGATGAAATAAAACCATCTAAGCCCATTGCGATTTTTAAACAATATGAAAGTAATTCCGCAATAGCTTTTCAAGAATTTAATGAAGAAAGTATTGTTGAGAAAGTAAAAAACGGAAATTTTGTAGTTGTTACATTTGAAAACAAATAAAGGCAGCCATGGGGCTGTCTTTTGCTTTATAAAGAACTTCTTTTAGTTTATACTTTAATGTAGGAGGAGTTATGGCTAAAATTGGAATTATTGGAGGGGGAGCCTCCGGAGTTTTTGCATCAATTCAACTTGCTCGACTTGGACATGAGGTTCATATATTTGAACGAAATGACAAGCTTTTAAAAAAGATTTATGCAACGGGCAATGGTAGATGCAACTTCACAAATTCAAACATAAGCATAGAAAACTATCATGGACAAAATGAAAAATTTCCCATGTCAATTATAAATAATTTTACTTATGATGACTGCATAATGTTTTTTAATGGTCTTGGGGTAAAGGAACTTGAACTGGAAGATGGGAAGGTTTATCCAATGAGTCTTCAGGCTAAAACCATCGCTCAGTGTCTAATACAAGAAGCAGAAAATCAAAATGTAGTTGTGCATTTAAACTCTTATATAAAGAAAATAGATTTTAAGAGAAATGTAAGAATTTTAAAGTATGATAACAGTGGATATACTTTTGATTATTTAATCGTTGCAGCTGGGGGCAGGGCTATGGCAAAGTCTGGCTCCGATGGAAATGGATACAGACTTTTAGAAGACCTGGGACATAGCATAACAGAAACTTATCCAGGTATTGTACAGCTTAACACCAAGAAAAAACTTTACAAGACTATTCAGGGAACAAAAGTGCCTGGTGATGTTTACCTTGTTAAGGATGGGAAGAAGATTTTAAAACAGTCTTCAGATATACTCTTTACAGACTATGGAATTTCTGGTCCTGGAATTTTACAGATATCAGGTAGAGCAATTGCTGAAATTAAAAAGGGCGAAAGGGTATTTGTATCTCTTGATTTGTTGTCACATATGGAGAAAGAAGATCTTTTTAACTTCTTAGTTTCATCCATAAGCCAAAATGGATACAAGAGTCCAAAAGATTTATTAAGCTCTATCCTTCATGATAATATTTCTGATTTAATCATCAAAGATTTAGAAATTTATAAAAATCATGTAAGTGAGCTAACAAATGAGGAAATAAAATCTATTTGCGAAAAATGTAAAGATTTACGTTTGGAGGTTACAAGTTATAAGTCGGAGAAGGACGGACAGATAACTTGTGGTGGTGTTGACACAAGAGAAATTGATCCAAAGACGCTAAAATCAAAAATATATGATAAACTTTACTTAATAGGTGAAATACTTGATGTGGATGGTGACTGTGGAGGCTACAATCTACACTGGGCTTGGGCATCTGCATTTGCATGTGCCCAGGGAATAGACGAGGTGGAAAATGTTTAAAATGACAAGAAAGCTACAGGAGCTTACCAATAGAGGAGAAGAATTAAAGATTGCTCTTGTAGGAAGTGGAAAGATGGGTACGGGACTGGTTAATCAAATCAGTAGAATAAAGGGAATGAAGACTTCAATTATAGTTGAAGAAAAACCTGATAAAGCAAAGCACGCCTACCTTTCTTCCGGAGTAAAAGAAGAAGACATTATATTTACAAATAAAAAATCACAGGCAGAACTTGCAATGAAGAAGGGTCAGTTTGTAATTACTGAAAATTATGAACTCTCCTATGGGCTGGACAAGATTCAAGGAGTAGTTGATGCAACTGGCAATCCTCCCTTTGGTGCAAAGCTTGCTTTAGAGTCTATTGATAATTATAAAAATATAATTATGCTCAACGTGGAATGTGATGCAGTGGTTGGGCCGATTATTAATGAAAGGGCAAAGAAGAATAAAGTTGTGTACACTGGCTCTGCTGGCGACGAGCCAGGAGCTATAATGGAACTTGCAAACTTTGCAGTTGGAGCGGGCTTTAAGCTACTTGCAGTTGGAAAGGGAAAGAACAATCCCCTTAACTACTATGCAACGGAAGATGACCTTAGGGAAGAGGCTTTGAAAAAAGGACTTTATCCAAAGATGTTAACCGCTTTTGTAGATGGAACAAATACGATGATTGAACTTACTTCAGTTGCAAACGCCCTTGGATTTACTCCAGACATCCCTGGATGCCATGGACTTACAACTGACATAAAGACAATGGCAAGTCAGTTTACACTAAAGGAACAAGGTGGTATTTTAAATAGCTACCGCATTGTGGACTTTTGCTTCGGAATTGCGCCAGGAGTGTTTGCAGTGGTAACCCATGATGCAGATGAAGTGCATGACCTAATGGGATACTTGTCAATGGGGGACGGGCCAAACTATGTGCTCTATAGGCCATACCACTTAACAAGCCTTGAAACACCAATAACAATTTACAATGCAATTGTAGAAAAAGATCCTACGATAGTTCCTGAAAAAGGTCAAGTGTCAGATACTATTACACTTGCAAAGAGAGACTTGAAGAAGGGACAAACCCTTGAAGGAATTGGTGGAAAAGACGTATATGGACAGATTATAAGCCACATTGACCAGAGAAAGAAAAATCTTCTGCCTATTGGATTAATAACAAAGAAGACAAAGTTAAAGGTAGATGTTAAAAAGGATGAGCCGATAACCTACGACATGGTGGAACTTGAAGAAGACCAAGTGATTATAAAGCTTAGAAAAAAACAGGACGAACTGGGACTATAGGAGATGGAAATGGGAAAATATGATGAAATTTTAGAAACTTTTTTAGATAACTTGCAAAAGCGAAAAACTATAGATGAAAAATTAAAGTGGGTTTCAGAAATACTTTTTAGCAGTATTGAAAATGTTATTTGGGCAGGCTTTTATTTAATGAACAGAGAAGGTGACTTAATACTTGCACCATATGTGGGAGAGCCAGCCTGCATAAAGATACCTGTTGGGGAGGGAGTTTGTGGAACATGTGCACTACTTATGGAAACAAAAAAAGTTTATGACGTGTCAAAGTTTCCAGGCCATATTGTATGTGACGAGTCTGCAAATTCAGAGCTTGTTGTTCCCCTTATAAAGAACGATGTGTGTTATGGTGTTATTGATATTGACTCAGATATTATAAATAATTTTACTGTTGAGGACCAAGACTTTGTAGAGCAAATCAGAACACTTCTTGTAAATTCTATAGACTTTACAGAAAAATAACTTGACAATTACAAATACTAATTATAAAATATAATGCATTAATGACTGAAGAGTACGTTCTTTCATAAAGGCTATAGAGAGATTCGGTTTGGTGGAACGAATTGCTGGAGTGTAAGATAGATCAACTTGGAGTTGGATATTCGATATGTAGAGTGTCCCGTTAAACGCGTTAAGTTTATGAGTGGTGAAGACAATTCACAATTTGGGTGGTACCGCGGAAAATTCGTCCCTAGTTTAGACTAGGGATTTTTTTATACCCAAAATGAACCTAAATTGTAATATAGAATGAAAGGAATAAAGAATGGCAAAATTTAGAGATCTTTCCAATAAGCCTGTAAGAGAAAGAGAAATTGAAACAGCAGAGTATTGGAAAGAAATTGACTTATTACATGAAACTGTAAATCAAAGACCAAAGGATAAGAACTATGTATTTTTTGACGGTCCTCCTACTGCAAATGGTAAACCAGGAATACATCATGTTATATCCAGAACTCTAAAGGATATGAACTGTAGATATAAGACCATGAGAGGCTACAGGGTTAAGAAAAAAGCAGGTTGGGATACACATGGACTTCCTGTAGAGATTGAAGTTGAAAAGAAGTTAAACCTACAAAGTAAAAAAGAAATAGAAGAGTATGGAGTTGAAGCCTTCAACAAAGAATGTAAAAACTCTGTTTTCACTTATGAAAAGGCATGGAGAGAGATGTCTCATAGAATGGCATTTATGGCGGACATGGACAACCCATACATTACATTGGATAATAACTATATCGAAACTGTATGGTGGTTACTTGACAATATGTTCAAAAAAGGACTTGTATATGAAGGTGCAAAAATACTTCCATATTGTCCAAGATGTGGAACTGGTCTTGCATCCCACGAGGTTGCTCAAGGATATAAAAATATTAAAACTGATACAATAATCGTGGCATTCAAAAGAGTTGATCATGATGAATACTTTTTAGCATGGACAACTACACCATGGACACTTCCATCAAATGTTTCACTTACAGTGGGACCAGATGTAGATTATATATTAGCTGAGTCTAATGGAAATAAGTTCTATGTTGCAAAGGCACTTGCAGATAAAGTACTTGGAGAGGACTATGAAGTTATAAAGGAACTTAAGGGCAAGGACATGGAATATATGGAGTATGAACAACTTCTTCCATTTATAAAACCTGACAAGAAAGCTTTCTTTGTAACAGTGGCAGATTATGTATCCACAACTGATGGTACCGGTATTGTACACACAGCTCCGTCTTTTGGAGAAGATGACTATCAAACAGGAAGAAGATATGACCTTCCACTTATAAACCCTGTTAACGAAGAAGGTAAGTTTGATGAAACTCCTTGGAAGGGTATGTTCGTTATGGATGCAGACCCTGAGGTTATAAAATATCTTAAAGAACAGGGCAAAGTGTTTAAAAAGCAAAAGGTTGAACACAACTATCCACATTGCTGGAGATGTAGCACACCACTTATATATTATTCAAAGCCGTCATGGTACATTGAAGTTACAAAACTTAAAGATAAATTTATAGATGAAAATAATAAAGTAAATTGGTTCCCGGAATTTGTTGGAGAAAAGAGATTTGGAAACTGGCTTGAAAATCTAAATGACTGGGCAATTTCAAGATCACGTTACTGGGGAACACCATTCCCTGTATGGAAGTGTCCAAATGGGCACACCACATCTGTAGGTTCAAGAAAGGAACTTAAGGAAAGAGCAATCGAAGACATCTCAGAAGATATAGAACTACACAGACCATATGTTGATGATGTTCACTTGAGATGTGAAGAGTGTGGAGAGATAATGACGAGAGAAAAGGATGTTATCGACGTTTGGTTTGACTCTGGTGCAATGCCTTTTGCACAACATCACTATCCATTTGAAAACAAAGAAAAATTCTTTGAAGAACTCTTCCCTGCAGACTTTATAAATGAAGGTATTGACCAAACCAGAGGATGGTTTTACTCACTACTTGCAATTTCAGTATTAACTACAGGAAAGGCACCTTATAAAAATGTGCTTGTAAATGATCTTATCTTAGATAAAGACGGCAAGAAGATGTCTAAGTCAAGAGGAAATACATTAAATCCAATAGAATTATTTGATGAATATGGTGCAGACGTTGTAAGATTTTATTCACTATACGTATCTCCACCTTGGGTACCAACAAGATTTGACGTGGACGGACTTAGAGAAGTTGAAAGTAAGTTCTTTAGATCTTTTAAAAATACCTACAACTTTTTCAAGCTATATGCAAACACAGATGACATCGACCCAAGAGAGTTCTATATAGAACCAAAGGATAGACCAGAGATAGATAGATGGATACTTTCAAGATATAATAATTTAATTAAAGAATACAAAGAAGATATGGATATCTTTGAAGTTACAAAGGTTGTAAGAAATATATCTGACTTCGTTATAGAAGACCTTTCAAACTGGTATATCAGAAGAAATAGAAGAAGATTCTGGAAGACAGAAGTGGATGACGACAAAAAGGCGGTATATAATACCACATATGAAATCTTACTTGGACTTACAAAACTTATAGCTCCAATAACACCCTTTATGGCTGAAGAGATGTATAGAAATCTTACAGATAAAGTTTCAGTACACCTTGACTTCTTACCAGAAGAAGACGAGTCACTTATTGATATGAAGCTTGAAAAGAAGATGGATATCGTAAGAGAGCTTGTAACCCTGGGAAGAGCTTCAAGAGAAGAAGTGAATATAAAAGTAAGACAACCATTAAAAGAAATTGTAGTTGATGCAAAATATAAAGAGATTATTGAAGATTTAGTTCCACTTATAAAAGAAGAACTTAATATAAAAGAAGTGGAATTTAGAAAAGATCTTTCCGAGTTTATGAACTACGAACTTAAGCCAGACTTCAAAGTGGCAGGAAGAATTCTTGGAGGAAAGATTAAAGACTTCCAAAAATTCCTACAAGAAGTAGACGCTAAGGAATTTGTATCAAAACTAAACGAAACTGTCCAAAAGATTAAGCTTAAAGATGAAGATACAGAAATTAAGAGAGAATACGTTGAAGTTAGAGTTTCAGCAAAAGAAGGCTTTGACGTAACAATGGCAAATAATCTATTCGTAATCTTAGACACTACAATCACACCTGAACTTAAATCAGAAGGATACGCAAGAGAATTTATCTCAAAAGTTCAACAGATGAGAAAGTCAAATGATTATGACATTTTAGACAACATCGTCATAGAGTATACACCAACAGAAGAAGTTGAAGATGCAATTAAAAAATTTGAAGATTTTATCAAAGATGAAACTTTGGCAGTTGAAATAAAAATAAATAAATCTCTTGAAGGAGAAATTGTTGATTTAAATGGTGAAGAGATAAAGATAAAATTGGAAAAGAAATAAAAAATATCCCTTACTGTGAATGCAGTAGGGGATTTTTTTGCGATTAACGCTAATGAATGGTTAATCTTGAAATAGTAATTGTGTGTTGATATAATACAATAGGAAATAAATTATTTAAATCTCAAATATATGGGAGGTGGAAATTGCTGGTAAGATAATTATACATATCTAATCGTTAAAAATAAAAAGGTATTTTTTTAAAGTATAGGGAATTATGGATTAACTCAAGAGTTAGTTTTCGATTAATAATTAGTATTCTTTCAAAAGTAGAAAATAATATAGACATAAAGAGGAATGATAAAAATGAAAAATAATGCTAAAAAAATTTGTAATATTTTAGCAATAGTAGCATCAATAGTTCTTATTATTGGGCTTAAAACTTTTGCTACACCATGTGAAGGGATGATTGAAACTGCAAAGGGAATGGAAGTTCCTATGAAGTGCCATTGGACTGATGTGGCACTATTATACTTAGCGGTTGCAACTATTGTAGTTGGAATTGCAAATATAATTAAGAACTCAAAGTCTATACTTGAACTAATTGGTATTGGTGTTTTATCAATTGCAATAACTATGAACAACGTTGGAATTGGAGTGTGTAAAATGGAAGGCATGGCATGTCACACAATGAAGACATTTGCTATTGTGATTGGTGTAGTATTTATTGTACTTGGAATTTTACAGATGTTTATTAAAAATGAGGTAGAATTATAGTGTTTAAACTGGCATTAAAAAATGTCTTCAGAAGAAAAAATCAAGTTCTTATTGCAATTTTTGTAACTCTTATTTCAACTTTGGTATTTATTGTTGTCTACAACATATATAAAGAAATAGATGATGGAATAAAGTTCAATGAGGATAGAATGGGAGCGGATGTTGTTATCTATCCTGCAGAAGCTGAAAGCAATCCACAGGACTTTTTATTCAGCGGAGTTGCTGAAATGAAATATTTTGAAGAAGACAAACTAATGGAAAGAATTCCTAAGGACAAAATAGAAAAAGTAACAAATCAATTTTTTGTAAAGACTCTACAAGGAGGAGTTTGTTGTGGTACAGACAAAACCTATAGAATTGTAGGAGTAGATGGAGAGTCGGACTTTTTAATTAAGCCATGGCTTGAAAATGAAAATATTGAAAAAATAGAAGATGGAATGATGGTTTTAGGACAAAATATAGGTGGGGAATTTGGCAGAAAGGCATTTCTTTTAAACAATGTCTTTGATGTAAAGGGAAGGCTTTATAGGACTGGAAGCGGATTTGACGAGTCAATCTTTATGGATCTTGATACTGTAAGAGATTTAGGTAAAAAAACTTTCTCAACGGATTACTTTGATGAAAAAGATCCTCAAAAGCTTATAACTACATCCTTTATTAAGCTCAAAGACGGCGTTGATGTAAATGAGTTTATAGACAATTTAAATGTTGAAGGTTTTGGAGCAAAGGTTATTCACGTTTCACAAGTTAGAGACATGGTAAAAGAACAGGCAAATTCATTCCTATTATTGTTTTTAATTTTTGCACTCTTAGTATTTTTAATAACTGCAATAGCAATATCAACTCTATACAACATGATTGCAAAGGAGAGAAAAACAGAAATAGGATATCTTCGTTCAATCGGACTAAGTAAGAAAAAAGTTTTACAGGAAAGCTTCTTAGAAGTTTTAATCCAATCGGGAACAGCAGGACTAATAGGAGCAGTTCTTGGAGGACTATCAACTGTGTTTATAACGGAACGAATAAGAAAACTTATGGCATTACCACTTGGTATAGATGTAAATCAAATAATTATTTCCATGGTACTTAGTTTAGTCTTTGCCATAGTAATTTCACTACTTGCAACAATAAGACCTATACTGAAAAACTCATCCATAGAGCCAAGTCAAGCTATTACAGGGGGGATATAATGTTGGAATTACAAAATATAACAAAGACATTTACAACTGGAGAAGCAGTAACCCCAATAAGAAATATAGACCTAAAAATTGAAAAAGGTAAAATCACAACCATTTCGGGAGAGTCAGGAACTGGAAAATCTACACTATTAATGATAATTGGAGGACTTCTAAAACCAACAGAAGGAAAAGTTTTATTACAGGGCAAAGACCTTTGGAGTTTAAACGACCAAGAGATTTCAAAACTTCGTTCAAAGACCTATGGCTATTTATTTCAGTCTTCGGTAATGATAAAGGCTCTTACAATTGCAGAAAATATAGAATTTGCTGCAAAAGTAGCAGGCAAAGACATTTCAAAAAAAGAAATAGAAGAACTTTTAGATAACATTGGAATAAAAGATAAGAAGAATAGCCTTCCCCATACCCTTAGTGGAGGTCAAAGAAGAAGGGCAATGCTTGTAATAAATCATGCAAGAAATCCAGAAATAATTATTGCAGATGAGCCAACAAATGACTTAGATAAGTATTGGAAAGAAAAAACTTTGGACTTTTTTAAAGAGTGGAGAGATATGGGTAAGACAATTATACTTGCAAGCCATGACCCTGAAGTGGAAGCTCTTGGAGAAATAAAATATAAGATTATTGATAGTGAATTGAAATTAAAATAAGAGACAGGAGATGAAATATTCTCTTTTTTTTAATTATAAATTTTAAAAGATGGTAAAGACTGATTTAATTTAACGTATTAATATGATACAATTATATAAGCGCGACTATTATTTAGTTAAGCTATAACTAAACTTAGGAGGTTTTAATGAGAAAGGTAAGAAACTATTTTATTGCTCTATTGTGCTTTGCATTGTTAATCTTTTCACCTGAAAAAAACTTTGCAAAAGAAATCAATAGAATTGCTGGACCTGACAGATACAAAACTGCAGTAGAGATAAGTAAAAGGTATGTTAAAACAACTGATAGAGTTATAGTTCTATCTGGAGAAAATTATCCTGATGCTATATCTGCGTCTGCAATGTCTTGTGAAAATGAATACCCTATCCTATTAACAAGAAAAAATATGGTGTCAAAGGAAGTTATCGAAGAGATTAAGAGAGTAAAAGCAAAAGAAATTATCTTGGTAGGTGGAGAAAGTACAATTTCAAATTCTGTTGAAAAAGAACTTTCAAAGGTAGCAAAAGTAAACAGAATTGCAGGTATAGACAGATACCAAACTTCAGTAAAGGTATTTGAATATAAGAAAAAATTAAACCCTAATTCTACAAAAGTAGTTTTTGCAAGTGGAAAGAACTTTGCTGATGCACTTGTAGCTGCGCCTTATATCTACAGTGAAGGCTCAATAATACTTTATGATGCTGGATGTGGAATAGATTTAAACAAATATAGTCCTGAACTTATATTTGGTGGTGAAAGTAGTTTACCAGGATTTAAAAATGTAAAAAGAATTTATGGCAAAGATAGATATGAAACTTCATTAAAAGTTGCAAAGGAGTTTAACTCTAATAAAATAGTTTTTGCAAGTGGGGAAGATTTTCCCGATGCTCTTGCAGGTGGACTTGTTGCTAAAAAGAATAATGCTCCAATTGTACTTGTAAGAAGAGATAAAATAGAAGGTAATCTTACAGATTATTTGAAAGAAAAAGATATAGAAAAAGTTATTATTCTTGGTGGAAAGAGTTCTATATCAAAAGGTGTAGAAAACAAAGTAGAAGAATTCTTAAAAGTTGGTAATAAAGATGAAGATAAAAAACCAACTGAGTCTACTAAACCAACAGAACCAACTAAACCAACGGAACCAAGCAAACCGACAGAACCAGCACCAGTATTGGATAAGACAAATTTAGAAAAAGAGATAGAAAAGGCTAAAGAAGTTTTAAAACTTGATATGGCTGATTCTGACAAAGATAAACTTCAAAAGGAAATATCTAACGCAAGTGATGTTTTAAAAAATGCAAAGTCACAAGATGAGATAGATATGGCTGTGGAAAAACTAAAAGAAGCAGTTAAAAATGCAAGAAAAAAAGTTTTTGTTGAGATTGAAGATCCGCTTTTTAGGAAAGTTTTAAATAAAAATATCTCAAGAGATAGAGAAGACTCTGCAGCTATAACCAAGGAGGAAATGGAAAGTTTAAAAGAAATTTCCATATTCTTAGATGCGGATGGTAATCCTACTTTTGGAGAAAGCTTTACTTATTCTATCTTAGGAGAACCGAAGAGTTTATCTGGTACAAAGGACTTTAAGTTTGCAGTTACAAGAGGTATGAAGAGCATAAAGGGGATTGAACATTGTGTTAACCTTGAAAAATTAAAGTTAAACGAAAATGAAATTTCCGATATTACTCCTCTAAAAGATTTAAAGAATTTAAAGTACTTAGAAATTCAAAGAAATAGAATAACAGATGTAAGGCCATTAGAAAATTTAAAGAATTTAGAGTTTTTAAAACTTTACAACAATCTAATCGAAGATGTATCTCCCCTTGCAGGGCTAACCAATTTAACAGGACTTGATTTACATTACAACGTAACTGTGGATGGAGATGAAAACAATAAAATAATTTCTAAGGGAATTACAGATATATCTTCACTAAAAAATCTTACAAAGTTAGAATTTCTTGATGTATCTGCAAATAGAATTGATGATGTATCAATAGTTAAGGATTTTACAAAATTAAATGATGTTGATTTTACTGGTAATAGAGTATATGACTATACAGAATTAGCAGATTTAATTTCTAAACTTCTACCAATGCAAGATATAGGAATGGCAAGCATAGGTTTTTGGGGTCAAAAAGTAGGTGTTCCTGAAAAGTTAACTTTTACTTCAAATCCTTTATCTTTTGATAATCCATATAAGGGTTTTGATAAACTTGAAAAGAAATTGGAAGAAGTTTTTGAAGCTGATGAACTTAATATAATGGAAAATATTGAAGCAGATGTTCCTGGTGTAACTGCCCAATACGATAAAGCAACAAATAAAATTAATCTTGAAATAGATAATGATGTGCTTTATGCAAATAGGGGAAAAGAATTAAAAGTAAATTTAAAAATTACTTTTGCAGTTGCATATATTTGGAACATTGGCGAAATAACTGTAGAAATCCCAGATGATATTAAGTTTATGGACAAAGAAACTGAAGATTTTTATAAGGAACTCTTTAATGAGTATAGTAATTTTTATAAAAAGTACACAAATTTAACAGATGAGGCAAATAAAAAATTTTCAAAGGACAAGAAACCTATAGGTGATAGAGAAATAACTCCGGAAGATTTAAATATGTTAAAGACATTTAAAGTGAAGGGCAGAAATGTAACTGATACACTTGTGAGCCCATTAAAATATGCGAAGAACTTAGAACAGTTCCATGTAACTTTAAATGACGCTTCGTTGAAGAGGGAAGTAACAGATTTTTCTTTTCTAAAAGAAATGCCTAAACTCAAAGAGTTTTGGTATATCAATAATGATTACAAAAACCTTCAAAAGGAGACACTAAGCGCAATAGATTTTTCCACAAATAAAGAGATAGAACATATAAATATACAAAATACGACTCTATCAAATTTATTTGGGCTTAGGGGAACTAATCCTAAATTTTTGAGCTTACAAAATAATAATATAAGTAATATTTCTCAAATTTCAAAGATGACAAATCTTACAAGACTTGACTTAGATAGCAATAAAATAACTTCAATTAAAGGACTTGAAAATTTAAAGAACTTAATTACACTTTATCTTCGCGACAATCCTATTGAAGATATTTCAAGCTTGAAAGGACTTGAAAATTTAGAAGCATTACATTTGAGAAATACAAAAGTAAAAGATATCACAGCTCTAAAAGAACTGAAAAAGCTTCACAGACTTTATGTTGATGAAAATGAATTGAACGAGGATTACTTTGAAACTATTAAATCCTTTAAGACATTAAACACCATATTTATAGATAAAATTAATATGGATGATTTTTCGTGGCTAAAGGAAAATAGTGTAAGACCAGAGGACGACCCACTGGCAACTGAAGGTGAAGACCAGGCGAGAATGGCTACATTTAAAGAGCTAAATGTAGAACTGAAAGCTGATAAAAAAGATATAAAAAATGGAAAATTGACTATTTCAAATCCTATAACCGATTTTAAAAACAATCCAGTTGAACAGACTGATATGGATGAAGTGGGAAATCCAATTGAAACAAATTCCAATTTACAGTTTGTTGGAGATAAAATAGAAATTACTGTTTCAGATGAGGCAATAGAAAAGGGTAATATAAGTGAATCTTACTCAATTTATTTTGAACATCCAGAACTTTTATTTGGAGAGTACGGTGGACAAGCTCCAAGTATTTTCGGTAAAGTGGTATTAAATGTGGGACTTACTGAAAGTGAAAAACCTGCTAAAGAGTTTGAAGAAGACGGAGTAACTCCTGTTAAATATGACCTAAGAGAAAAAGGGTTTGTAACTCCAGTAAAAAATCAATATAAAGATGGTTCATGTCGCTCATTTTCTTCCCTTGCAGCCCTGGAATCATTCTATAAAATGAAAACTGGAAAGGACATTGACCTTTCAGAAAATAACTTTGAAACAAGACAGGGATTAGTATTTAATAATAAATCAAAATATGACCAACCAAGAAGTGGAAGGGATAGAAATTCTGACTTTGGTTATTTGATGTCAGGTAATGGACCGATTCTTGAAAAGGAAGATCCTTACAAACCATTTTCACAACCAGATATGGATATACCTAATTCTATAAGTGAAGATGCTTATAGGGCAGGACTAAGTAATAACGGACCTATCGAAACAAACCCTGCACTAAGTGTAATGGGATTTGAATTTTTAAAGGATATAAGTAAAGCTGAAATAAATAGTCCTGAAGATGAAAATTTAAGACAAATCAAACAAGCGATAGTTAAATATGGTGCAGTTTCTTCAAATGTATACATGTCACATGATGGTCAAAAGAGATTTCCATATCAAAATGAGAACTGTTTCAACAAAGACACTTCAGCATATTTTGTGAAGAAAGAGAAGAATATAATTTCAAACCATGCAATAGCTATAGTTGGATGGGATAACAACTTTTCAAAAGATAACTTTGTTAGCACAAATAGACCTACTATTGATGGAGCTTGGATTGTGAAGGACGCACAAGGAACAGAATTTGGTGATGGTGGATATTTTTATGTATCCTATCAAACTGAAGGAATTGGCGGAGACCCATATGTGTTCACAAGAGTTGAAGATCCAGATACTTATGCGGGAATTTACCAACATGATGAAATGCCATTTACAGACTTTATGAGATCTGACTTTTATTCAGATATAGGTGGAAAAACTATTTTATTAAATGCTTTTAAACCTAATGCAGGTGAAGAATTAAAAGAAATAGGATTTTATACTACAAAGAGAAATGCAGAGTTCGAAATATATTTAATAGAGGATTTTGATAAGTTTGAAGAGGATGCCTCAGATTGCTTTGATGAAGAAGAATATATGGAACTTATAGAAAAGTATAAAATTTATGATAACAAGATGGATACAAAAAGTGAACATGCATATGCAGGTTATCATACTATTAAGTTAAAGGATTTGAATAAAGAATTAGAATTTGCAGATAACAAAACATTTGCACTTGGAATTTGGGTTAGAAATAGTGACAAGGAAGATCCTAATCATGAATGGGATATGGTTGTTGAAAGCAAATCCACACCTACAGGGAAATATGCAGAAGTAAATAAAAATGAGACATTTGCATTTGCCTTTGGTGAATTTTGTGATTTAGGTAACCTTGGGAAAATAAACGCATGTATCAAAGGATATTTCACAAATCAACATTAAAATTAATATGTAGACACATTAAAATAATTAATGTAATATAATATTTGTAAAAATTAAGGAGGAATTTATGCAAAATAAATCGTTGAAAAAATTATTGGTTATGCTTTTAGTCTTTTCATTTGTAGTGGCACCACTTTCTGCCTGCAAAAAGAAAGACAATAACGACGAAACTAACCAAAACGCAAACAGCACTGGTGCTGTAGTTGAAAAAACAGAAGAAAAGAACATGGATGAACTGGTATATGGTATTACATCTTCACCTGAAGGAAATTTTAATCCACTTTTCTCAAACACTCAATATGATGGAAATGTTAATTCATTAGTATATGATTCACTATTGCAATTAAACTCAAAGATAGAAATCGAACCAGCTATGGCTGAAAAGTATGAGATGACAGAAGATGGTAAGAAGATTACCTTTACTTTAAGAGATGGACTAAAGTTTCATGACGGAGAACCTGTTACATCAGCAGATGTTAAATTTACTCTTGAAGCCCTTGCAAACAAGGACTATGAGGGAGACCTTCAATCATATGTAGGATCTATTTCTGGCTTTGAAGCTTTTAACAAAGGGGAAGCTGAAGAACTTACAGGAGTTCAAACTCCAGATGAAAAGACTGTTGAAATAACATTTGATGTTCCTTATTCACCAGTTCTAATAAACATAGGAACTTTGGGAATAATTCCTAAACACATTTGGGGAAATATCAATTTTGCAGATTGGTCAAAATCTGAAAAGGAACTTACAAATCCTATAGGATCAGGTCCATATAAGATGGAAGAGTTCAAACAAGGTGAGTTTGTAAAACTTAGCGCTAACGAAGATTATTACGGTGGAGCACCTAAATTAAACAAATTTACTTTTAAGGTTGTTAACGAAGACACTGTAACTGCAGAACTTATAAATGGAACTGTAGATTTAGCAGATGTTTCTGGTATTAAGTCAGATGACGAAGCAAAATTAAAAGAAGAAAATGTAACTGTTAATAGATACCCTAACTCAAAGATTCAGTACATGGGCTTTAACCTTAGAAAAGATGAATTAAAAGATGCGAAGTTAAGACAAGCTTTTGCATATGCAATTGATAGAGCTTCTATTGTTGAAGGACTCCTTGAAGGGAATGGAGAAGTTATAAACACTCCAATGGTACCGACATTGTGGTCTTACCCTAAAGAAGGATTAGAAGAATATAAATATGATGTTGAAAAGGCTAAATCACTTCTTAAAGAAGCAGGCTATGAAGACACTGACAACAGTGGTTTTGTTGACAAAGAGGGCAAGGACTTAGAACTTACTCTTACTGTTCCAACAGGTGACCAAATTAGAGAACAAACTGGTACAATTCTTCAAAACTTCTTAAAGGAAGCTGGTGTTAAGATAAATCTCGAACCTATGGAATTTAAAGCTGTTATGGATAAGGTTGTAGGAAATCACGATTTTGATTTATATTTAATGGGTAACACCCTTGAAGCAGACCCAGATCCAACTCCAAACTGGAGATCAACTCAAGCTTCTGACGAGCCGGGAGTTTACGGTTGGAACATTGCATCTTTCAAAAATGAAGAAGCAGATAAGCTTATGGACTTAAATAGACAACAAACCAACCTTGATGAAAGAGCAGAAACTCTTAAAGAATTTGGTAAATTATTAAATAAAGAACTTCCATGGATTCCGCTATATGCATCAGACATTGTTAAAGCATATAATCATGGACTAAAGAACTACGAACCAAATACATTTGTAGATTTTTATAATGTTCAAAACTGGGAATTAGTAAAATAATTATTGAGGCTGGCCATAGGGTCAGCCTTTTCTTTAAAGGTGGTAATATGAAAAGAGTTTTAAAAAAACTTATTAGTATAATAGTAATGGTTATGGGGATATCTGTACTAATGTTTATTCTTATGCAGATGATACCAGGAAACCCATATTCAAGTTATATAAAACAGGGGATGACACCTTCGCAAATTGAAAACATGTTACAGTCAAAGGGGTACTATGACCCTTTGCCAGTGAAATTTGCAAAATGGTTCACATCCTTTATTAGACTTGATTTTGGCTACTCAATTCAATATAACAAACCTGTTATAAAACTTATATTGGAAAGGCTACCTAACACTTTGAGATTGACAGTTCCCTCCTTAATCATTGCAATAGTTTTATCTATTTTTATCGGAAGATGGGCTTCATTTAAAGAAGGTTTTAGATATAAAGTGGTTGATGTAATCTCAATGATTGGTATATCTATACCAACATTTTTAATTTCAATCATACTTATAAAATGGCTTGCCTTTGATAACAAAATATTTCCTATATCAGGAACGGGAGAGTTGAGTAAATCAAGTGACATTCCACTATGGCTAAACAGAATATACCATGGTGTTCTTCCAATTATTGTGCTCACATTTATCCAGTTTTCTTCTATTGTTAGATATGTAATAGGTTATATGAAAAATGTGAAAAATGAAGATTATATAAAAACTTACAGAGGTTTTGGAATGACAGAGTACGAAGCCTATAAAAAGATTGGATTTAAAAATATTGTTCCAAAGTTAGTTATTTTGATACTTATGGAAGTACCAGGAATAATTTCAGGAATGTTAATTACAGAAACAGTTTTTGTGTGGCCTGGCATAGGTCGTCTTAACTATGATGCAGCAATGGCGAGGGACTATCCTTTAATCCTTGGAATAATAACTATAATATCTTTTCTTGTGCTAATATCTAATAGACTTGCCGATGCACTTAGTCAAAGACTTGATAAAAGATTGGAGGTAAACCAATGAAAAAAGTATACAAGATAATAATTGCATTACTTTTAATATTTATTTGGCTTGGACCAGTTTTTTATAAAGTTGATCCGACTAAGCAAGATTTAAGAAATATTGAAAGTAAGCCGAGTGTAGAACACCTTTTAGGAACTGATGGACTTGGTAGAGATGTTATGATAAGGCTTATGCACGGTGGACAAAAATCTGTGGTTATTTCATTTACTTCCACAGTAATAAAGGTAGCTTTATCTTTGATTTTAGCCTTCATAGCAAGTAGTGGGAAGAGATTTGAAAAACTAATAATGTCCATAGTCGACATTTTTATGTGCTTTCCCTTCTATGTCCTTGCTCTATGTGTGGCTGCATTTATAGGAGCAAATGTGAAAAACTTAATATTTGTAATAGTCATATTTACCTTTGCACCTACCACAAGGATACTTGTAAACGAGATAAAAGTACTAAAGGAAATGGAGTTTATTCAGCTTTTAAAAATAAATGGAGTTAGAAATACTAAAATATTAACAAGACATATTATTCCGAATATATCACAGACACTTCTTGTTGTCTTTACAAGCTCTATGGCAACTGCCATCCTTATGGAAGCGAGTTTATCTTTTTTAGGATTTGGAATAAAAGAGCCTGAAACGAGTCTTGGAACAATACTTGCGGTTGCACTAAATATATTAAATGTTAAAGACAAGTGGTGGTTGTGGCTTCCAGCAGGAGTTTTAGTTGTTCTTTTAGTATTTTCAATTCAAGGACTGGGTGAAGAATATGCTAAGAGTTAATAATCTAAAAATATCTTCCGATAAAAAGATTTTGGTAAATGAAATAGATTTTGAAATTAAAAAAAATCAAATACTTTCTATAATTGGTCAGTCAGGGTCAGGTAAGTCATTAACGGCAACTGCAATAATGGGACTTTTGCCTGAAACTCTTAACAAGAGTGGAGAAATCATTCTAAATGAAAAAAACATAATGCAATTAAAAGACAAAGAAATTGCGAAGATTAGGATGAAGGAAATGGCCATGATATATCAAAATCCATTTAATTGCCTTGTGCCGGTAATGACAATTGAAAAACAGCTGAAATACATTTATAAAATTCAAGAACTTCCATACGACATAAATAGAATTAGGACTTTGATGGATGAAGTTAGTTTGCCATTAGAGTATTTAAAAAAGTATAGCTTTGAACTTTCAGGAGGAGAACTTCAAAGGATAGTGATTTTGATGTCCATGCTCTTTAAGCCAAATCTCTTAATCTGTGACGAGCCTACAACAGCATTAGACAGTGAAACGGGGCTTAGAATTATAAATTTAATTAAAAATCTTAAAGATGAATATGGAATGTCTGTACTTTTTATTAGCCACGATCTTCAATTAGCAGAAATTATTGCAGATAAAGTCATGATAATGCAAAAAGGAAATATTATTGAGCATGGCGATGCTAAAGACATTTATAATAGCCCTAAAGAGGACTACACAAAAGCATTGCTTGAAGCTTCGAAATTTTAGGAGGATTTTATGACAAATAAATTAATCGTAAAAGACCTTTCTGTAAATTACAACGAGAAGAAGGTTTTAAATAATATTTCATATGAGTTTGAGACAAAGTGCTATGGTCTAATGGGAAAGTCTGGTAGTGGTAAATCAACTTTTTTAAAATCCATACTTGGACTAATTCCATACCAGGGAAATATTTTCTTAAACGATAAATTGATAGAAAAAGATAGAAGAGGATTTCAAGTTGTGTTTCAAAATTCATTTAGATCCTTTGACCCCACAAAAACTATTAAAAAATCCATAGAAGAACTTGAAAAGGAAAACAATACTAATTATGATTTAGAAGAACTTTTTGAAAAATTCGGAATGAACAAGGAGCTTTTAAATAAAAAGCCCAAAGCCCTGTCTGGAGGAGAACTTCAGAGATCTTCCATAATTAGAGCAGTGGCACAAGACCCGAAGGTTTTACTTCTTGACGAACCGACAGCTTCGCTTGATGTAATCAATCAAAAGAAAGTTTTAGAAATGATAAACAAAATAGAGAACACAATTATTATCCTTGTTAGTCATGACTTAAAGACAATAAATTATGCAAGTGATGTAAAACTTAAACTTGGTGAAGATGGTAAAATCAAACTAATAGAATAAAAATAGTCCTCTGCAATTACAGGGGATTATTTTCTTTCTGTTAGATACTTCCAATACCTCTTTGGCATATTATTTCTCATTAGATTTGGGTTTTTTCTCTCGTCGATAGATACAGTGTCATAAAAAGTTTTCCAACATTTTTCAAAGAATTCATCACGAGATTCTTCATTTACCATAAGGGTGTTAAAATTTATAATGTCATTAACTTCCTTGTAAATTAACTTTTCTCCATAATATAGAGATGCTTTTTTTCTATTTTTATCGAGAATAATAAATTTTTCATTAGGCATTCTCTTTTTAAAGTGAATTGAAATTTCTTCAAGCACATCGTTTAAAGGTTCAAACTCTGCATAATAAAATTCGTTAATCTCTTTAAATCTAAGCAAACCCTTATAGGCATGACATTCTCTGTGATAATTTTTTAAGAGCTCATTAAATAGGAATGAATCTTTTGAACTACATGATAGATACTCTTTACCATAAATAAAAGATCCCTTTATAACCCTTGCAATGGCATCGTACTTTTCTACATTATAAGACTTCATTACCGACTTTATATCTATAATTAAGCCATATCCAAAGTATTCCACAATAGAGTCCTTAACCCTCTTATATAAATTCATATCTGTTTTAATTGTCTTTTCATCACTTAAGAAAGAGGTCTGTAAAGAGCTTTCACAAAAATTTATATTTTGGATGTCTTTATAACCTTCAAAAATTGAAGTAAAAAGGCCCTCTAAAGTACCGTCAAAAATATATTTCATAATTAAAATAAGGAAAGCTGAGTTACATCAGTTCCATCTTGCCTCCTGATAATATTTTTCAAATTTTCCTTAGAACTAAATCTTACGCCCATGAATTTTCCACCAACAGTAATAAAATTGATTGCCCTCTTTAGAGAAATTTTAAGGGTACGTAGGTCATCAAAGGTGAGGTTAGAAAATTTTCTTGCGTTTATTATTCTCATTGCATAAACTTTTCCAAAGCCAGGAACACGTATCAGTTCTTCATAACTTGCCTTGTTAATTTCTATCGGAAAGATGTCTAAGTTTTCCACAGCCCAACTACATTTAGGATCCATTGTCAAATCGAGGAATGGATTGTCCTCCTTAACAATTTCTCTTGGGCTAAAGCCATAGAACCGCATAAGCCAGTCTGCTTGATAAAGCCTGTGTTCACGAAGCATGGGAACTTTTTTTATTCCTTGAGTGAATACGGAATTTACAACGGGAACATATCCAGAGTAAAAAACTCTTTTCAAACTAAAATCTTTATAAAGTGACGAAGCCTTGTTGATAATTGTGAAGTCATCTTCTCTATTTGCACCAACGATCATCTGAGTCGATTGACCAGCGGGAAGAAAGAGGGGAGTTCTTTTATATTTTTTCTTATTTTCCTTATATTCAAGAATCGAATTTTTTGCAAAGTTCATTGGTCTAATAATACTTTCGTATTTCTTTTGAGGAGCCAATAGATTAAGAGCCTTCTCAGTTGGAAGTTCAATATTTATACTCATCCTGTCAACAAGAGATCCAAGCTTTTGTACAAGTTCATCAGAAGCACCGGGGATTGCCTTCATATGAATATAACCATTAAAATTTTCTTTGTTTCGCAATAGGTCTGCCACTTCAATAAGTTTTAGCATTGTGTCATCGGGGCTTTTTACTACACCGCTGGACAAGAATAGTCCCTCAATATAATTTCTTTTATAAAAATTGATAACCAAGTCGCAAACTTCTTGAGGAGTAAACTCTGCACGAGGGGTATTGTTTTCCTTTCGATTAACACAGTATTCACAGGAGTAGATACACTTATTTGTAAGTAAAATTTTTAAAAGAGAAATACATCTTCCGTCCTCAGACCAACTGTGACATATTCCGGAACTTGCCCCCTCGCCAAGACCTCCTTTGTTTTTTCTATTTGATCCACTTGACGAACAGGACACATCATATTTTGCTGCATCAGTTAATATTTTTAATTTTTCCAAAACATCCATAGTACCACCTAAAGACATTTTAACAAACAAACGTTCGGGTGTAAACTGAAAAAATAAAGATATAGATATTAAAAAATTGATATACTAAAATAGAGTCAAAATAAAAAAGAGTATTTTATATTGTAACAACAATAATAAAATACTCTTTGGTGCCGGAGGCGGGGGTCGAACCCGCACGATGTTGCCACCACGGGATTTTGAGTCCCGCGCGTCTGCCAATTCCGCCACTCCGGCAGGTCAATTACTTAACTATATTATCATATTTTTTAAAAGCCTTCAACAATTTTTTCGTGTTATAATAGATATATTAAGAATTAGTGGGGAATGTATGAAAAGTTTAGAAAATATTTTTATCAGTTCTAAGGACAATTTGGAAGATCCTAAGATTAGAAACAGATATATAAAGAAATCTGGTTATATTGGTGTAATTTTAAACCTAATACTTTTTGGGATAAAACTTACAGTAGGACTATTTGCAAATTCGATTGCCGTTATATCTGATGCCTTTAACAACTTAATAGATTCTCTTTCTTCAATTGTTACGATTGCAGGAGGATACTTGGCGGGAAAGCCTGCTGATGAAGAACATCCTTTTGGACATGGCAGGTATGAATATGTTGCATCTTTTTTGGTCTCCATACTCATACTTATAACTGGAGGAATGTTATTTAAATCCTCTGTGGAAAAAATAATTGAACCACAGGAGCTTAATACTTCTTTTTTATCTGTGCTTTTGTTGTTTGTTTCTCTTTTTATAAAAGTTTTTTTATATATCTACAACAGAGTTGTAGGGAAAAAAATAAATTCTCTTGGAATGATAGGTGTGGCAGAGGACGCTGTGAATGATGTAATATCGTCAATTGGAATACTCCTTTCGATATGTATATTTATTTTATTTGATAAAAATATAGACGGATATGCTGGGCTCTTTGTTTCTATTATCATATTTAAGTCTGGTATTGAAATACTTAAGCACTCGACATTTTATATTTTAGGCAAAGCTATACCTAAAGATGTTCAAGAAAAGATTATGTATATAGTAAAAAGTGGAAAGCATGTAAAGGGAGCTCATGATTTGGAATTACATGATTATGGTGGGGGTAAGATTGTTGGCTCTATTCATGTAGAGTTTCCAAGCGATTTAATTTTTAAGGAAGTTCATGAGATTGCAGATGATTTAGAAAAGGAGATTTTAAAAGAGACAGGAATACAAATTGTAATTCATATGGATCCGGTGAGTGTAGATGAAGACAAAAATAATTAATGAAAATGAAAAAAATGTGGTCGAAGAGGCTGTAAAATGTATAACGCAAAATGAACTTGTTGCCATACCTACAGAAACGGTGTATGGACTTGGTGGAAATGGATTAAGCGATGAAGCGTGTAAAAAAATTTTTGAGGCAAAGAATAGACCCTCAGATAATCCTTTAATTCTTCATATATCAGAAATTTATGAGCTTTATAGGCTTGTGGAAGAGGTTCCTGAGAAAGTTCGAAAAGCTCTGGAATATTACTGGCCAGGACCTCTTACGATTATTTTAAAAAAATCAGATATTATTCCAAAAACTGTTACTTGTGGTGGAGATACTGTTGCCATAAGAATGCCCAAGAAAGAAATTACAAGAAATATTATAAGAGAATCTAAAGTTCCAATTGCAGCACCTTCTGCTAATCTTTCTGGTAGACCTTCTCCAACTACAGCAATAGACGTGTATGAAGATATGAAAGATAAAATTCCATTAATTGTCGATGGGGGAGCTTGTAATGTGGGAATAGAATCTACGGTACTTGATTGTACTTGTGAACCTAATTTAATTTTAAGACCTGGATTTTATTCTAAAGAGGACTTGGAAATTTATTTTGGATCTGTTGAATATGATAAATCTATATTAAAAGAAGGAGAGATTCCAAAATCCCCTGGACAAAAGTATAAACATTATGCTCCAAAAGGTTTTATGGAGGTAATATTGGGTAATAGATATAAGGTGAGAGATTTTTTTACAGAGAAAGCTGTTGAATTAAAAGGTGAGAAGGTAGCTCTCGTTACTTTTGAAGATAATAGTGATTTAGCAGATTCCTTTTATAAATTTTATTCTCTTGGAAATAGAGATAATCTTCTTCAAATGGCATCTTTAATTTTTCGAATATTACGACAATGTGATGATGAAAATATAACTCACATTATTTGTGAAGGGGTTGAAGAGAAAAATTTAGGAATAGGAATCATGAATAGACTCAAGAAGTCCTGTGGCGGAAATGTAAAAATTATTTAACCTTTTACAAAAGACCTTATTTAGTGTTATTATATTATTATAAGTAGGAGGTAAGGATATGGATAATGTAACAATATTTGAACATCCGGTCATAACACATAAGCTATCAATACTTAGAGATGTAAATACCGGATCAAAACAATTTAGAGACTTGGTTTCTGAAATTTCTATGCTAATGGCATATGAAGTAACAAGAGATTTTTCTATGGAAGAAATTGAAGTTGAAACTCCTTTAGTTAAGACAAAGGGGAAAGTGCTTTCAGGGAAAAAAGTCGCCCTTGTTCCTGTGCTTAGAGCAGGTCTTGGTATGGTTGACGGAATGCTTAGTATTATTCCTGCAGCTAAGGTTGGACATATAGGTCTTTATAGAGATCCTGAAACTTTAGAACCTGTAGAATATTACTGTAAGTTACCTACAGATATTTCAGAGAGAACAGTTCTTGTACTTGACCCAATGCTTGCAACAGGTGGCTCAGCATCAGCAGCGATTCAATATTTAAAAAATAAAGGTGCAAAGAGTATCAAACTTGTAAATATAATTGCAGCACCAGAAGGAGTTAAGGCTATTCACGAACTTCATCCAGATGTGCATATTTACATTGCTGGACTTGATGAAAAATTAAATGAACATGGATATATCCTACCTGGATTAGGAGATGCCGGAGATAGATTATTCGGTACTAAATAGACTAATATTTATTGATTAAAATTTTATAATATGCTAATATTAATTTATGGTTTAGTTTAGCACTTTAAAGCCCCAACAATAAAAATGGCTATTGCCTAACTAAACCAAAAAATATGTATATTGTGAAATCGTTATCTAATATATAGGGGAGGTGAATGTATGACTTCAAATATGGTTGAAAAGATTAGCGAAACAGAATCTAAGGCTGATGAAATGGTTAAAGATGCCAAGACAAAAGCAGATGAGATTTTGGAGCAAATCAAAACCGTAGGAAAGGAAAAGTATGACAGTATTATAAGAGAAGGAAAAGAAGCAAGAAGGGAAATGTTAGAAAAGGCTCAAAAAGAGGGCGAAAAGAAAGAAGCTCCCATTTTGGAAGCCTCCCAAGAAAAGATTAAGAAAATACAAAGCATGGAGGACTCAAAAATCCAAAGTGTTGCAAATTCAATTGTAGAGAGGGTTGTATCAGAATATGTCAATGCTTAAGATGAGTAAGTTTAACTTACTTGCCTTTGATTATGATAGAAGTCGACTTCTTAAAGAATTGCAAGAATTTGAGTATGTTCATTTCAACAATCTGAATGACGAAAAAGTTCAGGAGGTTGAAGAGGTAGCAGAAGATAATCTTTTGAAAAGGGTAGTTCCTGATGCTGAACTTCTTAAGGCACAGGAGGAATCACAAAGAGTTAGTTGGGCTATAGAACTTCTTTCAAAATATGAAGAAAAAAAATCTAAGCTTAAAGCAATGAAAGAAGGAGTTCAAAATTATTCCTATGATGAAATAATTAAAAAAGGTAGTGGTTTTGAATTCAAACCTATTTATACCAAATTACAAAATTCTCAAAAGATTATTGATGATGCAAAACAGGAGATTCAAAATTCTAAACAGAAAATTGAAGATTTAAAACATTGGGATGGTTTAAATATTCCTGTGAAAGATCTTTACAATATTAAAAGAAGCTTTATACAAACTGGATTAGTACCCAATAAATCCATAGAGGAACTTAGAACAGAGCTTAGTTCTTTTGAAGATGTTTCTCTTGATGAAATGTCTCAAGAAAAAGATGTTTACTATGTAATCTTTGCAGGTCTTAAAGAAAATAAAAGACGAGATATGGAAGTTTTGAGAAGACATGGATTTACTCCGGTTACAATAGCTACAAATAATATTGTAAAAGAAGAGATTTCTGAGTTATCAAAGGTAGTACAGGAAAAAGAAAATGAAATAAAAAAAGAAGAGGAAGTTCTAAAAGGTGAGATCGATAAACTCGAAGACTTAAAGGTTTATTATGAATACGTTGAAAACCAAAGACTTAGAGAAGAGGTTCCTGAGAACTTCAAGACAAGTAAAAAGATTAATTTAATACAAGGTTATGTGCCTACAAGACTTTTAAATGAGTTTGAGGATAAATTAAGACAAATCTTGGGTGACAGATATTCTTTGGAAGTTGAAGATGCAAAAAAAGACGATCCAAACGTGCCAATTATTCTTGAAAATGGCAAGTTTACAGGAGCATTCCAAGGTCTTACAGAGATGTATTCTCTTCCAAAGTATAATGAAGTCGATCCAACACCTCTATTTGCACCATTCTATGCATTCTTTGCAGGAATGATGGTAGGTGACTTTGGATATGGTCTACTATTATTTATTCTATGTATAGTAGGACTTAAGTTCTTTAACTTAAGAAAAGACTTTAGAAGAAATGTCAAGTTCTTTATGTTGCTAAGCATTCCGACAATGCTTTGGGGACTTATATATGGCTCATTCTTTGGAATAGCTTTGCCATATAAACCTCTACTTGACCAAACTGAAGATTCCATGCTCATAATAGCCATATCACTTATACTTGGAGGAATTCATATATTCTTCGCACTTGGAATAAAGGCATATATGATGATTAGAGATAAGGATTTAAAAGGAGCAATCTTTGATGTAGGATTTTTATATGTAGTGCTTATAAGCATAATTTTATTTGCTGCATCAGGTCCACTAAATCTTTCCCCAACTGTAAAAAATATTTCAAAGTGGGTTATGATAGCTGGAATAATAGGAATATTTTTAACAGCTGGAAGAGCTTCTAAAAACTGGGGAGTACGACTTGCTGTTGGACTAAATGAAGTCTATGGACTTACTGGATATATAGGAGACTTTGTATCATACTTAAGACTTATGGCCCTTGGACTTGCAGGAGGATTTATTGCACTTGCAATTAACATAATTGTAAAGATGCTTTTCGGTGGAGGAATCGTCGGAATAATTGGAGGAGTTATAATATTTGTTGTCTTCCAACTATTTAACTTATTCTTATCATATCTAAGCGCTTATGTGCATTCAGCAAGACTTATATATGTAGAGATGTTTAACAAATTCTATGAAGGCGGAGGAAAAGCCTTTAAAGGTTTAATAAATAAACCAAAATATTTTGATTTAGAAAAAAACGAAAACAAATAGGAGGAATAGAATGAAGGAGTTTTTTATTGAAAACGGAGGACTTATATTTACCGCATTAGGAGCTGCTTTAGCAGTATTCTTATCAGGTGCAGGATCCGCGAAAGGTGTTGGAATAGCAGGGGAAGCCGCTGCAGGAATTGTTATAGAGGAACCAGAAAAATTTGGTAAGTCACTTGTTATCCAACTTTTACCAGGTACACAAGGATTATACGGATTCGTAATTGGACTTTTAATTCTTTTCAAGATTGAAGCAGGTATTCCATTAGAACATGGTTTATACTATGTTGCAGCTTCACTACCTGTAGGAATTGGAGGATTAGTTTCAGCACAAGCACAAGGTAGAGTAGCGGTAGCTGGTATGAATATTCTTGCAAAGAATGAAGAACAACAAGTTAAAGGTATAGTTTATGCGGTAATGGTTGAGTTATACGCAATATTAGGTTTCGCATTCTCATTCTTAATGCTAACAAGAATATAGTTCTTGAGCTAAAGGATGTGATTAGATGTCAAATTTAGATAATATATTAAATCAAATTTTAAAAGATGCAAAGTCTGAGTCTGACCAAATTATTCAAGAAGCTGAAGAAAAGAAAGATAAAGAGATAGAAAAAATTATTGTCGAAGCAAAAAATGAAAAATCAGCTATAATTCAAAAAGCTGAGACAGAATCACAAAATCTTATAGAAAAAATCATAAATTCCGCAACCCTTAGAGCAAGAGACGAAGAGCTTTCTGCTAAACAAAAAGTGGTTGATAGAGTTATAGAAAAAACTAAAGCAGGATTACAAAATATTGATGAAGAAACATATATATCAATTTTAAAGAATGCTTTAAAAGATTCTAACATATCAGATGAAGCTACAATTTCAGTACAAGAAAACATGGTAGATGCCTTTAATAAATTGGGACTTCCATATAAGTTATCTGAAAAATTTGTAGAAAGTGGATTCAAATTTTATGATGGCAAGTCAATTATAAACAATGACTTTTCAAAGATTGTGGATTCTAAAAGACAGGATTTAGAAAGCTTTATTGTTCAAAACTTATTTGAAGGATAGGAGGTATTATGGATAGACAAGATTTTATCCAATCTTCAGTAACTACAAGAGTTTATGAAAAAGACCTTCTTAATGAAAACTTCTTTGACAGGATGGCAGAAGCTGAAAATTTGGAAAGTGCTATAAGACTTTTAAATGACACTTCTTACCATGAGTACTTTGCAAAAATAGACAGACCTGAAGATTACGAAGTTGCTTTAAAAGAAGCCCTTCAAGATATTTATATTAAATATAACAAAATGCTAAACAAATCAAAAGTAATAAAATTTTTAACTATGAAATATGAATATCACAATTTAAAGGTCATGTTGAAAGAAAAGATTAGCGGCATTGACTACACTCGTATGTTTATTGACGTTGGAAGCTTTGATTACGAAGAACTTAGAAAGGACTTCGAATCAGGAGATAGAGCTAAGATAGACACGAGATATTCAAAAGTTGTAAATAGAGTTTATGATGACTATCTTGAGGAAAGTGATCCTCAAAACATAGATATATATGTTGATGTGGCATATTTTGAAAACTTGAAACAACTTGCAAAGGAAATTGATTCTGAGCTTTTAATTCAATATGCTGAAGACTTGATAGACTTTACAAATGTCAGAACGCTTTTAAGAGTTCAAAGACAAAAGGTGGACTTGCAATTTTTAGAAAAGATTATTATTCCTGGTGGTACAATAGGGGTAGAAAAATTCAAAGAAAATCTATTTAATAAAATAGATGAAAGCAGTACATTTATTAAATCTGCAAGAATTTACTACTACCTAAGAGATAGCATCAAAGAATATAACAATACACAGAGCCTGTCCGCTTTTGAAAAGAGTATGGATGATTATATAGTTAGTCTTACTAAAGAAGCGAAGAAGATAAACTATGGACCTGAAGTTCCATTTGCCTATCTTATGGCAAAGGAAAACGAGATTAAAAATCTTAGAATATTACTTGTGTCTAAGCTTAATAATCTGCCAAAGAATTTCATAAAAGAAAGGTTACGTGAGACATATGCATAAAGTAGCCGTAGTAGGAGATAGAGATTCGGTCTTAGGTTTCAGAGCTTTGGGAGTGAATGTTTTTACAACATTTGAAGCTGACGAAACGAGAAGAATCGTGGACAAGCTGGCAAAGGAAAATTATGGAATTATATTTATAACAGAACAACTTGCCAATTTGATACCAGAAACTATTGAAAGATATAATAACGAAGTTGTGCCGGCGGTTATATTGATTCCATCTAACCAAGGATCCTTAGGAATTGGTATGGACAGAATTAATAAAAATGTTGAAAAAGCCGTTGGATCTAATATTTTATAAAGGAGAGCTTATATTGAAAGAAGGAAAAATAATTAAAGTATCCGGACCTTTAGTTGTTGCCGAAGGTATGGATAATGCCAATGTTTATGACGTTGTTGAAGTTTCAGAAGATAAGCTCATCGGAGAAATCATCGAGATGAGAGGCGACAAGGCCTCTATTCAAGTATATGAGGAGACTACAGGAATAGGCCCTGGGGATAAGGTTGTGACAACAGGTTCACCTTTGTCAATAGAATTGGGTCCTGGACTTATTGAACAGATGTTTGATGGTATTCAAAGACCTCTTCAAGCATTACAAGACGCAGCAGGAGACTTCCTTGTTAGAGGGGTGTCTGTTAAGGCGTTGGACAGAGAAAAGAAGTGGGATTTTGTTCCAACTGTGAAAGCTGGAGATAAAGTTTCATCAGGATTTGTAATAGGTACTGTAGACGAAACTCCAATTGTAAAACATAAGATAATGGTTCCGGTGGGTGTTGAAGGAACAGTTAAAGATATAAAATCAGGTTCTTTTACTGTTGCAGATGTAGTTTGTGTAGTTGAAACTGAAAATGGTGACAAAGAACTTACTATGATGCAAAAGTGGCCAGTAAGAACAGGTCGTCCATATGTTAAGAAGCTTGACCCTACAGAACCTCTTGTAACAGGACAAAGGGTTATAGATACTTTCTTCCCAGTTACAAAAGGTGGAGCTGCAGCAATACCAGGACCTTTCGGTTCAGGTAAGACAGTAGTACAACATCAGCTTGCTAAATGGGCAGATGCTGAAATAGTTGTATATGTAGGTTGTGGAGAACGTGGAAACGAGATGACCGACGTACTTGGTGAATTCCCTGAAATCATTGACCCAAAGACTGGCGAATCACTAATGAAGAGAACCGTTCTTATTGCAAACACTTCAAATATGCCGGTAGCAGCAAGAGAAGCGTCAATTTATACAGGTATAACAATTTCTGAATACTTTAGAGATATGGGATATTCTGTAGCGATGATGGCGGACTCAACATCAAGATGGGCGGAAGCACTTCGTGAAATGTCCGGTAGACTTGAAGAAATGCCTGGTGATGAAGGATATCCTGCATACTTGGCATCAAGAATTGCAGACTACTATGAAAGAGCTGGTAAAGTTATTTGTAAAGGTGAAGATGAAAGAGTTGGAGCCCTTACAGTAATCGGTGCCGTATCACCTCCAGGAGGAGATATTTCAGAACCAGTTTCACAAGCGACACTTAGAATTGTAAAGGTGTTCTGGGGACTTGACTATGCACTTTCATACAAGAGACACTTCCCTGCAATTAACTGGTTAAATTCATATTCACTTTATCAACCAAAAGTTGATAAATATTTAGACGAAAACATCGATTCTGAGTTCTCAAAACTTAGAATGAAGGCAATGGCACTACTACAAGAAGAATCTGGACTTTTGGAAATTGTAAGACTTGTTGGTAGAGATTCACTTTCTGAAACAGATCAACTAAAACTTGAAGTAACAAAGTCTATCAGAGAAGACTTTTTACAACAAAATGCCTTTCATGAAATAGACACATATTGTTCATTAAAGAAACAATATAAGATGCTTGATCTTGTTCTTGAATTCTACGACTTAGGACTTGAAGCTCTTGATAAAGGTGCTTATATGTCAGAAGTTGAAACAATGGATGTAAGAGAAAAAATCGCAAGAGCGAAGAACATTCATGAAGATGAATTAAATAAATTTGAAGAAATTAAAAAGGAAATGGAAGAAGAATTTTCTAAACTTGTAGCTGAAGGAGGGACTATAAATGCTTAAAGAATACAAATCGGTTTCTGAAGTTGTAGGACCTCTAATGGCAGTTGAAGGGGTTGAAGGAGCTAAGTTTGAAGAACTTGTAGATATTGAACTTCAAAATGGAGAAAAGAGGAGAGGTCGTGTTATAGAAATAACTGGAGACCAAGCCATGGTTCAAATCTTCGAAGGTTCTGCAGGAATAAACCTAAAGGAAACAACAGTAAGATTTTTAGGGAAACCTCTTGAATTAGGCGTTTCAGAAGATATGATTGGTAGAGTTTTCGATGGGCTTGGAAATCCTATGGACAATGGTCCAAAATTAATTCCAGAAAAGTCTATTGATATAAATGGTACTCCAATCAATCCTGTTGCAAGGGACTATCCATCTGAGTTTATCCAAACAGGTATCTCAACAATAGATGGACTTAACACTCTTGTTAGAGGACAAAAGCTACCTATATTCTCTGCCTCAGGTCTTCCGCATAATAACGTTGCTGCACAAATCGCAAGACAGGCAAAGGTACTTGGTGGAAAGGATAAATTCGCCGTAGTATTTGCTGCCATGGGTATAACATTTGAAGAAGCTCAATTCTTTATTGATGACTTTACAGAAACAGGCGCAATTGATAGAGCAGTTCTATTTATAAACCTTGCAAATGACCCTGCAATTGAAAGACTTGCAACACCAAAGATGGCACTTACTTGTGCAGAGTATTTGGCCTTTGAAAAGGATATGCACGTTTTAGTTATCCTTACAGACATGACTAACTATGCAGAAGCACTTCGTGAAGTATCTGCAGCGAGAAAGGAAGTTCCTGGTAGAAGAGGTTATCCTGGATATCTATATACAGACCTTTCAACAATATATGAAAGAGCTGGAAGAATTAAAGGAAGAAAGGGTTCTATAACTCAAATTCCTATTCTTACAATGCCAGAAGAAGATATCACTCACCCAATCCCTGACCTTACAGGATATATTACTGAGGGACAAATCATCTTATCAAGAGATTTATACAAATCTGGTATTGAACCACCAATATTTGTAATCCCTTCACTATCACGTTTAAAGGACAAGGGTATTGGAAAGGAAAAGACAAGAGAAGACCACGCAGACACAATGAACCAAATTTATGCAGGCTATGCTTCTGGTAGAGAAGCGAGAGACCTTGCAGTTATACTTGGTGAAACTGCCCTATCAAATGCAGATAAGGCTTTTGCTAAATTTGCGGAAGAGTTTGAAAAAGAATATGTAAATCAAGGTTATTACAACAACAGAACCATCACAGAGACACTTGATCTTGGATGGAAGCTATTAAGAATAATACCAAGAACAGAACTTAAGAGAATTAGAGATGAATATTTAGATAAATACTTGGATGCTCAAGGGGATGATTAGATGGCAAGACTAAATGTTAACCCTACAAGAATGAAATTGTCAGAGTTAAAGGCCAGACTTGAAACATCTACAAGGGGACATAAACTTCTAAAGGATAAACAAGATGAACTTATGCGTCAGTTTATCGGCCTCATCAGAAAAAACAAGCAACTTAGGGAAGATGTAGAGAAAGAATTAAACAAATCCTTTGGAGATTTTTTACTTGCTTCAGCTATAATGAGTCCTGAGTTTTTGGAAGAGGCTGTTTCATTTCCAAAACAAAGTATTGGAGTTGAGATAGAAGAAAAAAATATTATGTCCGTAAATATTCCCGTAATGGAATTTAAAAAGAGCGAGTCTGAAAACTCTACTGGCATCTATCCATATGGTTATGCTCAAACTTCTGCAGAACTTGACAGTGCCATTGATGGTCTCAATAGAGTAATGGATAAATTGTTAGAACTTGCAGAAGTTGAAAAAGCGTGTCAACTTATGGCAGATGAACTTGAAAAGACAAGAAGAAGAGTTAACGCCCTTGAATATAGAACAATTCCTGATTTACAGGAAACTATTAAATACATCAGATCAAAGCTTGATGAAAATGAAAGGGCAACCATAACCAGACTTATGAAGGTTAAGGATATAATCCAAGATAGATAAAAGGGGTGTAATACCCCTTTTTTTATGATATTATTTAGTTAGTTACATTTATTAAGTAAAAAGAGGTGTCTAAATGAAAAAATTAGTATTGGTAAGACATGGGCAAAGCGAATGGAATTTACAAAATAGATTTACAGGCTGGGTTGATGTAGATTTATCAGAAAAAGGATATGAAGAAGCTAAAAAATCCGGAGAGCTTTTAAAAGAAGCTGGCTTTGAATTTGATTTAGCATACACTTCAGTATTAAAGAGAGCAATAAAAACATGTAACATAATCCTTGAAGAGATAGATCAACTTTGGGTTCCTGTTGAAAAATCATGGAGACTTAACGAAAGACATTATGGTGCACTACAAGGACTTAACAAAGCAGAAACTGCAGAAAAATATGGAGATGAACAAGTGCATATTTGGAGAAGATCATATGATACACTGCCTCCACTACTTGAAGAAAGTGATGAAGGTTATCAAGGAAAAGATAGAAAATACCATGACCTTCCAAAGGGCACAGTCCCATTTGGAGAAAATTTAAAAGTTACACTTGAGAGAGTTATACCTTATTGGGAAGACGAAATAGCACCAAAGTTACTTGACGACAAGCAAGTACTAATTGCGGCTCACGGAAACTCACTTAGAGCATTAGTAAAACATATTGAAAAAATTTCCGATGATGAGATAATGGGTCTTGAAATTCCTACGGGACACCCAATGGTGTTGGAACTTGATGACGATTTAAATTTAATAAAGAGATATTATTTATAAGCTAAGGGGACGAAAGTCCCTTTTTATTTTACATAAAATTAATAATTAGTAAATAAAAACTTAACATAAGGGGTATATTTTATAAAGAGGTGAGCTATGAAGTACGGAATAATAGATATAGGGTCAAATACCATAAGACTAAATCTATATTTAGTAGATGAAGATAAAAATATAATTTCGTTAGCAAATAAAAAATATGTAGCAGGTATTGCATCATACGTTAACAAAGGTTACTTAACAAAAAAAGGTGCAGATAAAATTGTAGAAATATTACTTAAATTAAAAAAACTTTGCGAAACATTTGGTATAGAAAAGGTATATCCATTTGCAACAGCATCCATAAGAAATATAAAAAACTCCGAAGAGGTTTTGGAATATATAAGTCAGAAAGTGGGAATGGATATTGATCTTGTTTCAGGTGAGAGGGAAGCAAATCTTGGATATCTTGGAGTAAAAGAGGACTATGATATAACAAATGGCTACATCATAGATATTGGTGGTGGATCGACTGAAGTTACACTTATGGAAAATGGAGAAATAAAATATTCAAACTCCCTTCCAATAGGTTCACTATCACTTCAAAAGAATTACTGTAACAAGATAATTCCAAATCATAATGAAGCGAAGAAGATGGAAAAAGAGATTAAGAAATTATTGAAGAAATCCTCTATACCAAAGATAAAAAATCTTGTCGCCTACGGTTTAGGAGGCACAATAAGAGTTTGTGGAAATGTTTGTATGGAAGTTTACGAACTGCCAAGCTCCATGGAACTTGAAATAGAACTTCTTGAATCACTATATAATAAGATAATTGAACAAAAGAAAAGTGTCTTAAGGAAAGTGTTACAAGTTAACCCTGCAAGAATTCACACCATCACTCCAGGGATGATTATTCTAAAAGAGCTGTTGAACTATTTAAATATAAAAACACTTTATATTAGTAAAAAGGGAGCAAGAGAAGGATATTTGGCAACGGTTTTAAAATAAGGAGACTAAAATGACTTTAAATAATGGAGATGACTTCTCAAAAGATAAAAAAGGAATATATGCTTATTCTAAAAATAGGGAAATATCCTGGCTTGGATTTAATCAAAGAGTACTTAGAGAGGCGTTAGATGACAATAATCCTCTTTATGAGAAGTTGAAGTTTATAAGTATCTTCAATAGCAATTTAGATGAGTTCTATAATGTTCGTGTAGGTTCCCTTAATGACCTGACGCTACTTAAAAATCCTCCTAAAGACAACAAGACTGGAATGACTCCACAGGAGCAACTTAATTTAATCTATGAAGATACAAATTATTTATTAAAAGAAAATGATGAGATTTATTACCATGTAATGGCAGAACTTGAAAAATATGGTATAAAGTCCTATAGATTTGACGAGCTAAATGGGGAACAAGAGCTTTATATAAACAATATTTATGAGGAACAGATAAAACCCATATTGGCACCACAGATAATAGACCAATTCCATCCTTTTCCATTTATAGAAAATAAAAGTATTTACATTATTTGTGAACTTAGTTATAAAGACAAATTCAGCTTAGGACTTTTGCCAGTACCATATTCACTACCAGATTATTATTTATTAAGCGACAAGAAATGGATTAGGACAGAGCTTATTATAAAAGAAAAAGTTAGCGAGATATTTTTAAATTACAATGTGAAGAAAGTCTATATTATGAATCTTCATAGGAATATGGATCTTAACTATGAAGACCATTTGGAAGATGAGGTTGAAGACTATAAAATCCAAATGAAAAAACTTTTAAAAAAACGAAAAAGACTTCAAGCAGTCAGAGTCAATACAGATAGCGAATTAGACGAAAAGACTAAAAGTTTTTTAAAAGAACATCTCGATATAAAGGACTATCAATTTTTCACCCATAGTTCTCCATTTAAAATGGGATATGTATTTGAACTTGAATCAAATTTAAAAACAAAATGTGACCCAAGTATCTTTTATAATTCATTCACACCAAAAATTGGAGAAATGATAGATGAGAACAGATCTATGTTTGAGCAAATTGAAGAAAAAGATAGACTGCTAATCTATCCATATGAAGATATAGGAAGTTTTTTAAGACTACTTGAAGAAGCCGCAGAAAATCCAGATGTAATTTCAATAAAAATAACTATATATAGACTTGCGAAACATTCAAAAGTGGTAAAAAATCTTTTAAAAGCAAGAGAAAATGGAAAAGATGTTACTGTTATGATGGAACTTCGTGCAAGATTTGATGAAGAGTCAAATATAAACTACTCACAAATTTTATATGACGAAGGCTGCACAATACTATATGGAACAGAAGATTATAAAGTTCACTCAAAAGTTTGCTTGATAACCTATAAAGATAAAAGTGGAAATATCAAGTACATCAGTCAGATAGGTACAGGAAACTATAACGAGTCCACTTCTAAGCAATATTCAGATATATCTTTGATGACTTCAAATAGAGAAATAGGGGAAGATTGCTATAACTTTTTTAACCATATAAATTTAGAGAATGTAAATAATAATTACACCCACATATTAGCAGCTCCATATTCATTAAAAGTGACACTTTTACAAAAAATAGAAGAACAGATACAAAAGGGAGAAAAGGGTAAATTATTCTTCAAGTTCAATTCACTAACCGATAAAGATATAATAAGAAAACTTGAAGAGGCTTCAAAAAACAATGTTGACGTTAAACTTATAATAAGAGGAATATCATGTCTTAGACCAAGAGTTCCAGGCCATACCGACAACATCGAAATCAGAAGCATCGTAGGACGTTATCTTGAACATCCAAGGGTTTATATCTTTGGTGATAACGAAGAGATTTACATTGGTTCAGCAGACCTTATGACCAGAAACTTAGACAGAAGAGTTGAAGTAATTGTTCCTATATACGATGAAGACATAAAGAAAAAAATAATAGAGTACATGGACATACAGTGGAAGGATAACACAAAGGCAAGAGTTATGAATAGAGATGGAATTTATGAAAAAATTCCTGTAAGTGAGGGAGAAGAGCTTATAAACTCCCAAGAGAAGATGATGGAACTTGCCACACTAAGGGAAAAAAAGAATATAGAAAAACCAAAAAAAGTAAAAGAACAAGAAAAACTGTCATTTAAAGATAGGATATTAAAATTTTTTGGGAGATAACGGCTCGAATGGGTCGTTTTTTTCTTGTTTATTTCATATTCACTCATGTCGTGGAAAAAAACGAGATGTTTAGACTCGCCATGCTCGCTCAACATGACAAGACGGGGTTATGACTTAATCAAGATAAAAACGAGATTCATCGACTCAAAAATTCCTTTCGAAATTTTTTCGCTCAGAATGAAAGTTATAACATCTTTTGTCTTTGTTCTCTTCTTAACTTATAGTTTAAAAATACCCTTCAATATGATACACTTAATGGAGAAAATGGAAGGATTAGGTCATGACAAAGGGAGATAAAATACTCATTTCAGCCATCGTTATTATATCTTTACTGTCCTATGTGATTATATATATGACAGGCAGTAAGGATAGTGATAAATATATTTCGGTACAGGTTAATGGTGCTGAATTTAAAAGACTTACTTTTACATCTAAAAATGATTCTTATAAATACAAACTCGATACTGATGGGGGTTTAAATATTATAGAGGTAAAGGGCGATAAGGTTCGTATGATTGAAGCGGACTGTCCTGATAAATTATGTGTTCACCAAGGATATATTTCCAGAGTGGGCGAGGTTTTAGTCTGCATTCCAAATAAGGTTGTAGTAGAGATAAAGAGTGACGACAGTGAAAAAGAATTGGATGGTATTAACTATTGAGAAAGACTGTAAAATTAGGAATTTTGATATCATTTGCAATAATAATATCCCTTTTTGAAAGTATGATGCCCATACCGATTCCAGTGCCAGGAGTAAAGCTTGGTCTTTCTAATATAGTTCTGTTGGTTACTTTATTACTTTTTGGACTAAAAGAGGGATTTATTGTTGCCGTATCAAAATCTGTATTAATGGTTTTGGTGTCAGGAAGGCTTGGGGCACTTCCATATAGTCTTGCAGGAACTATGTTTGCAATGATATCCATGTACCTATCTTATAAATATTTAAGCAAGTGGCTAAGTTTAATAGGGATTAGTGAAATAGGATCGTTATTTTTCAATTTAGGTCAACTTCTTGTTGCAAGTTTTATTTTGAACAATATGAAGATTTTGTTATATCTTCCGGCAATGGCTTTAATGGGGGTTGTAACTGGATATATAGTTGGAATTACTTCTAAATTTGTTTTGGAAAGACTTAAAAAAGGAGATATAAATGTCAGATGATAGGATTAGGGAAACACCTATTTTAATCATAGAAAAGGATATGGGTAAGACAAATCTTGACTGTGAAAATGAAGGATTAAAAAGGGACAATTCTACTAAGAAGATGAAGACGATGAAGGAGTTTTCCACTTTTGATAGACCAAGAGAAAAGATGAGGGACTACGGTGCAAAAGCTCTTTCTGAACAGGAACTTATGGCGATTTTACTTGGCACTGGGACAAAGAAATTAAATGCTTTGGAACTTGCGTCAAAGGTTCTTGAAGAGATAGAGAGTCAAAATAATTTTAATGATATTACTCTTGATGAACTGATGAAGATTGAAGGGATAAAGCTTTCAAAGGGTTCAACTGTTATAGCTGCGATAGAACTTGTGAAAAGACTCAACATCAGGCAGTCGACAAAAGATCACTATAAAATTGACAGTCCAGAGTCTTTAGCTAAAATTTTTATGCATAAACTATCTGGAGAACTGAGGGAATATTTTTATGTTATTTTACTTAATACTAAAAATGTAATTATTTCAGCTGAAGAGATTTCAATAGGAACTTTAAGTTCTTCATTAGTTCATCCAAGAGAGGTTTTTAAGCCTGCAATTAAAAAGAGTGCTAAGTCGATTATACTTTTACATAATCATCCAAGTGGCGATATTACACCCAGCAATGAAGATATTAAACTAACTCTAAGGCTTGAGGAGGCTGGTAAGCTTCTTGGGATTGAAGTTTTAGACCATCTTATAATTGGCGATGGAAAATATTTAAGTTTTAAAGAAAAATCATATTTTTAAGGAGTAAATTATGGCAACATTTATAAAGTTTTTTCCAAAGGACATAGGAATAGATTTAGGTAGTTCAAATACCATTATCACCGACATTAACGGAAATATTTTGGTTAAGGAACCTTCTGTAGTTGCCATCGACTTAAAGACTTACGAGGTACTTGCAGTAGGTGTTGAAGCTAAAAATATGATTGGAAAGACTCCAGAAAACATCATGGCGGTAAGACCTCTTGAAAATGGAGTGATTTCAGATTTTGAACTAACAAGGGCAATGCTTGAGTTTTTTATTAAAAAAGCAAACTCTGCTTTTTCAGTTTTTCAACCAAAGGCTGTTGTAACAGTTCCTTCTTTTCTAACTGATATTGAAAAGAGGGCTGTTGAAGACGTTGTAATCTATGCTGGTTGTAGAGATGTGAAACTTCTTGATGAAAATATTGCATCTGCCATTGGAATGGGAATTGATATAAACGAACCAAAGGGAAATCTTATTCTAAATATAGGTGCTGGAACAATTCAAGTGTCTGTGGTTTCTCTTGCAGGTGTAGTTTCTTCAAGCGCAAGAAAGTATGGTGGAGACAATGTTGAGAGAAATATTAAAAAGTATATTAAGAAAAAGTATAACTTTGTCATAGGAGATAGTACAGCAGAATATTTAAAAAATAATATAATTAGTATAAAGATACATGAACAGGATAAATCAGCAACAATAAGTGGAAAGGATTTGGTATCTGGCATGCCAAAGGTAGCAAATATTACTTCAAGTGATTTATTGGACTGTGTTTTACCACTTGTAAATGAAGTTCATACCTGTATCAGAGATGTACTTGAAAAAACTCCACCTGAAATATCGGGAGAGGTTATATATGACGGAGTTAAGATATGTGGTGGAATGGCGGAGCTTTCTGGACTTGTGGAATCGATAAAGGACAACTTGGAGATAAACGCATATGTGGTGGAAAATCCAATGAAGGTGACAGGAGTTGGAATAGGCAAAGCCTTAACTCTTTTAAAGGGAAGAAAGAGGTTTATATTTAGAAAAAATGATGTATAGAGATTTTAGAAACAATAATAAAAAAAGAAAATTAACTGTTTTTATTGTAGTATGTCTATTCTTGATTTCTTTAATAGGAACAAGCAATGGAAACAATAAGGTCATAGATTTTGGTGGAAATGTTCTATCTTCAATAACCACTCCTATTTCTAAAGTGTTTTATTTTACTTCATCAAAGGTAATAGATGGAATTGAATTTATTTTTGGCTCAAGGGCAATGAGAGATGAAAATGAAAGGCTGAGTAAAGAGAACTTGACCTTGAAAGATCAAAATGCAAATATGCAAAAGATTATAGATAATCAAAAATATCTAAAGGATGAGTATGATTTATTATCTAAAAAAGATGAACAACTTGTAAAAGCTTCTATCGTGGGAGTAGATTCATCAAATCTATATGACAGATTTACAATTGATAAAGGGAAAAAGGACAAAATTCAAATAAACGATCCTGTAGTGCAAGGGGTTATAGGAGAGGACTCTTCAATTGTTGAAGGGCTTCTTGGAGTTGTTACTGATGTTGGACATAACTATGCAAAAGTTTCTTCAATAGCAAGTTCGAACAAGGGAACCTCTTTTAAGACCTCAAGAAGTGATGCTGTTGGGGTTATAAAGGGCAGTGAAGACGGCTATCTAAAGGGTATTATGTACAAGACCTCTGCGGATATTGCAGTTGGAGACAAAGTGTACACATCAGGTCTTGGTGGAACATATCCTCCAGATATTTATATCGGACAAGTTAAAGAAATATTTAAAGATGATACCAATACGATAAAAGAAGTAAAGATAGAGTCTGCAGTGAATTTTAATAAAATTTACAGAGTATTGGTTTTGAAAAATTTGAGAGAAGAAGAAAATGAATAGATACAAGATATTTTTAGTGATAATATTAAACACATTATTACAGACGGTGCTATTTAATAGAATAAATATTTTTGGAATTAACCCAAATATTACGATTCCCATAGTGGTTGCACTATCATTGGGCTTTGGAGCCTACACAGGGGGTTTTTCTGGCCTTGTTATAGGGCTGTTGGAAGATATATTATTTGGAAATGTACTTGGAGTTAGGGCTTTAATATACTTTGTAATAGGTTTTTTAATAGGATATTCAGAAATGGGAATTAACAGAGATGACATTAGAACAGGTTTTCTGCTTACAGCTGTTTCTACTGTGGCATCTTTTGTATTGACAATTGTTATAGGAAGAATTATTGGTGACACCTTTAGTTTTAAACTTTCAATCTTTCCTATGATAATAGAACTTATCTTAAACTCTCTATGCTATTTTCCAATATTTTTGTTATTTCAAAGGTTTTTTGAATTTCCAAAGTTTAGAATATAGGTGTTAATATGAAAAAAATATTAAAAAATTTTTTGAATGGAACTGACAAAAAAGATAGATTTTTTATTACGAAAGTCATTCTATGGATTTTAATGATAGTTCTTTTTCTAAAGCTATTTTATTTAACCATAGTAAAAGGCGATTACTATAGAGATATGTCTGAAAACACAAGAATAAGAGACGTTGAAATAGCAGCTCCAAGGGGAAACATCTATGATAGAAATGGAGAAATTCTTGCGACCAATAAAACGGTTTTTACAGCCAGTATATTAAAGAATGAATTTTTGGAACATGATATAGAAGAAAGAAATAAAAACTTGAGGGACTTGAGTAGACTTTTGGAACTTGATGGATCTAATGTAAATCCCGATTATGTACTTTCCTTAAATCTAATAAAATATAAAGACAAGAAGTCATATAGTAGTGAAGAACTCAGTCCAATGGAAAAAATGATAGAGATTATAAAGGACAATGATATTCTTAAAACTTTAATCTACAAAGAAGAAGAACATAAGGGATATAAGTACAGAGTTATAGATACTATTTCAAAGTCAATGAGAAATAAAGGCATTGACTTACCTATTATGTCTAAAAATGGAAAGATAGAATTTGTAAATCCTGAAGGCTCAAAGTTCTTAAATGAAAATTCCTATTATGAGGGAGAGCCAGTCTACGAATTTTTAGGTAGGGTACTTAATAAAGATGAAGGTATTATTAGAAATATACTTAATCATCCCGTTGGACGAAAGCTTGCCTTTGAACAATTAGAGGAGTCAAACCTTGAAGAGAATTTGGAACTTGTACCAATGGGATTTCAAGATGAAATGGCACTTTGGGAAACAAAGTCGAAGCTTGCCAAGGAATATCCTGAAATTACGGAGAAATCATCTGCAAAAGATGACTTTGTAGCCATTGTAAAAAAATCTTCCTTAGATGAGTTAATTTCAAATGTAACTATTAATTCAAAAGAGGAGGAACAGATAAAAGTTCCAGCAAAGTACGCCTTGGAACTACTGGATAAAAATAATATAAAACACAATCTGAAAGTTGTTTTAGATGAACAAGATCCTAATCACCCTGTTGCTAATATGGAATATAGGGATGATGATAAACACGAATTAAACGCAAAAGACATGTTGATATCTTTACTCAATGAAAACAAATTGATGTCTGAATTTATAACAAATGAAGATATTAAGTACATTGCGCAAAGTATCAATACAAATAAAAATATTATTCCATCAATTTCTGTCAAGGATTGGACCTATTCATATGAAAAAAATATTGATGATATGTATGAAAGATTTAAGCTTGATAGAAAAAAAGACAATATAAAAAAACTTTACAAAGAGATTATAGAATACTATGAACTTGAAGACTATGAGCTATATGATCAATACAACATATTAAAACTTTATGATCTCATAAATAAGCATGGAGATTTGAGATATGTTCCCCTTGACTTAACATATAATCTATCGGAAGTGACATTTGCTTCAATTGAAGAGAGATTTCCAATGGGTTCAGGAATAATTGTCGACTCTGAACCTATAAGATATTACCCTGAAGGTTCCCTTGCATCTCATACAATTGGATATATCGGAAAAATTTCTACGGAAGTTGAAAAAAACGAATATCTTTCTGATGAAAATTACAACTTGGCATCACTAATTGGTAAAAATGGAATTGAGGAAAGCCAAGAGCGTCAGTTAAAGGGAGTTAATGGAAGTAGAAGAGTGAAGGTTGATAATCGTGGTAATGTTACAGAGGTCTTAGGAGAGACGAAACCAACACCAGGAAATGACGTATATGTATCACTTGACAAAAACATTCAAAAAGTTGCAGAGGACGCACTTAAAGAAACTATAAATTCACTTCAAACAGACAATGTGTTCAACTCCAAATGGGGAGATGTAAATTTTGTAAACTCAAATACCACAGGGCAATATAAAGATGCAAGTTCAGGCTCAGTTGTAGTATTAAATGCAAAGACTGGGCAGCTTGTTGCCCTTGCAAATGCACCAGATATAAACTTAAATATGTTTTCAACGGGAATATCTGCTTCTGATTGGAAAAATCTATTCCCTAAAGACGAAAGAGATTTACTTGCTCCAAGACCACTTTTAAATATGGCACTTCAATCTGCTATACAGCCTGGTTCAACCTTTAAACTCGCCACATCACTTGCAGGTCTTGAAACGGGACTTAACCCAGACTACACAATAAAATGTCAAGGTTTTATTGAAGTTGGAGGAAGAACATTCCAAGATGCAATTTGGGGACTCAACAGAGGAGTCCATGGAAATGAAGGTACAAGAGAAGCCATTAGAGACTCATGTAACTACTACTTCTACAACTTGGCCCTTGGAGTGGATAAGGGTTCTAAAGAAAATGGACCTTATAAACTAAGCGTAGATGATGTAGCAAAATATGCAAAGATACTTGGACTTGGAGAAAAGACAGGAATAGACATAAATATTCCTAAAGAAACTATGGGAACACTACCAGATAGGAATATAAAGAAGGCAACCTATAGAAATTTATATAAAAGTTTCTTAGAGGAAAATTCGAAAAAATATTTAGTTGAATCCAATATAAAAAAAGAAGAATTAGAAGAAAAAATTCAAACTATGCTAAAGTGGATTGACGAAAAAGAAGTTCCATCTGAAACTGAAATTGTAAGAAGACTTAAAGAACTTGGATTTGATACAGTTAAAGTTGTAGGTGACTCAAAACAAAATTTCCCAGCACAGATAAAGTATATCTATATTGACCAATCAAATTGGCTTGTGGGAGATAGTTTGAACGTAGTAATCGGTCAGGGACAAAATGCCTACAGTCCTATTCAAATGGCAAGATACATGGCGACTATTGCAAATGGAGGAACGAAAAACAAGGTTTCAGTTGTAGACGAGGTAAAAGATCCAATTAGTGGTAGGGTTATTTACAAAAACAGTCCTACTGGCAAGAAAATAGAAATCGAAGACTTTTCAGCCCTACAAGTTATAAAAGAAGGTGCCAATATGGCGGCTAATGAAGGTCATACAGGTAGAGTTTTAGGCAAACTTCCATTTGAAATGGGTGTTAAGTCGGGAACTGCAGAAGTTGGATTTACAAATCCAGTTACCCACAAGCCATATAGCGACTATGGATGGATGATAGGATTTGCACCTTACGATAACCCAGAGTATGTTATCGCTGCAGTAGTAACACAATCAGGTACAAGTATGAACATCAGTCCGATGATAAGAGAGATTATGGGAGCTTGTCTTGAAGCCTCTCCAAAGGAAAACAAATGATAAAATACTTTGTAGAAAATCAAAAAGATGGTCTAATAGTTGGCGCCATAAATGAAAACAAATTACAAAATATTTTAAAAATCACAAATAAAGAGGGTATCTTTATTGCAAGAGTGGAAAGAAAGATGCCAAACTACAATGGATATATAATTTCTCTAAACGACAAGAACAAGGGTCTTCTTGATGAAAATAAAACTACTAAAGATGTAAAGTTAGGAGACTTTGTGATAGTAGGCCTTTATAAAAAGACAACAGAAGATAAATTGGATAAATACACTATGAACTACTCTATTCCTGGGCGTTACATTGTGTATTATCCAAACTCAAACAAGATAAATGTGTCGAAAAAAATACCTGATGTTGAAAGAAAAATCCTCATCGAAAAAACAAAAGTTAATAATATTGAAGGTGTAGATTTAAGGACAAATGCCTATAGAGTAAATTTTTCTAAAATTTTAAAAGAGTACGAAAGGCTTATAAAGGTAAATGAAAAAATTTTACAGGAATCAAACTTTTTACCTATACCACGAAAATTATTTACATCCTACAAAAATCTTTTTTCCATATTGGAAGATAAAGAAAATATCCTTGTAAACGATAGAGAGATTTATAAATTTTTAGAAAAGTATTTGGATGAAAGCCACATTAAGTTTGATGAAAATTATTCATATAAATTTGATGGTGAAATAGAAGAGGATTTGGTGAACTTTAAGAGAGGAATCCTGCCCTTACCAAGTGGTGGAAATATCATAGTTGAAAAGACGAAGGCGATGACAGTTGTAGATGTAAATGGAATTGGAGATAAAAATTTCTTAAATACTAACAAAGAGGCGGTTATCGAAACCCTACGAGTTATTGAAGTCTTAAACCTACATGGAATTATTGTGGTTGATGCCATTACAATGAATTGGGAAGATGAAAAATTACTTTTTAATTTTATTGAAGAAAGATTAAAGATGTATCCAAAAATGAAATTTCATGGAATTACAAAATTAGGTCTTTTAGAATTCACAAAATCTGCAATCACTGTTGACATTTCAAGATAATTGAAATATAATAATCAAGTGTGTAACCGCACGATTCAGGTTTTAAAGCGAAGGCACCTGTGTCGGCGAGTCTTAATATGAGGAGGTGCACTATGTACGCAATAATTGAAACAGGTGGAAAACAATTAAATGTTGAGGTTGGCAAAAGCTACAGAGTTGAAAAACTTAATGTATCTGAAGGAGATACTGTAGAATTTGACAAGGTCCTAATGATTTCTGATGGAGACGAACTTAAAGTAGGTAAACCAGTTGTTGAAGGAGCAAAAGTTAAAGCAACAGTTGAAGCTCAAGGTAAAAACAAGAAGGTTATCGTTTATAAGTTCAAAGCAAAAAAGAACTTCAGAAAGAAAAAAGGTCATCGTCAACCTTACACTCAAGTAAAAATAGAAGCAATAGAAGGTTAATATGATTAAGGCTAAGATTATTATAAACAAAGCTAAAGATATTACAAGCGTTTCAGTAATGGGTCATGCGGACTCAAGTGAATATGGCGAAGATATTATCTGTGCTGCTGTTTCTATATATCTTACCAACACAATAAGCACATTAACTGACATAGTTAAAGTAGAAGACTTTATAGAATATGAGATTGGTGAGGGACATTTTTTATTAAATGTATACTATGACAATCTTTGTTTAGAAAAGAAAAAGGAAACTGCTTTAATATTAGAGAGTTTAAAATTAGCCTTGACTTCAGTTGAGGATTCATACGGGAAATACATTAAAATTGTAACTGAGGAGGTGCAATAATGTTAAAGCTTAATTTGCAATTATTCTCCAGTAAAAAGGGAGTAAGTTCATCTAAGAACGGTCGTGACAGTAACGCTAAGATGCTTGGTACAAAGAGAGCAGATGGACAATTCGTTTTAGCGGGAAATATTCTTGTTAGACAAAGAGGAACAAAAATTCATCCAGGAACTAACGTAGGTAAGGGAAGTGACGACACTTTATTTGCAAAAGTTGACGGAGTTGTAAAATTTGAAAGATTAGGAAAGACAAAGAAAAAAGTTTCTGTTTATCCTAAAGAAAATTTAGCTTAATTAATCACCGTTTATCGGTGATTTTTATTTTCTGGTTATTTTCTGTAAATGTATGATATTATAAGAACAGAAAGAAGAGATTGAAAGGAAAATAATATGTTTATAGATATAGCAAAGATAGAATTAAAAGCAGGAAAGGGCGGCGATGGAGCTGTTGCCTTTAGACGAGAGAAATTTGAACCATCAGGTGGGCCCTTTGGTGGCGACGGTGGAAACGGAGGAAGTATATTCTTTGTTGCAGATGATTCTGTAACAACCCTATTAGATTTTAGATATAAAAAACACTACAAGGCAGAGAATGGTCAAAATGGTAGAACGAAGAAGATGTTTGGAAAGGCTGGAGAAGATTTATATCTTAAAGTTCCAGTAGGAACCCTTATCAAAGACTTTGACACCGACACAGTTATGTTTGACCTAAGAGAAAATGGTCAAGAGGCCCTTGTGTGTAAAGGTGGTAGAGGTGGAAGAGGTAATGCAAGATTTGCCACATCCAAAAGACAGGCACCAAGGTTTGCAGAACCTGGGACAAAAGGTGAAGAAAAGACCATAAAACTTGAGATGAAACTAATTGCAGATGTTGGTCTGGTGGGAATGCCAAATGTTGGAAAGTCTTCACTACTATCAATCATGTCAAAGGCAAGACCGAAGATTGCAAACTATCACTTCACAACACTTGAACCAAATCTTGGGGTTGTGGATGTGGGAAACCATAATTCATTTGTAATAGCGGATATACCTGGACTTATAGAAGGTGCCAGCGAAGGTGTGGGACTTGGTTTTGACTTTTTAAAGCACATTGAAAGAACAAAAGTCTTAGTTCATGTACTTGATGTGTCTGGTTCAGAAGGAAGAGATCCAATCGAGGACTATAATATTATAAGAAAGGAAATGCTTTCTTATAATCTAAAAATCGGCGACAAGAGAGAGATAATTGTTGCAAATAAAATGGATATTCCTGGGGCAGAAGATGGCTTAGAGAAATTAAAAAAAGTATTTTCAGATAGACTCGAAGATATAATTGCAATTTCTGCTGCCACAACAGACAATATTGATGGATTAAAATATAAAATTTATGAAGCTGTACAAGAAGCAAATACAAATCCACAGACATTTGATGAAATTTATATTCCAGTGGAAGAAGAAGCGGAACCGGACTACACAATTACAAAGGAAGATGGTGCATACATCGTCACTGGACCACTAATAGACAACTTAGTATATAGAACGAATTTTGAAGACCATGAAGCACTACGCCATTTCCAAAAGGTTTTAACAGACAAGGGAGTCTTTGAAGAGCTAAAGGAAAAAGGAATCGAAGAAAATGATACAGTAATCGTAGGCGAAATGGAATTTGACTATTTGGGATAGGAGGTAATATGATAAATCCTAAACAGAGATCCTACCTTAAAGGACTTGCTCACAACATGGAGCCACTTTTAAGAATAGGTAAAGACGGTGTAACAAAAAACACCATCACAGAATTAGACGATCTTTTAAACAGCAGAGAACTGGTTAAAATAAAAATTTTGGACAACAACTTGGACAATAGACAAGAGATGATTGAAGAGATAACAGAAGAATTACAATGCGAATTTGTTCAATTTATCGGCTCAAAGCTAACAATTTATAGACAATCAGAGGAAAAGAAAATTGAGTTGCCATAACTTTGGAATTTTTGGAGGGACATTTAACCCTGTGCATATAGGACATCTAATCCTTGCCCAGGAAGTAAAGGAGAAGATGAATTTGGGAAAAATTATCTTTGTCCCTTCTGGAAACCCTCCCCACAAGACTGCAGAAGTGGATAAAGAAGATAGGCTCAAAATGTTAAGACTTGCAGTTGAAGATAACAGTGATTTTTTAATTGAGGATTATGAAATCAAAAAGACATCAAAATCCTATTCCCTTGAGACCGTTGAGTACTTAGAAGAAAAATATAATTGTAAAGATATGTACTTTATTATTGGTGAGGACTCCTTTATGGAAATCGAAGAGTGGTATAGATATGAAGAACTTATTTCAAAGGTTAAGCTCATTGTGGTAAATAGAAAGACCGAGTACAAAGATACCATTGAAGAGAAGATTAAAAGATATGCTAAAAAGGGCATAGAAGTGAAATTTGTAAAGATACCAAATCTTGAAATATCTTCTTCATATATAAGAGAAGAATTTAAAGAAAAAAGAGATCCAAAATATTATATACCAAAGGCTTCCTATGAATATATAAGACAAAGAGGTCTATATGATTAATAAAGATGAAATAATTGAAGACTTAAAGGTTATGCTTTCAAAAAGTCGTTATGAACACACCCTTTCCGTAGCAAAAAAAGCTGTTGAAATTGGAAAGCATTTTGGTCTAAAGGAAGAGACCTGTGAACTTGCAGGTCTTCTTCATGACTGTGCAAAGGGAAATGAAAAATTTTACGAAGAGAAATACAAAAAAGAATTTAACGAACTTTTAAGTCAAAGTGAAAATAGACAGTATGAAAATCCATATTTAAAACACTGCTTATTGGGTATGATAGTAGCGAAGGAAAAATATAAAGTTAGTGACAAAGAAATACTTAATGCTATAAAAGAACATACAACGGGAAGTTTAAATATGACAGAACTTGCGAAGGTTCTCTACTTGGCAGACAAGACTGAAGATAACAGAGATTATGACGGTGTAGAAGCGATTAGAAAAGTTTCTATAACCGATATGGACAAGGCAATTGTGCTAAGTCTAAATAACACGATAAAATACTTAATTGAAAAAAATCGAACCATCGCACCAGAGAGTATAGAACTTAGAAATTTTTTATTAGGAGGTATTGGTGAAAGAAATTGATTTAATAGTAAAGGCATGTGAAGACAAGATTGCAAAAGATGTGGTATCAATAAAATTACAAGAGGGAATGGCAATAGCAGATTATTTTGTAATCGCTACAGGTAATACATCCAGTCAGACTCAGGCAATTGCAGATGAAGTTGAAAAAGTGGCAGAAGAAAATGGTATTAATATCGTAGGAGTCGAAGGCTACAGGGAAGGTAGCTGGATACTTGTAGACCTGGGAGATATAATTGTACATGTTTTTACACCAGAAGCAAGAGAGTACTACAATCTTGAAAGATTGTGGAAATAAATATAAAGGAGATGTACCATGGGATTAGAATTTATAAAAACTCATAAGGCACCAGAAGCAATCGGACCTTATTCACAAGGAACAGTTGGAGAAAAAAATTCAAGAGTATTATTAGTATCAGGACAACTTCCAATTAAAGATGGAGAATTAAAGACAGATATTAAAGAAGCAACACTTGCAAGCCTTGAAAACGTACTTGAAATAGTTGTTGCAGGTGGCGGAAAATTAGAAGACATTGCAAGAGTTGGAGTATTTGTTAAAGATATGGACGACTTTGGCGAAGTGAACAAGGTATATGCAGATTTCTTTAAAGATCACAAACCGGCAAGAGCTTGTGTAGAGGTTGCTAAATTACCAAAGGATGCAGTAATAGAAATTGAAGCAACAGCATTAGTTGAAGACAATCTATAAAATACAAAAACCCTTTTACTACTACCTGTAAGAGGGTTTTCTATTTCAAGAAATTTTTTTTCAATAGGTGTCATTACTAATAAAATTTATTTTGTCTTAAATTTACAAAATAAAAAATCCCGGTTTCCCGGGACTTTTACTTCAAGCCTTGAATTACAACAGCAAGTTCTTTTATGCTCTCCGATAGAACTTCCAACTTAGACTCAATCCTGGTGATTAAAAACCAGGAAAGAACTATTGGAAAGCCTATGTTAGATACATATTCTAATAAATCTGTCATCGTAGCTCCTTTCTATAGTTAAAATCCGGCAACTATGCCGGACTATAACTAAAATATATTAAATTCTCGGTAAGTTGTTTCAACTACCTTTGCTTCCACAGCTTGGTCAAGAATTCCCTTCTTTCCCATTAACACTTTGTTTTCTACAATAGCTGTAACAGCGTTTTTAACCAATTCATCAGTTAAATCGTCTCTTATAAAGTCAAGTCTTACACTGCCTTTGTCGTTATTGGCATTTTTAAACTTCATTGAAAGATACTTTGCCATCTATTTCACCTCCTTTATTTACTTCAATCTCCTACTACTCAATTGTTGATTCTACAACCTTTGTAGTTTCAATGCTGTTGCCGTCTACTAATTGATATAGAATGTTAGCAACTTTTTTTAGGTTTTCATCAGTTGCCTCTTGGGAAATATTTGAGATTGTCTTTGATTTCATTTGAGTTTTTCCACCGTTATCAATCTCAAAACCAAGCTTCATCTTAATGCTCTTTATCATCCTTTTCACCTCCCAATTGTATATTCTAAATTTTAGAAATTTTACTACTCAATAAATATTTTTTTAGTTTTTTTAAAGCCATAGTCTTTGTATTAACCACAGTTCTATACTTAATATCATATTTATTTGCAATTTCAGAAATGGAAAATTTACCTATATAGAAGTCCAAAAGTACCCTTCTTTGCCTTTCAGTCAACTCACCAATAGCTTTATATAAAATTTTATATTCTTCATTTATCTCATACTCTTTTTCTATATTCATAGGATCCATTAACATATCCATCAAAGTTAAATCTTCCTCACCAATAGGAGCGTCAAGAGACAAATCCTCCTTAAATTTATTCTTACTTATATAAAAGAAGTAAAGTCTTGACTTCAAATAGCCTCCAAAAGAATCATTTTTATTAAAATCATAATCCATTAGAGCTTCACAAACTTCAAGCACACCTTCATCATAAAGCTCCTCAAACTCATGAGGCTTGTTATAGTATCTGTTTATGGAAGAAACTATAAGAGGATGATACTTTTCAACAATTAAATGAACATTTGCCATGTCCTTACTTTCAACAATATTTTCAATCTGCAATTTATCAGTTTTCAAAATAGAACCTTTCTTGCAGCTGCATTAAATTCCCGGGTACTTAGATAATAAAATTACTTAGACATTTAACAAAAAATGGAATTGAGTAAAAATAAAAGGAACATTGACTACGAACATATGTTCTGATATACTTTCCCTAAGGAGGTTAAAGATGCTTTATAAAGAAAATATCGTAGCAGTCGAACCAATATATGTAAAAGGTTTTGGAGATGCCACAAAAATATACCTTAAAAATGGAGAGACTAAAGTAGACAAAAGAAAGATAAACACCATACTTAAAGAAATGGCGAAAAGAGAATTAGTAGATATGACACAAGTACATCAGCTTATAAAAAAATATCTTTCAATTAGAAAATCAATTCCATTCGTCTTTAACAAAAATTACATTTACATTGGAATAAAGACAAGAAAACCGATTTGCAAAAATGATGCAACACTCGCTTTTATAAACCTAAATGAAATTAAAGAATACAATAATGGAATTTTGTACTTAAAAAACGGAGCAGAAATAAAAGTTTTAGATAGCAAAACCCTTATCAGAAGAAAGATAAATAACGGAATACTCTGTGGAATTTTAATCGAAGACAGAAAGAGATTTACACAACAGTAGTAGAGATTTAAAAAAATTTTTTCTATTCCTCGACATGATAGCATGGTAAGTTTCTCCTTCGCCGTGTCATTCTGAGCGGAAAAATTCCGAAGGAATTTTGGAGTCGAAGAATCTCGTACTTATCTCACTTAGAAATGTAAATAACCCAATAATGTCATCCTGAGCGGAAATTTTGCAAAGCAAAATTGTAGTCGAAGGATCTCGTTTTTTCCTTCGTCATGAATCAAATTGGTGTACTTTTTGTATAAAAGTTCACACTAAAATTTTATAGTTTATTTTGTAGGGTGTAACCCTACTACCTGGTTTTTTCTAATTATTATCAAGGGGGAAAAGGAACCTTTTCGTACGGTTCCTATCCCCCTTGAGACCCCCTTTACCTCCCAACGACTCGGGGTAAACCCCAAGACCTTTTTAGTAGTAAGGTAGAAAATCTTTCGGATTTTCTACTTTTTTATAGTGTTGTAGTGCGTTTCTCCTTCGACATGTCATTCTGAGCGAAAAAATTCCGAAGGAATTTTGGAGTCGAAGAATCTCGTTTTTTCCTTACGTTCTTTTGAGATCCTTCGAGTCGCTCACGCTCCCTCAGGATGACAGGGGGATGAAGTGAGATGTTTCGACTCGCTTTGCTCGCTCAACATGACAGCATGGTAAGTTTTTTCTTCGCCATGTCATTCTGAACGGAAATTTTTGCGAAGCAGAAATTGAAGTCGAAGAATTCTTGACCTAACAGAAGACGAAGTCTTCGTTGTAGGTCAAATGTCGATCTCGTTTCACTTTTCGTAGAAAAGTGTCAGAAGGCGACCTCCTTTCTAACATTTTAGATTGACCTTACTATGTTTTCAATATAAAAAAATATAGCTACAATTAACTATAGTCTTAAAAAATAAAGTTTATTAACTATTTGTAACAGTTGCAAATATACAAACTTATCAAAATAACAAATGGCTAAAAATTAATATTTACAGCCGGGTATAGGAATTTTAAACTACAACAGTTGTATAAAATTATAAAAACATGAATAAAAAACGATTTTACAAACATTTTTATTCATTTAAAAAATCTTCTATCAGCATTTTCCAACAAAGAATAAACAAATATACTAAATAATATGCTATAATAATTAAAAAGATAGCAGTATTCGGCGAATTAATAAATTTTTTTCAAATTTAAAAACATAGACTTATAAGGTTAATTTTTTTAAAATTCAAATCTAAAAAAGTTGATGAATTTAAATTTTTTTGTATGTCGGAAAACTATCTAAAATAAAGAGGGAGGGATAAGGAAGTAGTTTTATTATTTGCGAAATTTTACTCTTATAATAAAACGATAAACAAAGAAAAGTCTACTCAAATCAAAATAAATCTTATAGTCAAATGATGTAAAGATGAATTTTGAAAATTAAATTTTAAAATCCAATTGAGAAAGGAGAAAATTATGCAAAAATCAAAAAGAAATTATCTGCGAAGAACAACTTCGCTATTAATGGCAATGATTATGATAGCATCGTGTTTTTCGCAAATAGTTTTGGCAGAAGAAGAGCCAAAGATGGGCATGACAAGTGTACAATCTGTGGCAGATAAAGCTTTTTTCGAGTACAAAGATACAAGTAAAGAGCTAAATTGGGAAGACCAAATCAGTAACCAAGATTTTTACTGGCCATTAGATACAGGTCAAACATTGAGGAGAGTAACTTATACTGACCCGGTAAATATCTCAAGTTTAGATTTTAATGGTTACTACATCAATGCAGAAGGTAGAACAGTACTAAGACTTGTCTATAACTTCTATGCAGCAGCTGCATCAGGGGTGTGGAGAACTACTCACTTTAGATTTGACAAGAATCTATATAACAAAATAGATTGGAATAAATCAGGTGTAAAAAAATCAACTGGTGATGAAATTTTACCGTTTTCCGATACAAATAGAGATTATGAGAAGAAGGTCTTAAACCCAGAGGGTGCTAATGGAATAATAAACGATACCTATGCGTCAAGATCCAATTATTTGCCAGTAGAGTTAGTATTAAAAGATGGTATTAATATTGAATCTCTTGGTAAAAACACCTATTTCGTACAATCAAGATTGATATCTGAAAATGATAGATTTGTCTATGCTTATGCGCCAAAGGGTTCAAGTGCAGACTATACAACCTATACATTTACAACACCAGTTGTAGTTGGAAATAGAGATTTTAATTTATTCCTACCTGGTGGTTTAAACGACGACGAATATGTTCGTTCTCAAGTAAGAGGTAGATCTTTTACTGCAGAATATGACCCATCTTTTGATGTTAAGAACAATAGAGGAAAACTTAGTCTTCAATATCTTTTTAGACATTCACTATTGTATACAGAAATGCAAACTGACAGCAGGGGAAAAAGACCATATGCCTTTGTTATAAGTTTTGATAAGCGTATAGCAGATTTATTACCTAAAGATAAAGACAATCCTTCCCAAACTATAGTTGGAAGAACGCAAGCAAAGGATAGTAATAAGAGACCAAAGGGAACTACTTTGGCAATCAAAAGAGAAAATATCTTTGTTAAGGGCAATGTTGCATACATCATGGTAGTAAATGATAAACATTCAAGCTATCAAACATATAACATTGCAAATATTGATAGTCCAACAGAAAACCCAAGTGAAGCTGGTTTTATAAAAGCTAATCCTATAGTTGTTTCAAGTCTTAAAAATACGATTTATGCAAACGTAGCTATGGACTTTGCTACCTTTGATTTATATGTTGACAACAAAAAGGCAAGTGATGTTGTTGGAGAAGATGAAAACCCAATGGACATTACAAACTTTGAAAACTATGTAATTTCTTCAGGTTTAGTAGTACCTAACGCTGAAGGCTGGAATGAATATTCCTATGAATTTACAGAAGATCTTACAATTCCAGATGGAGGAAACTTCCAATTCCTAATGTCAAAAGAAGTTCCAGGAAAATTACACACTGTTCACGCAACAATAGAAAAACCAGATATTAATACTAAGACGATTATGATGGATAGGATTGGTTACCGTCATGATGTATCTTGGTATACATGGGGAGCTGCAGGTGGAAAAACAAAGAGTGGTCACGAAGCCATGTCTGATCCTAAAGATAATGGTGAAATCCAACAATTGAACTTCCTTGGTGGACGTCAAATTAAAAAAGGTGACATCCTAAGAGTACTGGTACAAAACCCAGGATATACTGGTATTCCTCTATTTATTACTGGTATCAACTGGAATACAGTTGGACAAGCAGATGGCGACGGTGGATATGATTTGGCAATACAAAACGACTATAACGTAGATGGTCAATTAGCAAATGCTGCAGCCTCTTGGTCACCACAACAAGTAAAAACAGCAACTTTCACCTATACTCCAGCAGAATATGATGAAACAAAACCAGCTGATGAAAATAATCCACAAACTAAAGTGGTTAACATCACAAAAGAAGGTAAATTCAAATCAAGTGATCTTAGTGTATTTAAATTTAGAAATGACAATATTGCATTAGGTGGATCTAAATTTACTATAGACATGAGAAAGGTAAAACCAGGAACCAAGGCTGTATTAAAGACAGAATTAAATAATGGAACAATTAAAGAAGCTGAAATAGGAACAACAGGAACTGTCTTTAAAGACCATGGAAAAGATTACAGACCATTCTATGTAAATTCATCTAATATTCTAAGTATGATGTCCCTTAGAAAGGCACACTATCTTCCAAAACAAGAAATCTTTACCAACGACTACACAGGTATAGACATGAAGACAAATACTTCTGGACTAATAGAAAAAGCTGGTACAGGAAAAGAAGAAGACGATTCAGGATCAGTTGAATCGACATTTGAATATGAAAAATATAAAAAATTAAAAGAAGAACTTGAAAAGTTTAATCCACTAACAGAAAATTTGGATAAGTTTATGACAAATGCAAAACAACTAAGAGGCTACAGCCGTTACAATGGTGGTACAGTTGTAAATGCACTATTCCCACAAGATGTTGTAAATGAAGCAAATCCAAAACCATCACAAGATGGAAAACAAGTAAGCGACTTGGCTTTAGACCATAAACTAAAAGAAAAGGGAGACAAAGACCATTTAGGTGAAATTGAAATTGACATGTCTTCAAAAGTAAAAGCTAAAGACAAAAATGGCGCAGAACATGAATACGAAGCCTTCATGTACGCCTTAGATACACCTACTGGTGTAACTTTAAAGAAAGATATGCAAGTGTTCTTAACAAACTCAGAAGAATCTTCCCTATATTCAAAGTGGAAAGAAGAAAGAGTTAGAGCAAGAGTGTTGTTCGATAAAAACACAGATCAAAACTTTAAAGTAGAAGCTGCCCCTAAGGACAAAGATGGAAATGTAACTCCTAACGCAGATCATATTGTAAAAATCGTTCCAGATAACGAAAAATATATACAAGATAAAGATTACAAAGCAAATGGATTTAGTGAAAAATCAGGAGCAGTTCTTAAAGATGACTACGGAAAAGAATTAGCAGGAGAAGAACTTGAACTAAGAAAATGGCCTGAAAAACCAGAGGCTATAACAGTTGCCGGAGAAACAAAAGAATTCTTAGGCTGGGCAACAAAACAAGTAACAGCAGAAGAATTCGCTGACCTTGACACTTTAACAGATGTTAAAGAGTGGGCAACAGCTTCCACAACAGGTTATAAAGTAACAGAAGATTCTCCATTCGATTCACATCAAGTGCTATATGCGGTTTATGGAGAAGGTATTTCAGCAATCTACAACCCAGAACAAAAATATGATGAAGCTAAGGATAAACAATATATCGAAGCAATTCTAAAACCTGGTGAAACTGCTCCAACAGATCCTAACACTGAATATAAATTGGTTCAAAAGAATTCTGATGGAACTTATAAGGAAATTGATGTACCTGTTACAAAAGATGGCGATAAGATTACATTCGACGTAAAGAATAAGAATATTGTTCACGATGGAGAATATTATATCGCTGTAACTGAACCAGGAAAGGGAACATCATATTCCGACACAGCAGTTAAAGTTGATAAACAAGGTCCAACATTGGGAACTCCTGGAAATGAAATCACTTTAGTTCAAGACGCTTTTGGTTACCAAGTAAAAATTTCTGCAAATGCAAAGGATGACTCTGGTATTTTAAGAGTTTACGCAGAAGAAGACAAAGATAATGGTTACTATGACAAAGAAGCAAATGAAATTAATGCTAACTTAAATGAATCTATTCAAAAACAAGGTGGAACTCAAAAGAAATTTAAAGTAACTGCAGTAGATAAGTTCGGTAATAAGACCGAAGCTACAAAGGAAGTTAGCCCAAAGGCTAAACCTCTTGTAATCAAAGCAGAAAGACCACTTAGTGGTGATGATTTCATTTATGTAAAAGCAGATAAAGACGTAAATCTTAAAATAAAAGTTATTAATAGAGATAAAAGTGAAGCATTATCTATGAATCACACTCAAAAAAGTGCAACAGATAAAATCGACCTTGTTAACTCAGACGGTTCAGCATTTACTTTGAAAAAAGGACAAAAGGTTAAAATAAATGCAACTAAAGATGGTATGTCAACTAATCTAACGATTAGAGTAAGATAGTGATTAAAAAATTATTTTATTAAGGAGGAAAAAGTTGAAAAAGACAAGGAAAAACAGGTTAACGTCATTACTGCTTGCTTTAGTAATGATATTAGGAACCATAAGTCCAGCATTTGCAGCTGGATTTAGAGGTTTACCTGAATCAAACCAAAAATATGAAAGTGAATTGGTTTCAAAAAATGGTAAACTCCAAGGAAGACTTGTAGCTCCAAAAGAAGCACAAGTTAAAAGAAGCATTGCTGGCTTATTTAGAGCGCCAGCAAAAGCACCAGCAAAGTTTGACGAAACAACTGTAAAAGTAAACATTGTAAAGCACGGAATTGGAACAAATGAATTTGATTTCGATGCTGTGTTTGGAAACACTCCAGATACAAAAGTCACTCTTGTAAATTGGGATACAGATGAAACACAAGAAGCTACTTTTAATAAAGATACGCAAAGTGTTACTTTTGACAATCCTGTTTTAATGAAAGACATGACCAATGATGTTTATGGTATTGAATTTGAAGGAACTAATGTAGCTGGAAAGATTACTTTTGACGAATCTTCTCCAGACTATAGTGGGGGATCCAATATAACTACCTTTACCCTTGACCTTTACCAAGTCAGAAACACAGATGTAGTTGTTATAACAAAAACTGCAGACGGAACAGTAGTAGCAAATCCAACCACTATAACAACAAATGGTAAGATTACATTAACTGCAGGAGCAGTAACTGAAACTATAGACATTCCTACAGGAAATGACGCCACTGAAACCGTAACAAGAATTAATACAGGAAACAAAGATGATATCAACAATGGTTTAAACTTTACAATTGAAGGATTAGAAAATGGCGTATTAGTAGACAAAGCTAATAACAAAGTTTATAAACCAGAAATTAAAGTTGATTCAAATGGAATCGACCCAACAGAAATAAAATTCACAGAAAAACCAATCGTAACAGAAACAGAACCAAAGATTGACGATCCAGAAAATCCTGGAACAGAAATCACAGACCCTGACTATGTAAAAGTAACATTTTCAGCAGGCGAAAACGGAACAATTGCAGAAAACAAAACATATTATGTTTTCAAAGGCGTAGAAATGAATTCTGTTTTAACTGCACCTGATGTTACAGCAAATAAAAACTATGAATTTACTGGTTGGGATCCAGCTTTAGCAACTAAATATGATTCAGCTACAGAACATGTTGCTCAATATAAGAAAGGACTTCCAACAGTAACTACAACAGAACCATCAGCAGATGATTCAGATAAGTACGCTACAATTACCTTTATTCCAGAAACAAAAAAAGTAAACGGTGCACAACAATACGGAACAATTAAAACAACAGACGGAACAGAAGTGACACCAAATGTCGAAAATAATTCTCTAAGATATTGGGTATTAAAGACAGCAACTTGGAAAGATGTAAGAGATTTTGAAGACAATGGACAAAAAGTATTTGTAGAAGTCAAAGCAGATAATGGCACTGATAGTACAGACCACCCATTCATAGGCTGGAAACTTTATACAGACATAGTTAATCCATTTGACAATAACTTTTTTGATGAGCAAGAAGCGACTAAAACATTTGCTGATTTAGGAAATTATACTTTTGTGTCAAAGTTCAAAGCAAATGGTTATATTGTTTCTAATTCAAATTCACCTAAAGGTATACCAACTACTGATAGCGATGGTTATGAAGTAAATCTAAATAATGATTATGCAAGAATAAAATTTACAGTAGAAACAAATAACATAAAGAACGCAAAATTAGATCCAGCGCAAAATCTCGAACAGTATAAAACCGAAAAGTATAAAAATAGCACTGCTGATACTACACAAATTTCAGTTTGGATTGCTAATGATCTTATGAAAGATTCTAATCCAGACAAACCAACATTTGGCGCAATCAAACCAACTGTAACTGTAAAAAATCAAGAATATAAATTCTGGTATTGGGACGAAACCAAGAATAAAAATGTCGCAGTACAAGATAATGCCGCATTGGTAAACAATCAATATTACACAGCACATCTTGTTAAAAATGGACAAGAAATTACAGATGCAGATCCAGATTTACCAAAAGATGAAGCGTTTAAAGTCACATTAAATAGAGATGCTGAAACTGTAAAAGATGTAATTGGAACAGACGGTAAGTCCTTATATGGCAGAACATATGCCATCTTTAAAGACTCAAGCTTAACAGATGCAGGCGTAATTCCTCCTACTCCAGAAGCAATTAAAGACGGTCAAAATGCATTTTGGCATGAATCAGTAGAAGGAAAAGATATAGTAGTAAATGATCCAGCTAATGAAACAATAACTAAGGATAGAACATTTACTGCAAAGGGAATAAATGACATTGTTCCACAAAAACCAGGCGAAGACAAACCAAACGTACCAGATAACTTCGTATTAGTAGAATTCAAACAAGGTGAACATGGAACAATAGCAGAAACAGAAACAACAAAATATTGGGTAAACCCAACTGCAGGAAAGACAGTTGCAGACGTTACAAAACCAGAGTAACACNCAAAATATGATAAAGCTACAGAACATGTTGCTCAATATAACTACACTGGAGACGACGTAGTTCCACAAAAACCAGGCGAAGACAAACCAGATGTTCCAAAAAACTTTGTATTAGTAGAATTTAAACAAGGTGAACATGGAACATTAGAAGAAACAGAAACAACAAAATATTGGGTAAACCCAACTGCAGGAAAGACAGTTGCAGACGTTACAAAACCAGCAGTAACACCAGAAGAAGGATACAAACACACAGGCTGGGATAAAACAGATGACACAGCAATTACAGAAGCATTAGAAGTAACTGCACAATACAAGAAGAAAGTTGTAACAGAAGATCCAAAAGACGAAGACTACGTAAAAGTAGACTTTGCAACAGGCAAGGGAACACTTGACGGAACTTCAGAATACTGGGTACTAAAGAATGAAGAAGTAGAACTAACAGCTCCAACAGTTAATATGGGAACAATTACAGACTACACATTCAAAGCATGGGATCCAGCAGTTAAAACAACTTATACAGAAGACACAACACACAATGCAACATTTAACTACGCAGGAGACGACATTGTTCCACAAAAACCAGGCGAAGACAAACCAGAAGTACCAGATAACTTCGTATTAGTAGAATTCAAACAAGGTGAACATGGAACAATAGCAGAAACAGAAACAACAAAATACTGGGTAAACCCAACTGCAGGAAAGACAGTTGCAGACGTTACAAAACCAGCAGTAGTAGCAGAAAATAATTGGGAACACACAGGCTGGGATAAAGCAGATGCAGAAGAAATCAAAGCTGAAATGGAAATAACAGCACAATATAGTCAAAATTCATCTATTATAGCTAATCCAGTTCAAAAATATGATGAACCTACAGACGATCAATATATTGAAGGTGTTTTACCAGAAGGAAAAACTCTTCCAAAGGATGCAACAGTAGAACTTGTTGTAAAGAATGGGGACAATTATGAAAAGGTAGATGTTCCTGTAACAACTGATGGTGGAGTAATCAAAGTTGATGTTAAGAACGATAACATCAAACATGGTGAAACATATTACTTTGCTATTACAGAAGAAGGTAAGGTAACTTCTTACTCTGATACACCAGTTACTATTGATAAGCAAGGTCCTAATATGGGAAAAGCTGGCGAAGAAATTACTTTAGTTCAAGACGCTTATGGTTACCAAGTTAAAGTTTCTGCAAAAGCAAATGATGACGCTGGTATTTTAAGAGTCTATGCTGAAGAAGACAAAGAAAATGGATATTATGATAAAAACGCAGAAAACATTGAAGCTAATTTAGCTGAGTCTATTCAAAATCAACTTGGAGTAGAAAAAGTATTTAAAGTAACAGCAGTGGATAAATTTGGTAATAAGACTGAAGTAACAAAGACTGCTGAAGCTACAGGAACTCCAATTATGGTAAAAGCAGAAAGACCTCTTGATGGGGACGACTTTATCTATGTTACAACAGATGTAGGAGCAAGTCTTGTAATTACAGTTATTAATAGAGATAAAACAGAAGCCTTTACTATGACTTACGAACAAACAGCAGAATCTGAAGAAATTAAACTTGTTAATGCTGACGGTACTCCATTTAAATTAAGTAAGGGACAAAAAGTAAAGGTAAAAGCAAGTATAGACGGAAAAGAAGACAATACCTTAACAATTAGAGTACGATAAGTTCTTGAAATTCAAGGAGGAACTATGAACAAAAAAATATTGTCGCTTTTCTTGGCAATAGTGATGGTTCTTGGAGCGGTAAGTCCAGCTTTTGCAGCTGGATTTACTCCTCTGAACAATCCAGAAAAAGCCTCTGAAAGCGAATTAATTGAAGAAAATGGAAAGCTTAAGGCAAAACTTAGCCTTCCAAAGACAGAAAAAAGAAAAACGAGATCTATTGCAAGAGCAAAGGCTGGAGCAGAACCACAATTTGGTGAAACAAAAGTCACAGTCAATATTGCAAAGCATGGTATTGGAAGCAAAGAGTTTGCATTCGATACAGTTTTTGGAGTAGGAGCAGAAAAAAAGATAACTTTATACAACGACGCGGATAATTCTTCTCAAGATAAAACTTTCACTAAGGACGATGCGTCAATTACATTTGACACTCCTGTGCCTATGGATGACGTCGTAAATGAAGAAGTTTGGATTGAATTTGAAGGAAAAAATGTGGCAGGAAAACTCACTTGGGAAGAATCTGATCCCGACTACGGTGGAGGTTCTAATATAACAAAATTTACATTGGACCTTTACCAAGTGAGAAATTTAGATGTTATTGTTAAAACAGTTAATAGTAATGGAACTGTTGTAGAAAATCCTACTACAGAAGGAACAAATGGAAAAATTAAACTTGAAAGTTTAAATAAAGAGATTGATATTCCGAAAAAAGATGTAAAAGGTGTCTTTGTTGAAGGTTCTATAAGAGTAAGGGATGTGGATAAGCTAAATGCCGCCATTCAAAACTATTCCATTGAAGGATTGAAAGATGGCCTATTAGTAGACAAAGCTAATAACAAAGTTTACAAACCAGGAGAATTTGTTCTTGATGATGAGGGAATTAAACCTGCAGAAGTTACTCTTACAGAAAAGCCAATCGTAACAGAAACAGAACCAAAGATTGACGATCCAGAGAATCCTGGAACAGAAATCACAGACCCTGACTATGTAGCAGTAACATTCGCAAAAGGTGACCATGGAACAATAGCAGGAAACAAAACCTATTATGTTTTCAAAGGCGTAGAAATGGAATCTGCATTAACTCCACCAGCAGTAACACCAAATAATGGTTGGACACATAGTGGTTGGAATCCAGATTTAGCAACAAAATATGATAAAGCTACAGAACATGTTGCTCAATATAACTACACTGGAGACGACGTAGTTCCACAAAAACCAGGCGAAGACAAACCAGATGTTCCAAAAAACTTTGTATTAGTAGAATTTAAACAAGGTGAACATGGAACATTAGAAGGAACAACAAAATATTGGGTAAATCCAGAAAAAGAAGTAACAGTAACAGCTCCAACAGTAAACCCAGCAGAAGGATTTACATTTACTGGTTGGGATAATGATTTAACTCAAAAATTCACTACTGATACTGAAATTACAGCAGAATATACTAAAAAAGTAGAATTTCAGTGTTTATCAGAAGATGCTCTTAAGAATCAATTTGTAAATGCCGCTGACGGTTTATTCTCAAAGATAAACAGTAAAGAGGGAGTTTATATTGGCTCTTATGATAAGGCAACAAAAACAGTTGAAGTTGCAATAATAGATAAGACTAAGGGCATAGGTGAAATTTCAGGAACTGGCTTAATTTCTAATCTATGGGATTTAAAAGATAATAACTATCTATATTCATTTAAAATTGGTAATCAAGTTGAAAAAGTTATTACACCAACTATGACTATGAATGATGTTAAACAACTCGTTCTTTTTGATATGGCCAATGCTCTAAACAAGCAAAGTCTAAAAGGCTTAGAAGATTTTATAGGTGAAAGTATTACTCTACAAGTTAAGGTTAAACAACCTGGATGTGAAAATGCTGTAACTATTGACTATACAATTAAAGGTAAAGAAGCTATATCATCTATACTAAAAGATAAGCTTGATCCAAAGGATATAATTGTATGGAAAGATACTCCAGCAGATGAAATTAACTGGAAAGATGGAGTAAAACTTAATGATGCAAATAAAGATAATGAAGAATACAAAACTTATCTTAATGATGCCATAGTCGAAGAAGCATCAGAACCAGCAAGAAAGACCGATACAGTCGGAAATATTCCTGGTAAAGTAAAAGTTACTTTCAGTGATGGTTCAAGTTTAATTGTTGATAAACAAAATCTAATTGTTAAAGAAAACATCCTTTCTAACGAAGAAGAAGCACCAAAAGATGCAATAGAAGTTAAATTCTATTTAGGCGAAGGTGTAAAAGTTGTTAAAGAAGGTGTTACTACAGAAGGTAATAAGGATAATCCTGTACTTTATAGAACTTACAAAATAAAACCAGGAACAGACTTAGGTAGTTATAAACACTCACAACTAAATGAAACAATATTTGAATTAATAAATGCTGAAGTAACTGATGGATATAAAGAACCAGTTACTTGGAAGGGAAATATAACAAGTAACCCTGATAACTATGTTGTAAGTAAAGATAATAATGAATTTACAGCAAGTGCTAAAAAAACACCTGCAGTATGTAAACCTATTAACGTTTTAAAAGAAGAATTTGAAAAAGCTGCAAATGAAAAGTTTAATGAAATAAAATCAAAAGATGGAGTTTACTCTGCGGTTTATGATGCTGACAAGCACAAGGTAACTGTAACAATCCTTGATAAAACTCAAAAGTTTAAAGAACTAAGAGGAACTGGTCTTGTAGCAGGACTATTTGAACTAAAAGAAAAGAACCATGTTGTAGCAATTCAAATAGGTGCACAAGATAGAATTAATCTTCGAGATGACCTTACTATGGGTGAATTAGCTCAACTTATATCTTTTGGAATTGGAAATGAGCTTAACGCTCAAGGTGTTCCAAACATACAAACACTTGAAGATTTTGCAGGAAAGACAGTAGCTGTTAAGTTATATGTAAAAGAAGCTGGATGTGATAACGAAGTATCCGTAATTTATTATATAACTGGACAACTAAATGACTCAGACAAGGATATAATTCCTTACGAACCAGCTGATCCTCAAAATCCAACTGATGAAAATGATCCAAATATTCCTAAAAAAGATAAAGATGGAAAAGATATTGTACCAAGTGATTTTGTTAGAGTAGCATTTAAAGTAGATCCAAACCCATCAGGAACACTTACATTCGATGATGTTGTAGAAAAATCTGTAATATCAGCACTTGTAAGAATCACAAAACCACAAAAGAAGTGGGCAGACTTTACAATGCCAACTACTAACGATACAGACACTTATAAATTCTTGAAGTGGGAAATGCCAACTAATACAGTTGTTGCCGATGGCGATGTTGCAGTAGCTAAGTTTATTAAAAACGGCGACAAAATTGACCCTAATGACAATGTTCCACAAGGAGTTCACAAAGTAACTCTAAAACAAGGAATGGGTGTTGAAGATAACGAAAAATATGCAATATATGCAGTATTTGATGGCAAGACACTTGAAGAAGCGGGAATAGTATTTGATCCAGTTGCGCAACAAGGATTTAATAATCCGGCATGGTATGATGATCAAACTAAAGTTGAAAATCTTGGTGAAGTTACTGTAACAGAAGATAAAATTTTCGAAGCAAGAGCAAATGCTTTACAATGTTTAACAGAAGACGGCCTTAAAGAACAATTTGAAAAAGCGGCAAATCCAAAGTTTGACAAAGTAGGTTCAAAAGAAGGCGTATATATAGGTCACTTTGATGAAGCAAAGAAAGAAGTAACCGTTTATATTATCGATAAGACCCAAGGTGCTAAAGAAATTTCTGGCACAGGACTTATTTCTGGCCTTACTGACCTTTATAAGAACAATTATCTAACAAAGATTCAAGTTGGAAATGAAGAAGAAAGAGACCTTAAAGCTTTAGCAAAAGCTGCACCAGATGCAGGTATGACTGTTGAGCAAATATTTAAGACTTTTATAGGCACAGATATTCTTAACGCAGTTCAATCTGAAGGAAATAAAACAGGCACTTTAGAAGACTTTATTGATAAGACTGTAGTATTAAAACTTACTATTGAACAACCTGGATGTAATAAACCAGTTACAGTTGAATATACAGTAAATGGCAAAGAAGCTGCAGCATCTCTATTAAAAGACAAGCTTGACCCACAAGATATTTCAGTATGGTTAAAAGATAAAATTAACTGGAAAGACGGAGTTAAGTTAAAAGAAGGTACAGAAGATGCTGATGGCATGTTACAAGGCTTACTTGATAAAGCTACAGTAACAGATGAATCAGGTAGAAATTCTGATACAGTCGGAAAATATCCAGGAACATTAAAAGTAGTATTTGAAGACGGATCTGAACTTACTGTAGAAAATCAAAATCTATATGTAAGAGAAGAAAAAGAAGAAATTACAGATAATAATAAAGATTGGCCTATTCCAAAGGATGGACTTGAAGTTCAATTTAAAGCAGGAGAAGGCGTAAAGAAAGAAGCTGAAGGAACAGACTTAATAAAGACTGTATTAATGAAGGTAGGAACAGTATTAGAAGCTAAAGACTTCCCAGCAGTTGAATTAGAAACTGGATATACTAAGCCAGCTAAATGGACTGGAAATGGAACTAATGAAGGATTTGTAGTTTCTAAAACAAATAATGTATTTACTGCAAATGCAGAAAAAACTGGAGACATCATCGTTGATGACACACCAGACACAGATGATGATAAACCAGAAGGATATGTAACTGTTAAGTTCTTACCTGGAGATAATGGAAGTTTAGAAGGAGCTACTAAGTTCTATGTAAATCCAAATGCTGGAAAGAAGAATTCTGATTTAACAGAACCTACTATTAAACCTAATGTTGGATATAAAGTAGCAGATCCAAAATGGGATCCAGAATTTGTAACAGATGAAGAAATAAAAGCAGATGCAACTTATACTGCTAAGTATACTAAGTTAGATGACATTATTAATGGTCATGATGATAATGGCGATGAAGTTGAAAAACCTGAAGGATATGTAACTGTAAGATTCTTAGTAGATAAAAATGGAACATTAGATGGGGAAACACTTTACTATGTAAATCCAGAAGCTAAGAAGACTATAATGGAGATTACTCCTCCAACAATAAAAGTTAAAGAAGAATATGTTGCAAAAGGCTATAACGTTGGTGACCCAATGTGGGAACCTGATTTAGCGAATGATGAAACACCAATAACTGCAGATAGATACTATGTTGCAAACTTTGACTGTGATCATCCAGTTCCAACTGAATTTGAAATTAGTTATATTTCAGGAAACCCAGAAGGAGGTAGTGTAACACCAGCATCTGAAACAGTAGTAATTGACGGTGGAGAAATAAAAGGCTCAACTGCAACAGCAAATGAAGGATACAAATTTGTTAAGTGGATTGATGCAGAAGGAAACGAAGTATCAAAAGATGAAAAATTTGTACCAACAAAGAGAGAATCTGCAAAATATATAGCAGTATTTGAAAAAGAAGAAACAGTGACACCAGAGCCAACAGAATTTACTATCAAATATAGATCTGTTGATAAGAACATGGGAACAGTTTCTAAAGAATCAGAAACAGTAGCAATTGATGGTGGAGTAATAGAAGGATCAACTGCAACAGCAAAATCTGGATATAAGTTTGTTAAGTGGATTGATACAGACGGAAATGAAGTATCTACTGATAAGAAATTTGTACCATCAAAGAGAGAATCTGCAACTTATATAGCAGTATTTGAAAAGATTCAAAAACCTAATCCAACTGATCCAACTACACCAACAGAACCATCTACACCTTCAGAACCAACTAAACCAGAAGGCGATAGAATTAATGGAAAAGATAGAATAGAAACAGCTATCGAAATATCCAAGAAGTACTTTGGACAATCAAGCACAGTAATAGTAGTAGATAGAAAAGACTTCCCAGACGCTATGACAGCATCAGTGCTATCAAAGCTATTGAAGGCACCAATACTACTAACAGAAACAAACAAGCTTGACCCAAGAGTAGCTGCAGAAATCGAAAGACTTGGAGCAAGAGACGTAATAATCGTAGGAGGAAACTCATCAGTATCAGAAGCAGTTAAAAAAGAATTAGCTAAATTTGATAAAGACACAGTAGAAAGAATCTACGGAAAAGACAGATACGAAACATCAGCCCAAGTAGCAAGAAGAGTAGTAGGAATAACAGGAAAACTTGGACACGCAGTAGTAGCATCAGGAGAAGTATTTGCAGACGCATTAACAGTAGCACCATACGCATCAAGAGAAGGTTACCCAATACTATTAGTAAAAGCAAATAACTTACCAAAAACAGTAAAAGATGTTATGACAGAATTAGCTATAAACAAAGTAACAATAGCAGGCGGATACACAACAGTAGAAAAATCCTTAGAAACTTCACTACCAACAGTAGTAGAAAGACTAAGAGGAAAATCAAGATACGAAACAGCAATTGATATAGCAAACAAGAAGTTTAGTTCAGCAAAAGAAATATTCCTTGCAAACGGAGAAGAGTGGATGGACGCACTTGTAATAGGACCAGTAGGCGGAATCTTAGACATGCCAATCCTATTAACAGAAGCAAACAGTGCACCAAAATCACTAAGAGACTATATCGCAAAAGCAAACATCGAAAAGATAACAGCAATAGGCGGTAGAAGTATGGTAAGTGACAGAGTTCTAAGCGAACTAAGCAAATAGAAAAAAGAAAAAGAACTTGGGAGAAATCCTGAGTTCTTTTTGTTTAATTGTTCTCAAGGGGGAAAATGAACTGCTTTCTATCGGTTCCTATCCCCCTTGAACCCCCTTTACCTCCAAACGACTCGGGGAAACCCCGAGACCCTTTGGGAAAGAGGAAGAAAATCTTGTTGGATTTTCTACTTGTTTTTATAGTTGTGTTTTGGGGGTTTTTGTCTTACGAAGTTTTTATTTCCCAGTATTGTCATTCTGAGCGGAAATTTTTTTGGAACAAAAAAATTGTAGTCGAAGAATTCTTGACCTAACAGAAGACGAAGTCTTCGTTGTAGGTCAAATGTCGATCTCGTTTCACTTTCCGAAAAAAAGTGTCAGAAGGAGATCTCGTATTTTACTCGTCACTCAAATATCTAACTTTCCACTTTTTGACCCTTTTTAATGAAACCTTTTTTATTTTCAAGTATAATACTGTAGAGGGGGAGCTATGAGACAAAGATATGAAAGATTAAAACAAAAAAAATATTTTTTCTTCACATTGGCTTTTTTGATTCCATTTTTGACTTTTATAATTACATATATTGCAAATGGATACTATCCCATTGGGAGGAATCAAATTTTAATAGTGGATGCATATCATCAATATTATCAATTTTTTCAGGTGTTGAGGGACAAGTTAATTAATGGTGGAGGTTTTTTCTATACTTTTTCCATGGGCCTGGGTTCTGACTTTTTAGGACTGATGGCATATTATTTGATGTCTCCATTCAATATATTTTTAATTGCAATTCCAGAAGATTTTGTAATTGTATTTTTTGAATTCCTTATTGCATTAAAAATTGGATTGGCGGGACTTAGTTTTAGCGTCTTTCTTTATTCCATTTACAATAAGAAGGACTATTCATTGGTTGTGTTCTCTCTAATCTACTCACTAAGTGGATTTATATGTGGATACTACTGGAATATAATGTGGCTTGATGTAATAATTTTATTTCCACTTACAATTCTTGGAATTAAGAAAGTAGTTTTTTCAAACTCATATAAATTTTATTTTTTCAGCTTGCTTGGCTGTTTTATTTGTAATTATTACATGTCTATATTTGTAGTTGTAGCGATTATTTTATTTTATTTTGGCTACAGCTTTGTCAACAGATTAAATATTAGAGATTTTTTAAAAAAAGGATTTAAAACTCTTTATTATTCGGTTGCTGCTGCACTTTGTTCTGCATTCATACTTGTGCCCACTGCAATTGGACTAAGCCGAGTTTATAAAACTCCAGCTGCCTTCAATGAAAAAGTTAAACTTATAAATGATTTTAGGGATTTGATGGCAAATGGACTTGCCTTTAACTCATCGACAGTTAGAGATGGTCTTCCAAATATTTACAGTGGTCTTATTATAATATTTTTTATTTTTGTATATATTTTTGTAAAGGGCATCTCCAAGAGGGAAAAGTTAATTAGTATGCTTTTTATTCTCTTTTTATATCTTAGTACCAATGTCAATGTGCTTGACTATATTTGGCATGGATTTAGATATTCAAATATGCTTCCTTCAAGATTTACATTTATACTCTCTTTTATGATAGGTATAATTTGTTATAAAACTTATGAGAACTTAGAGACTACCAGCATAAAAAGGATATTACCTTTTGCAGTGCTATCTTTATTTATAATTTATTTTGTTGGTCAGGAAAGGGACTGGGAGATTACAGTTGCTAACCTATTTTTGATGTTTGCATATGTTATATGTACCTTTTTAATAATCAGAGAGGAAAACTTTGGAAGGAATATATTTTGCATTTTGCTTTCCATAGAACTTGTAGTTAATGGATGCTTTGGACTTTACTCAGGTGGAAGTACGGATTATTATGACTTTATAAAGGGCAAAGATGAGATTAAAATATTGCAGTCAGAAATAGACCACACGGAATTTAAAAGACAGGAGTCTATGGATCGATTTACGTTCAATGACCCAGCACTTTATGGTTACAATGGATTATCATTATTTTCGTCAACACTCGATAAAAGGGTTTCAACATTTTTAGAAAAGATGGGACATAGTACAAGTCCAATTGGAAATAGAATTTACTACAATTACACTACGCCTGTTATAAATGGATTTTTAAATATTGGATATCTATATGAAAGAGATGACAAAGTCGATGTGTTTGGTTTTAAGGAGATTTCAAGTTGGGGTAATGTCAGGCTCTTAGAAAATGAGTACTGTCTTCCACTGGCATTTGAACCTAAAGGGGACATATCTAAAGATAATTTTAAATATGATAATATTGAAAATCAAGAAGAGCTTTTTAAGCTAATTACAGGAGTGGATAAAAACATTTTTAAGGAAGTCAAAAGGGTTTCAGAGTCTGGTAATGGATTAAAGATAAGAGATTCTCTTGAAGATAAAATATTTTTTGATACCACTGAAGATACTGCAACTCTAACCCTTGAATATGAAGTGCCAGATGACGGATACTATTATTTTGACTCCGATAGCGTTGGTGATGACAAGTTTACTGTAGAATATTATGAAGAAAAAACTTCCTTTGATATTCGAAATAAGAATATAGTTGGAGGCCTTTACTTCAACAAGGGAGACATCTTTAAGGTAAAGGTTGATATTGGAAGTGAAGATAAGGACAGTTTTTTATTTAGAGTGTTTAAGCTTGATGAGGGAAATTTTGTTAAAGGCTTTGAAAATGTTATGGCAAATGGTGCAAAGAATGTGAATATTCATAAAGAAAAAGTAAGTTTTGAAATAGAAAGTGACAGCGGAGAAATACTTACATCAATTCCATATAACGAAGGATGGAAGGCATATGTTAATGGCAAGGCTGCTAAAACAGATGATTTCTATGGAAGCTTCTTGAAGATAAAGGGTGTTAGTGGACAAAATCATGTTGAGTTAAAATATACTCCATCAGGATTTTTAATTGGACTTTTAGTTTCTTTGCTAATGGCTACTGTTCTGGCATTTACAAACAAAGAGAAGTTAAAGAATATAAGAAAGGGAAGAAGATGGAAATAAAAAGGATTAAAACTTTAGAAGATTTTAAAAAATATATTCCTGACATTGAAAAGCTTTGGGAAAGTACAAGGGAAAAAATAGTTTTTTTATCCCCAATATTTTTAAGGGAATATGTAAAAGCAAATGAAGGTGAAAATCTTCTCTATTTATTGATGTACGAAAATAACAATCCAATACTTCTTGCCCCTTTTGAAATAAGAAAAAGGAAAGTTGCGCTTTCTAAATGGACAGAATTACAATTTGGTCTTGAAGGAGATTTTAAAAATATACTTTTAGGAGACTCTGTTGTAAATTACGACACGGCAATTAAAAATCTTTTTAAATACATTGAAAAGCTTTCAGTTGACCGAGTTGTCTTGGATAATATTTTGCCCCAAACAAATCTGAGTAAATATATTTTAAAAAATCAAAAGCTAAATGGACACTTCAGTCAACAAAATATGGTTCCAACTTTAAAGTTTGATGAATATGAAAACTTTGATGAATTTAATAAAACTTTTCCTTCCAATACAAGGAAGTATAAAAACAAGATTTTGAGAGAAAAAAATATAGAGTTTGAAGTTGTGGATAATATGAATGAAAAACTTTACAATGAGATTAAAAAAATTCATATTGAAGAAAAGAAGTTTTTAAAATCCCTTGGACGTAGCGAAAGATATTCCCTATATGAGGATGAGAAGAGAGAAGAGTTTATAAAAAATGTTCAGATAGGTTCAAATTTAGTTAAGAATTTTATCATCCGTGATATTGATAAGAACAAAGTTATAGCCTATAGAAATTGCTATGTAAATGGAGATGAGCTTGTGTCATGGAATACAGGATATGACCCAGACTACAGAGAGTATAGACTTAACAATGCACTATTCTATTTTATATTTGAAGATTTATTTAAAGGTAATGGGTTTAAAAAATTTAACTTCGGCGTGGGAGGATATGCTTGGAAGTTTGGATATGCAAATTCATTTACAAATATATACATTTTAGACTTATTTCTTTCGGATAAGGGAAAGAAGATAAAGAAAATGATTGGCTTTAAAAAAGCCTTGGAGGAATTAAAATAAATGTGGAAAGATACTCTTGCAGAAATTTTATACTATCCCATAAAATGGTTTAATATTTTTAATATTAAGAAGATGTACGGAAGAAAAAGTTTTGAAAATCTAAAGGAGATAGAAATACCCTTAGGCGAGACTTTGGTTATATCTCCCCATGTAGATGACGAAACTATTGGATTGGGTGGATTATTATTAAGAAACAGAACTAACAATGATAAAGTTGATCTTATTTACCTTACGGACTCCTCAGGGTCGAAACCGATAAAAGGAGTTGACATAAAGGCAGAGAGAAAAGCCGAGGCAGAGGTTTTGGTAGAGACCCTTGGTATAAGGTCATTAAAAATATTTGACGCTGAAAATAACAACGTAAACAAATATACTTCACAGACAGCAAAGGAACTGGAAGATTATCTAAGGGATAAAAAATATGAAAATGTCTTTATAGTAACTCCATATGACTCCCACTACGAACATAGATGGTGCAATTATGTGTTTAGAAAGGCATTGGAAGATTTACATTTGGACTTTAATATTTATCAATATGAAGTTAGCAGTTTTCTTCCAGACCACCTTGTAAATTCTTATTTTAAAATTAATGAGAAGGAAAAAGAAAAACTTTTTAAGATCTTTAAGAGTCAAAAGGTGGGAATGGACTTTGATATTTTTCTACAGTTAGAAAAGTATAAAGGAAGGGCATTTAAAGAAAAGTCATATGTTGAATTATTTTCCAATATGAGTACAGCTGAATATAAAGCAATGATGGATGAAATTAACGACAAAAAGATTCAAAAACTTTTACCAAGAAGGATTGCAAACCATAGAACTTTTTATAAGGTGCTTAGAGATAACAGGGAAATAAAATAAAAAATAGTCAAGACTCATACTTTGTCGAGTGCTTGACTATTTTAAATTAATTTCTAAGTTGATATGCTTTTCTAATCCAGAAGTCTTGATGTAGATAACTTCTGTCTTTTGTCCCTTGTCATATGACTTTGAGTAATACATATCTTTTTTTAGGTCCATCTTCTCTTCACAAAGAACTGTTCCTATTTTTTCACCAGCTCTAAATAGCTCTACAGAATTTCCGCCATTTGAAGGGATAGGTTTAATTTCCGGGGCCAAGTGGAAGTAGAGTTCGTAGGTTTTTTCTTTGTCGTCCTTTGGAAAGATAGAGGTCTTAACGTCTATTTTTGTTAAGTCATCATTAAAATCTATTTCTCTATATACTTCTGCCTTTTGAGATCTTTTTGAAATAGAAGCCATTTTATTTTCGCCAAGATTTAGCATTTCGCCATTTAATATACTTGGAGAGATGTCTTCTTCACCGTCTATCACAACGCTATTATGAGCGGGATAAGTTCTAACATATTGAGTTTTAGGGTTTTCCCAGTCATAACCATACTTTCCTACTTCTGTAAAAATATTTCCGTTTTTATATAGCCAAAAGGACAGGTCGTGGTCGTGATGATGATAGGACAAATAAGAAGGACCTATAAAAGCGAGATAGTTTTCGCCATTTTTATAAATATCATAGCCAGAGTTTAAAAATCTATTCCTATTGTTGTTACTATTTTTAATATCGGAAATTTGATAAAAATCTTTTAAGTCAATCTTTAAAGACGCAGTGTCACCGATATTTGGCAAATATCCATTTGGCAAAATAATTGCTTTTGAATAGTTAATGCTCTTTTCATAAATATCTAAAATCTCATCATACTTAGTAAAGTCTTTACTCTGCACAGAATTGAAAAAGTCGTTCAATATGTAGAGCATCTCAAAATGATACTCTGGAGAATTTTCCAAATGGACCCCTTCACTTGAAAAAGAATTTAAGAAATACTCTTGTAGCCTTTTAGTGGAAGCTGAAACAAGTGTAGGTTTTGCAAAGGCCTTTCCGTAGAAGTATAGTGAAAGGTCTTGAAACATTCCATGATTATTAAAACCAGAGTACATTTCAGTATTTAATTTACCTGCAGTAAACTCTAAGTTGTCTCGAATGAGTTTTAATTGGTCTTCATCCAAAAAGTTTTTTGCGACCTTATAAAATCTAACAGTATTAATTTGCCTTTGCGCTGTGGCTTCGTCATGCCATGGCATATTATCAACTGGATCAAAGTCATAGGGACATTGTTCATAAAAATCTTTTAAGTAAGCAAACCCTTTTTTCAAATACTCTATATTTTCTGTTTGATTGTAAGAATTTATTAAATCATTTAACATAAAAAATGAATAAAGATATCTTTGGTCTGATCTATTTTTATCCTTAAACTCATTCATGTCGCCATTATATGTCCAATAATTATTTTTCTTTGAAGGTATTGATATTTTATTGTTTAAAAGATTATCTGATTCTTTCAAATAGTTTTTTGAAAAAGTTTCCCGTCTTAAACCCTTTTCTTTTATATAGATAGGCTTACTGATATATTCTTTTTGAAAAAATCTTGGAACGCCAAATGGAGCTGCAAGTGCTATGAAAATAACAGTGATTATTGACAGGACTATGAGAATCAAATTAATATTTTTTCTATTTTTTCGAAGTATCAAGTTATTCTCCTTTGTCAAATCTTATTTTATTATAATATGTAATGTAAAATTAATAAAGTGTTGAAATATGAACAAAAGAGAAAAAAGAACTTTAATTGGGTATAAATTTAAAAAGAAAGCAGAAACAATTAATGATTTTATTTTACATTACTCTTGTTATATAATGTAATAAAGAACGGAGGTAAAAATGACAAAAGCATATGATAGAGTACAAAAATGTTACGAAAGTTTAAAAGACGAGATTCCATTTGAGCCGAAACTTGCTTTAATATTGGGATCGGGGCTTGGAGACTTTGCAAGTGATTTAGAAATAGAAGGAACTATAAACTATGCAGACATCAAAGACTTTCCAAAGTCAACTGTAATGGGACATAAGGGGAGATTTGTGTTTGCTCATGTGAATGGACTTCCAACTGTAATAATGCAGGGAAGAGTTCACTTTTATGAAGGCTACAAGATGGAAGATGTTGTACTTCCTGTTAGGCTTATGAGAGAGATGGGGGCAAAGGTTTTATTTTTAACCAATGCAGCTGGAGGATGCAATAAGGATTTTGTTCCAGCAGATCTTATGATTATCAAGGACCACATAAGCAGTTTGGTTCCATCACCACTCATTGGAGAAAACGACGATAGATGGGGAACAAGATTTCCAGATATGTCCCATGTCTACGACCCTGAACTGATAGATTTAATAAGAGAAGCGTCAAAGGAAGTTGGGCATGAGATGAAGGAAGGAGTTTATCTTCAAACTACAGGACCAAATTTTGAAACTCCAGCAGAGATAAAGCTTGCTCAAGTTGTAGGTGCTGACGCAGTTGGTATGTCCACCACAGTTGAAGCTATGGTTGCAGTTCATATGGGAATGAGAGTTTGTGGAATATCTTTCATAAGTAACTTAGCTGCAGGAATGAGCGACAACCCACTTACCCATGAAGAGGTAAATGAAAATGCAAAACTTGTGGCACCTAAGTTTAAAGAAATTGTAAAAGTTACCCTTGGAAAGATAAACGAGATAATTTAATGAAGGCGCTATACTTTAATGGAAAGTCTTTAGAATATTTAGAAGACTACGAAAAGCCAGTAAGAGGGGAAGACGAAGCCCTAATAAAAATTTTGTACGCTGGTATCTGTAACACTGACAGAGAGATAATGAAAGGATATAGACCAGACTTCAAAGGCGTACTTGGACACGAATTTGTTGGAGAAGTGGTGGAGTCGGATGATAAAACACTTTTAGGAAAGATTGTCGTTGGTGAAATAAACCGTGGTTGTGGTCACTGTAAGTACTGTTTGAGAGGGGAAGAAAATCACTGTATTAACAGAAAGGTCCTTGGAATTAATGGCCATGACGGTGTGTTTACACAGTTTATAACTTGGAGGAATGACTTGCTTCATGTTGTAGAAAATAATCTTGATCCAAAGAAGGCACTTTTCACAGAACCACTGGCTGCAGCAGTTGAAATATGTGAGAGGGAAGATATAAAACCAACTTCAAGGGTCTTACTAATTGGTGACGGAAGATTATCTTTTATGATTGGCCAGGTTATAGCACTAACTGGAGCGGACCTTACTGTACTTGGCAAACATCAAAACAAGTTAGATAACTTTAAAAGTTTTGCTAATGTTATAATGGATACAGATGAAACTTTTGGAATAGTAATTGATGCAACAGGAAGTCCTTCGGGAATAGAAAGTGCATTAAAACTCGTTGAGAACAGAGGACGAATAATTGTTAAGTCCACCTACACAGAAAATGTAGAGCTTGACCTTTCTGAAATTGTAGTTAGGGAGATTGGAATAAAAGGTTCCAGATGTGGTCCTTTTAAACCTGCATTAAATTTATTGAAGAAGGGTTATGTGGAATTTCCCGATGTGGAATTTTTTGAACTAAAGGATTATGAAAAAGCTTTTTCATCTAAAAGCTTTAAAGTTGGATTTAAATTATGGGAGGATTAATGAGACCTAATAATATTTATTTGAATGATGAAGACAAACTTATTATTCTGGATCAAACAAAACTTCCAGGAGAAGAAGTTTATATTGAATTAAACAAGCGTGAAGAGATTTACGATGCGATATTTTATTTAAAAGTTAGAGGAGCTCCAGCCATTGGAATATGTGGTGGATACGCTATGTATATTTTAGCAAAGGGCTATGATGATGACTTAAAAGCATTTAAAGAAGATTTTTTTAAAGACTCTGAGTATTTAAATTCTTCAAGACCAACTGCTGTAAATCTTTCTTGGGCACTAAAGAGAATGAATAAAGTAGTTGAAGAGTTTAATGGAGATTCAGCTGATGAATTAAGAAAAATTCTCAGAGAAGAGGCAATAAAAATTCAAGATGAAGACATAGAAATGTGCAAGGCCATTTCAAGACATGGTCTGTCACTACTTGAAGATGGAATGGGATTACTTACCCATTGTAACGCAGGACCAATGGCAACGTCACTTTACGGAACAGCCTTGGGACCAATGATACTTGGCAAGGAAGAGGGAATGAACTTCCATGTATTTGCAGACGAGACAAGACCGCTTTTGCAAGGTGCAAGACTTACAGCCTACGAATTACAAAAGGCAGGCCTTGACACAACACTTATATGTGACAACATGGCAAGCATCGTCATGAAGTCTGGCAAGGTTCAAGCAGTCCTTGTAGGTTGTGATAGAATTGCAGCAAATGGCGACGTGGCAAATAAGATTGGTACAAGTGGAGTTGCAATTCTTGCAAAACATTACAACATTCCATTTTATGTACTTGGTCCTACCTCCACACTTGATTTAAATTGCAAGACGGGAGAGGACATTGAAATCGAGCTTAGACCTGAAGAAGAAATCAGTACTAAGTGGTATGAAAAGGCAATGGCACCAAAGGGTGTTAAAGCATATAATCCGGCTTTTGACGTAACTGATCACAGTTTAATCACTGCAATCATTACAGAAAAAGGGATATGTAAACCTCCATATGAGGAGAGTTTAAAAAATTTATTATAGGGGGATAAAAATGAAGAAAAGAAATATAGCGTTATTATCGCTATTACTTGTACTTTCCTTTTGCTTAACTGCATGTAAACCTGCTCCTGAAACAGGATCAACTGGTGCATCAAGTGCAGATGGAGCAGCAGGAAATGAAGAAGGACTTAACATTGCAATAGTTTCAAGCCCTTCAGGTGTTGATGACGGAAGTTTCAACGAAGATAACTACAATGGAGTTTTAGCTTTTATAGAAAACCATCCAAATGCTAAAGTTACTCCTATCAAGGAACCTACTGGGGACCCTGCTGCAGGAGTTAAACAGGTTGCAGATATCGTAGCTGATTACGATGTAATAGTTTGCTGTGGTTTCCAATTTGCTGGAATCGGCGATATAGCTGAAGAAAACCCAGACACTAAATTTATCTTAGTTGACTCTTATCCAACAGTTGGTGGAGAAGAAAAAGTTGTAGACAATGTTTACGCTATGCAATTCGCTGAACAAGAATCAGGATTTTTCGCTGGTATCTCTGCAGCTCTTGAAACTAAGACAGGAAAAGTTGCAGTAGTAAATGGTATTGCATTCCCATCAAATGTAAACTATCAATATGGTTTTGAAGCTGGCGTTAACTATGCAGTTAAGAACATGGGAGCTAAGGCTGAACTTGTAGAACTTCCATCCTATGCTGGTGAAGATGTTACAGGCAAAAACGTTGGTGGTAACTACGTTGGAAACTTCAATGATGAAGCTAAAGGTAAAGTTGTTGGAGAAGCTCTTATTAAAGAAGGCGTAGACATAATGTTAGTTGCTGCTGGTGGATCAGGTAATGGTGTATTTACAGCTGCTAAAGAAGCCGAAAATGTAAAAGTAATAGGCTGTGATGTTGACCAATTTGATGACGGTAAGACAGGTTCAGGAAATGTTATATTAACTTCTGTTCTTAAAGTTATGCATATGAACGTTGAAAAACAATTAAATGCTATAGCTGACGGAAGTTTCAAGGGAGAAAATGCACTTCTTCATGCAGATACAGACTCTACAGGATTTGTAAAGGAAGAAGGAAGACATCAACTATCTGAAGAAACTATAAAGAAGTTAGATGAAGCATATGGCGAAGTTAAAAATGGTAATATAGTACCTCCATCAAACTTCAGTGAAGAAACTCCTGAACAATTTAAAGGACTATAAAATTAAGGTTACCTTCGGGTAACCTCTACATATTAAATAGGAGGGTACAATGGCGGAGTATATTGTAGAGATGCAAAATATTACCAAAAGATTTCCAGGTGTTGTAGCAAATGACGATGTTACGATAAAAGTAAAAAAAGGCGAGATATTTGCACTGCTTGGAGAAAATGGTGCGGGCAAATCCACACTAATGAGTATGCTTTTTGGAATGTATGAGCCTGATGAAGGTCGTATTTTAATAGATGGCAAAGAGGTTAGAATTACATCACCAAATGTCGCTACAGATTTAAGCATAGGGATGGTGCATCAACATTTTAAATTGGTGCCAAACTACACTGTGGCAGAAAATATTATTATGGGAATTGAACCACAAAAGAAATTTTTGGGTCTATTTCCCTACGTTAATATGAAAGAAGCAAATAAAAAGGTTGAAGAGTTTTCAACCAGATATGGACTTGAAGTAAATCCAAAGTCTGTAATAGAAGATTTAAATGTGTCTATTCAGCAGAGAGTAGAAATTTTAAAAATGCTTTACAGAGAGTCAGAAATTTTAATATTTGATGAACCAACTGCTGTTTTAACTCCTCAGGAAATTGATTTTCTTCTTGAAATTATTTTGAATTTAAAAGAAGCGGGCAAGACCATACTTCTTATTACACATAAATTGGACGAAATAAAAAAAGTTGCAGATAGATGTGCAATTCTTCGTAGGGGAAAACTTGTCGATGTAGTGGAAACCAAAGATGTTTCTAAAAAAGAACTATCATCTATGATGGTTGGTAAGGACATCGAGCTTACCCTTGATAAAGAGAAGGCAAATTTTGGAAAAAATGTTCTTGAAGTTAAAAACCTAAATGTTATCAACAAAGACAAGATTAAAGTTGTAAAGGATGTCAGCTTCAACATCAGAGAAGGAGAAATAATGGCGATAGCTGGCGTGTCAGGTAATGGACAGGTGGAACTGGCAGATGCAATTGCTGGAATGATGAAGGTGGAGTCTGGTTCAATAAACTTTTTGGGAAAGGACATAACCGACTGGTCAATTCGTGACAGAAATGATGCAGGGATTTCATATATTCCAGAGGACAGACATTCAGTAGGTCTTATAATGGACTTTAATCTGGAGGAAAATATATCTTCTAAAAACTATTATAAGGAAGGCTTTTCAAAGTCTGGAGTATTAAACTTCTCAAAGATAAAATCTTATGGAGATGAAATAATAGACAAATACGATATTAGATCAGGACAGAGAGGAGACACAATCGTTCGTTCCATGAGTGGTGGTAACCAACAAAAGGCGATAATTGGCCGTGAAATTGAACAGGACTCTCCACTTCAAATCTATGTACAGCCGACAAGGGGACTTGACATAGGTGCTGTGACAAATATTCACAGATATATTTTAGAAGAGAGAAAGAAGGGAAAGGCAATACTTTTAATTTCCCTTGAACTTGAAGAGGTAATGAACCTTGCAGATACCATTGGGGTAATCTACAATGGTGAAATCTTAAAAATTGAAGAGGCGTCTAAGCTTACGAGCACAGAAGTTGGAGCTGCTATGATGGGGGTGAGGGAATGAAAAATAAAACAGAAAAGAATTTCATGAAGAGACAAAATATTTTAATCCCAATACTTTCCATAGCACTGTCACTTGTGGTTGCAGCAATAATTTTACTAATACTTGGTAAGAATCCTCTTTCTGCATTTTATAATCTACTACAAGGTGTGGGACTTGCACCAAAGGCAAGATACGCCGGTGGAAAGTCCATGGTAACAGACTTTGCAGACTTCTTAAACGCTCTTACTCCAATGATATTTGCATCCCTTGCGGTAATGGTTGCGTTAAAGGGTGGTCTTTTCAACATTGGTGTTTCTGGACAGATGCTTGTGGCAGGATTTATAACAACTGTGTTAATAGGATACTCAGATTTAAATGCAGTAATTGCAAAGCCACTTGTTATAATACTTGGATTCATAGTTGGAGCAATTGTCGGTGGACTAATTGGATTTTTAAAATACAAATTCAATATAAACGAAGTTGTTTCATCCATAATGCTAAACTACATTGCCCAATATATAATTGCATTTTTTATTAATACGAAATACGTTGACCCTGTTAGTAGACAGTCTAAAAATATTTCTCAAAGCGCAAGGCTTACACTAATGAATATGCGCATCGGTGGATTTAAAATAAATATTCCACTGGCAATAATTTTAGCGATTATAACAGTAATTGTAATTAAATTCATAATGGATAAGACCGTTATGGGATTTGAAATAAAATCCGTTGGAGCAGGTAAAGAGGCTTCAAGGTACATGGGAATTAACGTTGGTAAAAAGACTTTACAGACCATGTTTATCTCCGGTGGTCTTGCGGGAATTGCCGGGGTAACCTACTTCCTTGGATACTACGGTTCAATAAGACCAAATGTACTTCCAGCTGTGGGATTTGACGCCATTGCAGTTTGTCTACTTGGTAACTCAAACCCTGTGGGAATTGTGTTTGCATCATTCATCATCAACTTGATTAGTGAAGGTGGAAACTACATGAGTTCGCAAGCGGGAGTGGACAGAGAAATATCCGCAGTTATAACAGGACTGATATTACTATTCAGTGCCTGTGGAGCATATTTTAAATATAAACTTAACAATAGAGAAAAAGCAGTAATTAAAGAAAGTGCAAACAAGGAGGAAGAAAATGCTTAATACGATAATAATTGACGGAATGTCCTTTGCACTTCCACTTTTAATAATGGCAATTGGAGGAATCTATTCTGAAAAGTCAGGGATTACAAACTTGGCACTGGAAGGTCTACAAGGCTTTGGAGCATTTGGAGGAGCACTGTTTGCAGTTATGGCAGTGAGCTTTTGGGGAATGGAAGGAAAGTCTGTGTACTATCTATCCCTACTTTTGGCAATGATTGTTGGGATGATTTACTCAATGCTTCACGCCCTACTATGTATAAAGTTTAAAGCAGATCAAGTTATTTCTGGTGTGGTTATAAATATTCTTGCACTGGCACTTACAACATTCTTGACAAAGCAAATAAATAAAGTTGTTTTCAACAACCCTTCAGATAAATTTGTGCTGGATGTATCAGATAGAATCACAATTCCATATCTATCACAGATACCAATAATCGGTGGATTTTTCTCAAAGATATATCCATTTGAAATTATCATCATAGTGATTGCCTTCATTGCATGGTATATACTTTACAAGACAAAGTATGGTCTACATCTAAGAGCCTGTGGAGAAAACCCTAACTCTGCAGATGCTGCGGGAATTGACGTGGCAAAGACAAGATTTATTGCAGTAATGTTCTCAGGAGCCCTTTCAGGACTTGCGGGAATAAGTTTTGCATATTCAATTTCCACAAACTTTTCATCGGCACTTTTTGTTGGATATGGATACTTGTCAATAGCAGCTTTAATATTTGGAAACTGGACTATTATACCTACACTTGGCGCATGTTTATTATTTGGATTTGCAAAATCTGCAGGATTCCAATTTATACAATTATTAAAACTTCCAAGCAGTTACTCTAACTTGATTATGGTTCTACCATATCTATTGACATTACTTTTACTTGTATTCTTCAGTAAGAGCAATAGAGCACCGAGAGCACTTGGAGAAATATACGACAAAGGAAAGAGATAATGAATATAAGATTTTACAATGGAAGAATTTTAACCATGGCAAATGGTTATGAAGTAGAAGAAAAAGAAGTATGGGTACAGGATAATAAAATAAGTTATGTTGGAGACAGCAAAGACAGCGACATAAAATGGGATGAAGAGATTGACCTAAAGGGAAATCTTCTTATGCCAGGATTTAAAAATGCCCACACCCACTCTGCAATGACTTTTTTAAGATCCAATGCAGATGACTATCCACTACAGACTTGGCTTACTGAACATATTTTTCCAAGAGAAGCACAGCTTCAAGGTGACGATGTTTACTGGCTTTCAATTCTTGCAATAATGGAGTATTTAAGTTCAGGTATAACTGCAAACTTTGACATGTACTTCCCAGAAGACATGATAGTGAAGGCGTCAGTTGATACTGGATTTAGAACTGTACTATGTGGAGCGTTAAATAACTTCGTATCTTCAATTGAGAACATGGAAAAGTCCTATATCGAATACAACGACAAAAAATATAATGGATTAATTTCATATAAATTAGGATTTCACGCAGAGTATACCTGTTCAAAAGAGTTATTAGAGGAAATTGGAAAACTTGCTGAAAAATATAAAGCTCCAGTTTGGACTCACAACTCTGAAACAAAAAAGGAAGTTGAAGACTGTATCGAAAGATATGGAGTTACACCTACAAAACTCTTCGACGAACTGGGAATATATAACTATGGTGGTGGCGGATACCACTGTGTTTATTTAAATGATGAAGACATGGATATATTTAAAGACAAGGGACTATATGTAATCACAAACCCTTCTTCAAATATAAAACTTGCTTCGGGAATCGCGCCGATAGAAAAATTTGAGGAAAGAGAAATTCCTGTTGGAATAGGTACAGATGGTCCTGCAAGTAATAACGCACTTGATATGTTTAGAGAGATGTTTTTAGTGTCTGGTTTAACAAAGGTAAATAACTTTGACGCCTCACTAATAGATGGAAATGATGTTATAAAAATGGCTACAGTTAACTCAGCCCATGCCATGGGCCTTGTTGACTGCGATGTAATTGCAGAAGGTAAGAAAGCGGACCTAATTGTAATTGACCTTGACAGACCAAACATGAGACCTATCAATAACATTACAAAAAATATCGTGTACAGTGGAAGCAAAGAAAATATTAAGCTAACCATGGTTGACGGAAAGATTTTATATAGGAACGGAAAGTTCAATATAGGATTTAGCGAAGAAGAAATATATAATAAGGCTCAGGAGATTGCCGAAAGAATAAAATAAATTAAAAAAGATTAACAAATTAAAAAAATGTAACAATTTAATAAAAAATACTAAAAAATACCCAGGAAAATGTTTTAAAATATTTTCTTGGGTATAAATATAATAACAAGGAAGACAGCATAGACGAAATTGATGGTAGAGTTCAATAATATAAATGAGGTCACTTGTTAAAGAAATTCTTTTCGAGTCTGATAAAAAATTAAAATAGTTGATTAAAAGACTTTAGAAGGCAAAGAGAACTAAATACCATGTATATTAAAAGATTAATATGTGTGGAAAGTATGGTTTATTAAAACTAAATATGGACAATTGAATATAAGAAAATGATATTCTAAAAAGAATAATTGGGGATATTAAAGATATCTTATCGAAGATAACATGAGTAAAGTTATCTGAGAGCTAACAAAAAGAAAAAATAACCATTATTAGATGAAAGGATTTGATAATAGGTGATAGAACCAAAAAGTTCATTCAGACTCGAAAAAGAATTCATTTAAAAGGATAAGTTCAAAAAAGTAAAAGAACTTATCCTTTTTTATGTATAGATTCTTTATAGATGTCTTTTGTAGAATAGTCAAGACTTAAAACAATAAAAAGGTATAATTAAGGAAAAGTAATCAAGGAGATAAATATGGATAGAAAAAAAGAACTTCAAGAAGCAAGAGATGCTGCCGACATTGTTATAGAAAAAATAGACAGAGCAATGGACTCTTTAGACAGTGCAGAATTTTGGGGAATGTGGGACATCTTTGGAGGAGATTTTTTCTCAAGCTTGAAAAAGAGAAATAAAATAGAAGAAGCTAATGAATATATAAATGACATCACAGATTCAGTAAAAGTATTGGATAAAGAACTAAAAGATGTGGACATGGTCCTACCAGAAGAAATCAGCAATACCATGAGCGATAGAACCTTCGACATTTGGCTTGACAATATCTTTACCGACCTGAGAGTCCAGGATGAAATAAAAGAAGCAATGAGCGAGCTAAGAGAATTTAGAAATGGAATAGAGGATTTGGTAATAAGACTGGATAACGAGATTGAAGAGCTGGAGAAGTAAGAAGAGAGAGAAGAGAGATAGAATTTAGCGTTTAGAGAAGACTGTTATTATTGCAACAAAACTTGCCAGTTGAAATCTTTAAATCGTGAGTTATTGGGAAAAATAAAAAAAAGTTGTTGAAAGGTCTTAATAATTGTACTGAGTTCATCAATTTTTTCTATTTAAGTATTTTAATATGTCCCTGTAGTTAATAAGCACCAGAAGTATGATAAAATAGAATTGTATCAAATTTTTTATGACGCTTCGATTGATTTATAAATTAATACATTACAATATTTAATAATCAGATATATATTTACTAACAATTGGAAAAGTAAAATTTGTTAGGGAGGATTTAGATGGATCAAAATACAAAGACAGCTTTAAGGGCGGCAAGTCCATATAGTGCAGTTATAACAAGAGAACATTTTTTATTTTACGAGGTTCGGACTACTGCAGAGTTACTTAATGAAGGATTGAGTTCTGAAGAAGTGGTAGAACGTATCGTTTCAGAAAACTTATTTCAATATCCAACAGAAAAGTCTTTACGAAGAATGGCTAATGCTTGTTTAAAAAGACTTAGTTCTCTGGAAGATGATTCTTTGATAGAAGCAATTGCAACTGAACCATCTAATGTGGCAAAACAAATTTGTTTGTATGCAATGATGAAACAGTATCGACTAATTTGGGATTTTATGATTACTGTTATTGGTGAAAAGTATAGGTCCTCTGACGATACATATGGAAAGATAGATTTGAATAGCTTTTTTCTACGTTTACAAGAACAAGATGATGGAGTAGCAACTTGGAGTGATTCAACAATTGTAAAATTAAAGCAGGTTATCACAAAAACCCTTGTAGAAAATGAATATTTAGATAATAATAGAGCAACAAAATTAAATCCTGTAACAATTAATTCGTTATTAGAAAATTCAATTAGAGAAAATGGAGACGATGTTGCTCTTGTTGCCTTTAATTGCTTTTCATAAGGAGGACATAATTGGCAGATTTAAAAGAAAGATTAGACAAACTTAGGGCCTTAATGCAAGAATCAGAGTTCCTTGAAAGCAAAGGACTTAGTAACGAAGTAAATATAAGAATATTCTGTTACGACCCTTCCGATGAAATGGTAATAAGGCATTTTATGGAACAAGTTAAGGCTGACCAATCCATGAACTGCAATGTGATTGAGTATAACTTATATGAAGTTTTTTTATCAATATGCGAAGATAAAAGAATTGCAAATGCTATACCATCAATGGAAGAAAAAAAGGGTACAGAATTTATTAGAGTTCAAATGAGCCGAATGGCAAATAATACGGCTTTTGTAAATAAGATGAAGTATGAATCACATGAATTAGGTGATGTAATAGTTATAACAGGAGTTGGAGATGTATTTCCATTTATCAGAGTTCATGATTTATTAAATGCCATGCAGCCAGAATTTCCTGATGTTCCAATTCTGGTATTCTATCCAGGCAATTACGATGGACGAGATGTACAACTTTTTAATCGCCTCAAGAAGAATTCTTATTACAGGGCTTTTAATGTGATTTAGGGAGGATATTCATGATTATTGAACAACTATTTCAAGATGATATTAATCGTAAAATAAATGGCGTTGTTAAAGTAGATCAAGACGCCACTAATGTTCTTGTGCAAGAGCTGGATGAGTATGTTATTACAAAAGATTTAAAGAAACATTTTTTCAACTTTTTCAATAATTACAAAACATCTTTTGATGAGAATACTTCTGATATTGGTGTATGGATTTCTGGTTTTTTTGGAAGTGGTAAATCACATTTCCTTAAGATACTTTCATATATTTTAGCAAATCCAGAAGTTCAGGGAGTTAGCACTGTAGAAAGATTTCGAAAAAAATTTGAAGATGATCCAGAAACCTTTGAACTGATTGAATACGTTACAAAGGGAAATACAGATACTATTCTATTCAACATTGATATTGAAGGACCTATAGAAAAAGACAAAACAGCTGTTCTACGTGTTTTTGCCAAGATGTTCTACAACTACCTTGGATTCTATGGAGAAAATCTTAAAATTGCAAAGCTTGAACAGTTTATTGAAAAAAGTGGAAAGACAGAAGAATTTCATCGTGTCTTTGAAGAAAAGAATGGTGGATCATGGATTGAATCAAGAGATGCATTTGCTTTTTTTGAAGATGATATTGTAGATACATTAAAAGAAGTTCTTGGCATGAGCGAAGATGCCGCAAGAAACTGGTTTAATGGAACTGAAAAAGTTGAGACTAGCATAGCGCAACTTGTATCAGAAATGAAAGAATATGTTGACAATAAACCAGAAGATTTCCGTCTTTTATTTATGGTGGATGAAGTTGGTCAATATGTTGGTGGAGATACAGATCTCCTTATAAATCTACAGTCTCTAATTGAGAAAATTGGTAGTGAGTGTGGAGGTAAGATTTGGGTTGTTTGTACAGGTCAAGAAGCAATAGATGAGATAATTAAGGCCCGTGAAAACGAATTTTCTCGTATTCAAGCCCGTTTTAAAACTAGACTTTCTTTGACTTCTTCTTCAGCAGATGAAGTTATCCAAAAGCGTATTTTGAAGAAAAAGTTAGAAGTAAAACCTTTGTTGGAAGAAGTATATAACAAGAATGAATCCGTTCTAAGAAACCTTTTTAGTTTTACTGATGCATTACTTGATATTAAGGGATATACAGATTCACAAGACTTTAGCCGAAATTTTCCATTTGTCCCTTACCAATTTATCATTATGCAAAAAGTATTTGCTGAGATCCGTAAACATGGAAACTCCGGAAAACATCTTTCTGGAGGAGAACGTTCAATGCTTTCAGGTTTCCAGGAAGCGGCTCAAAAGATAAAAGAAAAAGATGAATACGCATTAGCACCATTTTATCTATTCTACGATACTGTTCACACATTTCTTGACAGCTCCATTCGTAGAGCTATAGAACGTTGTCAAAAAGCAGCAGACAATGGGGATGGTATTGAAGACTTAGATGTCGATGTTTTAAAATTACTTTATCTTATACGATATGTTGATGATATTCCGGCAAACCTTGATAATATAGTAATTCTTATGGCAGATGATATTAGAATAGATAAGATTACAATGAGAGAAACTGTAAGAGAAAGCTTAGATAGATTATTTAACCAGAACTACATTGGAAGAACTGGAGAAACATATAACTTTTTGACTGATGAAGAACAAGACATACAAAGAGAAATTTACAAGAATACTCAAGTTGATACATCTGCAATCGTAGAACGTATTGGTCAGATGATATTTGCAGATATATATACAACAAAAAAATATCGTCATGGGAATTATGATTTTCCATTTGATCAACAGGTAGACAACACCAATATTGGTTCAGTCACCGGTGCAATGAAACTAAGAATAATGACAGTAGCAATGGACCCTATTGAGAAAGGCGACCTTCGTCTTATGACAGAGTCTATTAAACAGGCAATAGTTGTTCTTTCTGAGACTCCTTACTACGAGTCCTTAGAAAAAGCTATGAAAGTTCGTAAATATGTTAAACAGAGAAATGTAGCGCAACTTCCAAAGTCTGTACAAGACATCATACGTCATCATCAAGACGAAGCTACAAAATATGAGTCATCAGCAAAAGAAGAATTAAAGAAGGCCATTATTGACGCTCAGTTTTATGTACATGGAGAGCGTATTGAAATTACAAGTGGAGACGCAAAGAACAAACTTGACCAAGCGCTGGAATACCTTGTTACCAATGTTTACGACAAACTTGGACTTATTACTAAGAACGCCGATACAGACGCTGATATAATAGAAGTTTTACAAGGCGAACATAAAAATGGTGTATTTGAAGGATATGAAGTAAACCATGATGCAGCAGTTGAAATGGAAAACTATTTAGAAATACAGAACCAAAATAAACTTCCTACATCAATGGCAGATGTTCAAAGTCGATATCAAGCTATCCCTTTTGGTTGGAAGGAAATAGACATTGCAGTCGTAGTTGCCATGTTAATCTATGACCAGAAGGTTACTATAAAGCATGGTGGAGAAACCATTCAGCCAGATAATCCTAAGCTTCCAGACATGCTTCGAAAAAAGAGCCTGATAGGAAAGACTTCAATCTCCAAACGTCAAGTTATAAGGGCAAAAACAATAAACGATGTTAAAAATATACTTCGTGATTACTTTGATGTTATGGATGTTCCCGATGATGAAGATGGGCTTGTAAGATTTATTACTGAAAAGTTTGAACAAGAAAAGGTTCACTATGAAGATTTAGATAGGAGATATGATGGTCATAAATATCCTAATCGTAAGCTTGTGAAAGAGTCAATTAAGTTAATAGAAGATATACTTTCACAGCGCAAGGACAATATAGCTCTAATTGAAAAAGTCCTTAAAGAAGAACATAATCTTTTCGACAATAAAGATGATATGCAAAATGTAGAGGGTTTCTTTAAAAATCAAGTACAAGTATTTGATGAAGCCGTTCGCATGGAGAACGAACTTAAAAATGATCAATCCTATCTTATGGCGGAAGAAGAGGCAAATAACGCACTGAATGAGATTCGAAGAATTACCATGTTTGATGTAGGTAAAAATAGTATCTATACAAGCATTCCTAAGTTAAATGGGCTTATGGATATAGTAAATGAAGGTCATGGAAGGCTGCTTAAACAAAAGCAAGATGAAGTCCTTGAAATTATTCGCCAATGTTTAGGAGAGATTCACTCACAATCTCTTGATAAATACCAAGATAAAGTGATTCCTAAAGAAGCTGATAGGTACTATGAAGAACAAAGAACACAAGTAAAAGAACTTCGAAGTATATTATCAATAGATGGGCTTAAATCAAATATTTGGTCATATAAGGATAAAGCAATTCAAAGAATGGCGGAAAAGAAAAAACCTTCGCAACCTTCGAAACCTTCAAAACCAGCTAAAAATCATGAAGATAGCAAAGTAAAACCACCATCTACTAAGAAGTCAATAAACAATGTGTATCGACAAATGCTTTTTGCTTCAACTACCTTAGAAAGTCAAGAAGATATAGATGCTTATGTTGAGAATATAAGAAAAAGACTTACCAGCTATATGGAGGGCTTTGACGGCATCGAATTAATTTAAGGAGACCGTTATGAATAAAAATGCAATAAAAAAATTTGCCACAGAAGCTCGCCGGGAGCTAATCTCCCGCGTGAGCCAGAGGGCACTTAAATATGGGATTTCTAATGAAGAGATAGGAAATCCAAATGACGACACTGTAAATGGATATGTACTCTCCACAATAGAAAAAAAACAGAGAGCCGATTTAATTAAACAGATTAAAGACAAAGGCTATGAACAGGTTATAGAAGAAGTTTCATATACATGGTTCAATCGTTTCTGTGCACTTCGCTTTATGGAAGTTAACGGATATCTTCCTACAAGAGTGCGTGTTTTTACCGATGAGAATAATAACTTCAAGCCACAAATTATGACAGAGGCAATCCACATGGATTTTGATGGTCTAGATAAGGATAAAGTTTTTTTATACAAACAAGCAAACGAAAACGATGAACTCTATAAATATCTTTTGATTACCCAATGTAATGCACTTAATAGTATTTTACCAGGAATGTTTCAAAAGATTTCAGACTATACAGAGCTTCTATTCCCAGACAATCTTCTACGTGACGGAAGTATTATCTCCCAAATGATTGAATTGATTCCGGAAGAGGACTGGGAAGATGAAGTAGAGATTATAGGTTGGCTATATCAGTACTATAACAGTGAAAAAAAAGATGAAGTATTTCTAGATCTTAAGAAAAATATAAAAATTACAAAAGAAAATATTCCTGCTGCAACCCAGTTATTTACACCAGACTGGATTGTTCGCTATATGGTTGAAAACTCACTGGGACGTTTGTGGTTAGAAGATCATCCAAATGAAGAATTAAAATCTAAGTGGAGATACTATCTTGATGAAGCAGAACAGGAAAAAGAAGTTCAAGAACAAATAGACTTAATTCGTGAAGAGTATAAAAAATTAAGCCCTGAAGATATTAAATGTTATGAGCCATGCTCAGGTAGTGGACATATATTGGCATACATGTTTGATGTTCTTGTTGATATTTATATGTCACAGGGCTACAACACGAGAACAGCAGTAAGAAGCATTGTAGAGAATAACCTCTATGGTCTTGATATAGATGATAGAGCAGCTCAACTTGCATATTTTTCTGTAATGATGAAAGGTCGTCAATACGATCGTGGATTTTTCAGACGTGGAATAAGTCCTAATGTATATGCTATAGCAGAAAGTAATCACGTTGACAACTTTACATTAGAATATTTTAGTAAAGGTGACGAAAAATTAAAAGAGGCAATGGATACAATTATTAAAGAGCTATATGATGCAAAAGAATATGGCTCATTAGTAGAAGTAACTACACAGGACTTTGATAAACTTTATTCTCGTTTTGATGAAATCATAGATGATATTGATTTTAATAGAGATGTTGCATTAAAAGAACTGTTGCCATTAGTAAGAACTGCAGAAATACTTTCGAAAAAATATGATGTAGTAGTTACCAACCCACCATATATGGGAAGTTCTAATATGAACTCAAAGCTATCTGATTATGTTAAAAAGAATTTCAAAGATAGTAAGAGTGATTTGTTTGCCGTGTTTATTGAAAAATGTGGACAAATGACAAAATTAAATGGATATCAAGCAATGATAACACAGCATGCTTGGATGTTTTTATCAAGTTTTGAAAAATTGCGTATTAAAATTCTTAATACGAATATTTTAAATATGGCACACCTTGGGGCACGAGCCTTTGAAGAAATTGGTGGCGAAGTCGTACAAACTACGAGTTTTGTAATAAGAAAAAGTCATATTGAAAATTTTAAGGGTAGGTATTGTAGACTTATTGAACCAACGAGTCAGCAAGGAAAAGAAGAGATGTTACTCGCAGGTAAGAATCGCTATTCAGCAGACCAGTCCAACTTCTCCAAAATCCCCGGCTCTCCTCTGGCGTATTGGGTGAGTGATAGTGTTCTTTCGGATTTTCAGCACATGTCATTGGGAACCGTCGCACCTACGAAAAAGGGATTAGATACTGGAGAAAATGATAAATTTTTACGCTATTGGCACGAACCTGCTTTTTATCGCCTTGGTATCGGTTATGATTCGAGCGACTCTTTTACCAAAGAAAAGAAAAAGTGGGCTCCACATGATAAAGGTGGCGATTTCCGTAGATGGTACGGAAATAAAGAATGGATTATTAACTGGGAGAATAATGGGTTCGAGTTACACCATTCAAAAGCAAATTTGCGTAGCGAAAGATTTTATTTTCATAAGGCTATAACATGGGGAAGTCTTTCTTCTGGGAATATTAGCTTTAGGTATAGCGATTATGGTGCTCTTTCAAATACAGCGGGTTCATCTATATATCCAGAAGAAAATGTTTTTTCTATACTTGGATTTCTCAACACGAAGGTTACTCAATACTTATTAGACATTATCAGCCCAACTCTGAACTACAGTGCTGGACCTATATCTCAAATTCCTGTTATTGATGCTTGCAATACTGATGTAGCTACTATATCCAGTCAATGTGTAGACTTAGCTAAAGCCGATTGGGATTCCTTTGAAACATCATGGGACTTTAAACATCATTCTATTGCACGAGAAGTTCCTACCATCACCGAAGCCTTTTACCAGTGGCAGAGTGAATGTGACGATCGTTTCAATCAGCTAAAAGCCAATGAAGAAGAACTGAACCGAATATTTATCGATATCTATGGCCTTCAGGATGAGCTTACACCGGAGGTGGCTGATAAGGATATTACAGTGTACCGGATATTCGACAGCAAGGAGGATGTGCCGGAGAGCATGAAGGGTAGCAGGTATATCCGCATGAAAGAGGACGAGGTTGTTTCCTTTATTTCCTATGCGGTTGGCTGTATGTTTGGCCGTTATTCCCTTGATGTTGATGGCCTTGCCTATGCTGGTGGAGATTGGGATGCTTCCAAGTATTCTTCATTCGCTGCGGATAAGGATAATATTATTCCCATTAGTGACGATGAATATTTTGAGGATGATATAGTCGGTCGCTTCGTAAAATTCGTGGAAGTAGTATATGGAAAAGACACGCTGGAAGAAAATCTGAACTTCATTGCTGATGCTCTTGGTGGTAATGGTCAGCCAAAAGATGTTATCAGAAAGTATTTCTTAAACGGCTTCTATAAAGACCATTGCAAGATGTATCAGAAGCGCCCGATTTACTGGATGTTTGATTCTGGAAAGGAAAATGGATTTAAATGTTTGATTTATATGCATCGTTATGAGCCTGATATTATTGCTCGTATTCGTACTGATTATGTACATGAACAACAGTCCCGTTATCGTACGGCTATTTTAGATTTAGAAAATCGTATTGAAAGTGCAAGTACAAGTGAAAGGGTTAAGCTAAGTAAAAAGCTTAAGACATTAAATGAGCAAGCTGAGGAAATTCTTAATTATGAAGAAAAAATTCATCATCTGGCTGATCAAATGATATCCATAGACCTTGATGATGGAGTTAAGAATAATTATGCTATTTTTAAAGATGTTTTAGCGAAGATTAGATAAGGAGGTTGAAGCATGGCAAGAATGGATTTAGATACAATAATCCAAGATTTAAATAATAGATTTGCTGAGCCTCTACCGGAATTTTATAAGCGTCGTATAATCTTTTGGCATGACGAAGATAGAGAGTTTGAGGATAGCCTTGATGAGATTTCTCTTGATAATGCTAAGTTGTTGGTGCTTAATGGCTCTAATAATTTCATAGCAAAGAAGCTTTTGAATGTGGATGATAAGACTAACAACTATTTAGTCTATAATCCAATTTCTTATGAGTCACAAGAGGATAATTGGCTTTTAAATATTGAACTCTATAGTGAGCAGTTTAGGGCAGATTTAATTTCTATTTGGATAAATGAAATGGATCTTCCTGCAAATCCAACATTTCGTAAGCTTGTAAAGTTCTTTAAGAAGTTTTTTGGCGCTCAAAACAGAAGAAAGGCTTTTAAAAAGCTTTCTGATGGAATAACTACTGCATCACAAATGCATCTTGCAGTTATGGCTACTATTTGTGGTTGCAATGATATCAAACCCAACAGTATTATAAAAAATGTGATTATTGCAGGTATGGATATGGAAACGAACCAGATATACAAAAATCTTGTAAATTATGGTGCTGATGAAGCTTTTTGGGAAATGGTTAAGCAGGGTAGTGGTTACTTTGAAGGAGAAGACTCGACAATTGAGAAATTGGTAACTCATATATTGCTTACAGCTACCTCAAGAACACTTAGAATAGATTATTTATCTGATATTGATAGTTTTATTTCTATTCCTCATCAGGCTTGGTGCTATGAATTTGTATCTGAATGGATTGTAGGGGATAGGAGTGATGAACTTTTTGAAATTCTAAGGATTGTTGAACAAGAGATTGTGCTTAGTAATAGGTTCAAGAAGATACCTCTGAATGACTTGAAGGACACTGAAATATTTCCTTGCATTAATGAATGTATTCTTTTGAAGCTTATGACAGACATCAATAATGACGTTATTGATGTGGATATGATTACTGATATGGTGGAAAAACGTCGTACTTTAGCGTGGTTCGATGAAGTTCGATGCTACTATGAAGGAATTTTTAAGTTAGCAAAGATGCAGAAATTTTTTGTTGATCACTCTTCAGGTTTTCATACTGTGGATCCAAGAAAAATTTGGGAAGAGTATAGGGAAGTGTATTACAAAATGGATACTTATTATCGTGAGTATCATTTAGAGTTTTTAAAGAGCTTGAGTGTAGGAAATGAAAACTTAGATGATCTTTTTAAGCAGGTAACTGAAAAGGTAGAGGGACTTTACACTCACTGGTTCCTTGGTGAGCTTGGGAATAATTGGTCTAATGCTTGCGCAGAGGAGCTCAATGAATATGGGCATATTTTAGAAATACCACAACAGGTGGATTTTTATAGACAAAATGTAGAAAACGAGGATAATCGTGTATTTGTTATTATATCAGACGCACTTCGTTATGAAGTTGCAGCATCTCTTGCTGAACAGCTTCGTAGAGAAACTCAGAGTAAAGTTAATCTAAAATCATGTGAGGGGATTTTTCCTACTGTTACAAAATTTGGGATGGCAGCTTTACTACCCCACAAAGAGTTATCTATTACCGAACGTAACAATGGTATGTTGCAAATATTGGCAGATGGCATGTCTACAGATGCAGGTAATAGAGAAAAAGTGCTGAAGGCTACAAATAACAAAAGTGTAGCATTAAAATATAAAGATATTTTGCCGATGAAACGTGCAGAACGTAGTGAATTGGTTAAGGGAATGGAAGTTGTTTACATTTATCATGATAGGATAGATGAAGCTAGTCATACTTCTGATAGAATGGTGTTCTCTGCATGTGATGATGCAATTGAAGAAATTAAAAATATGGTAAGAATAATCCGTAATGAATTTGGTGGGACTCGTGTTTATATTACTGCAGACCATGGATTTCTTTATACCTACAGCCCTCTATCTGAGGAATCTAAAGTTGATAAGACAACACCAAATGAAAAAGATGTAGAGATTGATCGCCGTTACTTGATTACTCACAAGGGAGAAAACCCTGAATTTTTATTGCCAGTAAAATTTATGGACGATAAATATGATGTATTTGCACCGAGGGAAAGTGTTCGTATTAAGAAAAAAGGTGGGGGATTGAACTTTGTTCATGGTGGCATAAGCCTTCAAGAGAAGGTAGTTCCTGTTATAGAGTATTATTATCTACGTAATGACTCTAAAACCTTTATAAGGAATAAGGGGAAATATGAGACGAAACCAGTTGAGGTTGGGCTTCTTTCATCAAGTCGTAAGATTAGCAATATGATATTTTCTCTAAACTTTTACCAAAAGGAAGCAGTAGGTGATAATCGAAGAGCTTCTAACTATTTATTGTATTTCATCGATTCAAATGGGAAAAAGATAAGTGATATAGTAAAGATTATTGCAGATAAAACCAGTGATGATGGTCAAGAGAGGGTGTTCCGGTGTGGTTTCAATTTAAAATCACAAAATTATGATAATAGAGAAATTTATTATTTAATCATTGCAGATGAAACAGGTGAACAAATACCTCAAAAAGAAGAGTTTCAAATAGATATAGCATCTTCAATAGATGATATTGACTTTTTTAGTTAAAGCAAGGCGCATATTAAGCACAACTTAGTATGCGTTTTTTTATTCAGTATCACAGTAAAGTATGGTAGAATATATTTAATTTATTTTATGACATCAGGAATTGGAGTTTATCTGGTGCTTTAAGAGGCGGTTATGTTTGGAGTTCACTTGTAGAAAAAGAATATGATTTTAAGTATTATATTGGGAACGACTTTGTATATGGTGTTAATACGAGTGATATAAGTGATTAGAAATGAGATGTTGGAAGTGGGAAGTAAGGAACAAAAAAGCTTTGTTTTTTTAAAAAATTTTGTCTAAGTGCCTTAAAATGTTATTAAGGTATAGCCTCGCTTCGCTCGGAGATGTTTCGACTCGCTGTCGCTCGCTCAACATGACAATACTAGGCTTTACATTTCTAGTAAGGAAAAAGACGGGTCGCCTTCTGACACTTTTCTGTCGAAAAGTGAAACGAGATCGACATCTGACTGAAGAGAAGCGTGAAATGAGAAGTTGGAGGAGAGGAGTAAAATTGCTAAAAATAATTATTTTACTAATTTTTATTACAATATCCATAATAAATTATCGTCACAAGAGAAAAAATATCGTAACCGTAAAGAAACAGCCGATTATACTTTTTGGCATAGCTTTGTTTACAGTTATAACAAGCTACATTTGCTATAGATTTGACAATTCAGTTTTAGGATATCTTATTGTTCTGTCGGCTGTGGTTTTAGCTTGGACTGTTGCTTTTTATCCTGGAATCACAAAAGATGGAGTTAATATTTTTATGGGAAGTACACCAATTATTACATTTGCCAAATTTTCAGAGATTAAAAAAATTGATATTGTAGAAAATAAAGATAATGTTAAATTAAAAATAAATGTTTTTGGGAGTATATTTAGTCAGGTTTATAGATTAGAAGATAGAGATAAAGTAATTGAGAAAATAGAAAAGAAGAAATAGAGATTAGATGTTTTTATAAAATCAGAATTTGACAATTTGGAGGAACGAAATGTTAAAAGGAATAGGTTATCTATTATTTGGTATAGGTTTAGGTTTTATGTCTCCTAAATTTATCAAGCAATATAAAAAAGACAAAAACATTGAAAATACACTTGAAGTTATTGGAGTTTTATTATTAGCAGCTTCAAGCATTCTTTTAGGTGTTTTGGAATTTATGTAGAATTATAAATCCCAGTTTGCCAGATTAACAACTAAATAAAAATTAACAGAGTAACAGTAAATCAAAAATGGTTTACTGTTTTTTCTTTGCTCAAAAATAGAAAGAGAGGAACACAGAAAATGAAAAGCATAGAAGAAAAATCCATCAAGAGAAGTTAAGAAAATACAAAGAGTTACTTTTATATGGAGGTGGAATAGATGATTAATGAAGAAGTATCCAGGTCAAGTCTTAATCTTGAAGTAAGACTTGCAAAAGCAACAAGTAAAGCAATTCTTGATGCCTTAAAGAAAGTACACAAGCAAATAGAAGAACAAGGAGGTTTGAAAAATGTAATAAAAAATAACGGAGAAGAGGTAAAACTAAAAGATATGGTTAAAAAGGGACAGTTAGAAGAAATTAATCTAAAAGATCCTGAGTTAAAAGAACTAAAGAAAATTTTAAATAAACACGGAGTGAAGTTTTCTGTTATGAAAGATAAGGAAACTGGTAACCACTCTGTGTTTTTTCAATCTAAGGATATAAAGGTAATGGAACACGCCTTTTAAAAAGCAGTTAAGGCTTCTGAAAGAAAGGCCGATAGGAAAGATTCAATAACGAAGACTATAAATAAATTTAAGGATATGTCTAAGGACACCATCAGTAAAGATAAAGTTAAAAACAAACATAAGGAGCAAAGCTTATGATAAGTAATTTAAAAACATTTGAAAATAAGAATTTTGGAAAACTCACTGTTATAGAAAAAGACGGTGAGTTTTTCTTTATAGCAAATGAAGTAGCAACTATGCTAGGATATGTCAATCCAAGAAAAGCTGTTTATGACCATGTAGATGAGTAAGATAAGGGTGTAACGAAATGGAACACCCCTGGAGGAATACAGAATATTTCAATAATTAACGAATCAGGATTGTATTCACTTATCCTTTCATCAAAACTACCACAAGCAAAAATATTCAAAGCTTGGGTAACTAGAGAAGTCTTACCAAGTATTAGAAAAAATGGAGGATATATAGCTGGTCAAGAAAAGAAAACTAACGAAGAGCTACTTGCAGATGCAATTCTTGTAGCCAATAGAATTATTGCTGAAAGAGAGGAAGAAATTGAGGAATTAAGACCAAAGGCAGATTATTATGACAAATTAGTAGATTATAACCTACTTACAAACTTTAGAAATACTGCTGGTGACACTTTCCTGACGGAAAGAGAGATTCTTCGACTACAATTTTTACTTCGTAAAAATTTCCGCTCAGAATGACATGATGTGGGTAGAATCGCTATATTAGAAGTAAAATATGCTGTCGCTGTCATTGTGAATGGAAAAATCTTGGACACTTCCTTGTAGAAAGAAACTATCCGATATGGACAAAGTAATTCAAAATTTAAAATTATAAAAGCATTGGATATCCTCTGCTTTTTTTATTTAAAAAACAAAAACTTGCCAGCAAGTTAATGCCGGCAAGAAGAAATTTATTTTTTCAAAATCTTTTTAATGTTCTCGTCGTTTAGGTTTTCAATTACCTTTATTGCCAGGTCAACTGCAGCTTCAAAGTCTGAAAGTCTGGCAAAGTTGTAGTGGCTGTGCACAAAGCGAGATGGAACGCCTAAAACTAAAACTGGAACTCCTTCATTTGAAAGGTGGATGGCTCCTGCATTTGTTGATCCTGCTCGTCTAATGGCTGATTGGTAGATAATATTATTTTCTTCCGCTAGGTCCTTGGCAAGTTTTATATATTCTGGATTTCCAATATAGGATTTGTCAAAGTGGCGAATTTGAACGCCCGCTCCCAGAACTCCTTGAGCTTGTTTTTTTGCAAAGTACAAGTCGTCAGCTGGGGAACCTTCAAAGACTATGGCAAGGTCTGGTTTAACTTTTTGACTTGTGACTTTGGCTCCTCTCATGCCAACTTCTTCTTGGGCAGCAAAGGCTCCAACTAAGTTTACATTTAAGTTGTCATTATCTTTAAGTCTATTCATTGTTTCCACTATGCATGCACAGCCCAGTCTATTGTCAAAGGCTTTACCGCGAATTAGGTCGTGGGTCTTGTCGTATCTAAAGTCTACTATGGGAGCTACCGGTGCTCCTGGTTCAATTTTAAAGTCTTCTATAACTTCTTCATAGGACATGGCTCCAATATCTATAAATATTTTTTCTATGTCTAAGGGACGGTCTCTTTCCTCTTTAGTCATAAAGTGGGGAGGGGTTGATCCGGTTATCCCTTCAATTATTTTTCCATCTCTATTTCTAATTCCAACAAGGTGGGCAGGAACATTTGTAAGTACCCAGCCTCCTAAAGGAACGATGGCTAAAGTTCCATTGTCTAAAACACTTTGAACCATAAATCCAACTTCGTCAGTATGGGCGTCAAGTTGCACTGTAAAATTTTTCTTTTCAGGGTTTTTATACTTTGCATAGACATTGTTCATTGAATCATTTTCTACGTCAAGGTTTTTTAAGTACTTTTTTAAAATTTCTAATAGGTCTTCTTCAAAGCCTGAAGGCCCAAAGGCTGTTGTCAATTCTTCTATTAATTTAATTTTGTCCATAAGTCCCTCCAATTTATAAATTCATTATAGCTTATTGGTGGTTTGCTCTCAATAGAGAAGATATTTCATGATGTAGTGGTTGTCACCTTTGGTGACACTTTCCTGACGGAAAGATAGGTCGCCTTCTGACATTTTCTTTCAGAAAGTGAAACGAGATCGACATTTGACCTACAACGAAGACTTCGTCTTCTGTTAGGTCAAGAATTCTTCGACTCCCATTTTTACTTTGTAAAAATTTTCGCTCAGAATGACAGTACGGAGTGTTTTTCTTCGTCTGAGAAGAAGTATAATGAAGCCTTTTGACAAAAGGGAAGAGTTTTGAGTAGAAGTGAGAAATGAGAGATTTGCATGATGTGGTAGTTGTCACCTTTGGTGACACTTTCCTGACGGAAAGAGAGGTCGCCTTCTGACACTTTTCTTTCAGAAAGTGAAACGAGATCGACATTTGACCTACAACGAAGACTTCGTCTTCTGTTAGGTCAAGAATTCTTCGACTCGCTTACGCTCGCTCAGAATGACAGAATGGAGAGTAACGACTTCGAACTGAAAGAATCTCTCGTAACTGTCATCTTGAGCGGAAAAATTCCAGAGGAATTTTGGAGTCGAAAGATCTCGTCTTTTCTTCTATTGCTTTTACTCTTTAATTGACAACTTTGCCAAATGGTTGTATAATCGAAAAAATTACTTTTATTATTTTATATAAAATTATACGATTTTTTTATTTCACAATAGAGGGGAAAGATATGAAAGTTGTAAAGTTTGGTGGAAGTTCACTATCTGATGCTATTCAGCTTAAAAAAGTTAGAGATATTATACTTGAAGATGATGATAGGAAGTACATCGTCGTTTCTGCGCCTGGAAAAGGTGTAAAAAATAATCACAAGGTTACTGACCTTCTTGCAATGTGTCATGAATTAAGTGACCATGATTTAAATTTTAATGAAGTTTACAAGATCATCGAGAATGTTTATAAAAATATTGTTGATGATCTTGTTTTGCATATTGACATTGACAGTATTCTTAAAGAGGTCAAGGAAGAAATTGAAGGTGGCGAAAGCTATGACTTTGTTATTAGTCGTGGAGAGTTTATTAGCGCTCAAGTTCTCGCTTCCTATTTAGGATATGATTTTGTGGATGCAAAGGACTTAATTGTATTTACTGATGGCGTGTTGGACCTTCGCAAGTCCCAGGAAAATATTAAAAGTATTTTATCTAAACATGATAGGGCAGTGGTGCCAGGTTTTTATGGTGTTGATGAAGAGGGAAGGGTAAAAACTTTTACTCGTGGCGGCTCTGACGTGACAGGTTCTGTTATTGCTTCTGCCCTTGATGCTGAAATGTACGAGAACTTCACCGACGTGTCAGGCTTTTTGGTAGTGGATCCAAAGATTGTAAAAAATCCTCATCCCATGGGAACCATCACTTACAATGAGCTTCGCGAGCTTTCCTATATGGGTGCTAAGGTGCTTCATGAAGAGGCGATTTTTCCTCTTAGGGACAAAAACATTCCAATTAACATTAAAAACACAAATGCACCAAATGAAGATGGCACTTTAATTTTATCGAAATGTGATACAAAGAATAAAAATATTTTGACAGGAATATCTGGAAAAAAAGATTTTATTGTTATAAATCTTGAAAAGGTAAATATGAATTCTGAGAAGGACTTTTTTAGAAAACTCACTACGGTCTTTGAGTCAAATGACATTTCCATTGAGCATATGCCTTCAAGTATTGATTCCGTTTCAGTTCTTGTGGCAGATTCATATATTGCGCCAAAGTTAAACAAGGTGATTGAAGAATTAAAAATTTATTTAAATGTGGATAGTATTTCTTGGGAGAGGGACATTTCCCTTATCGCCGTTGTTGGTCGTGGCATGATAAATGAAAAGGGTGTGTCATCGAGAATCTTTACTGCACTTGCAAGGGAAGGTGTAAATATTAAGATGATTAGCCAGGGCTCAAGTGAAATAAATATTATTATTGGCGTTGAAACAAAGGATTTTGAAAAGGCGATTCGTTCCATATACGAAGAATTTTATAAGGAGGACTAACATGAAGGTTAATTTAGCGGTTGTAGGTGCAACTGGTCTTGTTGGTGGCATGATGTTACAGGTTTTAAGTGAAGAAAATTTTCCAATAGATAAACTATATTTATTTGGTTCAAAAAATTCCCATGGTGAAAAGATAAATTACTGTGGCAAGGAATATGAAGTTGGAGAATTAAAAGAAGATTCTTTTGATGGAAGGGATATAAAGATTGCGTTATTTGCTGCAGGAGGAGCGGTAAGTGAAAAGTATGCACCTATTGCGGCGAAGGCGGGAGTAACTGTAATTGACAATAGCTCTTGCTTTAGAATGGACAAGGACGTTCCACTGGTTGTTCCAGAAATAAATGCAGAGGACATTAAAAAGAATAAGGGCATTATTGCAAACCCAAATTGTTCTACAATCCAATCGGTGTTGCCACTTAAGCCAATCCACGACAAATACAAAATTAAAAGAGTTATCTATTCAACCTATCAATCAGTATCTGGATCGGGATTAAATGGAATTTCCGATTTAGAAAAGGGAACTCAATTAGCTTACAAGTATCCGATTAACAACAACTGTATTCCACAAATAGATGTGTTTTTAGACAATGGCTATACAAAGGAAGAGATGAAGATGATTGACGAAACTAAAAAAATTCTTCATGACGACTCTATTCTTGTAACTGCCACAACAGTTCGTGTGCCAGTAAAATCTTCCCACTGTGTCTCCATTAACATCGAAACAGAAAGAGCTTTTGAAGTGGAAGATGTGAAGAAAATTATTTCAGAGTATCCTGGAATGGTTCTTGAAGATGACCTTGCAGAAGAAAAATATCCAATGCCAATTACTTCAACTGGCAAAAATGAAGTCTTTGTTGGTAGAGTTAGACGTGACTTCACAGTGGAAAATGGATTAAATCTTTGGTGCTGTGCAGACAACATAAGGAAGGGAGCTGCCACTAACGCAGTTCAGATTGCGAAAAAAGTCTTGGAGGTTTAATTTGAAAATTGCAATAATGGGCTTTGGCACTGTGGGAACAGGTGTTGAAGAAATATTATATAAGAAGAAGGAGTCCCTATTAAAAAATTGTTTTGATATAGAAATTGACAGGGTTTTAATAAGGGACAAAGATAAAAAGAGGTCGCCACTAAAAAGTGACATAGTGTTTACGGATGATTTTGACGAAATTTTAAATTCCCAGGTGGATACGGTAATTGACGTTACTTCAAGCCTTGAAGAAACTTACGAAAGAATTGTTTTATTAATGAAAGCGGGCAAGAACATCGTTACTGCAAATAAGGCGGTTGTTTCAAAATACTTTGAAGAATTAAATGCCTTGGCAAGGGAAAATAAAGTATATTTTTCCTATGAAGCTTCCGTTGCTGGAGCAATTCCGGTAATCCATCCAATAATGGAAGAGAGTTTCTTCAGCGACATGAATAAAATCCATGGGATTTTAAATGGGACTTCAAACTATATTTTGTCCAAGATGGAAGTGGAAGGCTCGTCTTACGCCGATGTACTGAAGGAGGCTCAAGACCTTGGTTATGCAGAGGCAGATCCAACTGCGGATGTTGGTGGCTTTGACGCAATGAGAAAAATTAGAATTTTATCCTCCCTTATATATAATGCGAAGATTGATGAAGGGGACATTTTCACATTTGGAATTTCAAATATAAAAAAATCCGACTTTGACTATGCAAAGGAGCTTGGTTATTCAATTAGGCTTATTGCAAAGTCAGTACTGTCCCAGGGAAAGATAAATATTTCAGTTATTCCAACTTTTTTAAAGGACAACTTCTTTGCAAAGACCTTTGATGGAACCAATGCAGTAAAGGTTTGGGGAGAAAACTTTTCTTGTTATGAATTTAAAGGACCAGGAGCAGGGCGTCTTGAAACTGCTGATGCAATTATGCGAGACCTTTTAAGAATCCTTTCCCGTAGAGAAATAAATACTTTTTATGATGCATCAAATTCATATGAAGTAGAAAATAATTTGAAGAGCAAGTTCTATGTAAGAACTTCAAAAGTTAATCCTGGATTAAAAGAGCTAATTGAAGAAGAAAGAGTTTTAGGACAGGACCACCATATTATTACGAGAGAAATTAATCTTGATGAATTAAAAACGGTGCTTGATGACGAAATGTTTATTGTAGAAATAGAGGGGACAATATGAAATTTTTATCCACAAGAAATTCCAATTTAAAAATTTCAAGTAGAGAGGCCATTATAAATGGAATCTCTGAAGATGGAGGGCTTTATGTACCTGAAAGCTTTCCATCTTTCGATATAATGGAGAATTTAAATCTTTCTTATAAAGAATTGGCTCATAAAATCCTTTCACTATACTTAATGGATTTTGATAGTGACGACCTGCTTGATATTATAGAAAAATCATATGAAAGCTTTGAAGATGGAATTGCTAAAATTTCCTATAATAAAGATTTTTATTTGGAACTTTATCATGGGAGGACTTCTGCATTTAAGGACTTTGCCCTATGTCTTCTTCCAAACCTATTGTCATATGCAAAAAAATCCCTTGGTATTAATGAAAAGACTTTAATTTTAACAGCCACTTCCGGGGACACTGGCAAGGCTGCCCTTGAAGGCTTTTATAATACTGAAGACATCGACATCTTGGTGCTATATCCAACGGAAGGTGTAAGTTCCATCCAAAAGGCACAAATGGACACAACTGGGTCACTAAACTCCAAAGTTATTTCCATTGACGGAAACTTCGACGATGCACAAAATGGAGTAAAAAGTATTTTTAGTGATGAAGAAGTGAAAGAGAAATTAAAGAAGCAAAATATAAATCTCTCTTCAGCAAACTCCATTAACATTGGTAGACTGATTCCACAAATAGTTTATTATTTTTACGCCTATGCTGACTTGGTGAATAATAAAAAAATATCTGCGGGAGAAAAAATTTCCTTCTGTGTGCCAACGGGAAACTTTGGGGACATCTTGGCAGGGTATTATGCAAAGGAGATGGGACTTCCAGTAGATAAACTGGTAATTGCATCAAATGAAAACAATGTTTTGACTGACTTTTTTAAAACGGGAACCTATGATGCAAATAGAGAACTTGTTAAGACAATCTCTCCATCCATGGACATTTTAGTTTCATCAAACCTTGAGAGACTTCTTTATCACAAGTCTTCCGACAAAGTTGTAAGAGAGAAGATGGAAGATCTAAAAAATGAAGGTGTTTTTCAATTTGATGGCGACTTCCATGAATTTTTATTTGGATACACCACTGAGGAAGACACGAAAAAGACCATTGCAAAAGTCTTTAGGGAAGAGGGATATTTAATTGACCCTCACACTGGCGTTGCAAAAAATATTGTAGATAAGCTCGGTCTTCACAACACTGTGATTTTATCAACTGCAAGTCCATATAAGTTTTCATCTTCCGTTCTTGAAGCCCTTGGAGAAGAAGTTTCACATGAGGAGTTTGAAAATATAAATTTGCTTCATAAAGTAACTGGAGTTAAAATTCCAAGTGAAATTAAAAAGCTAAGGGATAAAAAAATTATTCACAACACAAAGATTTCTAAAGATGAAATTGAACGGGAAGTTTTAAAATTTGCCAACAGGGGAAAGAGGATTTCTGTTCCAGCAACCTCTGCAAATTTAGGTCCTGGATTTGATGCGCTGGGTATTGCTCTTAATTTAGCAAATACCTGCGAATTTAAAATCACAGAGACGGTAGAAAATTTTGAAAAAAATGTAAAAGAAAATCTAATATACAGTTCCTACAAATATTCTTTTGATTTTTACAATGAAGAAGTTGTTCCCATTGAGATAGACCTTGAAACAAATATCCCACTGTCAAGGGGGCTGGGCTCTTCTGCAGCTTGCATAGTTATGGGAGTGTTGGCTGCCTTTTCCGTAATGAAAAGAGATTTTGATAAAAAGGAAATTTTAAAAATCACAACGGAAGTGGAAGGACACCCGGACAATGTATCGCCAGCAATTTATGGTGGAGCAAATGTCTCAATATTAAATGATGATGTTTTTGTAGAGCGATTTGAAATTTCAAACAAGTTTAAATTCCTGGCAATTATTCCAGACTTTGAACTTTCAACAAGGGATGCAAGAGAGGCACTTCCTAAAGAATACTCAAAGGAAGACGCAGTGTTTAATATCTCAAGGGTTTCCATGCTGATTTTATCTTTGATATCAGGAGATGAAGACAATTTAAAAGCTTCCCTTGAAGATAAGATTCATGAGCCTTATAGATATAAACTGATTCCTGAAATAGAGGAGATAGAAAAAATTATTAAAGAGTCCAATGCTATTGGTCACTACCTAAGTGGCGCTGGCTCGACAATAATGGTGATTTTAAATTCTGAAGACGAAACAACAGAAAGTGAAATAAGAAAAAAATTAGAGTGCTTATCAAATTCATATTCGGTCATGCCACTTGAAATTGATAAAAGAGGAGCATTTTTAATTTAAAATGTATAAAGGGTCGCATAGTTGGCTCTTTTTTGCTTTCTAAAATCATTTAGAAAAATATGATATTTATTACATCAAAACCTGAGAGTTAAAAAAGTCAAAACCTGGGAGTTAAAAAAGTCGAAATCCGGGAGTTGGAAAATTTAAAAGTTGGGAGTTATTAAAAAAATAACTAATCAACATTGTCTGTTTGGGGAAAATAAGCATCATAATATTTTTGTGTTTTTTAATATTACCTATAAATTTTTATTGGGGTGGTATAATATTACATATATAACAGCTACTTTTCAGGAAAAGTAGTTTGCTATTTAATAAAAGAAATAAAAAATAGTTAAAAATTTTGAATCATAGATGAATTTCTGATATTTCGCTTTTACTTAAAATTAAAATTGAGAGAGGGGTATGGTCATGGGGAAAATTATAGAGTTTCCTGATGAAAAAAAGTTAAAAGAGAAAGTTAAAGAACTTAAAAGCAATTTGGAAGATCTTATTTTTGAAAATAATAATCTTCAATTTGTGATTTGTGAAAATATAAAAATGGAATATATGATTATTTTTGGTAGCCTTGAATATGAAATTTATGAAGCTTATTGTAAATATCTTCGTTTACGCAGAAAAAAAGAAATGGTTCAGGCGAAAAAGAATCGCCAAGAAAGCATAAAAATAAAAAATATTGAGAAAGAGTTAGATGGGGAGTTTCTTGAATATAAGAAGAAGCTTGATGAAAAGATTGAAGAAATAAATGAAGCTATTAATCGATCAAAGTCCGATTTTTTATCTGATGAAGAAAATATTTTAATTAAAAAACTATACAAAAATATTGTTAAGAAGTTACATCCTGATTTAAATCCAGAAATTACAGATGCACAACAGGAACTATTTTATATTGCTACAGAATCTTATAAAGATGGTGATATCATAACTTTACAGTTAATTTTCGACATAGTTAATAGTGAGGAAATGGAGGATGATGTTTCCTTATTTGGAAAATCATTGCAAGATGAGGTGAAAAGGTTACAAGATTTAGTAAATCAAGTACAGGATGAAGTTAATCTAATCAAATCCACGCCACCTTATACTTGGTGTATTTATGTGGAAGATGAGAATAAAAAAATTGAAAAGTTAAATGAATTAAAGCAAGAGCTTAAAAGTTTTAAAGATGCTATACGAACACAAGAAGAATATATTAACGATTTAATGAGGGACAATATATGAATAATTTAGTAAAAAAAGATCAAAGTGAGCTAATTCAATATCTTTTGAAGAATGAAGTAGGACTTGATTTACCAAAACCCTTTGAGAGGGATATTTATCTTTTCGATACATATGTTGCTGGAACAACACATATTGATGATATTGAAAATATTGGAATAAAAATTAAAGAAGAGGATCGATTAGTTTTTTATCGGGAACCAGAAAATCCACATGATCCACAAGCTATTCGCATAGAAACTTTGGGAAAAGAAAAAATTGGATATGTACCTCGTCAAGATAATATTATTTTTTCAAGACTTATGGATGCTGGCAAAGTTCTTTTTGCTAAAGTTATAGAAAAAGAGATGCGAGGAAGCTGGCTAAAGATAAAAATTAAAATTTACCTTCATGAAAGTTAGGAGTAATCATGTACTATAATGGAGAATTTCTTTGGGACAATATATGTGTAATTGATAGTCATAATATGAATTTTGATCCTCTTTTAGGAGAAAATTGCTTTATTATTGGGCATCATATAAAGAAGAAATACATATTAGAAGAATCTGTCAATAAACTTTTAATGGCTGGCTTTAAATTTTTTAATATTTTTGGAGAACAAGCATATCTATGGGCGGAAACCATCCATAAAAAAACAAACCTTAATAGTCAAATCCAAGTAGAAGCAAGCAAAGTTGATAGACTGAGAATGTCTTATAATCTTGCTATGTTAGCTACCTTGAAACCAAAATCTATAAATTTCGTAATTTCGGATGATGAGTATTTTACAGAATACCTTATTGAAGATTTACATGATATATTTTGTGGGGAATTTCAATTTACTCCTCATGACTGGGGAAAATTTAGGGATGGATTTGAATTCAACTATCATAGTAAGGATGCTATTATAAGTGTTTCCAAGAAGGATGTTTTGATTGGGTTTCTTGGAGAAGAAAGATATTTCTCTACATTTGACGAAGCAATTAGATACAAGCTATTTGATGCTAAGAGCTTTAGCGAAATTTGGTGCGATATATCGAAAAATTATTAGCAAAAATTTGTTTTTAGTAATGCAGATTTTTTAATATCTGTTCTAATTTCATGTGAAATACTTAGTTATAGTATTTTTGGGTTAAAAGAAAATCTAATGGCATATGAAAAGATAATATTTAAAAATAAAAATACGTGGATTAATGATATGTACCCTCTTTACTGGACAAACCAGTAAGGAGGGTATTTTTATGAAATATAGTTATGAATTCAAAAAAGAATGCGTACAATTGTATAGAGAAGGTAAATGGCCTGATACACCTGAAGGAGTTGAAGAAAAAAACTTTCATGATTCAATTAGAAAGTGGTTTAGGTTAGAAGAACTTCATGGACCAGAAATTTTAAAACATGGAAGTAATATTAATTGGACACCTGATGAGAAATTAGAAATTGTATCTAAAGTGATAGCTGGAAAATCAATAAAGTCTACTGCAATAGAAAAAGGAATTAATGAGGGACAACTTTATTCATGGGTTAACAATTACAAAATTTATGGATATAATGGTCTTGTAAATAAGAAGAAAGGTCGTAAATCTAAAAATACAACCATGAAAAAGACAAATATCCATAAACCAAAAGAACTTAATGAATCTGAAAGAGAAGAGTTAATAAGACTTAGAGCAGAAAATGAATATATAAAGGCTGAAAACGAAATAATAAAAAAAGAGATCGCCTTGAGAGAAAAACGTTACGCTGCGCAACTCAAGGCGAAAAAGCAGCGATTGTCAAACAACTCAAAGACAAAGGATACAAACTAAAATATCTTTTAATAGCTATTGATTTGCCAAGGTCAACATACTATTTTGAAATGAAAAAAGTTGATGTTGTTAGTATTAGGAATAAGCATATAGAAAATAAGATATCTGAGATATTCACCTATCATAAAGGAAGATACGGTGTCAGAAGAGTATATAGAGAATTATTGAATCAAGGATATACAATAAATCATAAAAGAGTTCAAAGGATAATGCATGAACTAAAACTATTTGGAAAAAGACCTAAAGAAAAATATCACTCATATAAGGGAAAAACAGGTAAAGTAGCTGATAATATAATAAATAGAGATTTCAATGCAGATAGACCTCTACAAAAATGGACCACTGATGTATCTCAATTTAACTTCTCATGGGGTAAATGCTACATTTCTCCAATACTTGATATGTATACCAACGAGATTATCTCTTACGATTTATCCTTAAGTCCTAATTTAAAACAAATATCTAATATGTTAACAAAAGCATTTAGCAAATTTCCAAAACTAAATGACTTGATACTTCATTCAGATCAAGGTTGGCAATACCAACATAATTATTACGTAAATGAACTAAAAAAACATGGCATAAAACAATCAATGTCAAGGAAAGGCAATTGTTATGATAACTCTATCATGGAAACATTTTTTGGCAGGTTAAAAAATGAAGTTTTTTATGGTTATGAAAAGAGCTATAGTTCTTTTGAAGAATTTTCAAGAACAATTGAGGAATATATATATTATTACAATAACGAAAGAATTCAATCAAAAACAAAATGGATGCCACCTATAAAATATAGGATAGCATCCTCTTGCAAATAATTAATTTAATAATGTGTCCAGTTTTATGGGTACACATCATAAGCATAGGAATTTAACAGTTTTTTAGTGAAAAATTGCACTTAATCTTAAAATCATCTAAAATATATTCAACCAATTAATATTGGTCAACTATAAGATAGCAATGTATTTTTTAAGTATATTGATTAAAGATAGTGATATGAAAAACTAAGAAGATTCAATGAACTATAAAACTATGGAGAACTATACAAGATCTTGGGGTGATTTTTTGAAAGTTTATTCTACTAAACAAGAACTGAAAACTGAAATAAGTAAATCCTATGAGAAATATATTTCAGAATTCGATGATATTCCTGAAACTTTAAAGGATAAAAGGGTTGATGGGGTTGATAGGACTCCAGCTGAAAACTTAGCTTATCAAGTGGGATGGACCACGTTAGTTCTTAAGTGGGAAGAGGATGAAAAAAATGGATTAGATGTGAAGACTCCAACTGAAGAATTTAAGTGGAATCAGCTTGGGGAGTTATATAAATGGTTTACAGATACCTATGCAAATTTATCGATAGAGGAGTTGAGACATAGATTAGGTGATAATATTGATTCCATTTATGATATGATTGATTCTTTAAGTGAGGAAGAATTATTTAAGCCACATATGAGAAAATGGGCTGACGAATCGACTAAAACTGCAGTATGGGAAGTATACAAATTTATTCATGTGAACACTGTTGCTCCATTTAAAACTTTTAGGACGAAAATAAGAAAATGGAAAAAAATTGTGCTATAGAGTGATGCTTGCTTAAAAGATATTTTAGGTTGATTTTTTATAAGGAATGAAAATGACGTTTTTTTGAATTTTAAATTTATTTTAGCATCTGTAATCAGGTGCTTTTTTTATTTTTAAGTGATTAAAGTAGTTTAACATTTTAAAAATATATATTGTGACGGAAAGAGAGTGATATATTTTTTAAAATAATTGTGAAAGTTATTGTTTTTGAGCTATAAAAAAGGTATAATTATGCTAAATAAAATGATTATAAAAATAACTATTAAGTTTACTGTAGAAAGAAAGATTTAATAATTTATAAATAGGAATGTTGCTATATTGATGTGAGACTTTATATAACTGAAAAAGGCAATTTAATTAAATTAAAACAAAGGAGGACAGAAGTAAAATAAATTTATTAAAATACTGTTATTAGTTAGTGTTTAAAATGCTTATGTAAAAGTCACAAAATAACTATCATATTTAAGGAGTAAACTATGAAAAAAGTAAAATTAATTGTGGTGAATTTGATATTTGTTTTAATTTTATTCGCTTTTCCAGTTAGGGCTATAGCAAATTCAGTACCAGATGCACCAAAAGATTTCTATCTTGATAATTTAAATATGTTGGATCAAGCTACAAAGGATAATATTACAAATACCAATAAAGAATTAGAAAAAAAGACAGGATCTCAAGTAGTTGTTGCGACTATTAAAAATAAGGATTCTTTACCTATCGCCGATATTGCTGTTGAAATTTTTAATAAATGGAAGATAGGTGATGAAAAAAAGAATAATGGTGCTTTGATTTTGATTACAGAAGATGATGCTACAGGAAAAAGGGAAGTCTATATCTCAACAGGGTATGGGATTGAAGGACGGTTGAACGACGGAAAAGTTGGGAGAATAATAGATAGTTTTATGCTGGAAAGTTTAAAAGCTGGTGACTACTCAAAGGCTTTAAATGAAGGCTTTAATGCGGTTGTAGCAGAAATTGCTGATGAGTATGAAGTTAAATTAGATGGAAATTATGAAAATTATCTGACTGAAAACACAGGTTCACAAGGAGGAGCAGCTCTTTTAATAATGGCGATTATATTTGTTTTCTTCTTAATTTTCATAAATTCATTTTTGAAAACTGTTTTTGATACAAGTCTTTTAGGTCTTTTTAGTAGGGACAAAAGACATTCAAAAAAATCCTATAGATCTACATATAAAAATTCCTACGACAATGGATTTGATGATGACGATGACGACTATAGTTCTTCATCTTATGATAACGATTCATTTGGAGGTTTTTCAGGCGGTGGAGGAAGTACCGGCGGAGGTGGAGCTGGAAGAAGTTTTTAGAAATAGAAATTTTATTAGTCATATTGCAATTTATTACCTATTGGTATTGAATTTTACTAAAATTTTTAATTTAAAGTTATATCAGATGTAGGAGGTAATTATGAGTAACAAGAAATTTAATGTACTAATTATATTCTGTATTTTGACTGTATTTTGTTTAGTATCCTGTAAATCACCTGAAGTAAAAAATGATACTAAAGATTCAAATCCACATGTGACAACTGAAGAAAAAAAAGAGACCACTAATAAAAAAGCTCAAACATTGAAAATTGTAGAAGGAGCTAAAGAGGGTTCGCTATCAAATCTTGTCGTAGATAGAGAAATTTGGAATGAATTTATAGATGAAAAATATTTTGATGAAGCAAAGGGACCTATAAATGGGGTTCATCTTCCTAAGATTCTTTTAGATTCAGAGGATGCAAAAAAAGCGAATGAAGAAATAGATAAAATTAAAAATGGATTGAAAAGTTCATACGAAAAGTTTCAAGATGATGATTCTACTGAACAACTGGGTATATCTTCTGAGTTTTCAGTATACCAAGATGAAGATATATTGAGCCTTCATATAGGATATAGCAATGTTTTTGAAGAAGAAATAGAACAAAATAAAATATACAATTTTTCAATTTCTGATGGGAAACTACTTAGTGATGATGAAGTTTTAGAAAAATTTGGAGTTAAAAGTGAAGAGAAACTTTCACTAATGGAAGATTGTATTTCAAGGGACTACAAATTATATAGAGAGGCTTTCGACAGGAATGTAGCTGACAGTTCATTCATATATAATATTGGAAACTTGGAAGGCTTAACTTTAAATAATCTTTGGGATACAGTTAAAGATAAAGATAGTAAAATTTTTGTAGATGAAGTTGGAAGACTTATGTTTTTATATCAACAATATACTACTGCAGGACCAGGAATGTACGAAGCTATTTCAGAGCTTAAAGAAAAATCCATAAGAGATAGTATATATCAAAGGCAATACTTAAAAATGGCAAGGAAGATGGGAGTTGATATTAAAGATAAAAATAATAAGGGTTTCTTGATATTTTTAGGATATTCACAAGACGAGTACACTCTAAAAGAGATTTTATCAAAGCTATATGTTTGGCAAGACGTTTATAATGAATGTGAAGATCCATCCCTATTGTTGAATATAAAAGAGAACGAAGAGGATTTCAAACCAGAAATTATAGGTCAGGAGTATTATCTTTTTGTACCTAAATTAAAAAACACTACGATTTCTTTAAAAGAACTTGAGGTGTCAGAAGAAGGAAAACTAAAAGAAGTACCAAATTACTATTTGGAACAAATTTCTTTGACTGGACCGACATTGATATGCCAAAACATTAGTGAGATAGCACCAAATGGAAAAATAATTATGCGATATAGAGATGACAAGTTTGAGTTTTCTCCAAGCATTAGTTTAAAAGATGGAAGCCTTGGTAATATAGATGGCATAATAGATGCTGAAAAAATATTAGATTGGGAAAAGTTAATTCGAGAAGAAACATATTCAGCTATACTTTTTGAAAAGATAGTTTCACTTATGGGACGAGGATAAAACAAAAAATACGGACTGACTTCTTAGAGAAGCTCAGTCCTTTTTTGTTGACAAGACAACCATAACAGTCTTAAATTTTAAAACTTTATCACAGAAATGTATTGATATTGGTTATCAACGGGAGTATAATTAACTCAAAGAGAGAATCATTATCAATGGATATTGCTTGTACTTAGAAATTAAAAAAGGAAGGGAGTTTTATGATTAAGGTTTCAAATTTACATAAGTGTTATGGCTCGGGACAGGGAAGGATTGAAGTTCTAAAGGGAATTGATTTAGAGTTTGATGATAAAAAAATAATTTGTGTTCTTGGGCCATCGGGGTCCGGAAAATCAACTCTTTTAAATATTTTAGGCGGCATAGAAAATATTGATGGTGGAGAGGTTGATGTATTAGGTAATAAATTGAGTAAGATGTCGAAAAGAGAAATAGAAAATTATAGGCGTGAGTACTTGGGCTTTATTTTTCAATTTTACAACTTAATAAGCGACCTAAATGTATTTGAAAACATCGAGGTTGGAAAATTTTTATCTAATAATCCAGTGGATATAGATAATTTAATTGATGAGCTTGGGCTTACTGAGCATAAATATAAATATCCAAATGAAATTTCAGGAGGGCAGGCACAAAGGACATCAATAGCAAGGGCAATTATAAAAAGGCCAAGGCTTTTAATTTGTGACGAACCTACCGGTGCCTTGGACTATGACAGCGCTAAAGATGTTTTAAGGATAATAGAACAACTTAACAGGGATTACGAATCAACTATTATTATTGCCACTCACAACGTTCAAATTGCAAAAATGTGTGATTTGATTTTATCTTTGCATAATGGAAAAATAAAGAGCTTTGAAGTTAATACAAACAAGCTTTCCGCAAAGGAAGTGGTATGGTAAATGAAAAATCCTATTAACAAGAGAGTTTATAGACAGATAAAATCAAAGCCTTTCAAAGTTATTCCAATTTTTATTTCACTGGTATTTATAGTGGTGTTTGCATCTTCATTTTTCATATCTCAAGAGTCTGTTAAGAATCTATATTACAGTCAAATTGAAAAGGGCAAGGTTGAAGACGGAAACTTCACTACTATTTACGAATTGTCAGATGATTTGAAGGAGAAAATAGAAAATCTGTCTTTAAAACTATATGATAATTTTTATTTTGAAGCTGATGTTAAAGGACATAAGAGCTTAAGAGTTTTTAAAAACAGAAAAAAAATAAACGAAGCGCAAATTTATGAAGGTCGACTTGCAGACACTGAAGACGAAATTGCAATTTCTGCAAACTATGCCAGGGCAAACGACTTAACAGTAAATGATAGTTTAAAAATAGGAAGTAAAAAATTTAAAATTACAGGTCTATTTTCATTACCAGACTATTCATCACTGCTAAAAAACAGAGATGATTTAGTTATGGATACTGGATATTTCGGAGTTTGCCTTTTAAGCGATTCTGGATTTAAAAATTTTTCCAATGAAAAGATAACATATAATTACTCTTATCACACTAAAGACGATTTAAACGAAAGAGAAGCAAAGGAAAAGCTAAAGGAGATTTCAAAGGTTGTAAACAAAGAAAACTTGATGATTGATGGCGTTACAAGGTTTGATAACAAATGTATAACCTATATTATTGATGATATGGGTGGGGATGTTCCAACTATGACCTTGACATCGGTATTACTGTTTATTGCAATTGCATTTATAAGTGCGGTGCAAATAAAGAGCTTGATTGAAGAAGAAGCTCCAATAATCGGGACTCTACTTGCATCTGGATATAGAAAAAAAGAGCTTTTACTTAATTACATGGCAATGCCGCTTTTCATTGCCCTTATATCATCCATAGTGGGAAATATAATTTCATATACTTATCTGTATAAAAAATATGCATCCCTTTACTATGCATCCTTTGACCTACCGAAATTTAAAGTGACTTTCACTGCCCGCTCATTCGTCATTACATCTTTATTACCAATGATAATCTATTTGGTAATAAACTATGTTGTGATTAGCAGATGTTTACAATTTAGTCCTGTGAATTTTTTGAGAAAAAATTTAAAAAAGACGAAGAGGAATACAAGACTAAAACTAAAAAACATTTCATTTTTAAGGAAATTTAAAACGAGAATTATATTTTCTAACAAATTAAATTTCATAGCTCTTTTATTCGGGGTATTTTTAGCAAATTTAATTTTAGTATTTTCACTTTCTGCAAAGCCTGTATTTAAAAATTATGCTAAAAATATGCAAACTGAGATGAAGTATAATCACATCTATTTTGTAAAGCAAAAGAAAAACAAAGATGTGAATGCGGATGTTGCAACAGTGGTTAAAGCAGAATTGGTTGATAGTGAAAACAAAGAGATTCAGTTTTATGGTGTGGACAAAAATAGCAAATATAAAAATCTGAAAGTAGAAGATTTGAAAGAAGATGAAGTTATAGTTTCATCTGGGTTTTCAAAAAGATTTAATTTAGAAAAATCAGATACATTTAGAATAAGGGATAGCTACAACAGCAAGATAAAAAAATTAAAAATAAAAGACATAGACAGAAAAAATAGTTTGTTTCAAATTTTTACAAGTAGAGAGGCATTAAATAAAATAATTGAAAAAGACAAAGATTATTTTAATAGTTATATGTCAGATAAAAAGTTGGAAATTTCAAAGGACAATCTAATTACTGAATTAAATAAAAATGAAATGTCAAAATTCATGGACCATTTCTTAGACTCTTTTGGAGTTGTGTTTGCCATGTTGATAGTAGTCTCCTTAACATTTTATTTTATACTAACCTCAATGATTTCATCATTAATAATTGATAAGTCAAAGGTTAATATAACATATCTTAAAATTTTTGGATTTAGGGACAGCGAAATTTCAAAAGTTTATATAAATATCATATTTTTAATCCTAATAGTGTATCAGATAATTTTAATACCTATTTTGGACAGGCTCATAAAATATATGCTATTTATATCCATGGAAAAATTTGATGCCTATTTTGATATGCCAATACCAAAATCAATATTTATTTTGGCCTATGTACTTAGCATAATGACATTTGTTTTGGTTAATATAGTGGAGAAGATTAAAATATCAAGGCTTAACATGGTTAAGGAATTAAAAATAATAAATGGATAAAAAAATGGACTGACTTTGTAAAGAAGCTCAGTCCTTTTGGTTTTATTTAGGATAAAAGACAATTTTAATTTATATCCATGAATTTATTTTTTAAATATTATTTATTGACAAAAGCATATTGGCGTGCTAAAATTTAAAAAATGATTTTATAAGGAGGGATTATGGAACTAAATAAACGATTTGAAAATGAAAAACTTAAAAAAATACAAGTTTTAAATGGAGCACAGCTTAAGTATATAGCATTTTTATCTATGCTTATTGACCATGTTAACAACGCGATAATTGCACCTTTACTTAATGGAAAGGGATTTTTATTACATCTATCTAATCTATTTTCAATTTTGGGTAGAATTGCTTTTCCAATTTTCGTGTTTTTTATAGTAGAAGGCTTTTTTAGAACGAGAAATAGAAAAAAATATCTTTTAACCCTTTTAATCTTCGGTGTTATATCGGAAGTGCCTTTTGATATGTTTACTTCAAAGACCTACTTTGACCCATATTGGAATAATATTATGTTCACATTGGCTTTATGTCTTATCACGATTTGGGTAATCGACGTTATAAAAGAAAAATTTGAAAATAAAATTTTATGGTATGTGATTTCAATTGTCATTGTAGCTGTTTCCAGTGCTCTATCAATGGCTTTGAGTCTTGACTATGACTACCATGCCATAGTTGTTGCATATTTATTCTACATCTTTTATGATAAGCCTTTACTTGGAGCGGGACTTGGATATCTTTCAATCATTAAAGAGCTCTATTCATTTTTAGGATTTGGTATGACCTTGACCTACAATGGAGAAAGAGGTAAACAAAACAAGTGGGTAAATTATCTTTTTTATCCTGTCCACATCTTGATACTTGGACTGTTGCGTTTTTATTTAAATATTTAAAATTAATCACCCTAACTAAGGGTGATTTTTTAGTAGAGTTAATTGTGATAAAATCAAATTTAAAATAATTTTTTTGGGTATATTCTGGATATATAAAGGGTGATAGTATGTTAGAAGAGAGAAATGAAGAGCTTATTTTTAAAGAGGGCTTGGAAGAAACTGTAAATAGTTTTGGCAAGGGAAGTCAAGAGGGAGCAAAGGTTGCGATTAGAAATTGCCAAGGTGACTTTGGATATGTGTCGATTAGTCATCAAAGGCAAATTGCAGATGCCTTTGGGCTTGATGAAAAAATTATTAAAACAATAATCAAGTTTATGCCATCAATTAAGGAATCTAAAGTTGAGTACGAAATAGTTTGTTGTACTGGACCAAGATGTGCAAAGAATGGTTCTATGGAGGTTTTAAAAACTGTTAAAAGCATACTTGGAATGGATTTTAATGAGACTTCAAAGGATGGACGTATTAGACTTAGGGCACAAAATTGTTTTAAAAAATGTAAAGATGGGCCGAATATAATGATAAATGGAAAGTTCTATCATCATATGGATGTAGAAAAGACAAGACAGATACTCGACCAGATTAAATAGAAAATTATTATTTTTCTTATACGATTAAGAGAGAAAGCCGAGACCTTCTCTCTTAATAATCAACTTTTTACTTTTCATTTTTCATTTCAATGTAATTTTTGCTTGCGATTTTAAGTAATTCTGTCACTTTGTCAATGACGATTTTTCTATGATCTGAAGGTAAATCTTTTAAGGAGAGGGTAAGTTTACCTAAGGTTTTTATAAAGTCGCCATTAGTTATAATTAAATTAAATTCCGTTTTACCAATCTGGTTAAATAATTCATAAACTGATTCAAAGAAGAGTTCTCTGTTTTCGTTGGAAATTTTTGAAATCCATTGTTTCAGTGTAAATTCTGCAAATTTACTTTCTTTTGAAAGAACGTCAAGGTATACAAAATCTCTTCCTGAAATCTGCCACTGGAACATATCGTGTTGCTTAATAAATTCTTCTTTTGATGAAACTATCTTAACATTTCCTTCACGTTCAAGCAGTGTACCTACGATTGAACCTTGAGGAATATAGTTTGTCATTTTTTCATTTGCTCTATTTCTTGATTCTTCTGTTAAACTCTCTTCTGTAAGTCCAGGTCCATCAAAATTAAATGCTTTTATAATCTTATTGTAAACTTGTTTATCGCATTTTGTTAGGCTATAGAGGGAGAGGTTTCCTCCCTTTGAGTGGCCATTTAAAATTATTTTGTCAAACACTTTTGAAATTTTTTCTAAGTAATTTAATGCTTGAATTTGTGATGGAACAGAATCTAAAAAGCTCATATTAAAGTCTTCTTTCCATCCGACAAGTTCTCTGCCAGTTCCTCTAAAGGTAACAAGTGCAACTGAGTCTGGAAGAATAAATGTCATTGCTGCAAATTGTTTTTGAATCTCTTTGTCAGTTTCGCTTTCAAAGCTTGTGATTTTAATGTTTCTAAAACGTTCTGTCTTAATAACTTCTTGTAGAAGGATTTTATCTTCTGACATTATTAAATGTTTTTCCAAATCATCTCGCTTAAACAACAACTTTCCCAGTTTTTCTATAGAAAACTCAGTTGACACATCTTTTACAAGCTCTACTGGAAGATATGAAAGTCTTGCAAAGATTGATGCGTCTACTGGACTTAGTCCATCCACGTCAATTGCAAGATCTCCTCTAAAATTTAAATAGTCGTAGACATCATATGTCATTATTCATCCTCCTGAGATTTTATTTTTCTTTTAACTGCAAAGTACACTCCAAATATTACTATGGCAAAACATATCAAAGCATAAATGCTATTATAAAAAATTTGATTTGAAGTCTTTGAATCTATATTTATTTTGATGTCATCATCATCTTTTGATATGTCGTAGGTGATGTGATTCCTGTTGTTATCCTGATGTACTTTATAGTGATTCAATTTTTCAATATTGTAATAGACAGAGTCCCTTGTGTAAAGATTAAAAAGCAGGCTCTTATTATAGGTTACTGCAGTGTAGGTATCCCCAGTTTTAAAAACCAATAGATGTGATGATTTTGTTTTTTTATCTACCATAAGTTTTGTATCAGACTGGTCTTCAGGGACATATTTTAATAGAAAATCAACTGCGTCACTCTCCAAGTTCTTTTTTGAAACTGTATAGAGTTTGCTTCCGTCCAGGATAAAAATAAATAAAAAAATGGAAAGAACTATAAGAAGTACAATTTGTAATCTATCTTTATTCTTCATTAAATCGCTCCTTTAATGATATAATCAAAACAGGTGATTAATATGTTAAAAATTTTAATTGTTTTGTTTATGATTGTTCTTGTTAGAGAAATCATCGAAACTTTAAGAAGTAAAAAGATTCCCTTCCCACTAAATAAAATACTGAAGAATGATAGCCTATATATTTTATACACAGCTACTTTAACTGTCATACTTGCAGTCCTTTTATTAATTTACTTTAAGGGAAATCTTCCTACAGTTTAAGTTTATGATTATCTCGCCACACTTCGTCAATAATGGCACATCCAAGGCAGATGTCTTCTCTATATAGCACTGCCGCTTGTCCTGGGGTTACTGACTTAACATGGTCGTAGGTTATTTCAACATGGCTTTCGTCTAAAAATTTCACATGAACAGGGATATCTTTTTGTCTATACCTAAACTTTGCTGTACAATCAAACTCCTTTGGAAGTTTTTCAACAAGTGCAGTTGAAAACTGTGAAGCCAGTAGTCTATTTGAAAATAGATGTTCATTTTCTTTTCCTTGGCACACGATTAGTTCATTTTTTTCGATGTCTTTTCCACATACAAACCAGGCTTCCCCGTCGCCACCGATTCCAAGACCACGTCTTTGTCCGATAGTGTGAAACATCAGCCCTTCGTGTTCTCCCATAACTTCGCCGTCAACTGAAACCATTTTTCCCCTTTGTGCTGGAAGGTAATTTGATAGGAACTCATTGAAGTTTCTTTCGCCGATAAAACAGATTCCAGTGGAGTCTTTTTTCTCAGCTGTAGCAAGTTTATGTTTCCTTGCAATTTCTCTAACTTCAGATTTTTCCATATCTCCAATGGGAAAGATTACATTTTTTATTTGTTCTTGTGAAAGCATACTTAAGAAGTATGACTGGTCCTTGTTGTTATCAACACCTCTAAGAAGTAGTTTTGATGAGTCTTTCCCTTGCCCAATTCTTGCGTAATGTCCCGTTGCAACTAAGTCAAACCCAAGGTCGTAGGCAAAGTTTAAAAAGGCTTTAAACTTTATTTCCTTATTGCACATAATGTCTGGGTTTGGAGTACGCCCCTTTTTATATTCGTCTAAAAAGTAAGTGAATACTCTGTCGTAGTATTCCTTTTCAAAGTTTATAGAGTAGTAGGGGATTTCAAGTTGATTACATACCTTTATAACATCTTCGTAGTCTCTTTCTGCGGTACAAAATCCGTTCTCGTCAGTATCGTCCCAGTTTTTCATAAAAATTCCTGTAACGTCGAAGCCCTGTTCTTTAAGCACCACCGCTGCAACAGAGGAGTCAACGCCGCCGCTTATTCCTAAAACAACTCTCTTTTTAATTTGAATCACCTTTTCTAATGTATATTTCTTTTATCTTTTCTACTGTATATCTTACGTCTTCAATATTATTAGTAAATCCAAAACTAAATCTAATTGACTTTTTTGCACGTTCCTCTCCATAAATCGCCTTTATAACATGGCTTTCCTCAAGGGACCCTGCAGAACATGCAGACCCTGCAGATGCACAAATGCCATTCATGTCAAGGTAAGTCAAGAGAAGGTCCGACTTTATAAATGGAAAGTATAAATTTAGTATGTGATCACTGGAATTTTCTAAATCGCCATTAATTTCAAATGGAATGTTTTGAGATTTTAATTCGTGAATAAAGTTTAATTTAATATCTCTAATTAAATCCCTTTCCAAAACTATTTTATCATAGGACTGTGCCATGGAGTAGGCGCCAATAGTAAAAGAAGTTCCACCGCGGCGTTTCTTTTCCTGTTCTCCTGCATAGACTAAGTTGTGAAGATTTTTTTTAGAATATAGTATTCCAAATCCATTTATACCACCAAGTTTATGTCCAGAAAGACTTATGGAGTCAGCTCTTTCAAAGTCAAAGTCAATATGACCATAGCCCTGTACGTTGTCGATGTGAAGGTGAACATCTTTATCCGTTAAAATGGTTGAGATTTTATCAAGCTCTTGGTAAACTGCAGTTTCATTATTCACAAGAGTTATTATAAGTACAGTTTTTTCATCAAGCTTTTTCTCCAAATCATCTAAAATAATTCGACCATGTTTATCGAGATTTAGATATTCAAAATCCGAATTCAAGTTCCTAAGTGAATTTAAAACAGAAGGATGATCCGTTTCACAGCATAAAAATTTATATCCACAATCGGTGAAGTGTCTGATAATGGTGTTGTTGCCTTCAGAGGCTCCAGAATTAAATATTATATTATCCTTTTGAACACCAAGAGAATTTGCGATTTTTTCTCTGGAATCTTCAAGAATTTCATGAGACTTTCTCCCCATGCCATGAATAGAGTGAGGATTGGCGTCAAAATTTTCAAAATTATTTAAAACATCTTCAAATATTTCTCTTCTCTTTATTGAAGTTGCTGCGTAGTCAAAGTAAATCATAATACCTCCATAAATATTTATTTTATCACATTTAAGTAAGGAACTTCCATAGGTTAAAAGCTTTTATAAGGGGTATATGATAATAGAGGTGATATTAATGAAATTTAAACCAATACATTCATGTATTAGAGTTGTTAATTTAGAAAAATCTGTAGATTTTTATAAAAACGCATTTGGATTTATTGAAACAAGAAGAAAGGACTATCCAGAGGACAAGTTCACCCTTGTGTATATGGCGCCAGAAAAAGGAGAATTTGAAATAGAATTAACCTATAACTATGGGCATGAAGCATATGACATAGGTAATGGCTACTCCCATATTGCATTAGAAGTAGAAGATCTTGAAAAGCATCATGAAGAACATAAGAATAAGGGCTATAAAGTAACAGACCTTGGAGGACTTTCCGACGCGAAGAGACCAAGCTTTTACTTTATAACAGACCCAGATGGATATGATATAGAAATAATAAGAGCGTAGGGGAAAGTTTTTTTGAAAAAACTTTTATTAAAAATTTTTAGAATACTCGAAGTTTTTTGAAATTTTGAGTATTCTTATTTTATTTATTGTATTTTTTCTAATCTTAGGGGCAGGATGAAGGGGATTGCGATTTCCCCTCATATCCTGCCCCTAAAACCCCATCCTTTTACACCCTTAAAACGCTTGGGGACACCCCAAACCCCTTGGTAGAGAGGAAGAAAATCTTGCTGGATTTTCTTCTATATTTAAAATGGGGTCTCGGGGCTTGCCCCGAGTCGTTGGGAGGTAAAGGGGGTACAAGGGGGATAGGAACCGTACGAAACGGTTCCTTTTCCCACTTTATTGTTTTTATGGAAAGTTTTTAAAACTTTCCTCCCTTAACATTATGGCATGCAACTTTATGTCCAGGACTTATTTCGATAAGTTTAGGACACTCTTTTGAACATATTTCTGTCTTGTAAGGGCAACGTCCTTGGAAGACACATCCTTCTGGAAGGTCTATTGGACTTGGGATTTCTCTATTACTTTGACTTAATATTTTTTCTCCTGTAACTTCTGGTTTTAAAACCGAATTCAAAAGTTCTTTTGTATATGGATGAAGTGGATTTTCATATATGTCATCACCACTTCCAACTTCCACCATATTGCCAAGGTATAGAACTCCGATTCTGTGGGAGATATGTTGTACCATGGCTAAGTCGTGGGCAATAAAAAGATAGGTTAGCCCAAGTTCCTTTTGTAAGTCTTCAAGTAGATTTACAATTTGTGCCTGAATCGAAACGTCAAGGGCTGAGATTGGTTCATCACATAGTATAAACTCTGGGTTTGTTGAGATGGCTCTTGCTATTGAAATCCTCTGTCTTTGTCCACCACTAAACTGTCCTGGTTTTTTGTTCATAATCTCTTCTGATAATCCAACTTTTTCTAAAAGCTTTACAATTTTCTTTTTAGTTTCTTCATCACTAAGTTTAAGTCTTGTTTTGATTGGCTCTGCAATGATTTCATACACTGTTAGTGTTGGGTTTAGTGAAGAGTATGGATCTTGAAAAATTGCCTGAATTTCATTTTGCATAGTCTTCTTTGTAGATTTGTCTTCTATATCTTTGCCTTTGTAATAAATTTTGCCTTCTGTAATATCATGAATTCCAGTAATACATTTCCCTAAGGTTGACTTTCCAGAGCCAGATTCACCAACGAGACCAAATGTTTCGCCTTTGTATATTTCAAGGTCAATTCCATCAAGTGCCTTTAAAAACTTTTGCTCTTCAAATACCTTTTCTTTTTTTACAGGGAAGTATTTTTTTAAATTTTTAATTTCAAAAATCTTTTCCATATCTACACCTCTACCATGTGACAGTAAACCCTATGAGTAGGGGAAACTTGTTTTTTAGGTAATTCTTTATTTTTGCACACATCCTGTCTTAAACTACATCTATCATAAAATGGACATCCTTTTGGATTTTCAGTTATAACAGGTGGATTTCCTGGAATTGGGACAAGTCTTTCTTTTTCCCCAATCTTAGGTAAGGATGCCAATAATCCATTAGTATATGGATGTAGTCCATCTGTGAAAAGCTCCTTAGTTGTAGCTTCTTCCATTACTTTTCCACCATATAACACAATAACTCTGTCGCAGGTATTAGCTACTACTCCAAGATCATGAGTTATAAGTAGGGTTGACTGTGAAGAATTTTCGTTTATATTATTTAAAAGCGTTAATACTTGTGCCTGAATTGTAACGTCAAGGGCAGTTGTAGGTTCGTCTGCAATAACGAGCTTTGGATTTAGACAAAGACTCATTGCAATCATGACCCTCTGTTTCATTCCACCTGAAAACTCATGAGGATATGATTTTATTCTATTTTTTGCATCGGGAATTCCAACCATATCCAAATATTTTATTGACAAATCTTTTATTTCCTTTGAGCTTAGATTTTTTCTGTGTCTCTTTATGAGTCTATACATCTGCTTTTCGATTGTAAAAAGTGGATTTAAAGAGGTCATAGGGTCTTGAAATATCATTGATATTTCAGAACCTCTAATATGTCTTAAAGTCTTATCATCAGCTTTTAGCATATCAATTCCATTATAAATAATCTCACCGCTATAGTTGGACTTGTTCTTCAATAGATTTAGTATGGACTTTGCAGTTACAGATTTTCCTGATCCCGATTCTCCTACAAGTCCAAGAGTCTCATTTTCGTTTATATCAAAACTTACATTATTAACAGCATAAGTTGTGTATTCCTTTCCAGGAAATTCTACATTTAAGTTTTTTATCTCTACTAATTTCATTGTATCTCCTGTCTATAATAGTCTCCGATTACATTAAAACAAAGTACGGTTAAAAGAATTAATAATCCTGGGAATAGTGCTAAATATGGAGATGTGCCAAGGTATTGTTGAGCATCCTTTAGCATTGAACCCCAAGATGAATCAGGTTGTCTTACTCCAAGTCCAAGGAAGGATAGGGAAGACTCTGTAAGTATGGCAGATGCCACATTTACAGTTGCCGCAACCGTTAGTGTCGGAACTATATTTCTAAGAATGTGTTTTGTCATAATTTTCTTATGGCTAACGCCAATTAGCTTTGAATAAGTTACATAATCTCTTTCCTTTACAGTCAAGGTCTCTGCACGAACAAGTCTTGCAACTCCCATCCAGTTAAATAGACCTATTATTATAATGATGTTTTGTATACCTGGTTTTAATGCAGCATTTAGTATCAGTATTAAAAAGAATGAAGGTATACTCATCAAGATATCAACCATTCTCATAAGTATCATGTCAACCTTGCCACCAAAGTATCCAGAGATAATTCCAACGAAAGATCCAAGTATGGTTGATATAACTACAGATAGAACACCCACTGTAAGAGAAGCTCTTGCACCATGCAGAGCTCTTGCAAAATAGTCTCTACCTAAGTCGTCAGTTCCAAATAGATTTTCTCCGTTTGGTGGAACTAATGCATTGGTTATATCTGTATCAATACCATTTTTAGGGTAGAGGTCTGCAAGTATTGCAGCAAGTATAAAGATTAGTAGCACAACAATTGAAAGTTTTACCCTAAGGGGGCTATATTTTATTTTTTTAAAAAGATTTTTCATTAATTCATCTCCTTTATTCTTGGGTCTACAAGTCCATAAAGGATGTCTGAAATTAAGTTTCCAAGGATTAAAAGCACAGAAGCAAACATTGTTGTTGCCATTATTAATGGATAGTCAGCTGTAAATATGGCATTCATGCCAAGCTGTCCAAGTCCAGGCCATCCGAAGATACTTTCAGTTATAAAGGCACCTGAAACAAGTCTTGGTAAACTCATTCCAACTAATGTAATAAGTGGAAGTAAAGAATTTTTTAGAATACTCTTAAAGAAAAGTTCTCCCTTTGAGCTACCTTGAGCAAGCTCTGTCATAACATAATCCTCTCTTAGTTGGTCTGTTACTCTTGCCCTAACATATCTACTTATTACGGCAGTGTCACCAATACTAAGTGTAATAACTGGAAGTATAGAGTGCTTTATAAGGTCTGCTGTGGTTTCGACACCAAGGGTTCTCATTCCTATTGAAGGAAGAAGTCCAAGCTTTAGTGAAAATAAATGCACAAGCATCATAGCAAACCAAAAAGAAGGTATTGATATTCCTATGTAGGAAAGTAGAGTAAAAATCTTATCTACAATACCTCCATGATTCATTCCTGAGATTATACCTATAATTGTTCCTAAGATGATTGAAAGTAGAAATGCACTTCCCATAAGACCAAGTGTTGCTGGAAGTCTTTCAGTGACCTGATCGAGTACAGGTCTATGATTTGAAAAAGAATAACCAAAGTCTCCTCTTAAAATATCTCCAGCCCATCTCTTATATTGAACAAAGTAGCTATCATTAAGCCCCATGTTCTCTCTGATTCTCTCTATGTCTTCAACTGTAGACTCAGGTGTTATCTGAGCTCTTACTGGGTCAGAGGGAGCGATTCTTACAAGCAAGAAGGAAACTATGGATATTGTTATTATCATAGGAATTGTTTGTAAAAGTCGTTTTAATATAAGTCTTGTCATAATATCTCCTAAATAAATGAACAATCCCAAAAAGGGACTGTTCATTAGTTAATTATTTTGATTCAATCTTGTTGAAGTAATCAAACATGTGAATAGGTGCAGGGTTCGCTTCGTCAAAGTTTGTAAAGTCTTTACGAACTGCAAGTATAGATTTTACATTTGCAATAGGATATTCTACTGCATCATCAGCAAGAACTTGTTGGATTTCTTTATATATTTCTCCACGCTTAGCTTCGTCAGTTTCTGTCTTAGCTTGTTCGAATAACTCATCCATCTTTGGATTGTTGTAGTTACTAAAGTTTTCTGATGAAGTACTCTTGAAAATTGATGCATAAGAGTCAGGGTTGTCACCCATAACATAACCATTTAAAGCCATGTCAAAATCATGATTTGAATGGTCTAATAACTTTTCAATAAAAGTTGCCCTTTCCATTGGAAGAAGTTCTACGTTTATACCAACTTCTTTAAGCATTTCTTGCATTAGTAGACATTCTTTTTCTTGTGAAGGACTTCCTGAAGTGTACATTAACTTAAGTTCTAAGTTTTCTTTGCCAGCTTCTTTTAAAAGTTCCTTTGCCTTTTCTACATTGTAATCATACTTTTCAACATCATCACTGAAGAATCCAGTGTTAGTTGAGAAAGCTGAATATGCAGGATCTGCAAAGTCTTCACTTAAATAAGTTCCTTGAATAAGCTTAGTCTTGTCAATTGCATAGGAGATAGCTTGACGAACTTTTACATCTTTTAAGTTTTCAGAGTCAACTCTAAAGAATAGATTATCAACCATTCCTTCAGGGAATGTAACAATTTCAAAGTTGTCATTCTTTTCAAACTTAGCTACATCCTTTGGCTTGATATATGAAACAGATATTTCTCCATTTTCAAGTGCAACCATTGATGCATTTGCATCAGGAATAACCTTGTAAGCTATGCCGTCAAGTTTTGCAACATCCCCATGGTAGTCTTCAAATCTTTCAACTTGGTATAGTTCGCCTGTCTTGTGTTCTTTGAACTTAAAAGGACCACTACCAATTGGTTCAGCGTTCTTTGGACTCTTGGCAATGTCTGATTCTCCATCAAATACATGCTTTGGAACTGGTGCGATACTTGCAATACCATCAACAAAAGTCATGTCAACCTTAGGTAACTTATACTCAACAGTAGTGTCGTCAACTTTTTTGTATTCAACTACACCATCTTCTGACTTTAGAACATTTTGACCCTTAGCATTTTGTTTATCATCTAATATACTGTCATAGGTAAAGATGACATCGTCAGCTGTTATGGCTTCACCATCATGCCATTTGATATTGTCCTTTAACTTAAGTGTATAAGTTAAATGATCATCTGATGGAGTCATAGATTCAGCTAAACCATCATATACAACTTCGCCAGACTTAACATGATATAGGTTGTCATATAACACATTTGAAATAGTTAATGAAACTCTGTCGTTAGCATATAGAGGGTTAACAGATGTAGGATCTGATCCAATACCTAAAACCATCAAGCCACCTTCTTTAGAAGAACCTGTTTCAGTTCCTTCAACAGCCGGTGCGTTAGGAGCATCGGTTCCTTTTTTGTCTGCAGGTTTTCCACATGCAGTTAACATAAAAGTAAATGCAAGTAGAACTGCTAATAATTTTCTCTTTTTCATTTTTGCCTCCTGAAAAAAATTTTTTGCAAATTATAATTTAACATAATTACTTTTATATAGCAAACTTAAAGTTAAATTATATTTTCCAATCTGAAAAATAAAAATTTTTGTAAATTTAAAAATAGTTACTCAAACTTTTTCAAATTTACAATAGCTTTACATTTATACCCCTTTAATAAAAATTAAACTATCTTAGTAAAAAATAAAAAAAGACATCCCAATTGGAATGTCTATGGAGCTCACTGCCGGAATTGAACCGGCGACCTCTTCCTTACCATGGAAGCGCTCTACCGACTGAGCTAAGAGAGCAGGTAATGATTATTATATATTAGCACTTTTCTTTTGTCAACGAGATATGAACATGGGATTGACAAAAATAAAATAGAGTAAAATTATAAGGTTTTCCTTGTACTTAATCCAAATTTAAGGTAATATTAAGGAGAAGAAATTTTAAGAAAGGATGTGCATTTTTTGAAAACTCATTTTAAAAGAGTGACATCTTATATTCTTGCATTTGCAATGATATTTTCAACATTTGCAGGAACAGTAAGTTTCGCTCAAAAGGATGAAAAGGATTTCGGCAGAAGATTTAGTGAAACAAAAAAAGCTGAAGAACCTGCCGAAAGAAAGATTGACTCGGACATTAAGAAAACTAAAGATGAAGAAAAAGTTAGAGTCATTGTTGAACTAAAGTCTGATTCAGTATTAGACAAAGCTATTAAAGAAAAGAAGTCAGTTTCTACCATGTCTACAAAGAGAATTGGTAAGATGGCAAAGGCTTTAAATTCTGAACAGGAAAAGGTTACAGAAAAAGCTAAAGATGACGGCGTTGAAATGAAAAAGCTGGACAGCTTTACAATTGCCCTTAACGGATTTTCTGCAGAACTTAAAGCTAAAGATGTAGAAAAACTTGCTAAACAGGAAGAAGTAGCAAGAGTTTACATCGCAAGAGAATATGAAAAACCTAAAGTACTTATGAACACTTCTAAAGATCTTGTAAACATTGTTCAAGATGTTTGGGGTGGAGAATTGGGATTCAAGGGTGAAGGCTCTGTTATTTCAATCATCGACTCTGGTTTTGATATCAATCATAAAGATTTTAACATAACTGATGAGTCAAAAGTTGCACTTAGTGAAGCAAAGGTTAATGAAATAATACAAGCTTCTCAAAGCAGACCAAGACCTCTTGAAGGTATTTATGGAAATGCTAAGTTCCCATATATCTATGACTATCAAGATCTTGACACAAATGTTAAAGAACATAAAGATGGTGGACAACACGGACAACACGTTGCAGGTACTGTAGCTGCAAATGCAAAAATTGATGATGTTAGTGTTAAAGATGGAGGAATCAAAGGGGTTGCACCTGAAGCTCAAATTCTTGGAATGAAAGTCTTTGGAGACGACCTTAACAACAGCACTGTTTTTTCTGATACTTATATTAAAGCAATTGAAGATTCCATTTTACTTGGAGCAGATGCTATTAACATGTCACTTGGATGGCCTGTAAGACCTTATGATAAGGGATCTTATGCTGTAGAAGAAGAAGCTCTAATAAAAGCGGAAGAAGGAGGAATCCTTGTTTGTCTTGCTGGTGGTAATGACGCTAACTCAGCTGCAGGTACAGGATTTAACAAAACTACAAACCCAGACCTTGGAGTACTTGGTACACCTGCACTTTACGAAAATCCACTTACTGTAGCTTCTTTTGAAAACACTAATAAAATTGGATCAAAAGTAGTTTTTAATGGTGAAGACATGGCTGGGTCCATCTTTGATACAGATGCAAATAAAAAACTTCCTTTAAATGAAGAATATGTATATGTTGGACTTGGAAAAAGTGATACAGATTACGAAGGTAAAGACGCAGAAGGTAAAATTGTTCTTGTACAAAGAGGAGATAACTCTTTTACTGAAAAGAAAAACTTAGCTGTGGCACATGGAGCTAAAGGTATTATCATCTTTAATCATGAAAATGGTGGAGATGAGTTAATGAATATGCTCATCGACCTTCCAGTAGATATTCCAGTTATCTTTATAGGACATACTAATGGTATGAAGTTAGTTGAAGCTTTAGAAAGCGGAAAGCAAACTGTTGAAATAGCTGCAATAGGAAAGGTAGATAATATTAGTGCAAAGAGAATGAGTACTTTCTCAACCTGGGGACCAACTTCTGACCTAAGATTAAAACCAGAAATAACAGCTCCTGGTGGACAAATCTACTCAACTCAAAATGATAACCAGTACACAACAATGAGTGGTACATCAATGGCAACACCTCATGTTGCTGGTGCAGTAGGACTTGTAAAGCAAGCTCTTATGAATCCTGAAAAAGCTGGTTTAAATGCAAGCGCAATGTATAACAGAGCAACATTTGCTCAAATTGCTAAGACAAGACTTATGAACGCTGCAGTTCCTCAAAAGTCTCCAGAAGGAGATTATTACTCTGTAAACAGACAAGGTGCAGGTATGATGAACGTAGGTAATGCCATAAAGACACCTGTAAGAGTATATGCAACAGGAACAAATGACGAATTAGTAGATGCAAAATTAAATCTACAAGAAGTTAATGGTTCATTTAAAGCAAAATTAGAATTAAAGAACGACAGCAATAGAGAAGTAACTTATAATATTTCAGTTGTCGGACTTAAAGAAGGTGTAGTTCAAGATCCTAAGACAGGAATTAACTACCTTAACGAAACCACAGAAGAAATAAATGTAAATGTTAGTGGTGATAAGAGTGTTACAGTACCAGCAAGTGGAAATAAAACTGTAGAACTTAGTGTATCTTATAATCCAGCAGACGTTGGAGAAAACCAATTTGTAACTGGATACATCACTCTTAAAGATGCTAAAGCTGTAGAACCAACATTATCAGTTCCATATATGGGCTTTAATGGAGATTGGACTGCTCTTGACGCACAAGACGGTTTCTTCCAATATGACGAACCATGGGAAATTGGTATGGCTGGATTTGGTTTTAACAACTTTGAAGTAAATGGATGGAATAGTGGACCATATCTTCCATCAGGTGTTGAAAAGATAGACGCTAACGGTATGGTAACTGATGGTGAAGGCGAAGAAACAAAAGTTGTATACTTTGGACCTGAAACAGGAGTTGTTCCAGTGCTTTCTCCAATAAGAAACTTAAATGGTCTTGATATATTTGTAGCAGATCATAATGAAAATGAAATCTTTAAGCTACTAAGTGTAGGACTTTTCTCAAAGATAAGTAGAGTTGACCAAAATAACGATCCTTTAAGAGCCTTCGATCCATGGGATGGAAAGCTTAATGGAGAACTTGTTCCAGAAGGTCAAGTATACAACATGATTATCAAGAGTAAGTTAAATTACAAAGACAAAGTACAAACCAAGTCATATCCTGTAGTGGGAGACTATCATTGGCCAGAAATTACAGATGTTAAAGTAGATGAAAATACTGGAAAGGTAACTGCAAAGATTACTGACAATCTTTCAGGAGTTTATCATATTTGGTTAAGAACTCCAGGACCTGAAAAAGATCAAAATATAGATTATGGTATCTTTAGCTGGGGCGAACTTACAAAAGATGGAATGAAGATTGGTGCACAATATAATCCAGAAACAGGAGAAATTTCATTTACAATTCCTGAAGAATTTAAAGGAAAAGATGTTTCACTATGTGCAGAAGACGGCGTTTGGAACTATGCATGGTATGAAATTCAAAAAGGTGAAACAGAACCGACAGAACCGACAGAACCAACTGACCCAACAGAACCAACTGAACCTGAAGAACCAGGAAGCGAAGGCGAAATGAGAATTGTCTTTACAGAACCAGGAGTTTTAGGTTACACAAGAGGAGATGTTGAACTTAAAGGATTGGTTTTAAATGTACCAAAAGATCAAGATCCTACAGTTATGGTTCAAGAATATGATCCTGAAACTGACAAACCTATTGGAAAGCCTATTAAGGCAGCAGTTTTCTGGGATGAAGTTAATAAGAGATTTGAATTTAAGGCAAACTTTGACATAGTTACACTTGGACATGCTAAGATAAAAGCAACAGTAACAACAAAGGACGGACAAACTCACGGTGCTGTATTAGACCTATTAAATGATACTGAAAAACCTACAATTGAAATCTTAAAGACAGAATGTCTTGAAGGAAACAAGGTTAAATTTACAATTAAGGTAACAGATAATTACTGGTACACAAACACAGTTCTTTTCAGAGATGGAAATAACACTGTAGAAGCTGTAAAGCAAATTGATAACTCTTGGGGAACACTTAAGGGTAGACCAGTTAATGAAACATTTGAAGTTGTTTACAACCTTCATGAAGGAGACAATGTATTTAGATTTGTAGTAAATGATGACCATGGATTTGAAGCAGAAGTAACAAAAACTGTAAATCCATTAAAATGTGAAGTTACTGATCCTACAGATCCTACAAAACCAACTGATCCATCTGTACCAGGAACACCTGATAAGCCATCAGATGAAAAACCAAAAAAAGAATTTGTAAAAACTACAGAAGTATTTGGCAAGGACAGATATCAAACATCAGTTGAAGTAAGCAAGAACACATTTGAAAAAGCTGACACTGTAATACTTGCATCAGGAAAGAACTTCCCAGATGCACTTGCAGCATCAACTTATGCAGGACTTGCTAAGGCACCAATACTATTAACTTCAGACAACGCAATAACTCCAGAAGTTTTAAAAGAAATTGAAAGACTTGGAGCAGAAAATGTAGTTGTAGTTGGTGGTACTTCACTTATTCCTGAAAGCGTACTAAAAGTATTAAAGGATAAGGGATTAAAAGTTGAAAGAATATCAGGTAAGACCAGATATGAAACAGCAATCAAGCTATTCAATGAAAAGATAAAAGATAAGGAAAATATTATCATTGCAAATGGAGAAAACTTTGCAGACGCACTTTCAATAGCACCATATGCAGGAATAAAAGGATATGGTATTATCCTTACAACTGGTAATACTATTGATAAGTCAGTATTAAAAGATGCAAAGAATGTTATTATCGTTGGTGGAACATCATCAGTTTCAGAAAAACTTGAAAAAGAATTAAAGGATATGAAACTTGATGTTACAAGAGTAAAAGGTTCTGACAGATATGACACATCCTTAGAAATTGCAAAGAAATTCTTTAATGATACTAAGTTTGCAGTAGTTTCAAATGGACAAGATTTCCCAGACTCATTAACAGGCGCAGTTATTGGAATCAATAAAAAAGCTCCAATGATACTTGTTAAGAGCAATGAAATCAAGAGAGATGCTGTAAAATTCTTAGAAGAAAAAGAATTAGAAGAAATAACAATAGTTGGTGGTTCAACATCAGTTGGACAAAGTGTAAGAAACACTTTAAAATCAATAGAAAAGTAGAGAAAAAGGAATCTTCGGATTCCTTTTTTGAATTCTATTTTTTAAGTCTAAAGGAGCTGTGGCTAAAGTCCTAAAATCTTGATATGGGAAAGATAAATTCTTTTTGTTTTTTTGATTTCGATTTTTTTATAAATGTTCTTTTTGTTATTTTAGTTTTCATAAAAATAAAAATCCTTTATAATTCGAGAAATTTTAAAGTTACAAATTCTAAATCAATTGTAATGTGAAATATTATCTGTTGATGTAATCTTTGGATGGTAATTTTTGTAATGTAAAAATATAAGTAAAAAGATTTCATTTAATTGTTGATTTAAAATCTTTATGCATAGCTTTTATTGGGTATATTTATTACAAACTATCTTAAGAAATAAAAACTCCTTAGACTTGGTCTATGTAAATGTAATCAGATATAACGATAGACTGTCTACAAGTTAAAGTTTTAAAATATAACGTAGTTAATTATTAAAGGAAGTGCTAAAGATATGGCAAAAGCTTATACCAAGAATTTAATACGTAAAGAATTTATAAATCTCTTAAATAAAAAATCTCTTCATAATGTAACAGTAACTGAACTGGCTAAAAAGTGTAATATAGAAAGAAAGACTTTTTACTATCATTACGAAAACTTGACAGAATTAATTAAAGAAATATTTGACGAAGAACTTACAGTTGTAATTGAAGAATTTAATGAAACTTTGTCATGGGAGGACAGTTTTATTTTGGCGGCTAAATTTATACTTGAAAACAAGAAAGCTATAAAGCATATGTATCAGTCAGATTATAAAGATGATGTGGAAAAATATGTTTTTTCCATGGCAGGAGAGATAATGAATAAATATGTAAATCGTGTAGCTAAAAGTACAGATGCAAAAGAGATTGATATAAAACTAATAGCTTATTTTTACCAGTGTGCGTTAAGTAGCTCCTTAATACAATGGGTAGCTACAGATATGAAGACTGATCCTGTAGAAATGACCAATAGGATTGGTAAGTTGATGGACGGAAATATTTTATTGTCTTTAGAGAGAAGTGAAAAATTAGAAAACGTTACTCAAAATTTAAAAATTGAGTAAAAATAACCCAGATGTCCTCATTTGATAGATGAAATCACCTTTGAACAGTGTTTTAATTAATATTGTAAGGAAGTAATTGAACTATCAAGGAGGAAAAAATGGAATTAAAAACTTATGACAAAAGATTAAAACTTACTAACGGAGATTTTCAAAGACTTGTTAAAGCGAGAAAACCTCAAGGAATTGAAGAAAAATCAGCATACCTTGTTGGAACTGGTATTGCATCTTTAACAGCTGCTTGTTTTTTAATTAGAGATGCTCATATGGAAGGAAAGAAGATTACCTTCTTAGAACAAATGGATATTCCGGGTGGATCCTTAGACGGAGAATATATGGATACAAGAGGATATGTTGCACGTGGAGGAAGAGAAACAGGTGCTCACTTCGAATGTCTATGGGATATTTGGAGTTCAATTCCAAGTCTTGAAGATCCAGAAATGAGTATATTAGACTCATATTTCTATACAAATTATGATGATCCAAACTACAGTAATTGTCGTATTACCCACAAACAAGGAGAACGTTATGATGATGGAAAATTTAATTTAACTCAAAGTCAAGTTAAAGAGATTGCAACTCTTTGTATGACAAGCGACGAAAGTCTTGAAGATAAAGCAATCGAAGATATTTTTTCAGATGGACTTTTAAACTCAGACTTCTGGACTTATTGGAGAACGATGTTTGCATTTGAAAATTGGCATTCAGCTTTGGAAATGAAACTTTATTTAAATCGTTTTATTCACCATGTTGGAGGTCTTACAAATTTATCTGCTTTGAGATTTACAAGATATGATCAATATAATTCAATTGTAAAACCTATGGTTAAATATCTTGAAAATCACGGATGTAAATTCCAATATAATTTTAAGGTAACTGATGTTGACTTTGATATTTCAGAAAATAAGAAAGTTGCAACAAAAATTATTGCTGAAGATAAAAATGGAAATGATAAGTCAATTGATTTAACAGAAAATGACCTATTGTTTATTACAAATGGCTCTATGACTGAAAACTCAAGTTATGGTGATGATAATACTCCGGCTGAACTTAGTGATGAACAAACTGGTTGCTGGGAAATGTGGAAAAACATTGCTAAAAAATCTGATGACTTTGGTAACCCTGAAGTATTCTGCTCAGATGTAGAGAAAAGTAACTGGGAGTCTTGTACAGTAACTTGTCACGATGAATCAGTTCCAAAATATATTGAAAAAATAACAAAGAGAAGTCCTTATGGTGGAAAGACTGTAACAGGTGGTATAGTAACTTGTGTAGATTCAAGCTGGCTTATGTCTTGGACAATAAATAGACAAGGACAATATCCTGAACAACCTGAAAATGATGTTTGTGTTTGGGTTTATGGTCTATTTACAGATATTGAAGGTGACTATATCAAAAAGAAAATGAGAGATTGTACAGGAAAAGAAATCACTAAGGAATGGCTATATCACATAGGTGTACCTGTAAATGAAATTGATTCACTTGCTGAAACATGTACAGCTGTACCAGTTATGATGCCATATATTACTTCTCAATTTATGCCAAGAAAGGCTGGAGACAGACCTTTTGTTGTTCCTAAAGGTGGAGTAAACTTTGCATTCTTAGGTCAATTTGCTGAAACTCTTGATAAACCAGGTAGAGATACAGTATTTACTACTGAATACTCTGGTAGAACAGCCATGGAAGCAGTTTATGTACTTTGTGGTGTAGAAAAAGCAGTTCCAGAGGTTTTTGCATCAAGATATGATTTGAGATATCTTTTAAATGGAATGGTAGCTTTATCAGATGGTAAAAAACCAGATCTTCCTCTTAGCCCACTACAAAAGATGAAATTAGCAAAGGTTATAAAAGGAACAGATGTAGAAGAGATGTTGAAAGAATTTAATATAATTTAACTATTGATATTAGTTATAAAATATTGGGACGGTTGAATTATCGCCCCAATATTTTTTAATCTCGATAAAGGGGGACTGTCATAATGAAAAAGAATTTGAATAATGAAGCCATACCTTCTTTAGAAGAAATTCAAGAGCTATATGAAGATGCTTTGAGAGTTGAAACTTTAGAAAATGAAAATAAAATGGGTCAATCAAGAGAATTTTTTAATACTTTTCGAAAAGACAAAACCAGGGAAAAAATTACAACAAAAGATAAATCCATAATAAAAAAATATGAAAATTATCTAAAAGTAGAACAAAACAAACAAAGAAAGATTATTGAAGAATTAGAAAATCTGATTGATTATGAAAAGTTTTTTTTAGAATTTGAAAGAAATCAAAGTCGAAACAATTATAATAGTAATTCTTATACAAGTAATTATCAAACAAGGTATAGAATAAGTAAAATTGAAGAGTATTATAGAAAATTAAATGAAATAATCAAAAGTTCTCCGGATGCTTGGGAATTTTATTATCACCGACAACTTATTAAAGACATTCAAACTGGTTACAACAATGGTTTGGTAAATGTAAAATATGTTTTAGATTCAAAGAAAAGAATTGTAGAATCTTTAAAAAAAGGAACCCCTGTATATATAATAGGTCATTTAGGCAGTGGCAAAACACAAATAGCAAGAGAGGCTGCAATACAATTTACATTGGGAAATATAATTCAAAGAGAAATAGAAGACGAAATAGAAAAGTGGTTTTTAAAAAACAAAGGTGCAAGTGAAGAGGAAGCTATACAAAAGTTTAAAGAGTTAAATGAAGATAGGAAAAATTATTATAAAAAAGCACTGAAAGATGTGAGTCAAAATGAGGTTGAAAACATCTATCCATATTTTATATCAGGTTCGTATAATTTAACTTATGAAGATATGTTTGTGGAAAAAACATTATCTTTAGAAAAAGCCTCTGTTAATAAAACTGATGTGGAGTTAATAGATAAAGTAGTAGATCAGTATTTAACTTGGATAAAATTTCATGAAAAAGAATTAAAAGTTTTAGATAAGCAAAAACAGGAATTGGTAAAAAGCAAAGTTTGGGACAGTATATCAGAAATATTTATTGCAAGAAATAGTGTATACGGAACTGTTGTGAAAAAAATCGAAAGAGAATTATTACTGGCTGTAAAACGTGGAAGACCAGTAATAATAGATGAGATAAATACAATTGCGATGCAAAATTTAATAGGTCTAAACGATATTTTACAAAGTAAAATTGGGTCTATGGCATATGTTACAGGAGTGGGACCTGTAAAAATCGAAAAAGGATTTGGTCTTATAGGTACTGGCAACTTATCAACGGAATCTGTAAATTATGAAGGAACAAATGAACTTAATCCTGCATTTAAATCTCGTTTTCTAACTATTGAATATAATTATGTAAATCAAAATACAGTAGGATCTTTAAAAAATCAAACAAATCCTGAAGAAAATGAACTCTTTAGAATAATCATAGTTAGATTAGCGGATGATAATGGAAGTTTAAATATACCGACTCCAAGAAGAACTTTAGAAGAACTATTCAGGTTGGCTCAATTATCCAAAGTAACTCAAAATGTATTTATGGAAAAGTTAATTTCTGATAATGATGAAAATTCATCTCAAGATGTTCCAGAACTAAAAGAGTCAGTTCTATCTTTAAGAAATATTTTAAGAATAATAGACAACTGGAATTTGGGTGAAGAAAAAGATCTAAGTATGGCTTTATGGGATGGGTTTATAAGTTCGATTACAAATCCAAAAGATCAAGCATATATTCTGTCACAAGCTGTAAGATTTGGTTTTTTTAAAGAATCTGAAGGATGGGATATAAATAATAAAAATATTAAAAATTCAGTTCAAGAGTATGACGAGTTAAGAATTAGACCATATGTATACAACAGAGCAGAAATTGAAACTTTAAGCTATTTAGATGTCATAAAAATTATATTTGGGCCAATGCCAGATAGAAAGAAATTTCCTGATTTTTTAGAAAAAATTAATAGCAAAGAAGATAAAATTTCAATAGAAGAATATGAAGAATTGGACGAAAGATTGAATCGCCTTGAACATTCAAAATATCTTTTGGACTATTTAACGGATATGGAAAATAATAAGAAATGAAATTCTCAGTAAATATAAAAAAATTCAATGACAATTTAATAAAGTTACGAAAAGATTTAAATAATACTTTAAAAGAAGGATATCTTAAAGACGATTTTAAAGAAAAATTATTAGACTTAGAAGAGGATGAAAAATTAATTCTTAATCAGCTTTTAATATATTATAGGATTTATGCTTATGACATTTATGACACAAAAATAAATTTGAATCCTATAAAGCTAAATGGAACTTACAAAATGGATACGTATCTTAAAGCTTATGCAAGAATTTCTGAAGATACATTTATCATTCCAGATTATAATCAAAATGTTATGTTTTTAAGAATTGCAAAAGAGGATAAGCATGAATTGGAGATTAGTCATCCTGTTAAAAACTTTTATAAATTTATAGTTTTTATGCATCCATTCGATGAAGAAAAAATATTGGCATTTACTGCAACAGGCGATATATTTGTGTTTATGTATAAAGATATTAACGATTTATTTGAAGATATCAATAATCTTAAAATCACTAAAATTGAAACATCTTTTGAAGGGTTTGAAAATGTTATTAATTTAAATGATAATAGATTTTTATGTCAAGTTGGGAAGAGTGAAATTATTTTATTGGAAATTGAAAAAGAAAGTTATAGTTTAGAAATAAAGTCTTATACTAATTTATTAGAAGGATATAGTGAAATAAATTCACTTGAAAAGATTTCTGAATTAGAATTTGTGGCAGGGACAAGTAGTGGAGAACTAATTTTATCAAAGCTTGAAGATGGTAAAATTAATATAGAAGAAAAAGTTAAAGTTTTAAACGTGCCAATTAAGAAAGTATCTTTACTGGAAAATGAAAATCTTGATAAAAATATCTGTGTAGCTTTAGGTAACGAAGGAAGCTTTTCCTTATACAACTTAAAACAAAGAAAGACAGTAAATTTAGAAAACAAAGACTTTAAAGGAAATTTATTTGATATTGAAAGTAAAAATGGTACTTGTGTAGTTTTAAGTGAAGATGGTTTTGTATATCTTCTTGAAGAAAATTTGGGAAATTGGAGTTTAAATAAAAAAGTTACATTATCCGAAAAGTTTTTTGTAAATTTACTGGCAACTAAACACTCAAATTATTTAGCAGTAGATTTATATGGAAATTTTTATGTTGTAGATGTGGATAGATTAGATTCAATTGAAAAACTTCATAATCTAAATCTATATAGATAATGGGGGCGAATCATGTTTAAATTTAACGAGAAATCTTTTGATGAAAATATTTTAAAAGAAGAAGCTCAAAAAAATCTTAAAATGTTTTTAGATAGACAGAAAGAATCCCTTTCAACTTTTACAAGAGATCCAAGCATTAGATATATAGGATCAAAAAGTTTAGAAAAATTTTTGTTTAAGCCAAAAGAAGGTGTTTTATATTTACCTCTGTCAACCTTTCTTGAATCAAATTTAGATTATAATGAAATTTTATGGCATATTTACTATGAAATGGCACTTTATCCTGATTGGAAAGAAAACGCTATAACCTATTTGAATAGAGAAAAAGACTGGGGCTTAGAAATAGATGAAATAACTTTTTATATTTCAAAAAAGATAGATGAAATTTCTAAAGGCAGTAAACCAGATGAGAAATTTATTAGAGGATATGTAAAAAAAGAGATTTTAGATTTTTTATTTCAAATAGACAAGTACACAAGCGTATTAAGGGTATTTGAAACATGTCCCGTATATAGAGATGAGGAAGAGATAAAAAAAATAAAAGACTATATGAAGAAAACAAAATTATTGAACGAAATATTTTTCTCTTTTCCTCATCATGGATTTACTAAGAGTTTTTTTGCTTTAACTCTTTATTCAGATGATGAAAAAATAAGTAATAAGATTAAGCAAAAATTTGATGAAAAAATTCTATCCAAATCAATATATACTTTTTTTAACTCTGAACTTTTAAAGCAAATCAATCAAGATGAGGGAATAAATAAGAGAGATCCCTTTGTAAAAGCATTTATTTATCCATCCTTTAAAAAGTATTGGTTAAGAGAGATAGACGGTATGGATGCAAGTGAAAATAGTGATGAGGAAGGCAAGCTATTTGAAGAAGAAAAAAAGCAAGACACCAAGAACAAATTGGAATCCAATAGAGAAGATGTGGAAAAAACTTTGGGAGAGATTCTAAAACAAGAACTTAATATTGCACCTTCACAAGAAGAGTTTAAAAATAAGATTGTAGATTCTCATGGATTAAGTAAAGAAGAAATAGAACTATTTAAATTTTATGTAGATAAAACAAAAAATCAAAGAGAAGAAATGAAGGAATTTTGGAAAAAACTAATAGGATATTCAAAAAAAGAAATTAATGTAGAAAAGGGAGGGCAGCCAAAGGGCAAACTAAATGTAAGTGATTTGATATATAATTATACTGAATTTAAAGAGGATGAAAAAAAAGGTAATTACAAAACACTTAAAATATTTGATAAAAATATTCTTGAATCACAAAACAAATTATTGCCAGAAAAAATAGAAATTTCTTTTTTATTAGACAATTCTGGTTCTATGGATAAAGAGAAAATTGATGCTACAAGAAGGACGTTGGTAGCGATTCTGTTATCAATAGAGGATTTCAACGAATATTTACAAGTTGAAGCTAATAAAACTAATCAAAATATAGAACTTTTAACTGAAACTTGGTTTTTCGGAAAGTCACATTACAAATTAAAAAGATTTGATGACACTAATGAAAAAGCAAGAAGTGAAATAATATCCTCCATTACAAAATTAGATGCAAGTGATGGAACAACAGACGATGCAGCATGTCTTAGAAATATATACAAAGACATAAGTCCATATCAAAAGCAGAGAATTGTAGATAAGAAAGAATATAAAATAATATTTGAAATTACCGACGGAGCATCTACATTTCCTGGAGCAACTAAAGATATAGTAAAAAAGTTAATAGAAGCTGAAGTTGAAATCTATGCGTTTCAAATTGGTAAAATAAAAACTATAGATACAAAAACATTTAACTATATCTGGAATGACAGCTTTAAATATCCTCATGGTTTAATACTTGGAGAAGATATTCAAAGATTGACTCAGGAGCTACTTAAAACTGTCAAAATGAACTTTGAGTCAATCTTCAGAAGTTGAAGAATACATTTTTATATTTTGATAAAGCTTATACTTAAATCAAAACTTTCGATTTAAGTATAAGTTTTTCTTTTAAATCAAAAGGAATCATACTTTTTAAATACATGTATATTTTTAGATGTTTTAAGCTTTTCAAATAAAAAAGATAATAATGAATTTGGGTATCATTTATATGATATAATTAAAAATACATTAGCAAGGCGGGATAAAAAATGAAAGATATTTTTGAATTAAATCCTGAACCAAATTCAAATTGGGAAGAGATTTATTTTTATATAAAAAACAACTGGCCAAGACCTGGAATGGATTTGTCCTTGGATAGAATTAAAAGTTACTTAGAATTTTTGAAAAATCCACAGGACGACTTAAAAGTAATTCACATTGCAGGGACAAATGGGAAGGGTTCTACGGGAACTTTTATAAAATCTATTTTAGAAGAGGAAAATCTAAATATAGGTTTTTTTTCAAGTCCATCGATAATATCAGATACTGAATCAATAAAAACCTCAAGGGGATATATAAGTTATAGAGAATATGCAGAAAGGCTTTTAAATATTTTAAAAAATTGGAAGAACAAATTTGATAACGAAAATTTTCTTTCATTTTTTGAAGCTTCAACTATTGTCGCTATTGAACATTTCAAATCTATTAAAGTGGACATGGCAATTTTTGAAGTTGGTCTTGGTGGCACTTTAGACAGTACCAATGTCTTTAAGAAGAAAGTCTTAGATGTAATAACTCATATAGGACTTGATCACTTAGGGGTACTTGGTAATTCCATTGAAGAGATTGCAGAGCAAAAGGCGGGGATTATTCAAGTGGGAGACCGAGTACTGGCATATCCTATTCCAATAAATGCAGTTAAAATTATAAATCAAAAAGCAATGGCACTAAAGGCAAAGGTAACTTCTCCTAATTTTAGTGACATCAAAAATTTAAATATCGATAGGGTTTGTTCAAGCTACTCCTATAAGAATTTAGATAATATTTATATTAAGATGGCTGGAGAAAATCAAATTTATAATTCTATTATGGCTATTGAAGCAATAGAGATTTTAAATGAAGAATTTGGGTATAGTATTAAAAGTGCTTCTATTATAAATGGTCTTTCAAAAGCGTTTGTACCTGGTAGACTTGAGTGGATTAAATATAAAGATGTTGATATCTTGTTGGATGGTGCACACAACGAAGACGGAGTAGATGGATTTGTTTCTTTTGTTGAAAAAAACATATCTGAGAAATTCAATTTAGTTGTCGGGGTATTAAAGGACAAGGAATATAAAAAGATTTATAAGAAATTGGCAAAATTAAACTGCGATTTTTATTTGACTGAAGTTCCTTTCGAAGGAAGAAAACTTCCGGTAGATGATGCAGTAGAAACTTTAAAGGACTTTGGGGTTTCAAATGTATTAGGTTTTGAAGATCCTATTGAAGCAATTAAAATGGCAATTGAAGATGGAGAAGGAAATCCGGTTATATTAACAGGTTCTCTTTATTTAATTTCCAAAATTAGGAATTTTTTGGTAAAATAAAAATTATTGTTTGATAATTTCGATTTACACCTTTTTTATTTTTGAGAAATGTAATATAATTGAAATTGAGGTATTTAACGTATAACTTTGACGATATAGCCTACTAAAGTGGTAGGATAAGGAGGTTTTTTATGACAGAACTACTGAAAGTAAAAAATTTAAATGCTAAGGTAGAAGACAATCATATTCTTAAGGGAATTGATTTAACTATAAATAAGGGAGAGATACATGTCTTCATGGGTCCTAATGGTGCAGGTAAGACAACTTTTGCAAACTGCATAATGGGAAATCCTAAATATGAAATAACTGATGGTGAAATTTATTACAATGGAAAGAGAATTAATGACCTTGCAGTAGATGAAAGAGCAAGGGAAGGAATCTTTATGTCTTTCCAAGCGCCTATTGAAGTTCCTGGGATTTCAGTTGAAAACTTTTTAAAGACTGCAAAGACTGAAATAACAGGAGAAAAGCAAAAGATTTTGGCTTTTAATAAAGAACTTAAAAAACAAATGGAAAGTCTTGAAATAGATCCAAGTTATGCACAAAGATATTTAAATGTAGGTTTTTCCGGTGGAGAGAGAAAGAAAAATGAAATTCTTCAACTAAAAGTTCTAAATCCGACCCTTGCATTTTTAGATGAGACTGATTCAGGTCTTGATGTTGATGCAATAAGAATAGTTTCTCAAGGAATTAATGACTTCCACAATGAAGAAAATGCAATTGTAATAATAACACATCAAATCAGACTTTTAGAAAAGATTTCTCCGGATTTTGTTCACGTATTTGTGGATGGAGAAATAGTTAAGTCTGGGGACATGTCGATTGCCCACGACATAGATAAAAATGGATTTGACGCATACAAGAAGGACGTGATTTAATGCCTAAAAGGGAAAGAACTCAGATTGATGATTTCAATAGAGAGTTATTAGACAGAAAGAACGACTTTAATTATAGATATAAGACAAGGGCTGGACTTACAGAAGAAATTATTCGTGAAATCTCTGCTCAAAAGAATGAACCAGAGTGGATGCTCGAGTTTAGATTGAAATCACTTGAAATCTATAAAAAACTTGAAAACCCACCATGGGGTGCGGACATTTCCGATTTAAATGTAGAGGATATTATAACCTATGTAAGACCTGATTCTGACTTGAGTTATTCTTGGGATGATGTTCCTGATGATATAAAAAATACTTTTGATGAACTTGGTCTTGTTGAAGCTGACCAAAAATCACTTGCGGGAGTTGGAGCACAATACGACTCTGAAGTTGTTTTTCACAGTATTCAAAAGAATTTAACTGACCAAGGTGTTATCTATACAGATTTTGATACAGCTGTAAAAGAGTATCCAGAAATTGTAAAAGAATATTTTATGAAGCTTATACCACCAACTGATCACAAATACGCTGCCCTACATGGAGCTGTGTGGTCTGGGGGTTCATTTGTGTACGTTCCTGAAGGAGTTCATGTGGATATTCCAATCCAATCATACTTTAGACAAAACGCTCCTGGAACAGGACAGTTTGAACACACGCTTATAATAGTTGAAAAAGGTGCATGGTGTCACTTTATCGAAGGTTGCTCTGCGCCTAAGTACAATGTAAATAACCTTCATGCAGGAGCTGTAGAGCTTCATGTTAAAGAAGGTGCATATTTAAGATATTCAACAATTGAAAACTGGTCAAAGAACATGTACAACTTAAACACTAAGAGAGCAGTTGTTGACAAAGACGGTACCATCGAATGGGTTAGTGGTTCATTTGGTTCCAGAGTATCCTATCTATACCCAATGAGTATATTGAGAGGAGAACACGCTCATAGTGAATTTACTGGAGTTACATTTGCTTCAGGCAAGCAAGACCTTGACACAGGAACTAAGGTTGTTCATGCAGCACCAAATACAACTTCAAACACTAATACTAAGTCCATTTCTAAAGGTGGAGGTAACGCCATCTACAGAGGGCTTCTTCACATTGCAAAAAATGCACATGGATCAAAGGCAACAACAAACTGTGAGTCACTAATGCTTGACAATGAATCCAGAGCAGATACCATCCCTGCAATCATAATAGAAAATGACGATGTAGACATAGGACATGAGGCAAAGATTGGTAGAATTTCTGACGAAACAATCTTCTACTTAATGAGTAGGGGGATTTCTGAAGAGGAAGCCAATGCCATGGTTGTTAGAGGCTTCGTTGAACCAGTATCAAAGGCATTGCCTCTTGAATACTCTGTTGAAATGAATAATTTAATTAACCTTGAATTAAAAGGAACTATAGGTTAGGAGGGAAATATGACAATTTATAATGAACTTCCAGTCTTAACTTTTAGATGGACAAAGGCAAACTCCGTAACTCTTGAAGACTTAAACAAAGACATAAGAGAATATAAATTAAATCCTATTAAGAAAGGCGAAGAATTTTTAAGAGATTCAACTGAAAATGAAATTAAAATTCCAGAAACCTTTGTAGGCGCAAGCAAAGAGTCTTTAAAGGAGGCTATGGAGAAGGCGAACTTTAAGAAATATATCCTTGCAAAACCAAATGAAGTTGTGGATGTGTATTTAGATTTTGCAATGGACAAAGATAATAAAAATATTATTTCAGACCTTTCTATATATGCAAAAGAGGGAAGTACAATTAACTTAACTCTTGACTTTAGAGGAGAAGAAGACGGATACACAAATTTACTAACAAGGGTTTATGGAGAACGTAACTCTAAAATAAATATTGTTAAAGTTCAAAGACAAAAGGCTAAAAGACATATTGAACATAGATATACAGAACTTTCAGAAGATGCATATTTGAATTACCTTATTGTAAACCTTGAGGGAGAAGAAACTCTTTATCACTATGTTTCAGAACTTAAGGGAGACGAGTCCCATGCAGATATTAACTGTATCTACATCGGCGAAGGAAATTCTTTAACAGATCTTTACAACGACATCAAATTCATTGGTAAGAATACAAATGGAGACTATCAAGTAAAAGGTGCGTTAAAGGACAATGCAAAAAAATACTTTAGAGGAACTTTGGACTTCGTTAAAGGATGCAAGGGCGCTGAAGGTGACGAAGCTGAAAATGTAATCCTTCTAAATGACAAGGTAAAGTCATTTGCTATACCAATTCTTCTTGCAGGAGAAGATGACGTTGCAGGAAACCACGCCGCATCAGCAGGACAGGTTGACGAAGATATTCTATTCTACATTATGAGTAGAGGCTTTACTGAAATAGAAGCTAAGAAGATGATAGTAGAAGGTTCATTCTCAAGTGTTATTGACAGAATAGAAGATGAAGAACTTAGAAACTTTATAATCTCCTCGTTAGATGCAAAGTTGGAGATGATTTAATGAATAGATACAAAAAAGATTTTCCGATTTTAAATAGAGAGGTTAAGGGAAGACCTATTATATACTTTGACAATGGGGCAACTTCTCAAAGACCTTTACAGGTTATGAAAGCTGTTGAAGAGTATGATACAAAATATAACGGCAACCCTCATAGGGCGGCCCATGTGCTTTCAATTGATTCTACGAGAGAATATGAAGAATCAAAAGAGGCAGTAGCAAAGTTTATTGGCGCAAAGTCAAGTGATGAAATTGTGTATACAAAAAATGGTTCGGAAGCACTAAACCTTGTTGCAAGGTCATATGGGGAAAATTTCCTTAAAGAGGGAGACAAAATTGTAATAACAATTGCAGAACATCATTCAAATATCGTTCCATGGCAAAGAGTTTGCCAAAAGACTGGAGCAAAACTTGAATATATCTATATAGATAGAGAAACTGGAGAGTACTTGGAAGAGGACTTTAAAAAGATTGACGAAGACACAAAGATTGTCGCATTCAATCATGTTTCAAATGTGCTTGGTACAGTTTCACCAGTTGAAAAGTTTATGAAACTTGCAAAAGAAGTGGGAGCAGTTACTGTAATAGACGGAGCCCAAGCAGTGCCACATATTCCTGTGGACGTTACTAAGCTTGACTGTGACTTCTATACATTTTCAGGTCACAAGATGCTTTCAGCAATGGGTATTGGCGTTTTATATGCAAAGTCAGAGTTACTTGAAAAGATGGAACCATTCTTATTAGGTGGGGACATGATAGAATATGTTGAAGAACAAACAACCACATTTGCATCAGGGGCAACCAAGTTTGAAGCGGGAACTCAAAATGTTGAAGGAGCTGTTTCACTAAAGGCTGCCGTAGACTATTTAAATGATGTGGGATTTGATTATATAGAAGAACACAATGGTGAAATGATGGAGTACCTGGTGGAAGAGATAAAAAAAGTTCCACATATAAATATAGTTGGAACTAAGGACCCAAGTAAGAGACAGGGGGTTATTACATTTACAGTTGACGATGTACATCCCCATGATGTTGCAACGATTTTAGATTCATATGGCATTGCCATAAGATCAGGACATCACTGTGCTCAACCACTGGGAAAATATTTGGGAATACCCGCATCAAATAGAGTAAGTCCATACTTCTATAACGATTTGGAAGAGGCAAAATACTTTATAGAAAAACTTAAAACCGTAAGGGGGGTAATGGGATTTGGATCTTAATGAACTTTATTCACAAGTAATACTTGAGCATAGCCAAGACAAGAGCAATAAGAGGGTGTTAGATCCCTACACCATGGAAGAGAGGGGACATAACCCAAGCTGTGGTGATGACATAACCCTTAGAGTGGACATAGAAGACGGTGTGGTAAAGGACATTGCATACACTGGAATAGGTTGTGCCATAAGCCAAGCCTCCACATCAATTATGTGTGACCAAATAAGAGGACTTAAAGTTGAAGAAGCCTATGAAAAGCTTGATCTTTTCCTTAAGATGATTAGAGGAGAAGAGACAGACGACGAAAAGTTAGAAGAAGAACTTGAAGAGGGCTATGTATTTAAAAACATTTCAACAATGCCTGCAAGGGTAAAATGTGCAGTGCTTGCATGGCACACACTTAAAAATGCAATAGACGAACAAGGAGAGATATCTTAGAGGTATCTCTTTTTTAATTATTACAAAATCATTACAAAATTATTACAAAATTATTAAGATTGATTTAAGCTATATCATTTTAATTATTAGTGATGTAAAATAAAGATGAGGGTGGTAGAAAGGTTAAAAATGAAAAAAAGTTTAGCTGTTTTGTTAGCAATATGCTTAATAATTCCACTGGGATATATGGCATATGCAAAGCAAAGTGAAGAGATTGACAAATTAACTGAGTCTGAAGTGTTAAGTTTTGCAAAGAAATTTGCAGATGAAACCTATCAATCACTTAGACCAATGGATTACAAAGACATTGAAGAAAATTATTTAAAACCAGGAAACGAGCTTTTTAATACTGAAATGGAAGTTAGAAATGCAGTAGACCATTCCATCGTTAGAGATTTCAAAAATAATGGACTTGAGATAACTATTTTTGAACATGAGTTTAATAATGTGGAGCTAAAGGAAAAATATAAAAACCTTTACAGAGTTCAAGTTGACTTTGATGAGATTTGGGATACAAGTGAACATAAATTTGATTCAGATGATCCTGAAAGAAGTCCACAAGGAACTAAGTACAGCATAATTATTACGGTAGAAAATGATAATGGAAAGCTCTATGTAACAGATTTATATGGTCTTAATGATGGAATATCCTTTAGATTAAATAAAGAAATGGAAATGATAAAGCCACTTAAAGAAAGTCTAAAGCCATCAGAAAAATTAAGCTCAAAGACAACATCTTACTTAAATGGATCTGAGCCTAAGGGCATATCTCCGGTTAAGTCAGATGATGAAACGGAAGAAGAACCAGAAGAAACAATCTATAATTCTTTAGAAGAATTAAGAAAAGCACAACTTCAAAACCTTGCAAATATAAGAGAAGGATTTACAGCTCCACCTGCAATGAGCTTAGATGAAGATTGTGAGACACCTTAAACATAATCCACCCTCTTTAATATTAAGGAGAATAAAATGAAAAAACTTTCAAAAGTATTAGTGTTATTCATGGTCGTAATTATTTTATTTGGATGTAATAAAAATACTGAGATAACAGATGAAGAGGTAGAAGAGTTTGCATATAATTTTGTGAAAAGCTATATCCTAACCGATAAATCTTATGATTATAAAGAAATGTATGATAAGTATTTAGATCCAGACAATGAAATGTTTAATAAGGAAATGTATATAAGGCAAAGTTCAATTGAAAAACACTCAAAATTAGGTTTAGTAGGGGGTAAATCTCATATTGAAATTGTAAATGAAAAAGTTAGTAAAATAAATGGAGAATTTATTTATGATGCAGATTTAAAGATATTTAATAATGAAGAAGATCCCCAAAAAATAAGACTTGTAATGAAAGATGATAAAGATTCATTAAAAGTAATAAATTATTATGGAAGTTCATATGAAAATTTAAGTTTGTTTCTGAGTAAGGTAGCAGGAGACGATGTGAATAACGATGGACCTGAGTACTATGGACAAGCAACTTCTGCAACTGGAGAAGAGCTCAAAGAACTCCAAAGAGCTAATCTGTTAGATTTATTAGAGGATGAAACAAGACAAGAAGTGCATGAATTTCCTGAATATTTAGAGAAGTAAGCCCTAAGTCTAACTTAGGGTCTTTTTATTTCCTATGTTTTCTATATGCTAACATGGGTATTATTAATTTGGGAGGTAAATATGAAGAATAATAAAACAATGAAGATAATACTTCCTATTGTAATAGTGCTTGCACTTGTAGGAATGTACTTTGTTAAGAATAAGGAGAGTTTAAAAACATCTTCTGATGTTGAAACAAATGTTAATTCAACTGAAATGGCGAATGAAGATTCAGAGGGAGACTTTTCACTTGACATAGAAAGTGGACTTCCAAAGCTTGAAGAGTATGCAAATGCAGGTCTTCCTGCGGTAATTGACTATGGATCAGACACCTGTCAACCATGTAGATTGATGGAGCCTGAGTATAAAAAGTTTCATGAGAAGATGGTGGGAAAGGCATTTGTAAAGTATGTTGATATTGACGACAACCCAGATGCGGCAAAGGAAGCGCCAATTCAAGTTATTCCAACTCAAATATTTTACAACGCCGATGGAACTCCTTTTGAACCAAGTAAGGAATTAAGGGAGAAGTATCAACTTCAAATGTACAATCACAAGGTAACAAAAAAACCTATGTTTACAATTCATCAAGGCTTCTTAAATGAAGAACAGCTACTTGAAATTGTAAAGGAAATGGGAGTTGAACAGTAATGATTCAAAATTGGCTTAGTCAAATTGCACAGGTCATAGGGGACAATGTGTGGATAGCGCCAGTACTTGCAATTGTGGCAGGGATTTTGACTTCCCTTACACCATGTAGCCTTTCCATGGTTCCCCTTATAATTTCCTATGTTTCAGGCCTTGAGGAGAGGGACACTAAGAGGGCTTTCAAATATTCGGTGCTATTTGCAATTGGAATGGCACTGACCTTTGTAAGTCTTTCAGTTGTTGCCATGTTGGCGGGAAAATTAATTGGAAACACTTCGAGAACATGGTATATCATCCTTGGAGTACTAATGATTTTAATGGCCCTTCAAACCTGGGGCATCTATAATTTTATCCCGTCAAAAAAACTTATGATGAAGGACAAGAAGAGAGGAAGTATCGGTGCATTCCTTGCGGGAATTGTTGGAGGGTTTTTTTCGTCCCCATGTTCAACTCCAGTACTTGTTGCACTTCTTGGAATCCTTTCGGGCACGGGAAATATTCTTTGGGGAATATTTTTAATGCTTATGTATTCACTGGGACATAGCTTTTTAATAATTCTTTCAGGAACTTCAGTTGGATATGTAAAAAAGATGAAAAATAGTGAAACCTATTCAAAGATAGGAAATGTTTTAAATAATATTTTAGGATTTTTAGTACTACTAATAGGTTTTTATATGTTTTGGAATGCATTTTAAAAGGGACAGCTTCTGCCATCCCTTTTTTTAGTCTATATTGATATAGTCATCTTCACTTTTTGAGTTTGTCTTTGGAACTTTTACTTCAAGTATTCCGTCATTTAACTTTGCTTTTAGCCCTTCTTTTTCAACATTTTCAAAGTAGAGTGTTCTTGTCATTGAACTGTATTTCATCTCTCTGTGAACATAGTTTTTATCCTTAGAAGTCTCTTCAGTTTCTTCTCTCTTTTCAGCGTCAATTGTAAGTTCGCCATTTTTAAATGAAATTTTTACTTCGTCTTTTTTAAATCCAGGCAATTCTGCTTCTACTAAATATGAATCTTCTAACTCTCTTACATCTACTTTAAAATTTGTGTTACCTGATAAATTTATATTTTCAGTGAAAAAATCATCCATCATACCATATAGATCTTTAAATTGACCTTGTAATGCGCTTGTCTTTCTTGGTGAAATTTTTTTAAACATAATATCATCTCCTTTGTAGAAGTCTTATCACCTATGATTATTATAGCAAATAGGTCAAAGAAAGTCAAAATTTTTTGTATTTTCTTAATGCAACTTTTAACGGAGGAATAAGTAATACATATAAAACTGCATTTCCAACTCCATGCATAATATCAAAGTATAGTCCATTTAAGTAGTAAACAAAAAAGTTTGATGTCTTTGAAAACATGGTAGCTGTAAATATTGAAATAACAAATCCGTAAAGAATTCCACAAAAAACTGCAAAGATAGTTTGAAGTAGCATCGAATTTTTAAATTTTTTTATTTTAGAAAGGAAAAAGGAAAGAAATATTATTATGCTGTAGGATAGGATTTGATAAAAGGTCCATGGACCAAATCCAAGATACATATTTGAAATAAAGATTACAAGTGCATTAACTATTAGGGCATCTGTAAGACCCATGTAGATGGATAAAAAAATTAAGATTACAGTTACCGGCTGCACATTTGGCACGGGAGCCATTACAATCCGTCCAAGTACGGTAGCTCCCGTTAAAATTGCCAACAGTGCAATTCTTTTATTACTCATTTTTTAATTCTTCCAATGTAAAAACAACTTCATCTTTGTCCCGAAGTTCAAACTGATTTGCTCCAACTTCTGCCATTTCACCGTTAACGGTGTATAACCAATACTTGTTTGAGTCTTCGTCTTGGGTGTGACCGTCAATTGATGTAATAAATCCGTCTTTTTCTTCCAGTTCTAAATTTCTTTTCATAACATCAAGGAGTTTTTCGCCTTCGTTAAAGCTCAAAGTTTCTTTTTTGAAACTCTCTCCATCTTCAATGAGTTCAATGGTAGCTTGGAGTTTGTACTCATTTGAAGTTGAATCGGTGTTAGAGTTGTTTTTACATCCTACAAATGTAAGCACCACAGTTAATAGTAAAGCTATGCTTAATAATCTTTTTTTCATTTTATCTTCCTTTCTTTTAGTTAAAATAATTTTATCATATTCAAAGGGATATCGAAATAATCCTCATTCATGTGATAAAATAAAATGTAGAAATGTAACGAAAAAATTTGTTTAAAGTAAATGAAATTATAATTGTTTTCCTATTGGAAAAATAAAAAAACTATAGTATAATAAGAAAAATTTACTTAGAGGAGAAAAAATGAAAAAATCTTTTAAAAACTACTTGGCAATAGGCTCCATGCTATTTGGACTTTTCTTTGGAGCTGGAAATTTAATATTTCCTGTTTTGATGGGGCAACTATCAGGAAAAAATTATGTTCCTGCACTTATTGGATTTTTGATAACTGCAGTAGGAATGCCCTTTTTAGGAGTTCTTGCAGTTGGATATAGCAAGTCTGAAGACTTACTTGATATGACGAAGAAGATAGGTAGGGGCTATGGATACTTTTTTACAATTTGTCTATATCTTACTATTGGACCTTTCTTTGCACTGCCAAGACTTAGCACAACATCTTTTGAAGTAGGACTTAGCAGCAATATTTCAGCTGATAAGATGCGAATTGCATTGCTTTTATTTACATTTATTTTTTATTTAGTCGCACTTATTTTAGCTTTGAAACCAAATAAAATTATGACTTATGTCGGTAAGGTTTTAAATCCAATTTTCTTGGTAGTTTTATCAATACTTTTGATTTTTGCATTTATAAAGCCAATGGGAGTTGCAAGTTTACAATCGGTTACAGAAAGCTATACAGCTTCTCCTTTTTCAAAGGGATTTGTTGAAGGTTATAACACCATGGACGTGTTGGCAGCCCTTGCCTTTTCAGTAATAGTTATAAATTCAATAAGGAATATTGGAGTTGATGAACCTAAGGAGATTGTAAAATATACTATAAAGTCTGGTGTGGTTACAGTTATACTTATGTCTGTTATCTATGGATCACTTGTATATATGGGAGCTACAAGCTTAGGAGTGTTAAAACCTGCAGAAAACGGTGGAATTGCCCTATATGATATCTCAAGACATTTTCTTGGAAATATGGGACAGATATTACTTGCAACTATAGTTACTGTTGCCTGTTTAAAGACGGCAGTAGGACTTATAACTGCTTGTTCTGAAGTGTTCAATAAAATATTTCCAAAGGTTAGTTATAAAAAATTTGCAGTTGCTATAGCTTTAGTATCATTTGTGATTTCAAATTTTGGGCTTAGTCAAATAATAAAACTTTCATTGCCTGTACTAATTTTTTTGTATCCTCTTTCAATAGTGATGATATTTTTGGAGCTTTCCTCAAAAGTATTTAAAAATGACATGACGGTGTTTAGAATAACTTTGGTATTTACTGCCATTGCGTCAATGTTTGATGTGTTTGGCGTGTTACCAGATGGATTAAAAAATACAAAATTTGTCCAAGGTGGGTTGGAGTTTGCAAGTAAGAACATCCCTCTATATGAAGTATCATTTGGTTGGGTTGTTATAACACTTATAGGATTTATATTTGCATTAATTGTAAGACAACTTAAAAATAAAAATTTACATCTTCTTAGAAATTTAAGTTTGGTTCTTCAAGTTATTGCAACTATAATACTGTTCCAGGGAATTTATGATTACTTTGTAAATAGGAAAGATTTATTTATTCCGATATTTGGACTGTTCATATTAATTATATCCATCGGTTTTAGATATATTATTTTAAAGAACAACTTCTATGTTCAAAAATTGCAAAAATCGAAGGCTGCAATGACCATAATTCGATTTGGAACATTACTTGGTTTTTTAGCCCTATACTTTTTGCCAAACATTTATTTTATAAATTCAATTATCGGAGGGATTTTATTTAATTTAGGTGTTTTATTAAACGATAGATATTTGAATTACTACACCGAAGTGGAATATAATGAGTATATGAAGAATAAATAAGAATTAAAAGGATGGTATATGCCATCTTTTTTTGGTGGTGAATTATGGAAATAGTAATACTTAATATGTGTATGATTTATAATCCCAAGACAAAAGAGGTTTTGGTTTTAGACAAACCGATTAAAGAGGGGTGGGAAGGTTTAACTTTTCCTGGAGGTCATGTTGAACCAGTTGAGTCAATTCATGACTCAGTTATAAGGGAGATTAAGGAAGAGACCAATCTTGACATAAAAAATATTGAACTAAAAGGTATTGTTCAGTGGTATGATAAGAGCATAGACCAAAGGCTTTTGTCCCATCTCTATTACACCGAGTGCTTTGAAGGAGAACTTATAGAAGACTCTCCAGAGGGAAAACTTTTTTGGATGGATTTACAAGAATTTATAGAAATGGAAAACAAATCTGCCTCAATGGATGAAATGTTAACGCTATATATGGGTAAATGTAAAGAGATAGTTTTTTATTTTAATGGAAAAGAGCTGGAGGAAGTAAAGTACTATTAGGAGGTATTTATGACTTCAAATAATATTGATGAATTAAAAGAAAAAATAAAAAAGTCTAATAACATAGTATTTTTTGGTGGTGCTGGAGTTTCAACAGCATCTGGTATACCAGATTTTCGTTCTGCTACAGGCCTTTACAATGAAAAGAACAACAAGGGATATAGCCCTGAGTATATGTTAAGCCATGAGTTTTTTCATGAACACCCAAGGGAGTTTATGGACTATGTTAGAAATAATTTAATTTATGAAAAGGCAAAGCCAAACAATTGCCATTTGGCATTAAAAAAACTTGAAGACATGGGTAAGCTAAAGGGAATTGTAACACAAAATATTGACTCACTTCACCAACTTGCGGGAAGTAAAAATGTAATCGAAATTCATGGAAACCTTCGTGACTACCACTGTGTTAATTGTGGAAAGTATTTGAATTTTGGGGATATGAAGGAGAGAGATTTTTCAATTAAATGTCCAAACTGTGGAGGGGTTTTAAGACCAGATGTAGTTTTATATGGAGAGGCACTTGATTTAGAAAATATAAATAATGCCATAAATTTAATTGAAAACGCAGAAATTTTAATTGTAGGTGGATCATCATTAATGGTTTATCCTGCAGCAGGTTTTATAGATATTTCAGAGGAGATACTTTGGTTTTAATCAATAAAACAAAAACAAACTACGACAGCAGAGCCGACTTCGTGTTTTACGAAGACATTGGAAACACTATGTCACAGCTTGTTAATATCCAGCTATAAATAATAGGTATAACCAAAACACGGGTATTTCATTGACAATACTCGTGTTTTTTTCTATACTCAAATCATTAATTTCATAGACCTTTAGGGAGGACGAAATGATAGAGGTAAAAAATCTTACTAAGGAGTTTTCTTTAGAAGACAAAAAATTTAAAGCGGTAGATGATGTTTCATTTAAAGTAGCTGGTGGTGAGATTTATGGAATCATCGGTTTGAGTGGAGCAGGGAAATCTACTCTTGTAAGATGTTTAAATAGACTTGAAGAACCAACATCGGGAACTATATTGATAGATGACAAGGACATCACTTCTATGGCAAAAGAGGAGTTGTTGAAAGAACGTAAAGATATTTCAATGATATTTCAGTCATTTAATCTATTCAACCAAAAGACTGTTTTTGAAAACATAGCATATCCCCTTGAGATATCTAATGTATCTAAGTCCGAAATAGAAAGCAGAGTAAATAAACTTTTAGAATTTGTAGATTTAACAGAAAAGAGAAATTCATATCCTTCAGAAATATCTGGTGGACAAAAGCAAAGAGTTGCCATAGCAAGGGCAATTGCAACAAGACCAAAAGTACTACTTAGTGATGAAGGAACATCAGCTCTTGACCCGGCAAACACAAAACAAATTCTTGAGCTATTTAGAAAAATTGTAAAAGAACTTAATACCACAATAATAATGATTACCCATCAAATGGAAGTGGCAAAGGACATTTGTGACAGAATTGCAGTAATGGAAAATGGAAAGATAATTGAAGAAAATACTGTAAAGGGTATTTTTGCTAAGCCAAAGAACAAGAGGACATTGTCCTTTATAGAGAACTTAATTGAACCGGATGAGTCCTTTTCATGGAAGAACCTTGAAACGAAAGGTAAACTACTTAGACTATCTTATGACGAAGAAAATTCTAAACAGCCAGTACTTTCAAATTTAATAAAAAACTTTGATGTACCAATTAATCTAATTCAAGGGAAGATAAATTCAGTTATTGGGGACTCTCTCGGATACATGATTGTAGAAGTCTTAGGTGACAACGAAGAAGTTGGAAAGGTACTTGACTACCTTGAAGAAAATAATGTGAAAGTGGAGGTGTTGTAATGAGTTTTAAAGAGATATTAGATTTAGTAGTACCAGAGACCTTCACTACATTATACATGGTTTTTGCAACAGCACTTATATCCATAGCAATAGGACTACCACTTGGAATAGTACTTATGATAAGTAGGCCAGGAGGAATTAAAGAGATGCCAAAGCTCTACAAAGTGCTTGATGTAATTATAAATATTTTTAGATCAATTCCATTTGTAATACTAATACTTCTTGTAATACCACTTGCAAGACTACTAATTGGTAGATCAACAGGAACACAAGCATCAATCCTATCACTTTCAATAGCTACTATTCCATTTGTAGCAAGGCTAATGGAAGGATACTTCTTATCCATAGACAAAGGTTTAATAGAAGCAGCACAGGCAATGGGATCAACAAATGGACAGATTGTGAAGAAGGTAATCATACCAGAGTCAATGCCCTTGGTTATTTCTGGAATCACAATGACAATCATAAATATAGTTGGTTATTCAGCAATGGTTGGTATCCTTGGTGGAGGAGGCCTTGGACAACTTGCATATAGATATGGCTACCAAAGAAGAATGTACAATGTATTATTAGCATCAGTCTTTGTAATTATAGTTATTGTTCAAATCGTACAGCTTTTAGGTAGTTTCATAAGTAAAAAAATAGATAAAAAATAAAGGAGAGAAATATGAAAAAGAAAATTTTATTAGGGGCATTAGTGCTTTCACTATTTGCCTTCACAGGATGTAAAGATGGAAGTGGAAATACTACATCAACAGGAGCAGATGCAGACTCAGGAGCAGAAAAAGAAGTAGTAAAAGTTGGTGCGTCAGCTGTACCACATGCAGAAATACTTGAAGGATTAAATGAAGAGTTTGAAAAAGAGGGAATAACAGTGGAAATTGTTCCATTTGATGACTATATTATGCCAAATACTGCCCTTGAAGAAAAGACAATTGATGCAAACTTCTTCCAACACAAACAATATTTGGAACAACAAAAGGACGAGTTTGGATATGACTTTGTAGTGGCTGGAGAAATTCACTCAGAGCCAATGGGAATATACTCAACAAAATACGAATCTTTAGATGAAATTCCAGATGGAGCAGAAGTAATCATTCCAGATGATGTTTCAAACGGAGCAAGAGCACTACAACTTTTAGAAAAACAAGGTCTTATTAAATTAAAAGACAGCAACGACATTAAAGCAACTGAAAAAGATATTGTAGAAAATCCTAAGAACTTAAAGTTCACAATCGTAGAAGCTGCAAACATTGCAAACACATACCAAGACGTGGACCTTGGAGTTATAAATTCAAATTACGCTCTACAAGTAAAACTAAATCCAGTAGAAGATTCACTTGCAATTGAAGGAAATGACACTCCTTTCGTAAACTGTATCGTTGTTAGAAATGGTGATGAAAACTCTGAAAAGATTAAGAAACTTGTAAAGGTATTAACTTCAAAAGAATGTGCTGACTTTATAAAAGAAAAGTATAATGGAGCTGTTGTTCCTGCATTTGAAACAAAATAAAAATTCATTCTCCTCAATGAATTAAAAATAAGTAAGATGATAAAGAAAAAAATTGTGTATCAACCTAAATCCTGATATAGGGTAAGGGTTGATACATTTTTTTGTTGGGAAATAAATAACATAAAAACATTGACAACTATCGATATGAGGTGTATAATAAATATGAAATCGAAATTAATCGATATCATTGAAGTATATCGATATATCAAATAAAGAAAGGAGAGAATTATGAAAAGATCATACGCAGAGTTCACGCCTATATTCAAGGTTTTGTCCGATGAAACCAGGCTAAAAATAATTGATATGCTCTCATGTGGAGAGATTTGTGCCTGTGATATTTTGGATGGTTTGAGTATTTCTCAATCAACCCTAAGCTATCACATGAAAAACTTAACAGACTCAGGCCTTGTTAACGGAAGAAGGGATGGGGCTTGGATGAGATATACTCTAAACCTTGAAAGAATAGGAGAGGTTAAAGACTTCATAGATTATATTACTGAAGATAAAGAAGACTGTATTTGTAAAAAATGTAAGAAAAAGTAAATGATAAAGGAGTGTTAGAATGAAACAAATGGTAATTTATGACCCAGCAATGTGCTGTCCAACAGGTTTATGTGGACCATCAATAGACAAGAACTTATTAAGGGTATCCACAGTGATTAGTAGGTTAAGCAAAAAGAATATAGAAGTAATAAGACATAACCTAAATGACGAACCACAGCTTTACGCTGAAAATGATAAAATAAGCAAGCTGTTAAATGAAGAAGGGGTAGAAGTACTTCCTATAACAATGGTTGACGATGAAGTAGTCAAAACAAGAGAATACCCTACAAATGATGAATTTGTTGAATTTTTAGATATACCTAAAGAATATATAATGTCTGGTTTAGAAATTCGAAGAATGAAAAAGAATAAAGAAAACAAATAGATAGGATAGGAGGTCAATGTGTATACAAGATTCAACCCAGAAAATATTAAGCTAAATAAGTATCTTTTCTTTACAGGCAAGGGTGGTGTAGGTAAAACTTCTATAGCCTCAAGTCTTGCTATAAATCTAGCAGACCAAGGTAAAAAAGTTATCCTTGTAAGTACAGACCCAGCCTCAAACTTACAGGATATTTTTCATACAGACTTAGATAATAAAGTAAGAGATATAGATAAGGTAAAGAATTTAAAACTAGCTAACTTTGAACCAGAGAAAGCCCTAGAAGACTATAAAGAAAGCGTAGTTGGGCCCCAAAGAGGCAAGTTGCCGGATGAGGTTATAAAAGCCATGGAAGAGCAGCTTTCGGGAACATGTACAACTGAAGTGGCAGCTTTTAAGGAATTCACAAGCTTTATAGCTGATGAAGAGCTTGCAGAAGAGTATGACCATATAATATTTGATACTGCTCCAACAGGTCATACACTAAGAATGCTAGAATTACCTTCAGCGTGGACAAACTTTTTAGATAACAACAAGTATGGAGCATCTTGCTTAGGTCAGCTATCAGGGTTAGATGAAGAAAGAGGTATTTATAAAAAAGCTGTTGAAAACCTAGCTGACAGTGACCTAACTAGCCTTATACTAGTTTCTAGACCTATAGAAACAGCACTAAAGGAAGCGGCAAGGACCTCAAATGAACTTCACGAAATTGGTATAGACAACCAAGTTCACATAATTAATGGTATGTTAGATTCCTATGATGATGATCTTTCAACAGCTATACACAATATGCAAAAAAAAGACGTGGAAGCAATGCCAGAAGGGCTAAAAGAGCTTGAAACTTATTATATTCCACTTAAACCATACAATACATCAAGTATTGAAAATCTTAGAAAATTTTTCTCAGATGATATAGAAGAAAAAATGGAGTCTTCAGTTACCATAGATACTAGCAAGATATCTAGGCTACAAGATGTTGTTGACGACCTATATAACAACGATAAAAAAGTTATCCTTACCATGGGTAAGGGTGGGGTAGGAAAAACAACTATAGCAGCTGCTATTGCCTTAGGCCTTAATGATAAGGGGAAAAAGGTTCATCTTGCAACAACAGACCCAGCCGACCATCTAAAATATATAATAACTGAAAGAGAAAATTTGAGTATTTCCTATATAGATGAAGATAAGGAGCTTGAATCTTATAGAGAGGAAGTCATAGGGAAAGCAAAAGAAGAAGGGGCAAGTGAGGAAGACATTGACTATATCGAAGAAGATTTAAGAAGTCCATGTACTCAAGAAATTGCAGTCTTTCGTGCCTTTGCTGAAATAGTAGACAAGTCAGAAGATGAAATAGTAGTAATAGACACAGCACCAACTGGTCATACTATCCTTCTTTTAGAATCAACCGAAAGCTATAATAAGGAAATTTCAAGAAGCCAGGGAGATGTACCTGAATCAGCAAAGAAGCTACTACCAAGGCTTAAGGACAAAGGTTATACAGAGGTTCTAATTATAGCCTTAGCAGAAGCAACTCCTTACTATGAAGCGAAAAGACTTAAGGAAGACCTAGATAGGGCAGGAATCTTTAATAAATGGTGGATCATCAACTCAAGTTACTTTGCAAGCGGCAGCCAAAACGAGATTTTAAAAGCTAGAGCCGAGCAAGAAAAAGAGTGGATCAAGACAATAGATGAAACATCTCAATCTAACACAGCCATTGTTGAGTGGATTCCAAAGGATTTAAAAGAAGATAATTTAAAAGATCTGTTATAAGAATAGGCAGATAAAGAAAGAGGTGAAATTGTTGAAAGAAACAAAGGATAAAATTAGTTTTTTTGAAAGATATTTAAGTATATGGGTTTTACTCTGTATGGCTGCAGGTATTTTGATTGCTAAATTTATGCCATCTGTCCAATCTTTCTTACAGTCATTGGAATTTAAGGGTCAAAACATAATCTTAACAGTTTTAATGTGGCTTATGATATACCCTATGATGGTTAGAATAGACTTTAAATCACTAAAAAATGTAGGAAAACATCCCCAAGGTATAATTATTTCTACAATAGCAAGCTGGGCAATCAAACCATTTTTAATGTTTGGTCTGGCTACACTTTTCTTCCATTATGTATTTAGCCTGTTAATACCCACTAATCTTGCCAATGATTTTGTCATAGGTGCAGTACTCTTAGGTACAGCCCCATGTACAGCCATGGTCTTTGTGTGGAGCAGTCTTACTAATGGAGACCCAGCGCAAACCCTTGTACAGATATCGATAAATGACATCTTGATACTCTTCCTATTTGTACCACTTGTACAGCTCCTTTTAGGTTTAAAGGGAATAACTCTACCCATGGATGTTCTCATTATGTCATTAGTACTTTTTGTTGTAATTCCTTTAGTGGGTGGGTTTTTATCAAGGTGCTTTATAATAAAAAATAAGGGAAAAGATTACCTGGAAAATAACTTTATAAAAAAGTTTGACGGAGTAACTACCATAGGACTTCTTCTTACCCTCATTATTATATTTACTTTCCAAGGAGATATGATAGTAGAACACCCTCTTTATGTAGTTTTAATAGCAGTTCCACTAATACTGCAAAATGTGATTTCATTCTCTCTAACATATTTTGTAAGTAAAGTAAGCAAGCTACCTCATGAGATAGCAGCGCCAGCTTCTTTAATAGCAGCATCTGACTTTTTTGAACTTTCAGTTGCTGTAGGCATAGCCCTATTTGGTGTAGATTCTCCTGTTGTGCTTGCATCAACTGTAGGGGTTCTTACAGAAGTTCCCGTAATGCTACTCTTAGTAAGGATAGTTAATAATACAAAAAGCTCCTTCCCAAGCCTTGAAAGAGCTCAATAAAGTTAAGAAATTAGAAAAGGTACTGTTGCAAAATAGAACAAATAAAAAACGGCTCGAATATGTGATATTTACCCTCTTTACTGGACAATCCAATAAGGAGGGTATTTTTATGAAATATAGTTATGAATTCAAAAAAAGAGTGAATAGAGTCGTACAGAGAAGGTAAATGGCCTGATACAACTGAAGGAGTTGACGAAAGATTAAATAAATCGATTTAGGATGAAGGAATCTTTTCAAAAATGAAAGAGGGTCTTGAGCACGATAGATTTAGATATTGAGGACTAAAAGGAGAGCTTTGCGATATTAATTTGTTAGTTCTTGGAATTAATTTAAACAAGTTACATAAAAAACTATTGAATAATCAATACGAAATAATCAAGTATAAAAAAAGCCGCTTAAGAATCAATCTTCATCAAAATTATAAGGAATTACGAAAAAAAAAGAGAGTGTATCAGAATTTAATCATTCTGACACAACCTCTTTTTTTGCAGACTTTATTGAATTTAAAAGTGCACTCATTGCCATTTTAATTTCATCTATTGGTATAACTGAAAAACCAAGAAGCATTGTGGGGTTTTTCAATTTTTTATTATAGTAGTAGTTGTCAAGCATTTCTATCTTAATTTTATTTTCATTCAAATTCTCTTTAAGTTTAACTGTGTCAACGTCTTCATTAATTTCTAAAATCATATGAAGCCCCGAGTTCATACCATACACCTTTAGATTCATATCACTATTTTCGATGCATTTTATAATAAGTTCCATCTTCTGTTTGTAATGGGTTCTTGTTTTATTTAAATGCTTATAAAACTCTCCCTTTGCCATCCACTTTGCAAAGGCTTCTTGAGTGAAGTTTGAAACGGGACATGGATATATATTTTTTATCTTTTCGTATTTTGAAATTAAATCTTCAGGAAGTATCATATAGGATATTCTAAGCCCTGGAGAAAATGACTTTGAAAAAGATCCCATATAGATAACCCTTTGGTTAATGTCCACAGACTTTAGTGCAGGGATTGGCTTACCACGATATCTAAATTCTGAGTCGTAGTCGTCTTCAATAATAAAACCGTTATAATCTTTAGCCCACTTCAATAACTCGAGACGTTTTTTCATTGGGTAGATTATACCACTTGGAAATTGATGTGAGGGTGTTATGGTTACAAGATCTACTTTTTTATTAATAAGTTCATCTATATTTATTCCGTCTTCATCCAATGAAATGGGAATGTATTTGAAGTCCGTTTGTCCAATGTACTTTGCAATTCTTTGGTAGCCTGGGTCTTCAAGTCCAAATACGGAAGAACTTTTTACAAGATTAAAGAGCAGTTGATATAAGTATTCTGTTCCAGAAGAGATTATCATTTGGTTAATTGAACAGGAAAAGCCCCTTGAAGAGAAAAGATAGTCTCTAATTGATTGTCTAAGATTTAGTGAACCTTCAGGTAAACTTCTCTCAGTGAATACTGAAATATTTTTTGAAACCTCTTTGAAGGTCTGTTCAAAACTTGCTGTATCAAACATTTCTCTGTCCACACCCGCATATGAAAAATCATATTTATATTCTTTCTTTGTGACTTTTTCTTCGGATTTATATAAGGTTTTAACAGGTCTAATGGGAAGTTGTAATTTTTCTACAAAGTGTCCACTTCTCTCCACAGAATAGATGTACCCTTCCACTAAGAGCTGTGCATATGCCTTGTCCACAGTGTTTTCGGAAATATTTAAATGTTTTGCAAGTTTCTTTTTTGACGGCAATCTGCTTCCAGGTTTTAGCGTCTTGTCATAAATTTTTTCAACAATGTATTCATAGAGTTGTTCATATAGAAAGCTGTCGTTGTTAAAATGTATTGTAAATAATTTCATTGTAACCTCCAAGAGTTAATATAACTGACCCCATTGAAAAAGTCAATTCTGCTACTACAAAAGGGTACAAATTGCTGGTAAGATTTTATTTGGCGAGGAAAATAAATAATAAAGGGTGATAATGATGAAAAGTACAAAAAGTACAAAAAAATTAGTTTACACAGCACTTATGATAGCACTTGTAACAGTTGGGACAATGTTTATTAGAGTTCCGTCGCCAAGGTCTGGTGGCTATTTAAATTTAGGAGATGCCTTTATACATCTAAGTTCATTTTTCTTTGGACCATATGTTGGGATGCTTGCAGGAGGACTTGGTTCTGCACTGGCAGATGTAATAGGAGGCTATTCTCACTATGCAATCTTCACGTTGATTATAAAGGGTATGATGGGATATTGTGTTGGTTATGCACAAAGCAAGAGAAAAGGAATAAATAAAACTACAATTTTAGCGCTTATCATAGCGGAACTTATTATGGTAATTGGATATTACTTTACAAATATGTTCTTTTCAAAAACTATCTTTGTAGGAATTGCATCTATTCCTTCTGATATGCTTCAAGGTGCCTTTGGAATAATTTTATTTTTAATTATGGCAAAGAGTTTGTCCTTTGCAGGAATTGACAAGATAATAGAAAAAGAAAAATAAACTCTCCTTTTGCAAATTGCTTGAAAAAACTAATACCATATAGTAAAATTAAAGCAATTGAATAAAACGTTGAACAGAAGAAACCTTTGATTCGAGATTAGAGAGCCGTCGCTTGGTGAAAGACGGAGGAGATAGAAGGGGAAATGGCCTGGGAGTTTAAAAAAATGAGGACTGGAAACAGTTGAATTAGAGTGGTACCACGAATAACTTCGTCTCTATGCAGATGAAGTTTTTTTATTGTTTAAATGGAGGAGAAAATGAGCAAAAAATCATATTATTTAACTACACCAATATATTATCCAAGTGATAATCTTCATGTTGGTCATACTTACACAACAATTATTGCAGATACTTTGAAGAAGATTAAGAAGATGCAAGGTTATGATGTATTCTTTACGACAGGAACAGATGAACACGGTCAAAAATTACTTGAAAAGGCAACTGAGTCTGGAGTTACTCCACTTGAGTACATTGACCCAATTGTTGAGTCTGCAAAAAAACTTTGGGAAAAACTTGGAATAGATTATGATGCATTCGTTAGATCAAGCTCAAAGGAACATGAAAAAAATGTTCAAGAGATTTTCCAAAAGCTTTATGATAAGGGCGAGATTTATAAATCGGTTTATAAAGGAAATTACTGTGTTCCATGCGAGGCATTTTGGACAGAGTCTCAACTTGTTGATGGAAAATGTCCTGACTGTGGAAGGCCTGTTGAATATCATGAAGAAGAAACTTATTTCTTTAGACTTTCAAAGTACACAGACAGAATTATAAAATTATATGAAGACAATCCTGAGTTTTTACAACCGGACTCAAGAAGAAAAGAGATGATAAATAATTTCTTGAAAGATGGCTTAGAAGATTTATCCGTTACAAGAACTTCTTTTGACTGGGGAGTTCCAGTTCCATTTGACGACAAGCATGTCATATATGTGTGGATAGATGCGCTTTCATGTTACCTAACAGGGATTGGCTATGGACAAGATGAAGAAAAGTTTAAAAAGTATTGGCCGGCAAATGTTCATCTTGTAGGTAAGGAGATAGTTAGATTTCATGCTATCATATGGCCAGCACTTCTTATGGCTCTTGACTTGGAACTTCCGAAGTCAATTATGGCACATGGATGGATTTTATTCGATGAAGACAAGATGTCTAAGTCAAAGGGAAATATTGTTTATCCTGAACCTATAATCGACCTATATGGCAAAGATGCATTAAAGTACTTTATACTCAGAGAATTTGTTTTCGGAAATGATGGTAACTATACAAATGAAAAATTCTTACAAAGAATAAATTCAGACTTAACCAACGACCTTGGAAATCTTGTTTCAAGAACTGTAACCATGGTTGAAAAGTATTTTGGTGGAGAGATTCCAGCTCCTTCAAAGACAGAAGCAATTGACGAAGAGCTTATTGATGTGGCAAAGAGTACAATAGGTGAAGTTGAAAAATATATTGACGAAATGGCATTTAGCTCTGCCCTTGAATCTATTTGGAAGCTAATAAGAAGAACAAACAAATATATTGATGAAACAGAACCATGGGTTCTTGGAAAAAATGATGATAAGGAAAGACTTTCAACTGTACTTTATAATTTGATGGAATCACTAAGAATTGTAAATATTTTAATCTATCCATTTATTACAGACACAGCCCTAAAGATTAAAGAACAAATCGGTCAAGATGAAATAAACTGGGAAGATGCAAGAAAATTTGGTTTAACAAAGTCAGGAACAAAAGTTAAAAAGACTGAAAATCTATTTCCAAGACTTGACGTAAAAAAGGAAGTTCTGAGACTTACTGAAGAAAATAAAAAGCTGATTGAAAAGAGAAAACAAGAAAAGATGGCAAAAGAAGTTGTAAAGGGAAAACCTGAAATAACTATTGATGACTTCGACAAGGTGGAATTAAAGGTAGCGAAGATAATAGAAGCAAAAAAACATCCTGATGCAGATAAATTGCTTGTATTAAAAGTGAAAATTGGTGAAGAGGAAAGACAAATCGTGTCAGGAATAAAAAAATGGTATGAGCCAAGTGACTTAATTGGTAAAAAAGTTGTGGTATGTACAAACTTAAAACCAGTTAAGCTAAGAGGTGTTGAGTCAAAAGGCATGATACTTGCTGCAGCAAATGATGACGAATTTACAATAGTTTCAACACTACAAGATATAGATGACGGAGCTGTGATATCATAATGAAGCAGATGATTGATAGCCATGCTCACTTGGACGAAGAGAGATTTGATGAAGACAGAGACGAGCTTATAAAGTCTCTAAAGGAAAATGGAGTAAGTTATGTTATTAATCCAAGTTCAGATATGGCGACAAGTAGAAGAGTTGTAGAACTTTCAAATAAATATGAAAATATATTTGCAGCCATAGGAATTCATCCCCATGATGCAGAAATCTTTAAAGAAGAAGACTTAGATGAACTAAGAGAGCTTTCAAATAATGAAAAAGTTGTAGCCATAGGTGAGATTGGACTGGACTACTACTATGACAACAGCCCAAGGGAAATTCAAAAGGAAGTCTTTAGAAAGCAGTTGGAGTTAAGCCATGAGTTAGACCTACCTGTGATTATTCACACGAGAGATGCCATGGGTGACACCTATGATATATTAAAGGAATTTGAGGGCAAGGTTAGAGGCGTTATGCACTGTTACACAGGGTCAATTGAAATGGCAGAAAATTTTATGAAAATGGGATTTTATATTTCAATTGCAGGGCCGGTAACTTTTAAAAATGCTGTAAATGTTAGGGAAATGGCAAAACAGATTCCCCTTGAAAGGCTTTTAATTGAAACCGACTCGCCATACCTTGCGCCTGTGCCAAATAGGGGAAAGAGAAACGACCCTACTAATGTAAGATATGTTGCAGATATGCTTTCGAATTTAAAAGAAATTCAAATTGATAAGATAATAGAAAATTCAAGAGAAAATACGGTAAAACTATTTTCACTAAAAGGTGTAGTATTTGATGATTAAAGAAGTAATTGTGGTTGAGGGAAAGGATGACGTAGCTGCTGTTAAAAGAGCAGTGGACTGTGAAATTATAACTACAGACGGACATCACTTTCCCAAAGATCTTTTTAAGAGAATAAAAAAAGCCCAAGAGGAAAAGGGAGTTATAGTCTTAACAGACCCAGACTATGCTGGAGAAAAAATTCGAAAGACCATAAATAAAGCTGTACCTGGTGTTAAAAATGCTTTTCTTCCCAGGGATCTTTCAATAAAAAATGACGACATTGGAATTGAAAATGCAAAGCCAGAAGATATAATAGAAGCACTTAAAAACGCAAAGGCAGTTTATGAAAGTCCACGAAGCGAGTTTACATTTCAAGACTTGGTTGAATATGGAATTGTAGGCCCAGGTTCAAAGGACCTAAGAATATTTTTAGGCAAGGAACTATCCATAGGATACGCAAATGGAAAGCAGTTTTTGAAAAGATTAAATAATTACAATATTGAGAGAGAACAATTGGAGGAGAAAATTTTAAAGTATCATGGAAAATAGACTATATCAAAGTTCATACTTAGCCGAAATTCTAAAAAAATTTAACTTCAGCTTCTCCAAGAGTCTTGGTCAAAACTTTTTGATTGATGGAAATATTGTAAAAAATATTGTGGAGAAGTCTGGAATAACAGATGAGGACATCGTTCTTGAAATCGGTCCGGGATTTGGAACTCTTACGGAGGAACTTGCACTGAATGCAAAAAAAGTTATTGCCATAGAAAAGGACAACAGACTTATGGAGGTATTGGACTATACACTTCAAAACTATGACAATGTAAAGATAATCAACGAAGACTTTTTAAAAATTGACTTAGAAAAAATATTTATCGAAGAAGCACAAGGGCAAAAACTAAAAGTGGTAGCAAACTTACCATATTACATTACGACTCCCATTCTTGAAAGGATAATAGAAAATAAAAATTATTTTTCAACAGTTTCTGTAATGGTGCAAGAAGAGGTTGCAAGAAGGGTTGTAGCTTCGCCAAACAACAAGGACTATGGTTCACTGACTCTGTATTTAGAATACAATTGTGAAAAGGAAATACTTATGAAAGTTCCAAGAACTGTATTTATGCCTAGTCCAAAGGTTGATTCTGCCATCCTCTATCTTAAACTTGTTCACAGGGATTTGGATGTGGATGAAGATTATCTATTCAAATTTATTAGATCTGGATTTACCAAAAGAAGAAAAAATATTATGAACTCTTTGAGTAAAGGTTTTGTAAATATATCAAAGGAGGAATTAAAAGAGATATTTTCAAGTTTAGAGTTGTCAGGCAACCTTCGAGCAGAAAATCTTTCGCTACAAGATTATATAAACATTACAAAAAAATACACTGAAATGATTAAATAAAAATCCTATGGGTATAATTGTTTTGAAAGGAGTGTATTAAAATGAAAAATGTAGTAGTATATTCAAGTAACACTTGCCCTTATTGTGTTGCTGCAAAAGATTTTTTAAAGAGTAATAATATAGAGTTTGAAGAAAAAAATATTTCTACTGATACAGACGCAAGAATGGAACTTATGAAAATGGGGCATATGGGAGTTCCTGTAATCATAGTTGACGAAGAAGAAATAGTTGGATTTGACGAACCAAAATTAAAGCAATTATTGGAAATAGAATAGAGATGAGGAGATAGTTCTCCCTTCTCTTTATTATGTATAGGGAATTTAAGCATTTAATTCCCTAATTAATTTGTCAATATCCAAGCCGTGAACAAGTGCCGCTTCTTCTAAGGTCTCTTTGATACTTGAAGGGCATTCTATACAAGGCATACCATTATCAACAAGAATTTTAACGGCATCAGGATAGGACTTAATCAAATCTGTGATTAGAATATCCTTTGTTATCATAATTACGACCTCCTAATCATATGATAATACAATTAAAACATAAATTCAAACATACATAGGAGGAGATAAAATGAAAGTTAATGTAACAGATTCTGCCGTATCATATTTAAATAAAATACTTGAGAATACAGGAAAGGAATATTTAAGATTTGACATTGGTACAAGTACCTGCTGTGACTATGTATTTACAATTTCACCAAGTGAAAAAACCGATAAAGATGTTGTAATCGAAAGTCAAGGTTTTAAATTTTTGATTCGAGATGAAATAAAAAATGTTTATGAAAATGCAAAAGTAGATTATGTTTCAGAAGGTTTTTCAATGGGGCTCAAAGTGGTTTTAAGTTAGTACCAAACTTTCTTATTGTTTGACTTTCCTTGGTAAATATAATATAATAATGGAGTATAGTTGACTTTATTTACAGAAACTTAACGCATTATTTTTAGATATGCCGTAGGAGGGATATTATTGTCTAAGTACATGAGTTTGGAAGTCTTGAGGAATCAAGTTGAAGAAAATATCGGTAAGAAGGTTGTAATCAAAGCCGATAAGGGACGTAATAAGATTATTACAAAAACCGGAGTTATTGAGAATGTGTTTCCAAGTTTATTCACAATAAAAATAACTAATGAATTTGAGCAAGAAAGGACAATTTCATTTACTTATTCAGATTTGCTCACATCAACAGTAGAATTACAACTATGCTAATACAAAAACGACTTAAAGGTCGTTTTTTTTTACCATAAGTTAATATGGAGATAACAATGAAAATAAAATCATATGGAAAAATCAATCTCTCTTTAGAAGTTTTAAGTAAGAGGGATGACGGATTTCATAATATAGATACGATAATGCAATTTGTAGATGTATATGATGAAGTAGAAATAGAGTCTACAAATTCAAATACAATTGAAATAGTATGTGACGAGGAAGGCTTTCCGAAGGATGAAACCAATCTCATATATAAGGGATGGGATGCATTAAAAGTTTTTTATGATGGTAATCCAGGTGTAAGGGTTAAAGTTTTAAAAAATATGCCTATTGCTGCGGGAATGGGAGGAGGAAGCTCCAACTGTGCCTGCGTTATGGAAGCTTTAAATAAAATTTGGAAACTTAGTTTCAGTAAAGAAAAACTTCAAGAAATTTCTAAGAACATCGGTTCAGATGTTCCATATTTTTTTGAAAATAAAACTTTGAGGGCAAAGGGAAGAGGATTTGACTTCTATGATATGATAGAAATAGAAGACATACCAATACTCATTATCAATAATGGATGTAAAGTTTCCACTCCCTATGTCTATTCGAAAGTTGAATTATCAAAAGAGGAGAAGATGGACAAGTTGATAGATTCTTTAAATAGAGGAGAAATCAAAAAAGAATTTTTCTTTAACAGCATGACCAAGGTTTCTTCAGAAGTCTGCCCAGAAATTTTAGATATCATAAAAGATATGTATGATTTGAATGCAAAAGTTTCATTGATGTCAGGGTCAGGTTCTACGGTTTTTGGAATATTTGGTTCATACAGTGATTGTAATAACGCATACAATCTACTAAAAGATAAGTATAGATATGTTTTTAATACGAAAGCGATTAGGAGAGAATATGAAGGGTAGAGCTATTGGAATATATGATTCTGGTTATGGGGGACTTACTGTACTAAAGGAAATGCTAAAGCTTGCTCCAAATGGAAATTATATTTATTTTGGTGACAATAAACGAGTTCCCTATGGAGATAAAACTAAACAGGAGCTTGTTGATATTTCTAAAAATGTTATAAAATTCTTTGAGGAAAAAAGTGTAAAGGCTGTAGTCATAGCTTGTAACACCATATGTGCGCAATCTCTTGAAGAGCTTAAAAAAATTACTGATATTCCACTTATTGGCATTGGAGATATGGGTGCAAAGGGAATTTTACGAGAAACTGAAAATAAAAAAGTTTTAGTCCTTGCTACTAAGAGCACTGTTCAAGCTGGACTCTATAATAAATGTGTTAGTAAACTGGATTCTGAAGTAGAAGTTAGAGGGGTGGGTTGTTCACAGCTTGTTCCAATTATTGAATCAGAAGAAGATTTTGATGGGAAGAGAGAAAAGATTTTAGATGCTTTAAATAAATATAAATTGGAAGTGGAAGATTTTCCATTTGACACAGTAGTTTTAGGATGCACCCACTACCCATATATTAAAGACGAGATTAGAGAAGTTTTTGGAATGGATAAAAAAATTGTCAATCCATCCTTTGAACAGGCAAAGGAAGTGGTTCGAATATTTTCAGAAGAGTTAAATCGAGCTGATGGCGAACTTGAGTTTTTTACTACAGGAGATGTAAATTCTTTTAAAGGTTTTGCTACAGAATATCTTGATGAATCAGATATAGAAGTACATAAATTTGATTTTTAGGAGGAAATATGAAGAAGATATTAGCAATATTTTTAAGTATACTAATGCTTACTTCCTGTGCCACTAAGCCAGAAAATAAAGAAAACAAAGAAGGCACATCAACAAAAGAAGAAGGCAAAAAGGTAGTTTATACATCTTTTTATCCAATAGAATTTGCAACAAAGGAAATTGTAAAGGACAAGATGGAAGTTAAATCCATAATTCCTGGAGGGGTTGAAGTTCACGACTGGGAACCATCTCTTAAGGACATGGAAAATCTAAAGGAATCAAAACTTGTGCTTATTAATGGACTTGAGCTTGAATCTTGGATAGAAGATGCAAAAAAGGTTGTTGACAACGATAAGATTGTAGACCTTAGTGATGGAATTGATTTAATAAAAGCGGATGAAGATGACCATGATCATGCCCATGATGACGACCATGATCATGATAATGAAGATGGACATCACCATCATCATGGAGAATTTGATCCCCATGTATGGCTTTCACTTAGAAATTTCCAAATCGTTTCAAAAAACATCTGTGAAGCTGTTTCAAATGCGGACCCAGAAAACAAAGAATTCTATGAAAAAAACTACGAAGAATTTAAAAATAAACTGGATGAACTTGATAAGAAATACGCAGGTGAATTTGAAAAGAATAAGGGAAAACATATAATTGTTCCCCACGAAGCCTTTGGATACATGGCAAGAGACTATGGTCTTGTTCAAATTCCGATTGAAAACTTAACTTCAGACTCTGAACCAGATTTAAAGACAATTGCAAGTATCGTTGACACTGCAAAGAGCGAAGGTATAAAAACGGTGTTTTACGAAGGGGAAGGCTCTGGTAAAGTTCCTCAAACCATAGCAAAAGAAATTGGTGGCAAGGCAATGCCGATTCACACCTTAGAGTTTATTACCGATGAGCAAGAAAAAAATGGAGAAAATTATTTAACTATGATGGAAGAAAACTTTAATAACATTTTGGAGTCCTTTAAATAATGAATAAGATTATAGAATTAAAAGATCTCTCTTTTGGATATAAGAGCGATCTTTTATCAAATGTAAACCTTAGTATAAACGAAGGGGAATTTGTAGGAATAACTGGAGATAATGGAGAGGGAAAGACTACTCTACTAAAACTTATTCTTGGACAACTTAAACCAAACCAGGGAGATATTGTACTTGCTAAAGATAGTGACGGTAAAAAAATTACCGTTGGATATTTAGAGCAGAGGCTTTCAGAAAAAAATCTTTCTTTTTCAATTACGCCAATGGAAATAATCTCTTTAAATATATATGATGAAATGGGATTTTTTAAGATTCCGAATAAGAAAATAAAAAGCAAAGTTGAAAATGCCCTTTCAATGGTTAAGATGACAGATAAAAAAGAGTATGATTTTAACAAAATGTCCGGTGGAGAAAAGCAGAGGATTTTAATAGCGAAAGAACTTGTTTCAAATCCCAAAATTTTAATTTTTGACGAGCCAACTGCGGGCATTGATGTAGACAGCAAAAAAATACTTTTTTCCATATTGGAACATTTAAACAAAATGCATAAGATAACTATAATTGTGGTGACCCACGAAATGGATTTTTGCAGGCCCTACTTTTCAAGGGTTCTAAGAGTTAAAGATAAAAAGGTGGTGGAGGAATAGTGAGTATATTTAAATACGATTTTATAATGAAGTCCTTCGCCGCAGGGATTTTGATTGCACTTTCAATACCACTAATAGGAACGATTATGGTTTGTAGAAAGTCTTCAAACCTTGGAGATGCTCTGTCCCATAGTGCATTGGCGGGAGTTGCCTTTGGACTGATTATAAGTATAAACCCAGTTGTAGGGTCTATAATATCATGCTTAATAGCATCGCTCTTTATAGATTTTTTAAGAAAGAAATTTCCTAAAAATGCCGACATGGCAATTGCAATTGTGACAAGTCTTGGCGTTGGACTTGCTGCGGTGCTTTCAGATTTCACACCAGGGTCAAAAAACTTAAACTCATTTCTATTCGGTTCCATTGCTGCAATTAGCAATATGGAACTTGCAATAGTGGGAGTAATAACATTTTTTGTAATATTTTTATACTTAAAGTATTACACAGGCATTGTTTATATAATCTTTGATGAAAAAATTGCAGAGCTTACAGATCTTCCAGTGAGAAGACTGGACTTTATGATAACAATATTAACTGCACTTTCAATTGGGATGGGATCAAGAATAGTTGGGGTATTAACAATTTCGTCACTTATGATACTTCCAGTTGCAGGAGCTATAAAGCTTTCCAATTCATTCAAAAAAACAGTAATACTTTCCGTAGTACTGGGAGTGTTATATGTAGTGCTTGGACTTTTAACTTCATTTTACTTGAGCTTAAAGCCTGGAGGAAGCATTGCTATAATTGGTGTTATAGCGCTGCTTTTAATATTGATAATAAAAAAAGATAATAATTAAGAATACTCATGGAGTATTCTTTTTTATGCAAACAATTATTTTAAATCATAATAATTGGGTAAAGTTTAAATAGAAGAAGGTGTTACCATTGAATTTAAGATATGAATTTTTAAGACAGACTGATCAAGCCTCTGGTGGTATATTGGCAATGAGATAATTAGAAAAACAGGAGTAAACATGAACTTAATAATAATTCAAATAGTAGTATTAATTATTGGTGTATATGTAGTTTTTAGAAAGGGCAGAGGAATAAAGAAAACAAAAGATATTGACAAAAAGTTAGACGAAGTTGTTACTTTAGTAAATATCTCATTAGTTTTTGTTATATTGTCTATTATAATATCACAGATAGTAGTTCCTTATATACATTACTTTATTCATAAAGCATAATGTTGAAAGTTTATTTCTACTAAAGAACAGATTTGAAAAATCATACACAGTAAAATATTGAAAAGGTAGTATGTTAAGAATATTAACATACTACCTTCTTTTATTAATTAGAAGCTAAGTTGTCGAAGTAGCCTTGTATTAAAACTACAGGAGTACCTTTATCTCCGGAACCTGAAACAAGGTCTGATAGTGAACCTAAAAGGTCAGTCAACTGTCTTGGAGTAGTACCAAGAGATGCGTTGGAGCCTACAAGGTTAGACTTCTTATGGGATATTTTATCTTTTAGTGCATCAAGAGCTTCTTCCCCTTGCATGTCTTTTAAATCGGTATCCGCAATATATTTTATTTTTAATTCATTTGGAGTTCCTTCAAGATCCTTTGTGTACCCTGGAGATACTACTGGGTCTGCAAGCTCCCAAATCTTTCCTATAGGATCTTTAAATGCGCCGTCACCGTAAATCATCACTTGCATGTTGACTCCGTATTTTTCGTTAATTTCCTTTTGTAATTTTTCAACAAATTCTTGAGAATTTCTTGGGAATAATTTAATTGAATTTTCAGTTGAAAGGTTTGAACCGTAAACTCCATAAAGTTCGTTGTATCCACTTCCATCAACGGATTCGTTTAAAATATTATCCATACTTAAAACATTTTTAACTCCAAGTTTCTTGAAAGTCTCTTTGTAATAAACTCTGTCATGGATATTGCAGATTAACAATTCGTCTGAAAGCTTTGCGATTTCTTCGGGATTATTAGTGAAGTAAACTTCAATGTCACCATCTTTTCTGTAACTCTTATAAAGTTTTACATAGTCAATTCCTGTAAAGATGTGACGGTTATCTTCTCCTACTAAATCCCTATATTCTTTTTCGTTAAGGATGTCTGTGTAAGTATTTATATCCTTGCCGATTAAAAGAGATTTATCAAATAATGCATTACCTACTTCATCAGAAGGGAAATTGAAAAATATTTTAATCTTCTTATCGGTTTGAGCAATAGCATTCATTATTGTAGAAAATCTATTCCTGCTGGTAATAGGGAACACTACTCCAATTTCGTTTTCAAATTTATTATCAAGATCTTTTTTTATTTGCTCAATAGTAGCATAATTTCCTTGAGAACGAGCTAAAATTGATTCGGTTATTGCCAGTACATCCATATCCTTGAACTCAATATTATCTTCTTTATGAACCTTTTCCAGAGTTTCTACTATAATCTCATGTAGATTATCTCCGCTTTTAATGATTGGAGTTCTTAAACCTCTCGCTACAACACCTAAATTTCTCATGTTTCCTCCTGTTATTTTATGATTTTCTTTTCTGTAATAATCATATCCACTGGGACATCAAAACTTTCTGTTGGCAAGCTCTCTAAAATTTGAAAGTCATATGCCAATGCAACTATAAAAGGTCTTTGTTTTAGACTTGAATAAAAGCGATCATAATATCCGCCACCATATCCTGTCCTGTCCTTTTTAGTTGTGAAAGCAACTCCTGGTGAAATGACACAATCTATAATATCACTATTTACTGGTTTTCGTAAATTTTTTTTTGGTTCCAATATTCCATAGTGGCCTTTCTCAAGATCAGTAGACAAATCTGTAATCTGACAAAGGTACATTTGTTTTGATTTTACATCAACATAGGGAACAAATAAATTTTTACCTTTTTCAAGAATTGTTGAAAGAATTTTTCCAACATCAATTTCAGAACCAAAATTTACGTAAGAAAAAATATTATCATATTTATCTATAAAACCAAGTTCTAAAAATTTATTTACAATCAATTCATCTTTTGCCTGTTTGACATCAAAATCCATTTCGTCTCTTTCGGCAATGATTTTTTTTCTTATGGTTTTTTTATCCATTTTACCACCTCATGATAATTATACCATTAACTAAAGGAACATAAACAAGGAACATAGACAAATTATTAAAAAAATGTAAGAATTTAGAAAGAAATTTGCTGATTTTTGTAACCATTTTGTAACTAATAGCAATTACTGTGGTATAATAGATAGGAGATAAGAGGTGATGCTTTGATAAAATTAAAAGATATTAGTAAAGTTTACAAGAAAAATATTGTTGCACTTGACAATATAAATCTTCAAATAGATCAAGGCGAATTTGTTTTTATAATCGGTGAAAGTGGAGCGGGAAAATCAACTCTTTTAAAATTGATGTTAAAAGAAGAAAATCCTACTAAGGGACACATCTTTATGTTTGATGAAGATGTTACAAAGATTAGAGCAAGACGAATTCCGATTCTTAGAAAACAAATTGGAGTTGTATTTCAAGACTTCAGACTTTTAGATAACAAAACCGTTTATGGTAATTTGCAATATGCAATGGAAATATTGGGATACTCAAGAAAGGCTATAAAAAATAAAATTCCAGAGCTTTTAGAAACTGTAAATTTAACAGGCAGAGAAAAAGCATATCCTCATGAATTATCAGGTGGGGAACAGCAAAGAGTTTCTATTGCAAGGGCACTGATAGTTGATCCTAAACTACTCATTGCAGACGAACCTACTGGGAATCTCGATCCAGTTACATCATGGGAAATTGTAGAAGCTTTAGAGACCATAAACAAAAAAGGCACTACAGTAATTATGATTACACACGAGAAGGATATAGTTGATAAGTTGAAGAAAAGAGTTGTACATTTGCAAAAAGGTAAGATAGTAAGAGATGAGATAGGTGGTAAATATGAAGAAGATTAGAGTATTTTTTGCCACACTAAAAGAGGGGATAAAAAGTCTTTGGAGTCATAGAGCCATGGGATTTGCTTCAATTATCTCAATAATGCTTGCACTTGCCATACTTGGAACAATTCTTATTTCTGCACTAACTTTGAATCAATATGTAGTAGACCTGAAAGGTAAAGTAGATCAAGTTATTCTCTACTTAAAGCCTGATGAAGAAGAATATAGAATTGATGAAATACAGACTGAGCTTGAAAACAACGATTTAATAAAAAATGTAAAATTCAAGTCAAGTAAAGATGCACTTGATGAATATAAAAAGACAATTGGAGAATCTGATAGCTACATATTAGAAGGACTTGAAAAGGCATTACCACCTTCATTTGTAGTTTCTCTAAAAAAGCTTGATGATGCAGATAATTTTGCAAAAGAAGCTAATGAAATAGAAGGCATTGTAAAAGTAGAGTATTACAAAGATACTGTAGACAGAGTGATGAAGATTTCTCGATACGTTCACGTTGGAGGAGCTGTAGGAGTAGGAGCACTTGTAATAATATCAATATTTATAATATCCAACACAATAAAACTTACAGTTTATGCCAGAAAAAATGAAATAGAGATAAAAAAATACATTGGTGCTACTAATAGAGTCATTACAGGTCCATTTATAGTTGAAGGTTTGGTTTTTGGACTTATAGGTTCAATGCTTGCATTTTTAGCCATATATTTTGGCTATGATTTTATATTTAAAAAATTTGCCGATTCAATACAGAGAACTTTAGCGGGATATTTAATACCGATGGAGTTTCTAAAGTTAGATATTTTAGTTATATTTTTGACTTTAGGCGGAGGAATTGGTACAATAGGTTCATTAATATCAATAAGAAGATATTTAAAGGTTTAGGGAGGATAAAATTGGAGAGTAATCATTATAAAAAGTTATTGACAATTACACTTGCTGCGTCAATGACAATATCGTCTTGTTTTGCATTTTCAAGTAAATCACTTGCTCAATCAATCAACGAGATGGAATCACAAAAGAATAAAGCTATCCAATCAGTTGACGACTTGAGAAATAATATAGATTCGCTTGAGTCTGAAAAGAAGCAATTAAACAACGAAGTAGTAGATTTAGACGCTAAAATTGCAGAGTTGGAAAAACAAATCGCTGAATTAGAAAAACAGATTGCAGAATTAGAAGCTGATATAGAAAAAACTGAAAAAGAGATAGAAGAACTTGAAAACAAGATTACTGAAAATCAAAAAGAGTTTGAAGAAAGAGTTTCAGTTATGTATATGAATAGTCAAGTTGGATATTTTGATATAATATTTTCATCTAAGGACATAGACGACTTATTATCCAAAGCTTCAACTATGAAATTCATTACACAATACGATAAAGACATAATAAATGATCTTAAAGACAATAAATTACTTATTGATGCTAAAAAAGATGAGCTAAACGGAAAGAAGACAGCTTTAGAAGTTACAAAAACTTCACTTGATGATAAAAATGCTGAACTTTATGAATCAAAGGCTCAAAAACTTGCTCTTATAACAGAAAAATCTGGACAACAAGAACAAAATTTTGAAGAGATAGCAAAGCTTGAAGGCGAAATACAACAATTGGAACAAAGTATTTCAAAAGAAAAACAAGCACAAGCTGAAAGAGAGAGAAGAGCAAGAGAAGAAGCTTTAAGAAAAGCTAATGAAGCTAAAGCTAAAAAAGCTCAATATTCAAATAGAAGTTCTGTATCATCAACAACAGCATATTCAGCTCCATCATATAAAAATTCATATACTGGCAATTTAGGATCAGGTATGTTAGGATGGCCAGTTCCAGGTGCAAGAAGAATTTCAAGTGGATATGGATATAGATCCATTTCAATTCATTCAGGATTCCATACAGGAATAGACATTCCAAGTCCTATGGGAACACCAGCAGTGGCGGCTGAATCAGGTACCGTAATATTTGCGGGCTATAGTGGAAGCTATGGAAACTTAATGAAGGTACAACATTCAAATGGTATAGTAACATACTATGCACATCTATCAGGATTCGTCGCATCAGTAGGAAGTTCAGTATCAAAAGGACAGACCATTGCACTTATTGGTTCAACAGGAAACTCAACAGGACCACATCTACACTTCGAAGTTAGAATAAACGGGGCACATACAAACCCATTAAATTATGTAAGATAAAATAAAACCTCCAGGTTAATCTGGAGGTTCTTTTAATTTAGTTTTGATTTCAAACTAAGATCTATTCTTGAAACTATTAGTGGAACTAATATAAGTTGTATTGCTATTCCAGGGAATGATTTGACGAAAGAACCTGTGAACCACACAAGAGGATTAGCATCAAACCCTGTCATAGTTTGAACGAGAATAAAGACAATAATTGCAGCAACTATCCTACCGATTACAAGTGAAGCCAGTAGAGATATAAATAATCTATTAGATTTCTGATATAAAAAACCTGTAAAAAATCCATATGCTCCAAGTTCAAATATCATAATATAAAGCATTGGAACTGGTGGCATGTTAGTTAAAAAGAAGTTTAAAATAGGAGCTAACATACCTATAATCAGACCATATACTGGACCAAGAAGAAGTCCACCTACGAGAACAGGCAGATGCATAGGCAAAAATATATTTCCAGGAAGAGCTGTAAAGTGAAAAATTGCAGGAATGGCAATTGACAGTGCAAGTATCACTGCAGCATACACTGTTTTTCTGGTATTCATAGAAACCTCCTTTCTAAATTAATTATACATAAATCTATAAGTTTTGTATAATAGATTTAACTGTGTTACAATTCCATTTATATAAAGGAGGCATAATGAGACCTAACTTTTTTAAATCCTCAGTAATGATATTCACAATAGGACTTATATCCAAGGTAATGGGGATATTAAGACAATCACTAATAGGTTATTACTATGGCCAGTCAGTTTACACCGATGCATTTAACTATGCCAACGAAATTGCATTAATTCTAACAGTGGTTTTAAATACAACTATACACTTGGTTATAATACCCATGCTATCGAAGACGAAAGAAAATTACAGTCCAGAAGAAGGAGAAACTTACTTTAGCAAAATTGTAAACCTTGTAACCCTAATCAATATAGCACTTGTTTTATTCGTAATTATATTTGCCAAGCCGATGGTCAATTTAATAATTCCAAATTTTCCAAAAGAACATTTAGAATTAACAGTAAAAATGGTTAGAATAATTGCGCCATCCATAATATTTTTAGGGCTTTGTTCTTGCTTTGGAGCATATTTGAACTCACTTAACATATTTGCCCCATTTGCAGCCTTGGGAATTGTAGTAAATTTAACCTTTTATATTGGACTTTTTACCTTAGGAAAATATAACAATATAATAAATCTTGCATATATCACAACTGCAGGAGCGGTTACACAAGCTATATTTTTATTTATATTCCTTAAGAGACAAAAATATAAACACAAAATAACATTAAATGACGATAAAGGTTATTTAAAAGAAACAATGTATTTGATGTTGCCACTAACATCAAAAGAAATAATATCGCAAGGTGCAAATGCAGTAATAAATAGTATAATATCAGGACTTATGGAAGGAAGTAAGACTATACTTAGAACATCATACAACCTGTTTGGCGCAGTCTTATCACTGTCCATAACATCAGTGTCCACAGTATTATATCCTTCACTTGCAAAAGCATTTAACTCAGGAGATAAAAAATTTATAAAAAAAGTCATAGACAAGGGAATAGTTATAACCATAATGGTTTTAATACCATTTACATTTGGAGTTATAATACTGTCAAAGCCACTTATAGCATTTATTTACGAGGGAGGTAAATTTACAAGAGAAAACACATTGTTAACAGCAACTGCACTAAAACTTTATGCAATTGGATTTACAGCTGCTGGACTTAGGATCTATTTGAATAGAGTCTACTTTGGTCTACAAGATACAAAAACACCATTTGTAAATCAGATAATAACGAGTGGAATATATATTGTTTTAAGTTTCACCTTAACAAAAAAACTTGACTACAAAGGTATTGCAATGGCATTTACAATATCTTGTATAATAGAAGTCTTGATACTTATAACTCTACTAAAAAAGAAAATAAAAGAACTCGATTTAGTATACTACGCAAAGAGTTTTGTAAAAGTATTACTTAGCTCATTAGTAATGGCAACAGCAGTATACTATGGAGACAAAGGACTAAAAACTATACTTCCAAGCTCAAAAAACATATTTTTATTAAGGCTTTTTATAATGGCAATAGTTGGAATAATTTGTTATTCCTTAGTATTAAACTTATTAAAATTAGACGAATTTAACGAATTAAAAAGCGTTGTAAAAAAGAAGTTAAAAAAATAAAAAGAAATCTTAAAAAAGACTTGACAATGATAAATAAAGTTGATATTATAATTAGGCACTCACATGAGTTGCCTTTTTTAATACAAAATTTCAAAAGAAAAAATATTAAAAAGTGCTTGACAATATATTTTAACAATGGTAATATAAAATAGTTGTCACTCAAAGCGAGTGCAAAAGAACCTAAACAAGTAAAAAAGTGTAAAAAACTTTTGAGTAAGTACAACCAAACAATAATTCGGTGAAAAAATAAAAGTCAGCGAAAGAGCTGATCAAACATTTAATAGAGAGTTTGATCCTGGCTCAGGACGAACGCTGGCGGCGTGCTTAACACATGCAAGTCGAACGATGAACCTCGAAATGACATCTTCGGAAGGATTTTCGAGAGGATTAGTGGCGAACGGGTGAGTAACGCGTGAGCAACCTGCCTTAGACAAGGGGATAGCCTCGGGAAACCGTGATTAATACCCTATGAGACTCCGCCTACGAGTGTAGAAGAAGTTAAAGCGATAGCGGTCTAAGATGGGCTCGCGTCTGATTAGCTAGTTGGTGAGATAAAAGCCCACCAAGGCAACGATCAGTAACCGGCTTGAGAGAGTGAACGGTCACATTGGAACTGAGACACGGTCCAAACTCCTACGGGAGGCAGCAGTGGGGAATATTGCACAATGGGGGGAACCCTGATGCAGCGACGCCGCGTGAGCGATGAAGGAATTCGTTTCGTAAAGCTCTGTCCTTGGAGAAGATAATGACGGTAACCAAGGAGGAAGCACCGGCTAAATACGTGCCAGCAGCCGCGGTAATACGTATGGTGCGAGCGTTGTCCGGAATTATTGGGCGTAAAGGGTACGTAGGCGGTTAAACAAGTCAGATGTAAAAACTTGAGGCTCAACCTCATGTAGCATTTGAAACTGTATAACTTGAGTAGTGGAGAGGAAAGTGGAATTCCTAGTGTAGCGGTGAAATGCGTAGATATTAGGAGGAATACCAGTAGCGAAGGCGACTTTCTGGACACAAACTGACGCTGAGGTACGAAAGCGTGGGGAGCAAACAGGATTAGATACCCTGGTAGTCCACGCTGTAAACGATGAATGCTAGGTGTTGGGAGTCAAATCTCGGTGCCGAAGTTAACACATTAAGCATTCCGCCTGGGGAGTACGGTGGCAACACTGAAACTCAAAGGAATTGACGGGGACCCGCACAAGCAGCGGAGCATGTGGTTTAATTCGATGCAACGCGAAGAACCTTACCAGGGCTTGACATATGGGTGAAAAGTATAGAGATATACTCCTCTATTTTATAGACATCCATACAGGTGGTGCATGGTTGTCGTCAGCTCGTGTCGTGAGATGTTGGGTTAAGTCCCGCAACGAGCGCAACCCCTATATTTAGTTACCAGCATTAAGGATGGGGACTCTAAATAGACTGCCGGTGACAAACCGGAGGAAGGTGGGGATGACGTCAAATCATCATGCCCTTTATGTCCTGGGCTACACACGTGCTACAATGGCAAGTACAGAGGGAAGCGAAGTAGTGATATGAAGCGAATCTCAGAAAGCTTGCCCCAGTTCGGATTGTAGGCTGCAACTCGCCTACATGAAGTCGGAGTTGCTAGTAATCGCGGATCAGAATGTCGCGGTGAATGCGTTCCCGGGTCTTGTACACACCGCCCGTCACACCATGGGAGTTAGTAATACCCGAAGCCAGTGACCTAACCATTGGAAGGAGCTGTCGAAGGTAGGATTAATGACTGGGGTGAAGTCGTAACAAGGTAGCCGTATCGGAAGGTGCGGCTGGATCACCTCCTTTCTAAGGAGTACAACAAAGTTTTTTACACTTAACTTAGGTTCAAAACCTTATCCATGTGGGGGTGTAGCTCAGTTGGGAGAGCGCCTGCCTTGCAAGCAGGAGGTCAGGAGTTCGACTCTCCTCATCTCCACCATATGGGCCTGTAGCTCAGGTGGTTAGAGCGCACGCCTGATAAGCGTGAGGTCGGTGGTTCGAGTCCACCCAGGCCCACCATATTGAACATTGAAAACAGAATAAAAGCAATAGACGAAAGCAAAAAATGGAAAAGTAAGAAATATTTCCGGTCAAGCGACAAAGGGCATAAGGCGAATGCCTTGGCACTAGGAGGCGAAGAAGGACGTGACAAGCAACGAAAGCGACGGTTAGGAGCAAATATCCATCGAGCCGTCGGTATCCGAATGGGGAAACCCACTTAGACAAACTCTAAGTATCTGTAGCCCAACCAATTAAGCTACAGAAGCGAACCGGGCGAACTGAAACATCTAAGTAGCCCGAGGAAGAGAAAGAAAACTCGATTCCCCCAGTAGCGGCGAGCGAAGAGGGAGAAGCCCAACTTAAGGAAAAGATAGGAAGAAGTTAGAAGAATCAGCTGGAAAGCCGAGCCAAAGAGAGTGACAGCCTCGTAATCAAAAACAGAAACCTACACCTTAGAAAGAGTACCACGGAACACGAGAAACTTTGTGGGAACACGGGAGGACCACCTCCCAAGGCTAAATACTACCTAGTGACCGATAGCGAATAGTACCGTGAGGGAAAGGTGAAAAGAACCCCGGGAGGGGAGTGAAAGAGAACCTGAAACCTTATGCCTACAAGCAGACAAAGTCGAGCACTCAACTTTGCAAAGATTTGGAGGAGTTAAATGTTTTACGTATACGTACTAACCATGAAAAATGGAGAGATTTATATAGGATTTTCAACAAATCTTAAAAACAGAATCAAACAGCATTACGAAAACAAAGTGATATCCACAAAAAACAGAGAACCAAAATTAGTTTACTACGAAGCATATATGTCAAAAAAAGATGCAATGGAAAGAGAACAGAAACTAAAGCAAAGAGGAAATGCAAAAAGATGGTTAAAAGAAAGAATATCCAATAGCTTAAACCAAGACACAAACAAAGAATAAGATTTGTGTGCAAAGTTGAGTGCTCGATGATGTCGTACTTTTTGTAGAACGGGCCAGCGAGTTACGATATGCAGCAAGATTAAAGATTTAAGATCTGAAGTCGTAGAGAAATCGAGTCTTAATAGGGCGCAAGTTGCATGTTGTAGACCCGAAACCAGGTGATCTATCCATGTGCAGAGTGAAGTAGAGGTAAAACTCTATGGAGGCTCGAACCGGGTAACGTTTAAAAGTTATCGGATGACATGTGGATAGGGGTGAAAAGCCAAACGAACTTGGATATAGCTGGTTCTCCTCGAAATAGCTTTAGGGCTAGCCTTATCGTAGTAATTGAAGGGGGTAGAGCACTGAATAGTCTAGGGGCATATAATGTTACCGAAACTTATCAAACTCCAAATACCATCAAATTAGCGATAGGAGTCAGACTATGAGGGATAAGCTTCATAGTCAAAAGGGAAAGAGCCCAGACCACCAGCTAAGGTCCCAAAATATAGATTAAGTGGAGAAGGATGTAACACTACTCGGACAACCAGGATGTTGGCTTAGAAGCAGCCATACATTTAAAGAGTGCGTAATAGCTCACTGGTCAAGTGGTGATGCGCCGAAGATAAACGGGGCTAAAATCTAATACCGAAGCTGTGGATGCGTGTAAACGCATGGTAGAGGAGCATTGTGTAAGGAGCGAAGACAAGCTGTAAGGCGAATTGGACCAAACACAAGAGAGAATGCTGGCATGAGTAGCGAGAAGGTGAGTGAGAATCTCACCCGTCGAAAGCCAAAGGTTTCCTGGGGAAGGCTCGTCCACCCAGGGTAAGTCGGGACCTAAGCCCAGGCCGAAAGGCGTAAGCGATGGACAACAGGTAGAAATTCCTGTACTATCTTTAGCGTTAAGAGAGAAGTGTTGACGCAGGAGGATATGGGAAGCGTGCGAACGGTAGAGCACGTTCAAGTAAGTAGGAGGTAGAAGTAGGCAAATCCGCTTTTACAAAACTTCGAGATACGATGAGGAGCGAAAAACAAGTAGCGAAGTTCCAGATTCCACACTGCCAAGAAAAGGCACTATCCAGCAAAGAGATACCCGTACCACAAACCGACACAGGTAGGCGAGGAGAGAATCCTAAGACGCGCGGAAGAACCTTTGTTAAGGAATTCGGCAAAATGACCCCGTAACTTAGGGAGAAGGGGTACCGAGAATTGTATATGTAAAACACAAAAAGCAAAACTTGGTCGCAGAGAATAGGCCCAAGCGACTGTTTACCAAAAACACAAGTATCTGCTAAATCGAAAGATGAAGTATAGGTGCTGACACCTGCCCGGTGCTGGAAGGTTAAGGGGAAGACTTAACCGGCATTCAATTCTATGCATAATGTAAGGAGAAAAAAATGTATTACGTTTATGTAATAAAAAATGAAATTGGAGAAAGATATATAGGATACTCAAAAGACTTAAAACAAAGAATAAAAAGTCATAATGGAGGATTCAACAAATCAACAAAAAATCACCAATGGGAATTAGTATATTACGAAGCATATAAAAACGAACAAGATGCAAGGAAACGAGAAAGAACATTAAAGAACTCAGGACAAGGAAGAAGATTCCTCTGGGAAAGAATAGAAAAATCTCTGAAATAACATTGTGTAAGGAATTGAGTGCCGGTGAAGGTTAGAACTTAAGCCCCAGTAAACGGCGGCCGTAACTATAACGGTCCTAAGGTAGCGAAATTCCTTGTCGGGTAAGTTCCGACCCGCACGAAAGGTGTAACGATTTGGGCACTGTCTCAACAAAGGATCCGGTGAAATTGTAGTAGTCGTGAAGATGCGACTTACCCACGGTAGGACGGAAAGACCCCGTGGAGCTTTACTGCAAGCTGACATTGGATTTTGGTATTGAATGTACAGGATAGGTGGGAGACGAAGAAGTTAGGTCCCAAGACTTAACAGAGTCAAAAGTGGGATACCACCCTTTCAATGCTAAAGTTCTAACTTGGCACCTTGAAACAGGTGTGAGGACACTGTCAGTTGGGCAGTTTGACTGGGGCGGTCGCCTCCAAAAGAGTAACGGAGGCGTTCAAAGGTTTCCTCAGAATGGTTGGAAATCATTCAAAGAGCGAAAGAAAAGGAAGCTTAACTGCGACACCCACAAGTGGAGCAGATACGAAAGTAGGACTTAGTGATCCGGTGGTACCGAGTGGAAGGGCCATCGCTCAACGGATAAAAGCTACCCCGGGGATAACAGGCTTATCTCCCCCAAGAGTTCACATCGACGGGGAGGTTTGGCACCTCGATGTCGGCTCGTCTCATCCTGGAGCTGGAGAAGGTTCCAAGGGTTGGGCTGTTCGCCCATTAAAGAGGCACGCGAGCTGGGTTCAGAACGTCGTGAGACAGTTCGGTCCCTATCCACCGTGGGCGTAAGAAATTTGAGAGGAGCTGCTCCTAGTACGAGAGGACCGGAGTGGACAGACCGCTGGTGTATGAGTTGTACCGCCAGGTGCACAGCTCAGTAGCTAAGTTTGGAAGGAATAAGTGCTGAAGGCATCTAAGCACGAAGTCCACCTCAAGATGAGATTTCTTTGTAGAAATACGAGAGAAACCAGGGAGAAAAGCTGGTAGATAGGTCAGAGGTGTAAGAGTAGTAATACTTTAAGCTAACTGATACTAATATATCGAAAGCTTGACCGGGAATATTTGTTACTTTTCAAGAAGTTGCAAAAGAAATGGGCGAAGATAGCGAAAGGGATACACCTGTACCCATCTCGAACACAGAAGTTAAGTCTTTTAGCGCCGATGGTACTATGGGGGAGAGCCCATGGGAGAGTAGGTATTCGCCCGTCTATAATCCTAGGTAGCTCAATGGTGGAGCACCCGGCTGTTAACCGGTAGGTTGTGGGTTCGAGTCCCACCCTGGGAGCCAACCATGCCGGAGTGGCGGAACTGGCAGACGCACAGGACTTAAAATCCTGCGATCCTTAAAAGATCGTACCGGTTCGATTCCGGTCTCCGGCACCAAGGCAATATGACGCGGGATGGAGCAGTTTGGTAGCTCGTCGGGCTCATAACCCGAAGGTCGTAGGTTCAAATCCTACTCCCGCAACCATTGATTATATAGATGTTTTAGTAAGAATTTTATTTTATACTAAACATCTTTTTTTATTGCTTAAAAAGATTGAAGTTATCCTATTTTTAAACTAAAATAGATAGGTGTATTAAAGAAATTTATATAAACATAAAGCGGTATAAAAATAGATGGAGGTAGTTATGCTTACAGTTAATAATCTCTCAGTAGCTTTTCCTGATAAAAAGTTATTTGAAGATGTTAATTTAATATTTAGTGATGGAAATGTATATGGTGTTATTGGTGCGAATGGTGCTGGTAAATCTACATTTTTAAAAATTTTGAATGGTGAAAAGGAACCAACTACTGGAAATATAACTATGGGTGAACATGATAGGCTAAGTAAACTAAATCAAGATCACTTTGCCTTTGAAAATTACAAAGTGATTGATACTGTTATCATGGGTAATAGGGAACTTTATGATATTTCTGTAGAAAAGGATTTAATTTATTCAAAGGAAGATTTCACTGAAGAGGATGGAATTAGGGCAGCAGAACTTGAAGGAAGATTTGGCGAACTGAATGGATATGAAGCAGAGGGTGAAGCATCAACGATTCTTCAAGGTTTAGGTATAAGTACTGATAAACATGGTTTATTTATGAAGGATTTGATAGAGGCTGATAAGGTTAAGGTTCTTCTTGCTCAAGCATTATTTGGAAAGCCAGAAATCCTTTTACTTGATGAACCTACTAATGGTATTGATTATAAGGCTGTTAAGTGGTTAGAGGATTTTCTTTTTGATTTCGAAGGGATAGTAATTGTTGTATCTCATGATAGATATTTTTTAAATGAAGTATGTACTCATATGGTTGATATTGATTATGGAAAGATTCGTATGACCCTTGGTAATTATGATTTTTGGTATGAATCAAGTAAGCTTGCAGAGAAGATGATAAAGGAAGCAAATAAGAAAAAGGAAGAAAAGATTAAAGAGCTTGAAGATTTTATTAGAAGGTTTTCTGCTAATAAATCAAAGTCTAAGCAGGCGACTTCAAGAAAAAAATTGCTTGACAAGATTACTTTAGATGATATTGCTCCATCTCTTAGACGTTATCCTTTTGTTGGATTTGAGCTTTCAAGAGAACCAGGAAATGAAATTTTGAATTTTGAGAATTTGACTATAAAAAATGGAGAAAAAATACTATTAAATGATTTTGATTTGAGAGTTTTAAAGAATGAAAAAATTGGTTTTATAGGGAATGAAATTGCAATAACTGAACTTTTTGAAGTTATTACAGGTAATAGAGAAGAATATGAAGGTTTTTACAAGTGGGGACAAACAATATCATATGATTATTTTCCTAAGGATAACACAAAATACTTTGATACTAAAGGGTTAAATCTACTTGACTGGTTAAGGCAATATTCTAAAGAAAATTCTGAGATATTCATAAGAGGATTTTTAGGAAAAATGTTATTCTCAGGTGATGAAGCATTAAAGGACTCATCAGTACTCTCTGGTGGAGAAAGAGTTAGAATGATGTTTTCAAAGATGATGATTGAGCCAAGAAATATGTTAATTTTCGACCAACCTACTAATCACTTAGACCTTGAAAGTATTGAAGCTGTAAATAATGGACTGATTTCATATAAGGGAAATATTTTATTTACGTCATTGGATCATCAATTTGTTTCCTCTGTTGCAAATAAAATTGTTGAAATATTTGATGATGGAAGTTATAGAGTTGAAGAAGGTGGATATGAAGAATATATTGAAAAATATATGTCTTAAATAAAGTTAGCATAGAAGTTAAATGTATTTTATAATTTAGTCTTAAAAATATGTTAAACTAAGGAGAGAATAACATCGAGGTGGCCTATGAAAAATCTTTCTAATTCTGACGGAAATAAAAAAGAATATATCATCCTTTACGCTTTTGGGTTTTATCTTCTTATATGTTCTTTTTTCCTTAATAATCCAAGGGATATATTTGATGGGATGAAGATAATTTTCTTTTCTCCAAGCAATTTAGTTACAGATTATATTGAAATAGCGAATTTAGGAGCAGCTGTATTCAATAGTGGTATAATGACAATTCTTTCAATATTTCTTTCTAAAAGGTCTGGTTCTATGGTAAATGGACCACTTATAGCAGGTATTTTTATCGTTTCAGGATTTTCTTTTTTTGGGAAGAATATATTAAACTCCATACCTATAACTTTTGGTGTATATCTTTACGCAAAATCTATCAGGATGCCATTTAAAAGTTATATATTACCTGCACTTTTTGGATCTTGCTTAGGGCCTTTAGTTAGTGAAATTGCTTTTGGAATGAATTTACCACCTTTGAAAGGTATATTAATAGGATACCTTGCTGGAATATTTGTTGGATATATTATACCTCCTCTTGCCCAAGCTTTTTTAAGATTTCATAGAGGTTTTAGTTTGTATAATGTTGGATTCACAGCTGGTATTATAGGTATGTTTATAACTGCAACCTTTAAGATGTTTAATGTTAATATTGAAACTGTTAATTATATTTCAAGTGGGCATGATTTTGAACTGTCCATAATACTCTATATTATTTTTACAGCCATGATTTTTATTGGCATATTAAACAGTGGAAATATAGTAAAAGAGTATAGAGAATTATTAAAGAATACAGGACAGCTTGTTGCAGATTTTTTTGACCTTTATGGATATGGAATAACTCTTTTAAATATGGGAGTTATGGGAATAATTTTTACAACTTATATACTCCTAATTGGTGGCGAGTTATCAGGACCAGTTGTTGGAGGTATATTAACAGTTGTAGGTTTTTCAGCTTTTGGTAAACATCCTAAAAACACAATTCCAATTCTTGTTGGAGCAAGACTGGCAGTTCTTTTAAATATTTATGAGGAAAATTCTGCATCATCACTTATGATTATGCTTTTTGGAACTAATTTAGCTCCAATTTGTGGTAAATATGGTTTTATCCCAGGTATGATAGCAGGTTTTGTGCATGTGGCTGTTGTTTCAAACCTTGCTTATTTACATGGAGGGCTAAACCTTTACAACAATGGGTTTGCAGGTGGGTTTGTAGCGGCTACACTTGTTCCACTATTTGATTCGATTATATTGGCTTACAAAAGGAGGAAGTATGATTTTAGACGATGAGGCAATAATTTCAAATAAAATAACGATATCTCTTCTAACCTATATGTATAGCAATGGGGTAAGAGATATTACTGTGAGAATTCAAAATGAGGAAGATAAAATTATTATTGTAGCTGAGGGTAAAGCAGATAGGAAGCCTTCAGATATAGATGAGTTCAATAAGCTTTTGAATAATAAAAGATTACCTTCAATTGCAGGATTTTATAGCAATATGCTGGGTATAAGTGAAGATGTTAACGATATTAATTTACTTAGCTCCTTGGTAGATGAAGGAATGATAATTTATCATGATAAAATACTTTCTTTTTATGCATCAAGATTTAAATAATGTTGAAATGTTGTAGATTTTCATTGTACCTGTTCATGATATAATAAATTCAGGAGGTAGAAATGAATACAAAAATTAAAAAAACTTTAGCAGGTGTTTTTGCATTTAGCTTATTATTTAATGCAACTATGTCAAAAGCTGCTGAAATTGACACAGAAGTTATAAATGAAAGATGGGGTAAACCAACATTTGCATATGGGGAAACCTTAAACGAAAATCAAAAGGAAAGCACAATGAAGTTACTTGGAGTTAAGGATAAGGAAAATATTAATTCCATAAAAGTAACCTATAAGGACTTAGTTAAGTACATTGGTGGGGACCTTTCTAATCCAGCAAATATGATTTCATCTGTACTTGTCACAAAGGAAAATGAGGGCAAAGGAGTGGAAGTTGAAATAAAGACTCCAGAAAACATAACTCAAATAACAGCAGAACAATATAGAAACGCTGCACTAACTGCAGGTGTAGAAGATGCCACAATTCTTGTTGGTGCAATAAGGCCTGTAACTGGAGAGTCTGCACTTACAGGAGTGTATAAGGCCTTTGAAGCAAATGGCGAAACCTTGGATAAGGAGAGAATGGAAGTTGCCCAAGACGAGCTTGACACTGTTAATGAAATTAGCCAAGAGAACAAGGCCAAGGAAGGATTTGACACAGACAAGCTCGACGAAGCAATTACTGACATTAAGTCAAGCCTTGGGGATATAAAAAATAACCAAGACAAACAACCAACCCTTGAAGACATTAGAAGAGTTGTTGAAGAGTCATTGGTTAAATATGACTTGGATAAAGTTGTAACCCAAGACCAAATGGACAAACTTATTTCCTATTTTGAAAAATATGCAAACACTGATGCAATAACTTCAGAAGAAGTTGCAAAGCAATTAAAAAAATGGGGAGGAGCCATTCTTGATGGAGCAAAACAAGCTTATGATGAAGCTGAAAAGAGTGGACTATTAGATCAAATCTCTGCATTTTTAAGAGATGTGTTCGGTAAAATTGTAGAATTATTTAAATAGAATCAAAAAATACCTTTTTTATCATTTAGTGGTAAAGAAGGTATTTTTTCAATTTTTACAAGCTTAAGATTCAATGATATAATAGTATCGAACGAATGTTCATAAGAGGTGAGTTATGGATTTTAAAATACATTCAAAATTTAAACCTACAGGCGATCAACCAGAAGCTATTGCAAAGATCGTTGATGGAATAGAAAATAATATGAAGGCTCAGACTTTAAAAGGTGTTACCGGCTCAGGAAAGACCTTTACCATGGCAAATATTATAGAAAAAGTTCAAAAGCCTACACTTGTCATAGCACATAATAAGACCTTGGCATATCAACTGGCAGGAGAGTTCAGGGAGTTCTTTCCCGAAAATGCGGTTGAATTTTTTGTGTCCTATTATGATTACTATCAACCGGAAGCTTATGTTGTTCAGTCTGACACATATATTGAAAAAGACAGTTCCATAAATGATGAGATAGATAAACTTCGTCACTCTGCAACCATGTCCCTATTTGAAAGAAGAGATGTAATAATAGTTGCTTCCGTTTCGTGCATCTATGGCTTGGGAGACCCAATTGACTATGAAAATTTAGTTATTTCCCTAAGACCTGGAATGATAAAGGACAGAGACGAGATAATGAAGAAGCTAATTGACATCCAATATGTTAGAAATGATATAAATTTTGAAAGGGGAACCTTTAGAGTCAGAGGAGACAGTTTAGATATATTTCCAGCATATGAAGAAAAACATTCAGTTAGAGTTGAGTTTTTTGGTGATGAGATTGACAGAATTACAGAGATTGATGCACTTACAGGTGAAATTATTGCAGAGAGAAATCACGTTGCAATTTACCCTGCATCTCACTTTGCTACTTCACAGGAAAAGGTAAAGAGGGCCCTTGGCACAATTGAAGAGGAGCTTGAAGAGAGAATAAAATATTTTGAAGACAAGGGAAAACTGCTGGAAGCTCAGAGGATTGAACAGAGAACCAGATATGACCTTGAAATGCTTTCAGAAATGGGATTTACAACTGGAATTGAAAACTACTCAAGGCATTTAAGTGGAAGAGCTCCAGGGTCAAGACCATATACATTAATTGACTACTTTCCAAAGGACTTCCTTACCATAGTGGACGAGTCCCATGTTACCTTGCCACAGGTTAGGGGTATGTATGAAGGGGACAAATCGAGGAAGACAAACCTTGTAGACTATGGATTTAGACTTCCTTCCGCATTGGATAATAGACCGCTTAAGTTCAATGAATTTGAGTCAATGATGAATCAAATCCTATTTGTGTCTGCAACTCCAGGACCATATGAAAGGGAACACGAAGAACAGGAAGTTGAACAGATTATTAGACCGACTGGGCTATTAGACCCGATTATTGAAGTTAGACCAACAAAGGGTCAAATTGATGACCTTGTTACGGAGATTTATAAAAATGTTGAAAAGGACGAGAGGGTTCTTATAACCACATTGACTAAGAAAATGGCAGAGGACTTAACCAAGTATCTTGAAGAGCTTGATATAAAAGTAACCTATCTTCACTCGGATATAGACACATTGGAGAGAATGGAAAAAATTAGAGACCTAAGACTTGGAGAGTATGATGTTCTGGTTGGTATAAACCTTCTTAGAGAGGGCTTGGACTTACCAGAAGTATCACTTATTGCAATACTTGATGCAGATAAGGAAGGCTTTTTAAGGTCAGAGACATCACTAATACAGACAATCGGTCGTGCTGCAAGAAACTCTGATGGTAGGGTTATTATGTATGCCGATAACATTACAAAGTCTATGGATATAGCTATATCAGAAACTAAGCGTAGAAGGGAAATTCAAGATGAGTACAATAAAGAACATAATATTACACCTACTACCATTAAAAAGGATATAAGAGACTTAATTGCAGTTACAAAAGTTGCTGAGGAAAATGATACTTATAAGATATATAAAGAAGAGATTACAGCTGATGACATTAAAAAGATTATCATCAACCTTGAAGAGGAGATGTACAGAGCCGCAGAAGTGTTAGACTTCGAAAGGGCTGCTGTGCTTCGTGACCAACTAAAGAAGTTAAAGAGAGAATATTAGGTGATTAATTGAGTTTAAATAAAATTGTAATAAAAGGTGCTAAGGAAAATAATTTAAAAAACATCGACCTAACCATACCAAGGGATAAGATGGTGGTTATTACAGGGCTTTCCGGGTCTGGGAAGTCATCCTTAGCTTTTGATACCATATATGCAGAGGGACAGAGAAGGTATGTAGAGTCATTGTCCAGCTATGCAAGACAGTTTTTGGGTCAAATGGAAAAACCAAATGTGGAATATATAGAAGGACTTTCTCCTTCTATTTCTATTGACCAAAAGACTACAAGCAAAAACCCACGTTCCACAGTTGGAACTGTAACAGAAATATATGACTATTTAAGACTATTGTACTCAAAGGTGGGAACGCCATACTGTCCAGTTTGTGGCAAGGAGATAACAAGCCAAACAGTGGACCAAATGGTGGATAAGGTCATGTCCTACGAAGAGAGGACAAGGCTACAAGTTCTTGCACCAATTGTGTCGGGGAAAAAGGGAGAACATAAAAAACTCCTTGAGAACATGAGAAAGGAAGGCTACATTAGAGCCGTTATAGATGGTGAGATGTTTGAACTTTCTGAAGATATAAAGTTAAGCAAGACTAAAAAGCACGATATAGACGTAGTAATAGATAGAATTATCGTAAAAGAAGGAATAGAGTCAAGACTTACAGACTCAATCGAACAGGGACTTAGACTTTCAGACGGAGTTATAAAAATTTCCATAATCGACGGAGAAGAGTTACTACTAAGTTCAAAGCTTACTTGTCCCGAAGGCCATGTGTCCTATGAAGAGATAGAACCAAGATCATTTTCATTTAACAATCCCTATGGAATGTGTGAGGAATGTAACGGAATTGGCCATCATCTAAAAATTGACCCAGATTTGGTTATACCAAACTACAACCTTTCCTTTGAACAGGGCGCAGTGGATCCATTTGCTACTTCAAAGCCTGGAACCTATTACTATGAAATGATAAAGGCAGTTCTCGATAAACACAAATTCCCAATAGACAAGCCCTTTAAAGAAGCGCCAAAGAAGATGATTGACGAAATTCTATATGGGACAAAGGATGAGATTACAATTTCCTTTGAAAGCCACTTCTCTGGTTTCAAAAGATATCGTGGAAGGTTTGAAGGTGTCGTAAATAATCTTGACAGAAGATATAGAAGTGCTTCAGATAATATGAAGGACAGAATCGGCGAATACATGACGGAGATAGAGTGTTCAAAGTGTAAGGGTAAGAGGCTAAAGGATAAATACCTTTCCATCAAGATAGAAGACAAAAATATCATTGATATTACAGATATGCCTATAACTGAAAGCTATGAGTGGTTTAGCAATTTAAAACTAACAGGAGCAAAGGAAGTTATTGCCCATGATATAGTAAAAGAAATCAAAAATAGATTAAAATTCTTAGATGACGTAGGCCTTGGATACTTGACCATGTCCAGGTCCTCAGGCACATTGTCTGGAGGAGAGTCACAGAGAATTAGACTTGCAACCCAAATTGGATCTGCCCTTGTGGGTGTTGTATATGTACTGGATGAGCCGAGCATTGGACTACATCAAAGGGACAACAATAAATTACTGGAAGCCCTTCGTTCACTAACAGACATTGGGAATACACTTATTATAGTGGAACATGACGAAGACACCATGAGAATGGCAGACTACATTGTGGACATTGGTCCTGGCGCAGGGATTCATGGTGGTCATGTGGTGGCAGAAGGAACCATTGATGACATCATTAAAGTAGAAGATTCCATTACAGGACAATATCTTTCAGGCAAGAAGAAGATAAAGGTGCCATCAACAAGAAGGGAACCGAAGGGTTTTGTTAAAGTAAAGGGCGCCAAAGAAAATAATTTAAAAAACATAGATGTTGATTTTCCCTTAGGTGTACTAACCTGTGTTACAGGAGTTTCTGGGTCAGGTAAAAGTTCCCTCGTAAATGAAATACTTTACAAAGTTTTAGCCAAGGAACTTAATCGAGCAAAGGCAAAACCAGGTAAGTTCAAAGACATAGAGGGAATTGAACAGCTGGACAAAGTTATACAAATTGACCAATCCCCAATTGGACGAACCCCAAGATCCAACCCTGCAACTTACACAAAGGTCTTTGACAGCATCAGAGACTTATTTGCATCTACAAACGAAGCCAAGATGAGGGGATATAAAAAGGGAAGATTTTCCTTCAATGTTAAGGGTGGAAGATGTGAAGCTTGTAAAGGTGATGGTACGGTAAAGGTGGAAATGCATTTTTTACCAGACATCTACGTGCCATGTGAAGTTTGCCATGGAAAGAGATATAACAGAGAGACCTTGCAGGTTAAGTATAAGGGAAAAAATATTTATGATGTGCTTGATATGACTGTTGAAGAGGGGGTTGAATTCTTTAAAAATATTCCAAGCATTGCAAATAAACTGCAAACTTTAAACGATGTTGGGCTTGGATATATAAAGATTGGACAATCTTCTACAGAACTTTCCGGGGGAGAAGCCCAAAGGGTAAAACTTGCAACAGAACTTTCTAAAAGGTCCACAGGAAAGACCATCTACATCCTTGACGAACCAACAACAGGACTACACACTGCAGACATTCACAAGCTCGTAAAAGTTTTAGACATGCTTGTAGAACAGGGCAACACAGTAATTGTAATTGAACACAACCTTGACGTTATAAAGACTGCGGACTATATCTTGGATCTAGGTCCAGAAGGTGGCAGTGGAGGAGGAACTCTAATTGCAAAGGGAACTCCAGAAGAAGTTGCAAAGGTAAAAAAATCTTACACAGGACAATTTTTAAAAGATATTTTAGCAAAATAGGCTTTCTCATTGAGAAGGCCTTTTACACTTTCCCCCTTTTAAACTATAATAAATTCATATGGAGGTTAGTATGATAAGTTTTGTAGTTCCCGTATATAACGAAGAAGACTCGCTAAATCTTTTTAACGAAAGACTTACGAGAGTTTTACACAGCATAGATACGAGTTATGAAATCATCTACGTAGATGATGGAAGTTATGACAATAGTTTAAATATAATAAAGAACTTTGCAAATGACAGCAAGGTGAAATTTATTTCATTCTCAAGAAACTTTGGAAAAGAATCCGCAATGTTGGCAGGGCTAAAGTTTTCAAAGGGAGACTTAGTATGTGTAATGGATGCAGACTTACAACACCCTCCTGAACTAATACCACAGATGCTTAGTGAAATTGACGACAATACAGACGTGGTTGCAACAATTAGAATAAATAGAAATTCCACCAGTAAATTCTACAACTTTGGTGCAAAGAAATTTTATAAGATAATGAATCGAACAGGTAAAGGAGTGAAACTTACCCCAGGCGTTCAGGACTTTAGAATAATGAAGAGACAAGTTGTAGAGTCAATCCTTAGCCTTAACGAAAAGAGACGATTTTCAAAGGGCATCTTCAACTGGGTGGGATACAACACAAAATATATCGAAATAAAGGACTATAAGAGACTTAGGGGAAAGACCAAGTGGAAGTTTATGGATTCCTTCAGATATGGTATAGATGGAATAATTTCCTTCTCCACAGCCCCATTAGATCTTGCAATTTTCTTAGGGACAATACTTTCAGCCATCGGATTTTTTTATGCTCTATACATTGCCATAAAGACCTTGGTACTGGGAAAAGACGTTCCAGGATTTGCAACAATAGTATGTCTACTTTTAATAATCGGTGGAGTAAACCTAATCTTTTTAGGAATCATCGGCTCATACATTGGAAGAATATATGAAGAAGTAAAAAATAGGCCTTCATATATCATAAAAGAAAAATCAGAAGACCTATTTAAAGACAATTAATTTTTGACCAAAATAATTTAAAATAGAAAAAATTCCAAGGCCAATGAGCATTGCGATATTTTCTTGAATTTTAACAGGCTGCCCTTTTAAAAGCCACATGGTAAAAGGCTTAGCCATACCATATGCAACGAGGTAGCAAATTGCAATGTTTAATGCAAAGCGAATTGCCTTTGTTCCGGTATTCCCCTTTGACTGAAAAGTAATGTTCTTATTTAAAAAGAAAGATAAAATACTTGCCATAGAGAAGTTCAAAAACGAGGACAACCAATATCCAAGATGTAGAACATTGTAGGAAATAAACATTATGCTCATTCCAACAATTGTATTTACAACGCCGACAATGGCAAATTTTATAAAAGTTGAATTAATTTTTTTCAATACATTCACCCCACAAGTATTATAGCATAGGGAGGTAATAAAAATGAAAATAGGAATAATATCAGACACACATGGTGACATAGTTCAAGTGGAAAAAGCACTAAAACTATTAGAAGATTGCAAGTACATTATACACTGTGGAGATGTGTTATATCATGGTCCAAGAAATGACCTACCAAAAAATTACAATCCAAAAGAACTTGCAAAACTACTTTCAAAAATAGAAAACATTTACTACATTAGGGGTAACTGCGACTCAGATGTAGATGAAATGGTTATAGGAAAAGACCTAAGCAAAAAAGAACAGCTTTTTAAATTTGATGATATAAAAATCTATGGAATCCATGGCTACGAAGAGAGCGAAGAAGAGAGAGTTCAAAGAGCGAAAGAAAAGGGAGCAAAGTTTTCAGTGTCTGGCCACACCCATGTGAAGGTGTTAAAAGAAGAAGACGGAGTAATAGTAATTAATCCAGGATCAACCACAATACCAAAAGATGAAAGTGCATCAGTTGCAGTTATAACAGAAAAAGATGTTAGGATGATAGATGTTGAAACTGGAGAAATAATAGATACATTAGAATACTAAAAGAAACCCTCACTACTGGAATGGTAGAAGGGTTTTTGTTTTTTCGCTTTCCACTTCTCACATCTCACTTTCTCCCTTTCCAATAAAAAAAGTAGAGCATCTCATCAATACTCTACTTTATAAAATATTAAAATTTGAATTTACTAGCAACAGCAACAACCTGAATTATTATCTTCTCTCACATCAAATGTAGAACAGCTACATTTAAAAGGACCATAGTGGACATCTCTGTTTCCATAGATTGTAAAGTAGTCTTTAAATCTTGTGTTTTCAACCATAGCACAGGTATTTCCACAAACAGGCACTGGAAGCCCTTTCTCGAAAGTATGATGGTCATCTAATTTAAATGAAAATTCTGCACCTTCAATTCCACCATTATATGTTGCAATTTGTCCATATTGTTCACAAATATCCTCTTGTAAATCTGGTAACTTAAATGCTCTAACAGTTCTTGAAGTAAATTTTATATTTTCAACAGCTTCTTCAATTTCTGGATTATTAATAGGTGAATCAGTAATGGACATATATCTAAAGTCTTTCCAGCCACAATTATTTAAAATTCGTCTAAAATCTTCCACATACATTGCTCCACCAAGGCATTCTCCTCTTAGCACAGGGTTATTTGAAATGGACTTAGGAACTCTTCTATCTGCAAAAATATCGGAGAAATATAATTCTCCACCATTTTCAAGAACTCTCCATATCTCTTTAAACACTTTTTCTTTATCTGATGAAAGGTTAATAACACAGTTTGAAATTACTACGTCTACAGATTCATCTTCTATACCTAAAGATTTCAAATCTTCAATATATCCCTTTTTAAATTCCACATTAGATTTTTCGTAATTAAACTTTTCTGCCATTTCATCTTGATATTTTTCTGCTACCATAAGTTGATGTTTAGTCATATCAACGCCAATGACCTTTCCTTTTTCACCAACTAGTTTAGAAAGAGTATATACATCAAGACCAGTTCCACAGCCTAAGTCTAAAACAGTACAACCTTCCAGTTGAAGAGGTATAGGAGAACCGCAGCCATAGAATTTTTTTATAATCTCAGGACTAATTTGATTACGAATTTTTTGAATGTGAGGTGGAAAATCATCAATAGAGCAAGAGCACACTGAAGTTTTCATTTTTCCATCCTTATTAGTAGTTACATCACTATAATAATTTTCAACATCTTTTCTAATATCAGACATTTTATCAATCCTTTCATAATATTTATTATAAGCCTACATTTATAAATTTAACCAATAAGATACAAGGTAAACACAATAATATATTTTTCACTTTCAACCTCCCACTTTCCGCTTCTCACTTCTCATTTGCTTTAACCCCACAGTATTATATAATTTTATTATACAAATAACTAAGGAGCGAAAATGAAAACTTTAATAATAGATAACTATGACTCATACACCTATAACTTATTTCAACTGGTGGCGGAGGTCACGGGAAACAAACCAACCGTTATAAAAAATGATGAGGTTACTTTCGATGAACTTTCTAAACTTGACTTTGACAATGTAATTATTTCTCCAGGGCCAGGGCGTCCCGACCGTGAAGAGGATTTTGGAATTTGTAAGCGTGTTATAGAGAAATTGAACAAACCAATACTTGGAGTTTGTCTTGGTCATCAGGGCATTTGGTACTTAAATGGTGGAGAAATTGCTCTATCACCAAGACCAGTTCATGGAGAAATTTCGAAAATATATCATAACGACAGTGGGCTATTCAGCGGATTAAAACACGGATTTGAAGTGACGAGGTACCACTCTTTAATTTGTAAACCAGAAGAACTTCAAGATATTAATGTGGATGCAAAGACGGAAGATGAAATAATTATGGGAATATCCCATAAAACTAAACCCATTTATGGAGTTCAGTTTCATCCTGAGTCAATCTGTAGTGAATTTGGCAGGGAGATTATAGAGAACTTCTTCAAACTATCAAAGGAATTTTACGGTGAAAACAGATTAAAATATAGCAAAGTAGAATATGATGGTGATGACCTTGCATTTTTCAAATCACTACATGATTACGATCACAATGTTCAGTGGTTAGACAGTTCCCTTGTAAAGGAAGGACATTCAAGATTTTCCATATTTGGTCTTACAAATGGAAAGAGGAGTCATATAATTAAGTACAATGTGGAAGAGAACCAAGTTACTAAAATAGAAAAAGATACTACAACTACAATTGAAAAAGATATTTTCAGTTATTTAAAAGAAAATCTAAAAAATTGGGAATATGTTGATGAAATTCCATGTGATTTTCAACTTGGCTACATTGGCTACCTGGGATACGAACTAAAAGGATGTCATGTGGTAAAAAATAAAAAAGTTTATGAATACCCAGATGCTTATTTAAGATATATTGATAGAGCTGTAATAGTAGACCATAGGGAAAATGAAATCTATATTCTGTCATATAACGATGATGAAGAGTTTCATAATGAAATAGTGGAAGTTTTAAAGAAAAATGTAGAAAGGATTCCAGAAAATATTAAGGGAGAGCTTCCAAAGATTTCACTTGTAAGAAATAGGAAACAATACATTTCAGATATTAAAAAATGTAAGGATTTTATTGTAGAGGGAGAGTCCTACGAAATCTGTTTAACAAATCGAATTGACATTGACTATTCATTCAATCCCATTAGGTACTACGAAATTCTTAGACAAATCAGCCCAGCACCATACTCTGCACTTTTAAAATTTGACGAAATTGCTGTGGCATCTTCCTCCATGGAGAGATTTATAAAGATAGATAAACATGGAGTGATGAATACAAAGCCAATAAAGGGAACCATTAGAAGGGGTGTGGACAAAGAAGAAGATGAAAAGCTAATTGAAAGCATGAGACAGGACGTTAAAACAAAGGCAGAAAACTTGATGATAGTTGACCTTCTTCGTAACGACTTGGGAAAAATTTCAAAAATTGGGACAGTGAAAGTGCCTAAGCTAATGGACGTAGAAACCTACTCCACACTGCACCAACTGGTGACAACGGTGTCGGGGAAACTGGACGACGAATACGATATAATTGACGCGTTGATGGAGGTATTCCCAGGAGGATCCATGACGGGAGCTCCAAAGAAGAGAACCTTGGAGATTATAGACGAATTAGAGCACTGTCCAAGGGGAGTCTACTCCGGGGCAATTGGATATATTTCAAATAACAATACAATGGATTTTAATATAGTTATAAGAACTGCAGTTATAGAAAAGGACAAAACCACCTTGGGAGTCGGCGGTGCCATAGTAAATTTGTCTGACGAAGAGGAAGAATTTGACGAGATACTTTTAAAAGCAAAGGGCGCCCTTGGAGCAGTGAAAGAATATTTTGGATTGGATAGGGATGATGAGATAGAAATGGAATAAAAGAATTATCTTTCAGAAAATAAATCTAAAGACTTATTAAGTGAACCTAAAAACAGTAAGAAAGAGACTATTTAGATAGATCTTTTAAAAGTAAGTGAATAATGATGAATAGATAAAATGAGATACCAACTTTACAAGTTAGCATCTCCAATAGATTATTTAGAGCCATTAATAGAGAGTTTGGGAATTCCTAAGCTCTTTTTTTGTTTTAATTATTCAGGGAGAAAAACGAGATCCTTCGGCTCGCTGTCGCTCGCTCAGTATGACAGGGTGGGTTTATTTTTCTAAACTACCAAATTTATTGATATAATATATTTAACATAATACTGAAAGGAAGTCATATGGAAAAAATAATTTTAGATAGTGGTTTTTTCTTTGGAATGGGTTTTTTTGAAACAATTAAGATTGTAAATGGAAAGCCTATTCTTTTAAAGGAACATCTGAATAGGATTAACAACAGTTTGTCTTATTTTAATATTGATCAAGTGGTTTTGGAAAATGAAATATTTGATTTTATTGACAAGAATGATAAGAAGTCATATGCGTTAAAGATTTCTGTTTCGGACGAAAATAAAATAATCACTACAAGGGAGGACCCTTATAATCATATTATTGAAGAAAAAATTAAATTAAATTTTGCAACAACTTTAAGAAATTCAACGTCGCCTATGGTTTATCATAAGTCTTTTAATTATATGGATAATATTTTGGAGAAGAGAAGGGCTAAGGAACGAGGATTTTTTGAGCCGATTTTTTTAAATGAAAATGGATATATTGCTGAAGGAGCTGTTTCTAATATCTTTTTTATTAAAAATGAAAAATTATTCACGCCAAAGATTTCTGTAGGAATCTTAAATGGTGTTATGAGGGATTTTTTTATAAAACATTTTGATGTTGAAGAAGTCTTTATTAAACCAGAAGATTTAATTGATTTTGACTCGGGATTTATTACAAATTCTCTTATGGGTTATGTTGAGTTTGACAGTTTGGGAGATTTTAATTTTAAGAGAAATTCTCTTGCGAAAGAGTTTGACAAAAGACTGATGGATTTAGGGTTTATTAGATAAATTTATTGAGTAACAACATGTTGATATTTTTATCAATATGTTATATTCTAATAAGTAAGATAAAGGAAAAATTTATATTAAATGGAAGGAATGTTATGAGATATATTTGTGTTGACATCGGTACTACAACTATCAAGGGAATAGTATATGATGAAAAAGGAATTATTGTAAATGAAAGTTATAGAAATTCAAATCTTGTAAAGCCAGAAAATGGATTTATGGAGCAAGAACCGGATTCTATTAAATGGAATCTCAGTTCTGTTTTAAAGGAATTGGTTTCTAAAATTCATATTGAGAGAGAAGAATTGGGCTTTATTTCTCTATCTGCTTACATGCATTCTTTGGTTGCAGTGGATAAGGAAAACAAAGCTTTGACAAATGTTATGCTTTGGAATGACAGGAGGAGCCAAGAATTTGTTGAGATAGCTAAAAAAGATGGAAAAGGTCTTGAGATTTATAAAAAGACAGGAACTCCTGTACATCCTATGAGCCCTCTTTATAAAATTATTTATTTAAGAGAAAAAGAAAGAGAAATCTTCGAAAAATCAAAATTATTTGTTGGTATAAAGGAAATTATTTTACATTGGATGACTGGCGAGTGGGTTGTTGATGAGTCAATAGCTTCTGCTACAGGAATGTACAATATTCATGACAGAAAGTGGGAGAAGACTGCTCTTGATTATGCTGGAATAACTGAAGAGAACTTGCCTAAAGTTTTTAGCACAACCCATGTGATGGATGTGTTAACTGATAAATTTAAAAAGGATATTGGACTTGAAAAAGATATTCCTATAGTTCTTGGAGCAAGCGACGGTTGTCTTGCGAACCTTGGATCTCATGGTCTTAACAAGGGAACTGCTGTATCTACAGTTGGAACTTCTGGGGCTCTTAGAGTTGTTACTGATCACCCTCTTATTGACGAAGATGGTGCGATCTTTTCATATATATTAAATGATGAGTTATATGTTTCTGGTGGTGCTATAAATAATGGTGGAATCTTCTATGAATGGATTCGAAAGAATTTGAAGATGGAAAAGCACCTCGATGAAATTTTCGATGGACTTAATCCAGAAGATTATGGAAATGGAATTGTATTTTTACCTTTTATCTCTGGTGAAAGGGCGCCTTATTGGGATGCAAAGCTTAAAGCTTCAATTTTAGGATTATCTCATGGCCATTGTTCAAAGGATATTTTAATTGCTGGTATTAGAGGTGTTTCATTTTGTTTAAGGGATGTTTTTGAAGTTCTATTAAAAGCAACTGATACAAAAATAAATGAGTTTTATGTAAATGGTGGATTTACTAATTCGGATATTTGGGTTCAATCTTTTTGCAATATAGTTGACAGACCTGTCTTTGTCACTGAGCAGGGAGACGGACCACTTTTTGGTGCTTTTTTACTTGGTATTTTAGCAATTGGAAAGATAAATAATTTGGATGAAGCAAAGGACTACTTCATATCTGGTAAAGAATTTTTACCTATTAAGAAGTACAGAAGAGATAAGGAGTTTGATATATATAAAAGGGCTATAGCACAAAACAGGTCATTATTACATGAACTTGCAGACCTATCAAGTTCTGTAGATGATAAATAAATTTTAAGGAGGACACTATGTCTACAACATCTTTAATACTGTTATTACTTGTAACGGTAGCAATTTTATTGTTTTTAGTTATGAAGGTAAAACTTCATGCGTTCATTTCCCTGTTGATAGTCAGCTTGTTCATGGGGATTATGACAAAGATGCCACTTGGAGATATTATTAACTCTATGGTATCTGGTATGGGAGGAACCTTAGGCTTCTTGGCAACTGTAATTGGTCTTGGAGCGATGTTTGGTAAGATGCTTGAAATCAGTGGAGGAGCTGAAAAACTTGCAAGAACTTTCTTAAAGTCTTTTGGCGAAGATAAAGCTCCATGGGCAATGCTTATAGCAGGGTTTTTAGTTTCTATACCAGTATTTTTTGACGTTGGATTTATTATTTTAGTACCACTTGTTTATGCACTTGCAAAGAGTTCTAAAAAATCAGTACTTATTTATGGTATTCCACTACTTGCGGGTCTTGCAGTAACTCATGCCTTTGTACCACCTACACCAGGACCTATCATGGTTGCTGAACTTGTAGGAGCAGACTTGGGTAAGGTAATACTTTATGGTATCATCTGTGGTATTCCAGCAGCCATCGTAGCTGGACCTATTTGGGGAAATCATATTGGTGGAAAGATAATGGCAGAAGTTCCTGAGTACATGGATATTGATAATAATGTTATTGATGCTAAGGAGCACGAACTTCCAGGATTTGGAACTATAATGTTCTTAATAATATTCCCAATACTATTAATCTTATTAAACACAGCAACAACTGCTGCTCTTCCTGAAGGAAACACAATGAGAACTATATTTTCATTTATAGGTCATCCAATAGTAGCTCTTATAATTGCATGTCTACTTTCATTTATAATTCTTGGAAGATTTAAAGGACTTACAATGGACGAGATACAATCAGTTTCAAACGCTGCTCTTAACTCAACAGGTATTATAATTCTTGTTACAGGTGCTGGTGGAGTGTTCAAACAAGTTCTTGTAGACTCAGGAATTGGAGATGCTGTTGGTAAGTCATTTGCTACACTAAGTTTAAGTCCATTAATCTTAGCTTTTATAATTGCGGTAGTAGTAAGAATTTCAGCTGGTTCAGCTACAGTTTCAATGGCTACAGCAGCAGCTATCGTAGCTCCTATCATCGAAGGCTCAACAGTAGAACCTGCACTTATTGTAATTGCTATTGCAGCTGGAGCAACAGCCTTCAGTCATGTTAACGACTCAGGTTTCTGGTTAGTTAATAGATATTTCGGAATAAGTACAAAAGATACATTACGTTCATGGACAGTTATGGAGACCTTAATAGGTATTGTAGGTCTTATAATGGCTTTGATATTAAGTTTAATTGTGTAAATTAGAAAAATAGTTAGAGGAGGAAAAATGTCTAAAAATCAATTAGGAATTATCGGAATGGCTGTAATGGGTAAGAACTTAGCACTTAACTTTGCAGATAAGGGCTATAAACTTGCTGTATACAATAGGTCAGAAGAACCATTAAGGAAAGCTATAGAAGAAGATAGTACGGGTAACTTAGAGGGTTTTTCCTCCTTGAAAGATTTTGTGGAAAGTTTAGAAAAACCAAGAAGAGTACTCCTTATGATTAAGTCTGGAGATCCAGTTGATGAAATGTGTAATGAGCTTTTAAAATATTTAGATAAAGGCGACATTATAATGGATGCAGGTAATTCGTATTATAAAGACACTATTAGAAGAACTAAAGAGCTTTTAGAAAAAGATATAAACTTTTTGGGTGTTGGAGTTTCTGGTGGCGAAGAGGGAGCGAGACGTGGTCCTGCAATAATGCCAGGAGGAGACCAAGATGCCTACGCTCATGTAAAAGAGCTTCTTGAAGCGGTATCTGCAAAAAATGAAGATGGCGGAGTTTGTTGTAAGTATGCAGGCACTGACGGAGCTGGTCACTATGTTAAGATGGTTCACAATAGTATCGAATATGGCGATATGCAAATCATTGCAGAAACCTATTTGATTCTTCGTGAGGCTTTTGAAATTGACAATGAACTTATGGCAAAAGAGTTTGAGTATTATAAAGATGGTATTCAATCTGGATACTTACTTGATATAGCTGTCAATGTTTTGAGAGAAAAGGATGAAGATGGTTCTTACTTGTTAGAAAATATTAAAGACAAGGCTAAACACAAGGGCACTGGAAAGTGGGCAGCTCTTGAAGCAATTGACTTAGGAGTTGAAACTTCTGAATTGGTAGCTGGTCTAAATGCAAGAGTTGTCTCTTCGATGTTTGATGAGAGAAAAGAATTTAATTCACTCTATCCAAGAGGGGACTATGAAAAACTTGATATAGCTGAGTGGAGAGATGATATTAAAAAGGCGATGCTACTTTCAAAAATCATAGCATATGCTCAAGGCTTTGCACTTTTAAAAGAAGCTGCTAAGGAATACAATTGGGACTTAAATTACAAATCAATTGCTGAAGGATTTACAGCGGGATGTATTCTTCAAGGAAGGTTATTAAAAGTTATTATGAAAGCCTATGAAGAAGATAAAGAGCTTTCAAATCTTTTACTTAGCCCTGTGCTTGAAGATATCGTTAAGGATTGCTATCCTTCACTTAGAAAAGTGGTTTCAAAAGCGATTGAACTTGAAATACCAATACCAGCATTTAGTAGTGGCCTTTCATACTTTGATAGCCTTAGAACCTATCCAGGATCAGCGAATATGATTCAAGGGCTTAGAGACTACTTTGGAGCTCATACTTTTGAAAGATATGACAGAGAAGGAACTTTCCATCACAAATGGAGTAAATAAAATATTATATTAAAAAAGCCCCTCTAATCAGGGGCTAAAACTTTACTTTTTTACAATTCTTTTGATTCCTCTTGTCTTGTCCAAAAGTCCACTTAGTGAAATATCTAAGTTTATATGATGGATAAATGTTGCTAAAAGTTTTGACATATTAACTTGTTTGAACCAAGGTCTATTTTTTACTTCTTCAGGGACATAGGTTAGGTTTGTTGAGTAAACTGCATCAAGAAGTCCCTTTTCATAGAATTCATCAAACTTTGCAGGTCCTTCTGTAAATAGTGAGAATGAAACTGCAGCGTATACTCTCTTTGCACCTTGTTCTTTAAGTTGGGAACAGATGTCAAGTACAGATTCTCCAGAGGCTATCATATCATCTACTATCAATATATCTTTATCAGTAACATCTTTACCAATGTACTTGTGTTCTACTATTGGATTTTTACCGTCAACTATCTTACTGTAGTCTCTTCTCTTGTAAAAGATACCGATGTCTTGTTTTAAAACATTTGAATAATAAACGGCTCTTGCCATCGCTCCAGTGTCGGGGCTTATGATAATCATATCTTTTTTTTCTAATTCATCTTGAGTTATATTTTCGTTTTCCACAAAATTTTTTACAATTTCTGCAGTTGGATATATATTTTCAAAAGTAAGTAGTGGAATTGCATTTTGAACGTTTGGATCATGTACGTCAAATGTATAAATTCCATGTACTCCCATATGTTCAAGCTCATGTAATGCCATCGCATTATCCAATGACTCTCTTGCCTTTCTTCTGTGTTGACGACTTGAATACATTAAAGGCATGATTACATTTATTCTTCTTGCCTTTCCATTTATTGCGGAAATTACTCTTTTGATGTCAGCGAAATGTTCATCTGGACCAATTCTTGTTTCCATGCCATACATCTTATAAGTAAGTCCATAGTTTCCGATATCTGCTAAGATGTAGATATCTTTCCCTCTAACGGTTTCGTTGATCGTAACCTTTCCTTCTCCATTTGAAAATCTTACTTCAGAAATGTCGGTAATAAATGTAAAATCTGGATCCTTTATCCCGTACTGTTCTTTTAGAAATTCATCAACTTCTTTACCTAATTGACAACAACTCTTTAATACTATTAGCCCCAATTCTCCATAAGGGGTATCAGAAAAAAATTCTTCAGACATTTATAGCTCCCTTCAATTTTACTTTAATTTAAGAATATCACAGTTAGTGTTAATTCTCAAACATAAATAGGATAAATATTTCTAAATGTACTATAATAAACAATAGGTGGTTTAATGGAAGATAAAAAAATAATATTTATGAAAGAGGCATTGAAGGAAGCAGAGAGGGCGTTTGAACTAAAAGAAGTGCCGGTTGGATGTGTAATAGTCAAGGATGACGAAGTAATTGCAAGAGCACATAACCTGGTGGAGTCTTTACAAAATCCTTTGAAACACGCAGAGCTTATTGCTATTGAGAAGGCAAGTGAAAAAATAAAAAGTTGGAGACTTATTGACTGCGAACTATACGTTACTTTGGAACCTTGCGCCATGTGTGCCTCTGCAATGGTCTACTCAAGAATAAAAAAAGTTTATTTTGGTGCATATGATATAAAGCGTGGTTTTGTAGGCTCAGTTGACAACATTTTACTTAGACCAGAACTTAATCATAGGGTTTCCTTTGAAGGTGGAATATTAAAAGAAGAATCCTTGAATCTTATGCAGAACTTTTTTAAAGATTTAAGAAAATCTTAAAGAATATGTGTTATATTAATAAAATAAGTGTGAAGATATGCAAAGATATAACAATTTATCAACTTATATGAAAAAAACTTTTGGAGAAAAAATTTTAAAAGTATCCATTGATGGTGGGTTACTTGTCCAAATAGGTTAAACGGAAAAAAAGGTTGTATTTTTTGTGGTGATGAAGGTGCAGGAGAGTTTGCAGGAAGTAGGAGACTATCTATAACTGAACAAATTGACTCACAGATTAAATTTTTAAAACATAAGAGCAAATCCGATAAATACATTGCTTACTTTCAGTCCTTCACGAATACATTTGCACCAGTAGAAGTTTTAAGAAAAAAGTATTATGAAGCTTTAAATCATCCGAATATAGTTGGCATTTCAATAGCTACAAGACCCGACTGTATAGATGAGGACATAAGAAACCTTCTTTCAGAAATTTCGAATCAGTATGAAACTTGGGTAGAACTTGGATTTCAAACTTCAAATGAAGAAACTGCAAAAATAATAAATAGAGGCTATGAGAATAGTATTTTTAAAGAACAGGTTTTGTTATTACATAATAGGGGGATTAAAACAATTACCCATATAATTTTTGGGCTACCCTTTGAAACTCATGAAGACTTTATGAATACTGTAAAGTATATTAACGGTCTTCCCATATGGGGCGTTAAGTTTCACAGCCTTTACATTTACGAGGATAGTCCACTCTATAAATACTATTTAAACACTATGTTTAAAATTATAGAGAGGGAAGAATATATTGATGCAGTTTGTGATGCAATCGAGATTCTAAGACAGGATATTATAATACATAGGATCACAGGTGATCCTGATAAAAACAAATTATTTAAACCAATTTGGCCTAAAGACAAGATTAAGGTCATAGGAAATATCAATAAAGAGTTAAAAGAAAGAGACATTATGCAGGGCAATGCCCTTAGTAGGAGGTAATCGTGACTTATAATGTTGGGCTTGATGTTGGATCAACTACAGTCAAACTGGTTGTGATTGATGAATCCGACAAATTAGTATATAGAGAATACAAAAGACATAAATCAAATGTTGAAGAGACAGTTAAGTCTGTTATTTTTAAAGCATATAAAGAATTTCCTGACGCCAATATAACTATTATGGTTACAGGCTCTGGAGGTATGTTTGTAGAAAAGTATTGGGATATAAATTTCATTCAAGAAGTTGTCTCTGGAACTACTGCTATAAGAACCTTTATACGTGAAACTGATGTTGCAATCGAACTTGGTGGAGAAGACAGCAAGATAACATATGTTACTGGCAACGTGGAACAGAGAATGAATTCGATTTGCGCTGGAGGAACGGGAGCATTTATAGACCAAATGGCATCCTTAATCGAAACTGACGCATCTGGTTTAAATGAATATGCAAAAAACTACAACAATATTTTTTCAATAGCATCTCGTTGTGGGGTATTTGCAAAAACCGATATTCAGGCATTGATAAATCAAGGAGCTTCAAAAGAAGATATCGCAGTTTCAGTATTGCAGTCGGTAGTTAATCAAACTATTTCAAACCTTGCATGTGGAAGACCAATCAAGGGAAATATTGCACTACTTGGAGGACCATTACACTTTTTAGATCAATTAGCTGAAAGGTTTAAAGAGACGCTTGGAAAGGAAAATAATCGCTTTATCATTCCTGATAACTCAGAAATATTTGTTGCTATGGGTGCAGCTATTGCATCAAGGGAATTAAAAGCATTACCTTTTAAAGAACTTCTTGAAAAGATAAATAAGCCTATTGAAGTAGAAGTTGATAAGGAACAGGTTCTTGAACCTCTATTTAAAAGTGAAGAGGAATATGAAGAATTTTTAAAAAGCCACAAGGGAGCTTACAGTAAGAAAAATGATATAAGTAGATATGAAGGACCATGTTATTTAGGGATAGATGCCGGTTCAACTACTTCAAAGGTGGTTCTAATTGATAAAGATGATGACATTCTATTTACTAAATATGGAAATAATTATGGGAAACCCCTTGAACTTGTAATTGAAGTTATTAAGGAAATATATGACAGACTAAATCCGAAGGCAAAGATTGTAAGTTCTGGCATTACAGGTTATGGGGAAGACTTTATTAAAGCTGCTCTAAATGTTGATGTGGGCGAAGTTGAAACTTTGGCACATTATAAAGCTGCCTCATATTTTAAAAATGACGTTGATTTTATTTTGGACATTGGTGGCCAAGATATGAAGGCTATGCACATCTCCGATGGAATAATTGACTCCATACAACTTAATGAAGCTTGTTCATCAGGATGCGGTTCATTTATTGAAACCTTTGCGAAATCCCTTGGATACACCGCTGAAGAGTTTCAACAAGAGGCAATTAAGTCAAGAAATCCTGTAGACCTTGGTTCAAGGTGTACTGTTTTTATGAATTCTAAGGTAAAGCAGGCTCAAAAGGAAGGCGCCAGCGTACCGGATATTGCCGCGGGACTTTGCTACTCAGTAATCAAAAATGCAATACAAAAGGTTATAAAAGTTCGTGATCCAAAGAGACTTGGGAAAAGTATAGTTGTTCAAGGTGGAACTTTTTATGGTGATGCGGTTCTAAGAGCTTTTGAAAAAGTAACTGGAAGAACTGCAGTAAGACCAGAGATAGCAGGGCTTATGGGAGCTATGGGAATGGCTTTAATGGCGAAGGAAAAAAGTACAGGAGCGACAAGCCTTTTAAATAAAGAAGAGCTGGAAGCTTTCACATATACTCAAAAAAATGCACAGTGTAATAGATGTTCAAATCACTGTAAGCTCTCTATAAATATTTTTAACAATGGAAAAAGATATGTAACCGGAAATAGATGCGAAAGAGGAGCGGGAGTAGATGTTTCAAATGATTCTAAGCTTCCAAACATGTATGAATACAAGTACAACAGGCTCTTCAACTACTATAAGCCACTTTCAAAGGAAAAGGCATTTAGAGGGAAGGTAGGTATACCAAGAGTTTTAAATATGTATGAGAACTACCCATTATGGTTTACATTCTTTACATCACTTGGATACGAAGTTGTTCTCTCTGGAAAATCTGACAGACAGATGTATGAAAAGGGAATAGCCTCCATAACAAGTGAGACAGCATGTTTTCCTGCGAAGATGGTCCACGGTCATATTGAAGACCTTATAGAAAAGGGAGTTAAATTTATTTTCTATCCTTCAATATTCTACGAAAAACAGGAATTTGAAAATGTGGACAACAATATAAACTGTCCTGTGGTAACTGGTTATCCTGAAGTGATAAAAAATAATTTGGAGAACCTGGATGAGGAAAATGTTAAATTTTTAAATCCATTCCTTTCACTTCAAAATAAAAAGAAATTGGCGGATAGACTTTTTGAAGAACTACAGTCAGAGGAAATAAAAAAATCTGAAATAAAAAATGCTCTTGACAGGGCTTGGGATGAGTTCCATGCTTTCAGAGAAGATATAAGAATGGAAGGGCAAAAGTCCTTGACTTATATAAGAGAAAATAAAATTAATGCAATTGTACTTGCAGGCAGACCTTACCACACAGACCCAGGAATCAACCACGGTATTCCTGAACTTATAACGTCTTTAGGTTGGGCAGTGCTTTCAGAAGATTCGATTTTGACATATGAAGACGATATAGAAGGTAAACTTAGGGTTTTAGATCAATGGGTATATCACTCAAGACTTTATAGAGCTGCACAGGTTGTTTCCAACTCAAAGGACTTACAACTGGTTCAATTAAACTCCTTTGGATGTGGAATTGACGCTGTAACTACTGACCAAGTTTCAGAAATTTTACAGTCAAAGGGAAAGATATACACTTTGATTAAAATAGATGAAGTTTCAAATCTTGGAGCAATAAAAATAAGATTAAGATCGTTAACACAGGCTCTAAAGGATAAGAAACCAAGTTTAAAAGATGAAGACTTCCAAATTGAGGCAATTGACTTCACAAAGGAAATGAAAAAGTCATATACTATTTTAGCACCTCAAATGGCACCTGATCATTTTGAAATTATGCAGTCTGCCTTTGAAACAGCTGGGTATAATGTTGAGTTTTTGAAAGACGTGGACTCAAAAGTCATTGACGAAGGTTTAAAGTATGTAAATAATGATTCGTGTTATCCTTCTATAACAGTTGTCGGTCAGATGATGGAAGCTATAAAATCAGGACGATATGACACAGACCACCTTGCACTTCTTATGACTCAAACAGGGGGAGCTTGTAGAGCTTCAAACTACGTTGGGTATATCAGAAAGGCCCTTTCTGAAGCAGGATATCCAAACATACCTGTAATAGCTCTTTCTGCACAGGGAATTGAAACTAATTCTGGCTTTGAAATTTCAGCACCACTTGCTCATAAGATGTTGATTTCTATGCTCTATGGGGATGTTATTATGAGACTCTCCAACGCAACAAGACCATACGAACTAATCAAAGGAGAAACTGATGCTTTAAAGAAGGATTGGATAAATAAGTGTCGAGAAGATGTTAAGGGCAATACCACAATCAATTTCAAAAGAAATGTTGATGAAATTGTAAAAGATTTCTCAGCCATAAAAATAGATGATACAAAAGTAATACCTAAGGTAGGTATAGTCGGTGAAATTTTGGTTAAATATCTACCACAGGCAAATAATAATTTGCAACAAATTTTGGAAGAAGAAGGCAACGAAGTTGTGCTTCCAGATTTAACGGATTTTGTGCTTTATTGTTTAAGGAACACTACCCATAAAGCGGATTTATTATCAAAAGGTAAATTCTCTGCATTTGTTTCAGAAATGGGAGTAAAGTATATTGAACACTACAGAAAATATATTAGAGAAGCACTTGAAGGTAGTAGATACCACAGTCCACTTTATATAACTGACTTAGAGGAAAAGGCAGAAAAAATTGTGTCTTTAGGAAACCAATACGGTGAAGGATGGCTATTAACAGCTGAGATGGTAGAGCTTATAGAAGTTGGTGCAAACAATATCGTATGTATTCAACCCTTTGGATGTTTACCAAATCACATTACTGGTAAGGGTGTAATAAAAAAAGTAAGAGAAATTTATCCTGATGCAAATATAGTTCCGATTGATTATGATCCAGGGGCAAGTGAAGTAAATCAGGTTAATAGAATAAAACTGATGCTATCACAGGCAAAGGAAATACTGAAAAGAAACAATACTGTAACTGAAATGTAGTAAAATTGTAACATTTCAAATTAGAAAATTAGGTGATTTAAGCCTAATTTTCTAATTTTTGCTATTGAAAAATAAGCCCTCAATGATATAATTAATTAGAACATTTTGGTATTTGGAGGAAAAATGAAAGCAAGATCAGTAATAATATTTTTAATATCTTTGATAATTTTTGGTGGAGGCTATTTTGTAGCAAGCGAGCTTAAAGATCTACAAGAGAGATCCACCGTTGAAATAGATGGAACAGATATAGGAACAGATAATCAAATAGAGCAAAAGCTTGAAGGGGATTTACTTTTTTTACTTGTTGGAGTTGACAAGAACATAGAGGCACAAGGGGAAGCCATGGATCAACATGTTAGAACCGACACAATGATGCTATGTAATGTAAATTTTAAAACAGGTGAAATAAACACAGTTTCAATTCCAAGGGACACAAAAGTAAATTATGACGGAAGCGACGTCAAGATAAACGCAGCCCACGCCTATGATGGAATAACAGGTGCATTAAAAGCTGTAAGAGAACTAACAGGTCTTGACGTGGATTACTATATGAGTGTTGATTATGACGCTGTTACGAGAATTGTAGAGGCTGTTGGGGGAGTTGAAGTAGATTCTCCTGTAGAATTAAATGTTCCATCAATAAATTTATATATTCCAAAGGGACATTCTACACTAAACGGACCTCAAGCACTTTATTTTGTTAGGGCAAGAGAACTTTTGGAAACAGGAACAGACTTGGAGAGAGTTCAAAACCAACAATACTTTTTGAAGCAACTTATGAAAGCCGTACTTAAACCTTCTAACATTTTAAACATTGGTAAGATTTTGGATGTATATAAACAAAACGTTGAAACAAATATTGATTTAGGTAATTTAGGAGCAGTTGCATTAAAAGCGATAAACTTCAGCGAAGACAAACTTCACTCCTACACCTTAGAAGGTACTACTGGAGATGAATATCCAAATGGAGTAAGAGTAGCTTATTTTTATGCTGACGAAAAGAAGATGAATAAACTATTTTCAGATATATTTAGGGACTATTTTATAGATCCAAGTGAAATAGATAAATATAAAGATGAAAATAGCTATAACGACGATAACGATAATAACAACGATAATAACAACGATTATAACGATAACAACAACGATTATAATAGCAACTATAACGATGACGGCAACAACGATTATAATAGCAACTATAACGATGACGGCAACAACGATTATAATGACAACGACTATAATAATGACGACAATGGGTATGACGAAGAAGACGACAATGAATATAACTAATAATTTTTAATTAGCAACTTGTACTTAAAAATCTATTCAAAAAGATAAAAGGAATTGAGGTTTAGATGAGACAAGAAAGAAAAAGAGAGCATGTGGAAAGCTATTTGAAAACTGAATATGTGGGAGACAATCTTTTTAAGGATATATACATTGAAAACAACTCGCTTCCTGGAATTAATTTTGAAGAAATTGATACAAAAGTTTCTTTTTTAGGAAAGACTGTTGACTTTCCACTGATGATAAACGCTATGACTGGTGGAGCAGATGAACTTTCTTCAATAAACGAGGACCTTGCAAGAATAGCGAGAGATTTTAACATTCCTATGGCTGTTGGATCTCAAAAAATAGGAATTGAGTATCCAGAGTGCAAAGAATCATTTAAAATTGCAAGGGATATCTTAGGAAAAGACGGTATCTTGATAGGAAATCTTTCGGCAAATGCAAGCTTAGAAGAATTAGAAGAGGCGTCATCTATGATAGATGCAGATGCTATGCAGTTACATTTAAATGTTTGCCAAGAGATGTTTATGGACGAGGGAGACAGAAACTTTAAAGATATTGAAAAAAATATTGAGTATCTTTCAAAAAACTATGAAAAACCAATTATTATTAAAGAAGTTGGATTTGGCATTTCAGCAACAGTTTCAAAAAAACTTACAAAGCTTGGAATAAATCATATTGACATAGCAGGAACTGGTGGGACCAATTTCATAGAGATTGAAGATATGAGAAATTTTAATAAAGATTATTCTGATATGTATCACTGGGGGATACCAACAGCGAAAGCTCTTATAGACTGTAAAAGAGAAAATCCAGATAACTTTTATATCAGTAGTGGTGGAGTTAATAATGCAGATAGTATTATAAAATCATTTATTCTTGGAGCTAATTTTACAGCAATTAGTGGAGAAGTATTAAGATACCTAATGCATGGTGGTTTTGATGAGGCTGAAAAATATGTAGAGGATATTATAGAGAAGTCAAAGATTATTATGATGCTTTTAGGTGTTAAAAAAATAAAAGATTTAAAAAATGTTAACTACACTTTGACTGGAAGGTTAAAAGAGTTAATACAAAAATAACAGGTAGGAATAATCCTTACCTGTTTTTTATTTGAACTCCCTATAATTTTTCATTACTGCAGAAAATATCTCAGAGCTTGAAGGTGGGGTATAGGTGATGGCATTTGCCCCAGATTCAATAGTTTGAAGTATTGATTCTTCAGTCTTTCCACCAGTTGCTATGATAGGAAACTCCTCTCCAAAAATATCTCTAACTTTTTTTACTATTTGAATTGTATTTTTACCACCAGACACATTAAATATTTTTGCTCCAGCATTTGCCTTTCCTTCAAAATCGTCATTTTCAGAAACAACAGTTGCTACAACTGGTATATCCAGTGAAGATGATATATCTTTAATTACTTCATTTTTGATTGGGGCATTTACAACTACGCCATAGGCTCCAAGAAGTTCAGCTTGAAGAGCTAAATAAACAGACCTGTTCCCTGATGTAAGTCCACCTCCAACTCCAATAAAAAGTGGAACAAAAGATGCAGACATAAGGGCTTGAGTAATTGTCAGTGTTGGCGTAAAAGGATATACTGCCATAACTGCATCTGGATTGCTATTATGAATTACAGCTATATCAGTAGAGAATATTAAAGACTTTATTCTCTTGTTTAATATGATAATACCACTGGCGTTTCTAATAACCTGAGGCATTGATACAGATCTTCTGCGAAGTTCTGACTCAACCACAGGAACATAAACTTTTTTATTCATCTTGACCTCCTCCAACTACAAATGATTATACCATTTAATAAAATTTAATTAAATATTTGAATTTTATTTTGATTTGTGATAATATACTTAAGTATCCTTGCCGCGTAAGCGAGCCAGAGACCAAAAGGAGGTGTATAGACATGAGAAATTACGAAGGAGTTGTTGTATTCAAACCAGATCTTGAAGACGAGGTAAGAAACAAAGCCCTTGATGTTATCAAGAGTACTATTGAATCAAATGGTAAAGTTGTTGAAGTAGATGAATGGGGTAAGAGAAAACTTGCGTATGAAATCAACTATATAAAAGAGGGATACTACGTTATAATTGATTTTGAAGCAAACCCTGAATTAATTTATGAACTTCAAAGAAAATGTAAAATATCTGATCACATTATCAGATATATGTTCGTGGTTAAAGAAGCCTAAGGAGGGCAAAGTTGAATAGCGTTAATTTAATAGGAAGACTTACCAGAGATCCTGAACTTAGATATGCAGCTGGATCAGGTATGGCTATTTGCAGATTTACATTAGCGGTAGACAGAGGCATGTCCAAAGACAAGAAAATGGAAGCTGAACAAAAAGGACAACCTACAGCTGATTTTATTGGGATTACTGCATTTGGAAAGACCGCAGAGCTTGTATCAACTTACATGACCAAGGGAAGAGAATTAGCTGTTTCAGGAAGAATTCAAACCAGTTCATTTGATGGTCAAGATGGTAAAAGAGTTTACAGAACAGATGTTATTGCAGATAGAATTTACTTCATTGGTGGTTCAGGTCAAAGGAATAATCAAGGTAATTCAAACTATAGCCAAGGCAATTCAAATTACAATCAAGGAAATCAAAATTTTAATCAAGGAAATAACTACAATAAGGATATTGGATTTAGTCAAGATTTTCCAGAGGATGATTTTGGATTGGGTGGAGATGCTTTTCCTTTAAATGATGACGATATACCATTTTAGATAAGGAGGTACTTTGATGCAAAGAAGATTTAGACCAAGAAGAAGAGTATGTGCTTTTTGTGCAGATAAGAACAAAAAGATCGATTACAAAGATATAAATACTTTAAAAAAATACGTTTCTGACAGAGGTAAAATCCTTCCAAGAAGAGCTACTGGATGTTGTGCAAAACACCAAAGAGCTGTTACTGAAGAGATTAAAAAAGCAAGACAAGTTGCATTATTACCATATTCTGCAGACTAATTAGATAAAATTATCTCCTGAATTTTTCTTCGGGAGATTTTTTATTCTATTTATTTAATAAAGAATAGGAGAGTAAAACATTTATCTATGGTATAATTTCATTAGAAATGGAGAAGAAAATGAAGATTTGTTTTTTAGCTGATTCAACTTCTGCTCATACTAAAAAATGGTGCGATTATTTTTTGAGTAGAGGTTATGAAATAATTATAATATCTCTTACTGACGGAAATATACCTGGATGTAAAGTGTATAATTTTAATGTTGGAGAAACCATTTATAACAATGATATAAAGAAACTTTTTTCATATTTTGGAAAGATAAAGAGAGTAAAAAATATTATTAAAGAAGAGAACCCTGATATAGTACATGCTCACTATGCTACAAGTTATGGTCTCTTGGGTTCATTAGTAAATTTCAAACCATATATTCTCTCTGTATGGGGTTCTGATGTATATGACTTTCCAAGAAGGTACTTTATTCACAGAGGATTACTTAAATATAATTTGAAAAAACCTTCTGTATTAATGTCTACATCAAATGACATGAAAGATGAAATTCAAAAGTATAATAACAGAGATGTTATGGTTACATACTTTGGAGTTGACCCAAATGTTTTTAAACCTATTCCAAATTTAAAAAATAATAATGTATTTACTGTGGGAACAATAAAATCACTTTTTAAAATATATGGACTTGAATACTTACTGAAGGCATTTAAAGAGCTTACAGATAAATATAAAAATGATAAATTCAAACTTATCATTGCTGGAAAGGGAGAAGAAGAAGAAAATTTAAAAAAACTTTCAAAAGAATTGGGTATAGATAAATTGGTTGATTTTAAAGGTTTTTTAAAAAAAGATGAACTTGTAAACACATATAATCAGATGGACATAGCTGTATTTCCATCCTTACAGGAAAGCTTTGGAGTTTCTGCTGTAGAAGCCCAAAGCTGTGGAGTTCCAGTTGTATGCTCTAATGTAGGAGGTCTTCCTGAGGCTACAAACCCAGGATATAGCTCCATACTTGTAGAGCCTAAAAATACTAATGAACTTTTCAAAGCTTTAGAGAAACTTTATTTAAATAAAGAACTAAGGGAGAATATGGGGAAAAATGGCAGAAAATATGTTTTAGAAAAGTTTGTGTTGGAAGAGAACTTTGCTAAAATAGACGATGTTTATCAAAGTTTTAAGAGGAGAAATAGATGAGATATTTGAGAACGATTACTTTAGTTTTGCTTGATATAATAATTATAAATTTCAGTTATCTCTTTGGACTATATTTGAGATTTGATGGTTCATTACCAGATATATATTTGAAAATTTACTTAAAACATGCTCCCTATATAACGGTGTTTTGCATACTTGTATTCTTTGTAATGGGCTTATATAAAACACTTTGGAGATATGCCAGCATTGAAGAATTTATAAGGGCAGAATTTGCAATTGTAATTGCCAATATAATCGTTGTTGCTGGAATGTTAATTTCAATCAACATGGACTTGCCAAGATCAATTTATGTTATAGGTCTTGTTTTCCAATCTGCATTAATTCCAGGAGTTAGACTACTATCAAGAGCAAAGTATAGCCTTTTTGATACTAAGGCACATAATAAACCCGGAAAGAAACCAAAGAAAACCCTAATAATAGGTGCAGGAGAAGCGGGAGTCTTGGTAGTAAAGGAACTTAACAAACACTCAGAGATTTTAAATATTCCCATTGGATTTATTGACGACGACATAAATAAGAAAAACAAAAATATAAAGGGAGTTCCTGTTCTTGGTACAAGAGATGATATTGAAAAGATTGTAAAGGACTATGGCATTGAAGAAATAATCGTGGCTCTTCCATCCGCAAAGGAAAATGACACAAGAGAGATTCTTCAAAGATGTAATAGGACAAAGATAAAAACAAAGTTAATACCAGGATATTATACTGTAATAGACGAGAAGAATTTTGACTTATCTAAAATGAGGGAAGTTCAAATCGAAGACCTTTTGGGAAGAGATGAGGTACATCTTGATCAAGAATCGTTAAAGGATTTTATTAATGACAAGGTGATTCTTATAACTGGAGCAGGAGGTTCAATAGGATCAGAACTTTGCAGACAGATAATAAAGTTTAATCCAAAGAAGATGATTATGCTCGATATTTACGAAAATAATATTTACAATATTCAAATGGAGCTTGTTAGAAAGTACAAAAATCCACAAATTGAAGTATTAATTGACAGCATAAGAGACAAAGAGAGAATGGACAGTGTATTTGATAAATATAGACCTGAGATAGTTTTTCATGCAGCTGCACACAAGCATGTTCCATTGATGGAAGATTCACCAATATCTGCAGTTAAAAACAATGTATTTGGGACTTTGAATATTTTAAAATGTTCAGATAAGTACAATGTTAAGAAGTTTGTAAACATATCCACTGACAAGGCAGTTAATCCAACTTCTGTAATGGGATGTACAAAGAGAATTTGTGAGATAATGATACAGACAATGAACGTAGAGTCAAAAACTGACTTCGTTGCAGTAAGATTTGGAAATGTATTAGGCTCAAATGGTTCAGTTATCCCTCTTTTCAAAGAACAAATTAAAAATGGAGGACCAGTAACAGTTACACATCCCGATATAATTAGATATTTTATGACAATTCCTGAAGCTTGTCAGTTAGTTATGCAGGCTGGGGCCATTGCCAAGGGTGGAGAGATATTTATACTTGATATGGGAGAGCCTGTAAGAATTGTAGACTTAGCAGAAAAGCTTATAGAACTTTCTGGATTTATACCAAATCAGGATATAAAAATTGAATTTACAGGACTTCGTCCAGGTGAAAAACTTTATGAAGAGTTGATTTTGGACTTAGATAATTCCACAAAGACTGAATTCGAGAAGATATTTATTGAAAAACCCGTTATACATGATAAGGAAAAATTAGAAGAGGGTCTAAATAAACTTAAAGGTGATTTAAATCAAAAAGATTATAATGTAATCCTCAAAGATTTAAAGTATATAGTACCTAACTTTACACCTGAAAGGTTGGAGAAATAATAATGAAAGTATTGATGGCAACTCAAGGTATTCCAAACTCCAAGACTCCAATGTATGGCATACATCAATTTGAATATGCTAAAGCTTTAAAAGAAGCGGGAATTGATGTATATATGGTGTCACTGGATTTAAGATCACTAAGACGATGGAGAAAATGGGGATATAGTGAAGGGGAGTACAACGGGATAAGATATTATAACATCAGTGTCCCAGTTGGTAATTTTAATGAACTTACTCAAATGAAATATGGGACAGCTATTTTAAAAAAACACCTTCATGCCATCTTGGAAAAAGAAAAGAAAACTGAAATTTTGCATTCACATTTTTTAAATCATTCCTATCCTTTTGTAAAAGTGATTAGAGATGAAAATATAAGTATTCCAATTATAATTTCCGAACACTCTTCTCATGTGAATAAGAAAGATATTAATGAAATTTCAAGGGAGAAGAGAATAATTGGAGACTATGTATATAATAATTGTGATAGGCTTATTGTAGGAAGTCCATACTTTAAAAATGTTATGAAAAAAAACTTTGGAGTAGTTCCTATAGTCTCTCCAACTGTAGTTGATACAAATGCTTTTACTTTAAAAAATTATAATTTTGATGAAGATGTATTTCATGTGGTGTCAACGGGAAATTTAATAGAGGACAAGGGACATTTTGAAGTTATTGAAGCCTTTGCAAATGTGTTTAAAGATAAGAACGCCACATTAAAAATATTTGGACAGGGTCCTGAAAAGGAAAAATTACTTAAATTAATCTATGATAAAGGAATGGAAAATAAAATATTTTTGATGGGACATAAGAGTTTAAATGAAATTAATGAAGAGTATAATAAGTCAGACCTTTTCATATTGGCATCTCGACATGAAACCTATGGAAAGGTGTATATTGAGGCGATGTCCAGTGGCTTACCTGTTATAACTGTAAATAATGGTGGATCGGAACACTTTATTAAGAGCTTTAATGGTGTGGTGGCAGAAAAAAACAATGCTTTAGACTTAGCAAATAAGATGGAATTAATGTATAATAATATAAAAGGATTTAACAAGTTGGAAATCAGAGAGTATGTTAACTTGAACTTTTCAAAAGAGGCAAGTATAAGAGATTTATTAAAAATATATTCTGATGTTTTAAAAGGAGAGAAAAATGTCTAAGAGAAGAAAGAGTTTTAAAGATATTAATGAAAAATACAGTTTCTTAGATGAAGGTGTGGACGGATTAAAAAATAGAAATTCCACCAGAGATGAAGAATCCAGACAGAGAGCTCAAAGAACTGAAGACTATAGAAGCAGAAGAAATTCTTCAAATAGAAATACTTCTGATGAAAAGAATCAGGACTTTAGAGATCACACCATAAAAATGGATGCTCAAGCCATTGAAAAAGAGAGACGTAGACTTCAACATATCGCTATGAAAAAAAGACAGGAAAAACAAAAAAAGACCAGAATGATTACAATAGGTATATCTATTTTAGTTGTGATAATTCTTGCTCTTTTAATCAAGTCGGTTCTTGATGCAAAAAACAAGGGAAATGTAGCTTCTTCAGAATCTTCTAACATTGTAGAAACTATTAACAGCAATGAAACTACAAGCCTTAAAGGATTTGTATTGGTTACAAAAGCTGCTAAGTATTATCAAGAAAGCAATACTTCATCTACAGAACTTGGGGAAATCGCGGCTGGAGAATACCTTGAAAATTATGGAGTTACAGATGGTTTTAACAAGGTTAGATACAATGGTATTGATGGATACATTGAAAGCTCAAACCTTTCAACAGTAAACAACCAAGATCAATTGAAAGTTATTAAAGGAATACTTGTTGTAAATGATCAATATAGTCTTCCAGAGGACTTCCAACCAGGAATGAATGTTCAGGCAAAAACTAATTTTGATATCATGGCAAGAAAAGCTAAAAATGATGGTGTAATCATCAAGATTGCAAGTGACTTTAGAAGTTTTGAACAACAAAAGACAAATGGTTACACTGATGGAGAGTCTGCTTTTGGAGAATATATGGCAGATGGCTCACAAGTTGACCCAGGAAAGAGTGAACACCAAACAGGACTTGCATTTGATGTTGTTGGAGAAGATTACGAAAACAAATACAATGAAAACTTTGGAGAGAGCAAAGAATATAAATGGTTAGTTGAAAATGCACATAAGTACGGATTTATAATCAGATATCCAAAAGACAAAGAAAATGTGACAGGAAGAAAGTTTGAGCCATGGCATATCAGATTTGTAGATCCAACTGTTGCCGATGAGATGCATAGAAACAATTTGTGCTTAGAAGAGTATTTAGGTCTTGCTAAAGTAAGTAATGAAAACAATCTAAGTACATTAAACAATCAAAACGACGATAATCAAGATAATGATGAAAATAACAATTCTGATAATTCTAATTTGAATAATGATAATTCGAATGACAATTCAAATGATAATTCAAATGACAACAATGATTATCAAGATGATTCAAATGAAGAAAATAGAACAGATAATAATTATAATAACGATAACGATCAAAATAATGATGACAACTCAAATGAAGACAATGAATATTAATTGGTGATATTATGGAGATTGTTACAATTATTATAGCTGTAGTCCTTATGATGCTGTTTTTTGGAATCTTAGGATTTTCCATAAAGGCTTTTGGTAAGTTAATTATTAATAGCATCTCAGGCATATTGTTACTGATTATTTTCAATTTTATAGGTGGAATTTTTGGTATAACATTAGATTTGACATTTTTAAATGCAATAGTTGCAGGAATATTTGGCATTCCAGGCATAATTGTGTTATTATTGTTAAAGTCTTAATATTTTATATGGAGGTAAGCATGACAGATTTTAGAATTAATGCCCAAGTGAGAATGGGTACAGGAAAAAATAAAGTTGATAAGTTAAGAGCAGAAAAGAAGGTTCCAGGCGTTATTTATCAAAAGGGAGAAGAAAATATAAACTTAGTTTTTGAAGAACAAGATTTAGAAAAATTATACCTTTCAGCAGGTACTTCTAACCTTGTTACTTTGGAAATTGAAGGTAAGGAAAGAAAGGCTCTTATAAAAGACGTTCAAAAACATCCTTTCAAGAACCAATATGTTCACGTTGACTTCGTTGGTGTTGACATGAATACTAAGATGAGAGTTGTTGTTCCAGTTGTTTGCGAAGGAAGAGACAATATTCACGAACAACCATCAGTATTGATGCAACTATTAAATGAAATTGAAGTAGAATGTCTTCCTGCAGATATCCCTTCAGATGCTATTGTTAATGTAGAAAATATGAAAATTGGTGATACATTAACAGTTGCTGATTTAGATATTTATGGAAATGATAAGATTGAACTATTTGAAGAAGCTGATGAACCAGTTGCAATTCTATCTGAACCAAGAGAAGAAGTTATAGAAGAAGAGGAAGAAGAAGTTGATGCAGCTGATGTTCCTACTGTTGACGAAACAGAAGAAAAAGAAGAGGAAGAAGAATAAAAAGCTTGACAGATTAAAAAACATCTGTCATAATATACAAGGTAATTAAATACTGCCAAAGACAGTAGGTGTAAAAAACTTAATTTCCTACCGAGGTGGATAAGATTGAAATATATATCTTTCTGCCTTATTAGGTAGAAAGATTTTTTTATATCAAATATTTTTGGCAACAAACAGTAGTGGAGGTGAAATTTTTTGAAAGATCACGTTTTACAGCAAAAAGAATCAGTAGTATCTGAAATTACTAAGAACATTGAAGATTCTAAAGCGATAGTTTTAGTTGACTATAGAGGATTAAATGTTGAAGAGTTAACAGAACTAAGAGAAAAATTTAGAAATGAAGATGTAGTTTACAAAGTATATAAGAACACAATGATGAATATTGCATTTAAAAATCTTGGACATGATTCTATACTAGAACATTTAAACGGTCCAAATGCAATAGCATTCAGCATGAAGGAAGAAACTGCAGCTGCGAGAATTGCTAATGATTTTGCAAAAGATCATGAAAACTTAGAAATCAAAGCAGGCTATATTGATGAAAAATTCCTTGATGTGGAAGGTGTTAAAGAATTGGCATCTATACCTACAAAAGAAGTTCTTATTGGTAAGTTACTTGGAAGCTTAAAGGCTCCAGTATCTAACTTCGTATACTTGATAGATGCTATAGCTAAGAAGAAAGAAGAAGGATCAGAAGAAGGTCCAGCACAAGAAGCAGAAGAAGTTACTGCAGAATAAATTAAAATTAAATTGGAGGTATAGAATGGATATTCAACAAATATTAGAAGCAATTGAGAACATGTCAGTTCTTGAATTAAATGATTTAGTTAAAGAAGCAGAAGAAAAATTCGGAGTATCAGCTTCAGCACCAGTAGTTATGGGTGGAGTAGTTGCAGCAGGCGGAGAAGCTGGCGCAGCAGAAGAAAAATCTGAATTCGACGTAGTATTAGAATCAGCAGGAAGCCAAAAGATTAAGATTATCAAAGTTGTTAAAGACTTACTTGGTCTTGGATTAAAGGATGCTAAGGAATTAGTTGACGGAGCTCCTAAGACTCTTAAAGAAGGCGTAGCTAAGGCAGAAGCAGAAGAAATGAAATCTCAATTAGAAGAACTTGGAGCTACTGTAGAATTAAAGTAATTACCAATAATTAATGGTACTGAGCTAAGGCTTGGTACCATATTTTTTTTAAGAAATTGTTTGGTTTTGAGAGTAAAGTGAACAGTTTCTTTTTTACTTTTAATTAGCTCTTTAAATTTAAGAAATCTTTTAGCATATGATACAATTTATTCAGGAGTGGAAAGACATGGATAATTTATTTACTCATCTACATGTTCATACAGGATATAGTTTGCTCGATGGTTTTAGTCCCATACCCAAACTACTTGATAGAGTTAAGGAATTGGGAATGAAAAGTTGTGCTATAACGGACCATGGATGTATGTTCGGTGTAGTTGAATTTTATAAAGAAGCTAAAAAAAGAGACTTAAAACCTATAATAGGTTGCGAAGTATACACAGTCAATAAAAATTATATGGACAAGAGTCCTCAAAATAAAAATTATAATCATCTTATACTACTTGCTGAAAATAATACTGGATATAAAAATCTGATGAAAATAGTATCACTTGGTTACTTAAATGGTTTTTATTATAAACCGAGAGTTGATAAGGATGTCCTTAGAAAATATAGTGAGGGATTAATTTGTCTATCGGCATGTTTAAAGGGAGAAGTTTCTGAAAAACTTGTTAATAACAATTATGAATCGGCAAAAAAAGCTGCCATGGAACTTGAAGATATATTTGGAAAGGGAAATTTTTTCTTAGAAGTTCAAAATCATGGAATGAAAGAAGATGAAATTGTTCTAAATGGAATGAAGCAAATTTCAGAAGAACTTGGTATTCCAATTTGTGGGACAAATGATGTTCACTATATAAAAAAAGAAGATTGGAAAAATCATAAGGTGCTTCTATGTGTTCAAACAGGACAAACATTAGACGACACTAATAGCGAGAACATGCACTATGCACCAGGAGAATTTTATTTGCGTTCTCCAGAAGAAATGAGTGAACTTTTTAATAATCCAGAATATTTAGAAAACACAGTTGAGGTAGCTCAAAGATGTAATGTTACACTTGATTTTGAACATATGCACTTACCTTATTTTAAAGTTCCTGAGGGTTACACTAACAAGGATTATTTAAGAAAGCTCACATGGACTGGTATAGAAAAAAGATACAACCAAGTAGACGAAGTTATTAAAGAAAGACTTGAGTTTGAACTAAATACAATTGAAAATATGGGATATGTTGATTATTTTTTAATAGTTTCTGACTTTATAAGATTTGCTAAGAGTAAAAATATTCCAGTTGGACCAGGAAGGGGATCTGCAGCAGGTTCCATCGTGAGTTTCGCCCTTGGAATTACCGATATAGATCCGATTAAGTATGATTTGCTCTTTGAAAGATTTTTAAATCCAGAGAGGGTATCCATGCCCGATATTGATATAGATTTCTGTTATGAGAGAAGAGAAGAGGTTATTGACTATGTTGTCGAAAAGTACGGAGAGAATAAAGTTGCACAGATAGTTACTTTTGGAACCATGGGTGCAAGAGGCTGTATTAGAGATGTAGGTCGTGTTATGGGGCTTCCTTTAAATTTAGTGGACAAGGTTGCTAAAAACGTACCTAACGAGCTAAATATAACCATTGAGAAAGCTTTGGATACAAGCGAAGAGTTTAAAACTATATACAATAGTTCTGAGGAGATAAAAAAACTTGTGGATGTTGCAAATGATCTTGAAGGAATGCCAAGGCATACTTCTACCCATGCGGCAGGTGTTGTTATTTCAAAAGAGCCTATAGTAGAATATGTCCCTCTTGCCAAAAACAAAGATTCTATCATAACACAGTTTAATATGACGGAACTTGAAGAACTGGGTCTTTTGAAAATGGATTTCTTAGGGCTGAGGACTCTAACGGTTATAGATGATACTATTAAGCTGATTAAGAAAAACAGAAATGTTGAAGTTGATATAAACAAAATTGACGTAAACGATAAGAAGGTATTAAAACTTTTTTCAAGTGCAGAGACTTTAGGAATATTTCAGTTTGAATCACCTGGTATGAGAAACTTTTTGTCCGAGTTAAAGCCAACGGTTTTTGATGACCTTATTGCGGCAAACTCACTTTTTAGACCAGGACCGATGAATGAGATTCCAAACTATATTAAAAATAAAAACAATCCAGAACACATAGAATATTTACATCCACTTTTAAAACCAATACTAAACGTAACTTATGGAACAATTGTCTACCAAGAACAAGTTATGCAAATAGTTCAAAAGCTAGCAGGCTATTCCCTTGGAGCAGCTGATAATCTTCGCAGGGCAATGGGTAAAAAGAAGATGGATGTAATGGAAAAAGAAAGGGTAAACTTTATCTACGGTTTAAAAGACAAAGAGGATAATATTATTATAGACGGCGCCATAAGACGAGGTGTTGATGAGAACATAGCAAACAAAATATATGATCTTATGATTGACTTTGCAAAATATGCCTTTAATAAATCTCACTCTGCAGCCTATTCTCTTGTAGCAATGAGGACGGCGTGGTTAAAGTATTATTACCCAGTTGAATTTATGGCGGCACTTCTATCTTCAATAATGGGAGATAGTAAAAAAGTATCCCAGTACATTCAAGAGTGTAAAAGACTTAAGATAAAGATTTTACCTCCAGATGTAAATAGAAGTTATAAAAAGTTTTCAGTTGAAAAAGATGATATAAGATTTGGACTTTCAGCGATAAAAAATGTTGGAACAGGACTAATAGATACAATTGTTCAAGTTAGAGAAGATAGTGGAGAGTTTAAGAGCTTTAGAGATTTTGTTGAGAGGGTAGCTTCAAAAAATTCTCAAGCCCTAAATAAAAGAGCGGTAGAATGTTTAATAAAAGCAGGAGCATTCTCAGCTATTTCTGAAAACAGAAACTCTCTTATGATGGAATGTTCTATGGTTATAGATTCTGTTCTTAAGGACAAAAGGACAAATGTGCCAGGGCAATCAAGTTTATTTGATGATTTTAGCTCTAAAGTTGAAGATGAAAAAAATAGTTTATATAATGTAAAAGAATATCCTAAAAAAGAACTCTTAAAGATGGAAAAGGAAGTTTTAGGAATATATCTTTCAGACCATCCACTAAGGGAATATGAAGAGTATATTTTAAAGACTCAGGAGTTCTCAAGTTTAGAGTTGGACTCTGAAAATCAAAATGCAGAAGAGAACTGGGATAACAAGACAGTCGTAGTTTCTGGTGTGCTAAATCAAGTTACGAAACACTACACAAGGAAAACTCACTCTCCAATGGCTACTGCAATACTTGAAGATCTTTATGGAACTATACCCCTTGTAATTTTTCCTAAGGCCTATTCAGATTATAAAGATTTAATTGAAGAAGATAGAATAGTAAATATCATCGGAAGGGTAAGTATAAATGAAAAAGGTGAAGGAGATATTCTTGTAGAAAAAATAGGAAACACTGAAGATATTTTCAGACAGTATAAGGAAGTTACAAAGGATATCAATAACGAGAAGTCACTTGAACTAACTTTTGAGAGAGGAAATGAAAAAGAAAAAGTTGAACTTGTAAAGAACTTGCTTAAGGGTAAACAAGGAAATTCCAGGGTGAAACTATTTTTTAAAAAAACAAATACAGGATTTATGTTCAACGAAGAATATAATGTAAATCTTGAAGATAAAGAGGTATTGAATGAACTTAAATCAATACTGGGAAGTAAAAACATAAGAATTATTTAGAGGTGTATATGAAGACAATTGCCATTTTAACCAGTGGAGGAGATGCTCCAGGAATGAATGCTGCCATTAGAGCGGTGGCGAGAACTGCCATATTTAATGGTCTTAGAATAATGGGAATTAGATTTGGATATGACGGTCTTATAAATGGTGACATTTATGAAATGAATGTGTCATCAGTCGCGGATATTATACAAAGAGGTGGAACTATTCTTGGTTCTGCAAGGTCAGAAGAGTTTCAAACGGAAAAGGGTCAAAAACAAGCTTTTCAAATTTTAAAGGATTTTGGAATAGATGGACTTGTGATATTAGGAGGAGATGGCTCTTTTAAAGGTGCAAAAGTACTTAGTGATATGGGAGTTAAAGTTATAGGTATCCCATGCACTATTGACAACGATATGGGATATACTGATTCAACTATAGGTTTTTACACTGCTGTAAACACAGTTACAGAAGCTGTAAGCAAGCTAAGAGACACTTCCTCTTCCCATGGAAGGGCAAATATAGTTGAAGTAATGGGAAGACGTTGTGGAGATTTGGCGCTTTATGCAGGTGTTGCATCAGGGGCTGAAAGTATAGTTATACCTGAAAAGCCACTTGATTTAGAATCCATTATGAATAAGATAAAAAGAGGCAGAAAAAGGGGTAAATTACATCATATTATAGTTATGGCTGAGGGAGTAGGAAGACCATATGTGTTAAAAGAAAAAATAGAAGAGATAACGGAAGTTGACACAAAGGTTACAATATTGGGTCATGTTCAAAGAGGAGGTTCACCAAGCCCTCACGACAGACTTCTTGGTAGTGAAATGGGAAATCGTGCAGTAAAACTTCTTATTGATGGGCAATCTGCACTTGCAATGGCGCATAAGGATGGAGAAATAATAGCTGTTGAGCTCGATAAAGCTATTGAAACCCCTCATGTTTTGAATGAAGAGCTATATGATATGGCACAGGAAATATCTATTTAAAATCAGGAGGATTTTATGAAGAAGACAAAGATTGTATGTACAATAGGACCTGCATCAGAGAGCTTAGAAACATTAAAAGAGTTGATGCTTTTGGGAATGAATGTATGTAGATTAAATTTCTCCCATGGTAATCATGAAGAACATTTACAAAGAATAAAAAACATAAAGCAAGCGAGAGAAGAACTAAATCTTCCAGTTGCAATAATGCTTGACACAAAAGGTCCAGAGATTAGACTTGGAGATTTTTCAGTAGAGCAAATTCAACTATCTATTGGAGATAAATTCACTTTAACAACAAGGGAGGTTCTTGGAGATCAAAGTCAAGTTTCAGTTTCCTATAAAGATCTTCCAAAAGATGTGCATATAGGTGGACATATTCTTATAGATGATGGTTTGGTTGATTTAAAGATAGTTGATATAACTGATACAGACATAGTAACTGAAGTTTTAAACTATGGAATATTGAAGAGTAGAAAGGGTGTAAATGTACCTGGAGCAAAGATAAATCTACCATCTATAACTGAAAAAGACTATGGTGATTTGGTGTTTGGAATTGAAAATGGTATAGATTTTGTAGCAGCATCTTTCATTAGAAAAGCAGATGATGTAATAAATATAAGAAAAATTCTTGAAGAAAACGGTGGGAGTGATGTTCAAATCATATCTAAGATAGAATCTCAAGAAGGCGTTGATAACTTAATTGAGATTATAAATGCTTCCGATGGGATTATGGTTGCAAGGGGAGACCTTGGCGTTGAAACAAGAACAGAAGTAATGCCACTGGTTCAAAAAGAAATAATAAGAAAGGCTAACATTACAGGTAAACCAGTTATAACTGCTACACAGATGTTAGACTCTATGATAAGAAACCCAAGACCTACAAGAGCTGAAGTAACAGACGTAGCAAATGCTATTATAGATGGATCAGACGCTATAATGCTTTCGGGAGAAACTGCAGCAGGTTCCTATCCAGTAGAAGCGGTCAAAGTTATGAGCGAAATTGCCATTTCAACTGAAAATTCCAAAGATTTCAAAGATAGTACAAAGGTAAGGGCAACATGGGTCGATGGATACACAACAAGTTCCATAAGTCATGCTACAAAGGACCTTTCTGAACAACTTGGTGCTTCCGCTATATTAACAGCTACAACAACAGGCTCAACTTCAAGGGCAGTTTCAAGACTAAGACCAAATATGCAAATTATAGCAGCAACTTACGATGAATCGGTTATGCGTAAGCTTGCACTATCTTGGGGAGTATATCCTGTAATATCAGAAATGTGTGATAGCACAGATGAAGTTATAGATAAATCCATTAAAGCAGCCCTTGAAAAAAATCTTGTAAAAGAAGGAGATTTAATAGTTATTACTGCTGGAGTGCCTGCAGGCATTGGAGGTACTACTAACTTAATAAAGGTTCACACAATTGGTGAAGTTGTAGTTAGTGGACAGGGAATAGGTAGACAATCTGTAATTGGTCTTGTTAAAAAGGGAAATACTGAAAAAGAACTATTAAATAAGTTTAAAGATGGAGATATTTTAGTTACAAGTTCTGTAGACAAAGAGATTGTACCTTTCTTTGAGAAAGCAGGAGCTGTCGTTATAGAAGAAGGGGGATTGACATCACATGGTGCAATACTCGCACTACATTTCAAAAAGCCTACAGTAATAGGAGCAAAAGATGCTATGTCTATTTTAAAAGAGGAAATGATTGTAACGGTAGACTCATCATCTGGTTCTGTATATAAAGGATCAGCAAGAGTTTTATAGGAGGATTTAATGAGAATAGCAATGGGAAGCGACCATGGTGGCGCAGAGTTAAGAATTGAATTGATAGAATATATTAAAGAATTGGGACACGATGTTACAGATTTTGGTGTTGAGCTTGGAGAAAAAGCAGACTATCCTAACATTGGAATTGAAGTTGCAAAAGAAGTAGCTAATGGTAATTTTGATTGTGGAATTATACTTTGTGGTACTGGAATTGGAATTTCAATTGCTGCAAACAAGGTTAAGGGAATAAGATGTGCTGTGACAAATGAAGTTTATTCTGCAAAGATGGCAAAGATTCACAACAATGCAAATATAATTTCACTTGGTGGAAGAGTTGTAGGTTTGGAAGTTGCAAAGATGATAGTCTCAGAATATTTAAATGCAGAATACGAAGGCGGTAGACACGAAAACAGATTGAAGATAATTTCTGATTATGAGGAGAATTTATAGGTAATGATTAAAGGGGTTATTTTTGATATGGACGGAGTGCTTATTAATAGTGAAATATACTATTACAACGCACTTATCCGCCTTATTGAATCCGATGGTAAAAAGGTTGATAGAGAAGATTTTAAGAAGATTGTTGGACTTTCTGGAAAAGCTTCAAGAGATGTAATTGCTTATTATTATGAAGAAGACTTTGATCATAAGGACTTTATGAAGCGATTTAGAAAAAGTTATATGGGAGAAAATATAGATTATAAAACAATACTCTTTCCCTATGTTTGTGAAACTTTACCAAAGCTAAAAAGCAGAGGATTAAAACTTGCCCTTGCATCATCTTCTTCCATGAGGACAATTACACAAGCCATAGAACAGACAGGAATTAAGGATTACTTTGATTTTATAATTGGTGGAGATAAGGTAGAAAATCCAAAACCAGACAGTGAAATATATTTAAAGGCAATGGAAGGTCTTGGATTAAATAAAGATAACTGCATAGCGGTTGAAGATTCTTTTGTGGGAATAAAAGCGGCAAAGAACGCTGGCTTATTTACAATTGCAAAGAAAGACTTTGATTTCTCCATGAATCAAGCACAAGCCAATATAATCTTAGAAGACATGACTCTATTGAATACGATTATAGAAATTATAGAAAAAAATAAAACAGATTTTGAATATTCCTCATTAGACTATGGAAGCAAATTATTTTTACAAGCTCATATACTTGACAAGGAAATTAAAAAATCAAATCTTTCCGATAAAGATTTATTTAGGCTTGCGTTAAAAGACGACTCAAGACTTGCTGGATATTTAGAAATAGATTTAAAGTCAAAGGAAGAAAAAGGACAAGTTATAGTAAATCCACTTTATGAAGAAACTTCTATAGAGGGAGAACTTTTAGATAGTTTAAAAATAATTAATGATTTTTATTTAAAGTAGATGTTTACTTCTTTAAAATTTGATATACTTAAATAAGAGGTAGTTATGCGTATAGATAAATTTTTAAAAAATTCAAGAATTATAAAGAGAAGAACCGTTGCAAAGGAAGCCTGTGATGGTAAGAGAGTAAAGATTAATGACAAGGTCTGCAAAGCTGGAGATGAAGTTTCTGTAGGAGATGTTATCGAAGTTTTCTTTGGGACTGGAGCCATAAAAGTAAAAGTTTTAAAACTTTTAGAAAATCCAAGAAAAGATGAAGCTTCTGAAATGGTGGAAAGGATTGACTAATGAGAAGAAAGAGGAGTTCGAAAAGAAGAAAAAGTAATCTTATTTTTGTTCTTTTTATATTGACCTTTACCTATTTTCCCTATGCACTGGCAAAACAGGGTATTAAGATATCTGAATATGAAAAGGAATTAAATTCTTATACAAATAAGAAACAAGAAATAATTGAAGAGATATCTACATTGAAAAAAGACTATGAAAAAAGAGAAACTTTAGAGTTTGCAGAGAAGGTTGCAAGAGAAAAACTTGGTATGATTAAACCTAAGGAGTATTTAGTTAAGGAAAAATAAAATTATATTGACAATTTGACTGATTTACGTATAATTTTAAGTATAATATTTTAGGAGGATTTGTTAGTAAATGTCTATTTCTGTTGGACAGATATTGGAAGGAAAAGTAACTGGTATTACTAAATTTGGTGCATTCGTTTCTTTTCCTGAGGGTGATAATGGTTTAGTACATATATCTGAGATATCAAATGATTATGTGGAAAAAGTAGATGACTTTTTAAAAGTGAATGATACAGTTAAAGTAAAAGTGATTTCGATTAAAGATGGAAAAGTAAGTCTATCGATAAAACAGGCTGAAAAGAAAGTTAATGCACCAAAGGAAATAGATTGGGACATTGATGAACAAACCAAAGATTTATCTTTTGAGGACAAGCTTAATAAGTTTTTAAAAGAATCAAACGAGAAATATGTTGAGATGAGAACCCGAGATAACAAAAGGAAAATGGGCAATCGAAAATCAAAGAACTATTAAAACCGGGAGTACCGGTTTTATTTTTTTAAAGACATGATAGATAAAATAAAAAAACACATTAAAGAAAACAACTTAATAGAAGATGGAGAAAATATCGTAATTGGTTTTTCTGGTGGCCCTGATTCGGTGCTACTTTTATATGCTTTAAATGAATTAAGGAAAGAGTATGGATATAATCTCTTAGCAGTTCACATTAACCATCAGCTAAGAGGCGAAGAGGCTGTAAAGGACGAAGAATTTTCCAAAGATTTTTCCAATTCCATTGGGGTGAAATGTATCTCTTTTCACATGGATGTAAATGGATATGCGAAAGAGCATAAAATATCTGTGGAAGATGCTGGAAGGCGCATCAGATATGAAAAGTTTCATGAAGTTCTTGAAGAGGAATTTGGTAAAGGAGTTATTGCAGTAGGGCATCATAAAAATGATGATGCAGAGACCATACTTATTAATCTTATAAGAGGTGCTGGTGGAGCTGGTCTTTCTGGAATAAGTAGCAAAAGCAATAATATTGTAAGACCACTGATTGACATTACTAAAGGGGAAATCTTAGAATTCTTAAAGGAAAATAAAATTCCGTATGTAGAAGACAAGACCAACTTTGAAAATGACTACTTGAGAAATAAAATTAGAAATGTAATTATTCCATACATTGAAAATGAAATAAATGAAAACTTCATAGATTCTCTTACAAGATCATCAAAAATTATTGAATCTAATGAAGACTTTTTAGAAGATTATGTAAGAAATCTTAATTTGATAAGTCATGAGAGAAATTATTATAAATTAAACTGCAAGGACTTTGAAAAGCATCACATAGCCATACAAAGAAAGCTGATTCTAAAAGCCTACGAGAGTATCAAAGGGGACAGAAAGAATATTTCTTTTACTAATGTGGAGTCTATAAGAAAGATAATCATACAAAATAGCGGAGAATTTTATATAAATAATTTCTTGCTTTACATGGCATATGGATATTTGTATTTGATTTTTAAAGATGAAAAAAAACAAGAAGAATTTATCATAAGGGAAAAGGGTAAATATAATTTTAGAGACTTTATAATTAAAGTAGACATCGTTGAGAATAAAAATATAAAAGTACAAAGAAAAGAAGCTATTTTTCCAAAAGAGTTTTTGGAGGAAGGCATTGTTGTAAGAAGTAGAAAACCTGGAGATAAAATTAAATTAAAGAATTTTACAAAAAAAGTTAAAGATATATTCATAGATTCAAAAGTTCCTAAACATCTTCGAGATGAAATACCTATTTTACAGTATAAAGATGATATAATATGGATTGCAGGTTTAAAAAGAACTCATAATTACTTGGTAGACCCAAGTGATGATTTTGTGATAAAAATAAGATTGGAGGAAAAATATGTTAAATAAGAAAGCGGATTACATCAAAGATGTTTTGATTTCAGAAGATGAATTAAATAAAAGGCTTGACGAAATGGCTAAAGAAATTTCTGAAAGATACAAAGATAGCAAAAATGAACTCCTTGTTGTTGGGATTTTGAGAGGAGCTGTTATCTTCATGTCAAACCTTATCATAAGACTTGACTTAGAAGTGAAGATTGATTTTATGGCTGTGTCAAGCTACGGAGAAAGTTCAAAATCTTCAGGAATTGTAAGAATATTAAAGGACTTGGAAGAAGATATTGAAGGAAAAGATGTACTTATAGTTGAAGATATAATTGACTCTGGAAATACTTTGAACTACTTAACAAAAAATCTTAAAGACAGAGGAGCTTCTTCTGTTGCAGTTGCAACTCTTTTAGACAAGCCAGAGAGAAGAACTGTAGATGTGGATGTAGACTTTGTTGGATTTGAAATACCTGATGAATTTATTGTTGGATATGGACTTGACTACAGCCAACAACATAGAAACTTACCTTTTATAGCTTCTTTAAAGGAAGAGTACTATAGTTAGGAGGATATTTTGAGAAGAAAAGCAGGGAGTATATTTTATTATATAGGTCCTTTAATATTTTTTTTAATATTGGTTTCTTTATTTTCAAGGGGATTTAACAACTCAAAGGAAATAACGGTAAATAAACTTATTAACTATATTGAGGACAATGATGTAAAGACAGTTACAAGACAGGGGAATTCTGTTATTATAACTACTAAAAAAAATGAAGAGACTTTTAAAACTTATTTACCTGATGATCTTTCAGAAAATTTTTATGATGATTATATAAAAGAAAAGGTTGAGTCTGGAAATATTGAACTTCAGGCAAGGCCAGTTCAGGATAATAGCAAAATTTGGAACACTGTAATCAATGTTTTATTTTTTGCCTTTACTATTTTTATAGCATGGTATTTATTTATTGGACAGATGCAAAAGGGTGGAGGCAGTAATGTTGCAAATTTTGGAAAGAACAGAGCAAAGTTATATAAAGAGAGTTCAAATGTAAACTTTGATGATGTTGCAGGTCTGAAAGAAGAAAAGGAAGAACTTCAAGAGATAGTTGACTTCCTTAAAAATCCAAAAAAATATATTGAGATTGGAGCAAGAATCCCAAAGGGAGTTCTATTAGTTGGACCTCCTGGAACAGGAAAGACATATCTATCAAAAGCAGTTGCAGGGGAGGCAAAAGTTCCGTTTTTTAGTATTTCCGGCTCAGACTTTGTGGAAATGTATGTGGGTGTTGGAGCTTCACGTGTAAGAGATTTATTTAAAGACGCCAAAAAGAACTCTCCATGTATTATTTTTATAGATGAAATTGATGCTGTAGGTCGTAAGAGAGGGGCAGGTCTTGGTGGAGGTCATGACGAAAGAGAACAAACATTAAATCAACTTCTTGTAGAGATGGATGGTTTTGGAAAAAATGAAGGAATAATCGTTATGGCGGCAACAAATAGACCCGATATTTTAGATCCAGCAATACTTAGACCAGGTAGATTCGATAGAAGAGTATATATTGGTATACCAGATGTAAGAGAAAGAGAAGCTATATTAAAGGTTCACACAAAGAATAAAAAACTTGCACCAGATGTAAATTTGGAAGATATTGCAAAGTCAACCACAGGATTTACACCAGCGGACTTGGAGAATTTAACAAATGAAGCAGCGCTTCTTGCAGCAAGAGAAGATAAAACTTTAATTACTTCAAAAATATTTGACGAAGCAACTATCAAAGTTGTTGCAGGACCTGAAAAAAAATCTGCAGTCGTAATTGAGAAAGAAAGAGTTCTTACAGCTTATCACGAAGCAGGGCATGCAATTGTGTCAAGACTTCTTCCAGATACAGACCCAGTTCATATGATAACGATAGTGCCAAGGGGAAGAGCTGGAGGTTTTACATCTTTCTTACCTGAAGAGGACAGGTCTTATACGACTAAAAACGAGATGAAGCATGAAATAATAACTCTTCTTGGTGGAAGATGTGCAGAACATTTGGTTTTAAACGATATATCAACAGGAGCTTCAAATGATATTGAAAGAGCAACAAAAGTTGCAAGAGCGATGATTACTCAGTATGGTATGAGTGACAAACTTGGGCCAATTATGTACGACTTTGACTCAGATGAAGTATTTGTTGGAAAAGAGTTTGGCAAATCAAAGCATTATTCTGATAGGGTTGCCTACGAAATAGACGAAGAGATGAGAAAAATAATAAAGGAAGCCTTCTACAAGGCTTTGAAACTTCTTGAAGATAATATAGATTTGCTTCACAAACTTGCAAAAGTTTTACTTGAAAAAGAAACTATAAGAGCAGAAGAGTTTGAAAATATTTTTAACGAGTACAGCAATCAGAAAATTAAGGAAGAACCACCTGAACTTTTAGAAAAGGTACAGATGAGTGATAAAAAAATAGAAGATAAAATTTCAGGAGATAGTGAAAATGAAATATAAAGATTTTTTAAATATTCTCTATATTATTATTTTACTTGTAGTATTAAGACAAATTTATTATGGATATCATGCAAAAAAATCTGCAACAGGAAAGTTGATAGCATATTATATGCCTCAGTCCAGATTTTTAATCGTATTTCTTGCAATGATGTTAATGCTCTTAGGGGCATATACATTGATTGCAAAAGAATACTTTGGATTAGTATATCTACTTTCTGGAATAGGATTTGCATATATTTCATATCAAAAAATATATATCTATGAAGATGGGATTCTTTATAACACCAAGTTTACAAAATGGGAACAAATAAAAAAATGGGGTTATAATGATAGAACTAAAAATTTGGAAATTCTTACAAATGCTGTTAAGAATTCGAAACAGATAATTCCACTCAGAATAGAAGATAAAAATGAAGTGATGACTATAATAAAGAGAAAAAAGAAAAATAAATAAAAAATTTATGGATATCAATAAAACTATGATAAAATTACTTTACCCCCTATAAGTTTGATAGGGGGTAATAGTTTGTAAAAATTTAAGAAAGAAGTGATATTATTTTATTAGCTATAGATGTGGGAAACACCCATATGAAGTTTGGAGTATTTGAAGATGATAAACTTGTGTATCAATGGGTTATGTCTACAAAAGTTGAAAAGACATCGGATGAATTAGGACTTGAAATAAAATCTTTTCTTCTAAATAGAGGATTTAAAGTTTTGGATATTGAAGACATAGTAATGTCATCAGTAGTGCCAAACATGTTACGATGTGTAGAGTCCTCATGCAAGAGATATTTAAACAAAAAACCATATTTAGTTACAATGGCGAAGGATTTAGGAATTGTAAATAGATATGGAAATAAAAAAGAAGTTGGAATGGACAGGCTTGTTACTGCAAGCTGTGCATATCATAAATATAAGGCACCAACCATAGTTGTCGACTTAGGTACTGCTATAACCGTTGACTATATAAATAAAGATGGCGAGTACATGGGAGGGGCAATTGCTCCAGGTATCGAACTTTCATCAAATGCACTATTTACAGGAACAGCCAAACTACCAAAGATAGACTTAACTAAACCAAAAAGTGTAATAGGTAAGACCACAAGAGAGAGTATGCAGTCGGGAATCGTATATGGATATATCGGTATGATAGATTTTTTAATCCAAAAGATTTTAGAAGAAGAGAATTTAAAAGGTAAAGAGGTCAGCATAATAGGAACTGGTGGCTTTGCTGGACTTATTTCACAACACAGCAGCTATATAAATAAAATTGACAAAGATCTTGCAATGGAAGGCTTAAGATTAATTTATGACAGAAATTTTAAAAGATAAATTAGAAATCGGAAAATTAAAACTGGATAACAATCTATTTATGGCACCAATGGCAGGTATAACTGATAGGGCATTCAGAGAAATCGTATCAGAACTTGGTTCGGGACTTAATTTTACAGAAATGGTATCTGCAAAGGGACTATACTATAAAGATAAAAAGACAAAAACACTTATGGACAAAGGAGATGAAACTCTTTTATTTATACAGATTTTTGGAAGCGATCCAGATATTATGGCTTCAATAGTAAAAGATTATTTAAATAGTGACGATAGATTTCAAGGAATTGATATCAATATGGGTTGTCCTGCGCCAAAGATTGTAAAAAATGGAGACGGTTCTGCACTTATGAGGAACTTAGAACTTGCAAGGAGAGTTATTGATAAAGTTGTGAGTGCGTCTGAAAAACCAGTTAGCGTAAAATTTAGACTGGGATGGGACGAAGACAACATCAACTACCTTGAGCTTGGCAAAATTTGCGAAGAACTTGGAGTTTCATTTGTGACACTTCACCCAAGAACGAGAAATGCATTTTACTCAGGAGAAGCGGATTGGGATGCAATTAAGAAATTAAAGAATTACCTCTCTATTCCAGTAATAGGTAATGGAGATGTTTATAAACCAAAAGATATAGATGATATGTTTTCTAAAACAAATTGTGATGGGATATTACTTGCAAGGGGCGCCTTGGAAAATCCATACCTATTTAGCAGAATGGAAAAGCCTGACATAGTTACAATGATAAAACTAATAAAATTACATCTCAACTTAAAATGCGAATACCTTGGAGAAAGAGTTGCAGTTACTCAGATGAGGAAGCACATTGCATGGTACTTGAAAGGATTTAGAAACTCCAAGGAATTAAAAAATAAAATAAATACAGTGGACAAAAAAGAATTGGTGGAAGAAGTTTTAGATGAGTATTTAAGTAGTATTTAATAATAAATCTCTACAATTTTCATATTAAAATAAGTCAAAAGATGATTGATTAATTGTTTGACTTATTTTTTATTTTGCATATAATTGTTAAATAGAAGAGTATTACTATAAGGAGTGAGTGATTGAAGAAGGTACTTGTTGAATTTATTAATACATGACCAAGTTGTGACTCCATAGGGAGAAACGTCAAGGATGTGGCAAAAGAATTTGGAGATAAGGTTGAAGTAAAAATTTATAGTCAAGGTAAGGACATGGAAGCTTTAAAAAAATATGGAATGGTATTTCAAGGAACTATGATTATAAATGAAAAAAAGAAAGTGACGAGATTGAGCATAAAAAATATAAGAAATGAAATTTCACAGGCTGTTGATAATTTAAATGAATAAAAAAAATAATGGTTTTTTAATTAATTTTTTTTTAATCCTTGCAATAATCGGTATTGTAGCACTAATAGTGATTTTTCCTGAGAGTGAAGAGACCGAAACCTTAAGGATTGGTGCAGGGGACGATATGGCAGGGTCAATTTTAAAAAAAGTTATAAGTCAAAACGATTTTGATTTTGAGATTGAGCCATATTATTTGCAGGATTGTTGAGCGGCTACTGCTCAATGGTCATTGAAATCAAATGTTTATGATGTGGCTATAGTATGTACTGATGCCGCAGATAAGTTTATAGATACGAATAATGATTTTATTTTGCTTGGGACTGTGACTGAGAATACAGATATTTTAATAACAAAAAATAGCAATGGAAATAAAATAGGGTTAACGAATAACAAAAAATATCTTTCAAAATTCATAAGAGAAAAATATGATGGTGATGTAGATATTGAATATATGAGTCCACATAGTTTTGGATACGCCTATGAAAGCAACCAAATTGATGGATATGTTATAGATATAGGACTGATTAATTCGAATTTAGTAGGTCAAATTGAAAATGTATCTGATAAAGATTATGGTTCAAATGTATTAATAGCGAATAAAAATATCATTAACGATAAAAAGTTCAAAAAGTTTTTAAATGCCTATAACAAAATGGTTTTAGATTATAATAAAAATCCAAATCCAGATTATTTTGAGTTTAAATTTGGAAAAGATGAAAGGAGGAATGAGATTTGGAAGGTAAAATTAAAAGAAATAGATTTAAAACAATGATGGAATCTGAATCTTTCAGTCAAAAGGTATACAAATACACTTTTTTAATCTTATTATTGATTGTTTGGCAAGTTGCCTCAACAAAAGTGGGAATACCATTATTATTGCCAACACCTAAATCTACTTTTACAGAATTTTATGCAAATATTACAAGTAAACAGGTTATGACTAACATTGGGATAACAATGTCAAGAGTAGTTAGAGGATGGCTTATAGCTGTTCTTGTGGGAGTTCCTATTGGAATGGCAATGGGATTATCTAAAATTTTTAAAGGTATCTTAGGAGGAGTTGTGAATTCCCTTAGACAAATTCCTATGATGGCATGGGTACCACTTTCAATTATTTGGCTTGGAATTGGAGACGGACCAACACTATTTATGATTGCACTTAATGGGGTGTTTCAAGTTATTATGAATACATCTTCAGGAGTTGCATCGATAGACAAGGATTATTATAATGCAGCAAAGAGTATGGGAGCTTCAAAAGGAAGTACATTTGTCAATGTTGTTGTCCCAGCATCCATGCCTCATATTCTTGTAGGGGCAAGGCTTGCCATAGGTGCAGGCTGGATGTCTGTTATCTGAGCGGAGTTCATCGCGACAAGTGCTGGTATCGGTTATGAAATGATGCAAGCACAGTCAATGATGCAGACCAATAGGTTATTGGCGCTAATGATGTTATCAGCTTTAATTGGATTTATTTTGGATAGGTTTTTACTTTTATTAAATAAAAAACTTACCGCATGGAGGTATATAAGTTGAAACTAGAAGTAAAAAACATATGTAAAGGATTTGAAGAAAAACAAGGTAGAAGGATAGTTTTAGATGATATAAGTTTTAATGTTGAAGAAGGAGAGATAGTAACTTTACTTGGTCCTTCAGGTTGTGGAAAAACCACTATGCTAACAACAATCGCAGGATTTAAAAAACAGGACAGTGGCGTTATTCTACTTAATGGAGAACCGGTTACAAAAGCTGGACCAGATAAGGCTTTTATGTTTCAAAACTACGCCCTATATCCTTGGAAAACTGTTGAAAATAATATACTCTTCCCAATGAAACAGGCGAAGATGAGTATAGAGGAGCAAAGAAAAAGACTAGATTATCTACTGGAAATTTCAAGACTTAAAGAGCATAAAAATCTTTACCCTCATCAAATGTCTGGAGGTATGAAACAAAGGACTGCTTTAGTAAGAGCATTGGCAGTTAGACCAGAAATACTATTAATGGACGAGCCTTTAGGGGCCCTGGATATTGAGATGAGACAGAGTCTTCAAAATGAGTTACTTGATATATTTAGAAAAGAAAATCTAACAGTTATAATAGTAACTCATGATGTAAGTGAAGCAATTTATTTATCTGACAGGGTAATATTGATGTCTACAAATTATGGAGAGATTATTCTTAATGAAAAAATAGAGTTAGATAGCCCGAGAAACCCAGAGGATGAAAAATTCAAAGAATATGTAGGGCTTTTATCTAATAAATTTATTGAAGCAGGAACCAGAAAAAAGAAAGGAGTGGAGGTGAATTTTGAAGATAAATAAATGAAAACATCTATTGAGATAAGAGACGTTGAATGTAATGAAGAGATTTTAACACCTGAAGAACGCAAAGACAGAATAGGTATTTTAAATCTGATGTTAGATGAAGGTGGAGTACTTCCGATTTCAAAATGTTCAAAGTTTAAAATGCTGGACAGTTTGATAAAAAAAAGGAAGCTTATACTTGATGAGGAAGGCAAAGAGATACAATTTGCGTATCCTGTTTCAGGACTCCCAACATCACATCACATTACACTTAACGATGGAAGAGAGTATTACTCAATGTGTGCCATAGACTCCCTTGGATCCTACTTTACATTTTGGCAGGACTTGGAAATTGATTCCGTTTGTTCCACCAGTGGAGAGCCAATTAAAGTAGTGATAAAAAATGGGGAGATTGTTTATAAAAGTAGTTCAGATATTCATTGTATCCATGTTGATTTAAACGAGTTTGAAGATTGGTCAGCATCTTGCTGAAACGTAATGAACTTTTTTCTGGATGAAAAAAAGATGAAGGATTACTTTGTAGACAATGAATTAGACTATGAAACAACCTATGGATTAAGCTTAGATAAAGCTTTTGAAGTAGGCAAAAAAATATTTTATAGTGAGGTATTGAAATGAGAGTAGCTTATGTTGTTAGTTCAAGCAATTCCAGAAAGATTTTAAGGGATATGATTATTCCTCAAATGGAAGCTGGAGAACATGTTGCAGAAGTCGTAGGAATGTTCTTTGTTTTTGACAATACATTCATGTTGTTAGACAACACCGACTTGGGACAAAGAATTCAAAAGTTAATTGATGAGAAAGACATGGTAGTATTAGCATGTGATCAATGTGTCTATGAAAGAGAAATTGAAGATAAAATCATCAAAGGAGCACATATAGGTTGCTTCCCTATGTTATATGGACTTTTGAAAGATGCAAATTTAGATCAAGTTATAACTATTTAATAGCTTGACAGAATTAAAGCCGGAGGACCGGTTTTTAATTCTAAACAACATTGAAGTTAGCTTTAGAGTTTGGAGAGATAGATGTTTGATTATATAAAAGAGATAATTTTAAGATCTGTAGAGTTACTTAACGGAGCCTCAACATGGCTCGTAATAAGTTACTTTATAGCGGGTCTAATGAGAAATATAATTTCACCAGTAAGACTGCAAAAGTCCCTGGGAAATACAAAGATATCATCAATATTTAAAATAACTGGATATTCAATGCTACTTCCAGTATGTAGCTGTGGCTCTGTTCCCATAGGAATAAGTCTTTACTATTCGGGAGCATATGCTGGACCAACTTTAGCATTTTTAGCTTCATCCCCAGTATTAAATCCTGCAGCATTAATACTTAGCTTTGGGCTACTTGGAAAGCAAATAGCTCTTATCAATATTTTTGCCGGGATTACATTACCAATAATAATCGGAATTATAGGTAACTTAGTTTCTGGTAAAGAGCTTAGAAATGAAATGGTTGCGGAAGAGATAAGCCATATAGATTTAGAAGAAGAAAAGAAGAAAAGTATTAAAACTAAAATATCAGAAGGAATGGAATGGGTAAGAAACGACTTTGCCATTACACTAAGTAAGTACGTTGTGTATGGAATGTTGTTCGGAGGTTTTGTTTTAACGATTTTCCCAGAATCATTTATACAAAAATATCTTGGTGATCCAGGATTGTTATCACTTTGGAACGTTGCGGTACTCGCAGCCTTGATGTATGTATGCGCCGTAGGACATATACCTTTAATTGCAGCATTAATTGCATCGGGAGCTTCTCCAGGAGCGGCAATAACATTTTTAATGGCAGGAGCTGCAACAAATATACCTGAAATAATTAGTATTGGAAAGATGATCGGAAAGAGAACTGCAACAATTTATACTGTTGTTATTTCTGCATACGCTATGTTTATAGGATTTATGACTAATAAATTATTAATGCCAGGATTTCAAAGGCAGATGGAATATGATGAAGTTACAAATGCCATTAACTATGCAAACAAAATGATGTTGTCATTTCCTGAATGGGTTAAGTATGTATGTTCCGCAATTGTATTTTACTTTTTCCTAAAATCGGCATTTTTTAAATTAAGAAATTATTATTATTCAAAAAAGGACAATTAATATGAAGGCAGAAAAGAATAAAAGTATAATTTTAAGGAAAGTCTTAATCATAATTATTGCTTTGCTTTTAGGTTATTTTGGATATAGGAACAATGTAAAGTATAAAAAAGTCGATTTTGGAGTTGAAAAAGATCACTATCTTCTACAGGCATTTTACGATGAATATCCAGGTAAGGAGGTTGTAAAATGTAAGCTTGGAGATGTGACAGGGAATGGAACAGAAGACCTAATTATTATTTTTAGAAAGACAAAAGAGGCAAATCACTTAGTAGTAGCTATTGATACTGGTAAAGAAATTTATTTTTCAGAGGAAGGTAGAGCCCCATATGAAAATCAAAAAATAGAATTGAAAGACATAGACAATAGCCCACCAAATGAATTTATTGTAAGCGGTTCTAAAAGGGGACAATACGGTTATGGTATTTTTAGGATTGAAGAGAAACATCTTCACAATTTATTTTCTGAAGGCATGGGCGTATGCTGATAGTATTTTTTTACTTGGGTCAAGTAAGGAGAGATTATGAAAGTTAAAGAGGTATGTGAATTAACAGAACTTAGTGACTCTGCAATAAGATATTATGAAAAACAAGGGTTACTAATGGATGTAAAAAGATTGGATAATGGCTATAGAGATTATGATGAGTCCCATGTGGAGAATTTGATTTTTATAAAAAAGGCAAGGAACTTAGGGTTTAGTCTGGAAGAAATTAAAGATATTATTATGCTTAAGAGAAGTGGGAATTCAACTTGTAGCTATGTAACAAGCCATATGCGAAAAAAGATTGAAGATATTGATAAAGAGATAAACAGGCTGAAACAAGAAAAAGAACTTTTAATAGAACATCTATTAGAAGGAGATACTGTTAGTTGTTGTAAAGGACATTTTTGTCATTATATTGAAGGTTTAGATGAATAACTCTTGACCCTCAAGTTGAGTTTAAGGTTTACAATAAAAATATAGACATATTAAATAAAAGGAGAGTAAAAAATGAAAAGAAAGATTTTATCTATTTTACTTATTTCATCTATGCTTTTTTCACTTACAGCATGTAAAGACGATTCAGCTGGAAATGTTGAAGAAGTTGCATATGATGCAAAGGCTGAGGTGGCAAAGTATGAATTGCCAGAAATCCCAGAAGCTGATAAAGATTTAAAGGTTCAAATGGGATATAATGACTGTGATCACATGGTTGGTGCTATTGTTGGAGAAAAAGCTGGAATTTATGAAGCTTTAGGACTTAATGTAACCGTTACAAAGACAAACAATACAAATATTGCGCAAGCAATGACAACAGGTGAAATGCACGTAGGTTATATGGGTATTGAAGGTGCGTTAAATGCAAGAAATGAAGGAGCTCCTATAATCATGGCAGCTGCAAATCACTTGGGAGGATCAAGATACTTAGTTGTTGCAAATGATATTAAGGATCCTAAGGATTTAGTTGGTAAAAAATTAGCCATTACTGCAGATCCTGAAAACAATCCTGAATGGATTAAATGGTCAGCGAAACTTGGATTACCAACTGAAAAAGATAATTATGAAATTATAGAGATGGCACAAAAAGACGGCCCAATGGCACTTAAATCTGGACAAATTTCAGCTTTCGCATGTTGTGACCCATTTGCATCACAATGTGAATACCAAGGACTTGGAAAGGTTGTTGCTGTAGGTTGGGGCGGACTAATTGACGAAACTAAAGAAGAAAATGATCATGAACATGGTTGGGGAATGTGTTGTATATATGCAATGAATGAAAACTTCAAAAATGAACATCCAGAAGTTGCACAAAGACTTTTAGTTGCACATGCTCTATCATTAAAATATTTATATGACCATCCATATAACGCTGCAATGATGTTTGCAGACGGATTTGGTACAGCACCTGAAGTTGGACTTATGACATTATATATGAAGACCATAGCTGAAGGTAGAACATTAACTTGGGAATTTAATCAAGATAATATTGATAATTTTGTAAAAGAATATGATGAATATAATATTGATGAAAAATTTAGACCAAAGCTTGATAAGCTTGATGAATTTGTAAATCTTAACTTTGTAAAGGAATCTGGTATTGAAGCCTTTGGTGACTTTACTAAGAATGATAAAATTGATGAAAAATTCCCTGTAGGAATAAGCTTTGAAGATTGGTTAAAGAAAGCAAAAGAAATTGATGGAATTGAAAATGAAGTTGGAAACGACATAAAAATTCCAGAAGTTTACAAGGAACAAAAATAATAAAAAGGTCGGAGGAAACTCCGATTTTTTATTTAACAAATATCACAATGTTTGATATCATATTAATATATACAATAATAAAATAAGGGGTGTATTATGAAAGAAGGTATTTGTGGAATATGTCCTGGTCAATGTCATGTATCGTTAGATATTGAGGACGGAAGAATAAAAAAAATAAAGAAATCTGAAAAAAACTTTCCTAGTGCACTATGTTTAAGAGGTTTTTATTCCGATGAAGTTTTAAATTCTCCTGACAGACTAAAGACTCCATTAATTAGAACTGGAGCAAAGGGAGAGTTTTCTTTTAGAGAGGCTTCTTGGGATGAGGCAATAAGTTTAATTGGAGAAAGATATTCTAAAATAATTGAAGAAAATGGAGGACAAGCACTTGCATCTATTGTAGGTAGAGGTGGATTTGAAAACTCTACATCAGACTTTGTAAATTTGAGTAATGACAGTGGTAGAGAAATTGGATTTTTTGCTCCAGTAGGTTCTCCTAATAATGGTTCAGTATCTTCATTATGTTATGTTTCTTTTGGAGTTTTCGCACCAATGATAAACTTTGGGCTTGCAGGCAATAGGTTTTCTCCAGATTATGAAAATGCAGATTATATATTTATTTGGGGAGCTCATCCGCCAACAGCATCTCCAAATCTTGAATATGAAAGAATTATAAAAGCTCAAAAAAATGGAGCTAAGGTAATAGTTATTGACCACTACAAGAGTAAAATGTGTGAAGTGGCAGATAAGTATATACTAATTAAATCTGGTATGGACGGAGTGCTTATACACACCATTTTTAATTATTTAAATTCACAAAACGCTTTTGATGAAGAATTTATAAAAAAATATACTCATGGTTTTGATTTATATAGTAAGTACTTTAAAGATTTTGATTTAAAGTCTTGTGAAGAAAGAACTGGAATAAGGGAAGAAGATATAAAGTTTATTGCTGATACTATAGTTACTTATAAATCAGCTTTAAGAATGTATACGGGCCTGGAATATACAAATTCTGGAATGCAAAGTATTAGAGCTCTATATCTGCTTTGGTTTGCAACAAAGAATATAGATGTACCTGGGGGACTTTTGATTTCTCCTAAAGGTAAACCTGATAGGGTAAAGAGATTTAATAACACAACTTATTGTAAGAGAATTGGAAGTGATGAGTTTCCGCTCTTTGATAAATTAATTAAGGCACCTCAACTCACAAAACTTCCACAAGCAGTTTTGGAAGAAAAGCCTTATGCAGTAAAGGGACTTCTTTCTATTGGCTGTGCAATAACTAATGTATTTCCAGAGTCAAAAGTTTATGAAGAAATGTTAAAGAATTTAGAATTTTTCGTAACTGTTGATAGATTTATGTCTAAGGACTGTCTATATGCAGATGTAGTTTTGCCAGCAACAACATACTATGAAGACCAATCTTATTGTGTCTACAAAAATAAGGTGGAAGTAAGAGAGAGAGTAGTTGAACCGATTGGAGAGGCTAAGCCAAATATTCAAATTATGCATCTTATTGCCGATGCTCTTGGATATGGATATATGTATCCAAAGGATGAAGATGAACTTCTTGAATTTGCATTCTTTAACGAGCCTGAAACTCTTAAAGCTTTAAAAGAAGAAGGTGTTTATTTTTATAAGAATGAAACTGAAAAGGAATATGAAAAATACAAATCTGGTAAGCTAAGAGTTGACAATAAACCTGGATTTCCAACTGCAACAGGTAAGGTTGAGTTTGACTCCACAATTTTAAAATCTTATGGATATGAATCTATCCCTAAATTTGTTGTAGGAGAGGAAACCTTAGAAAGTGAAAGTGGAATAAAAGAAGAATTTCCTCTTGTACTAAATACTGGAGCAAGAATTCAAACCACATTTAGAACGCAACATTTAAATATAGATGGACTTTTAGATCATCAAGACAGACCTTATATCTATATGAATAAAGATGATGCAAATTACAGGGGAATTGAAGACGGAGACAGAGTTCTTGTTAAGACTAAAAGAGGAGAGATAGAAGTATTTGCAAAGACAAATAGAGAAATATTAAAAGGTGACACCGAACTTAACTTTGGTGGAGGTAGTCCAATTCAAGGAGAATTTTGGAGACGTGCCAATACAAATTCACTAACTGATAACTCAAACTGCGATGAAGTAACAGGCTTTCCAGTTTTCAAACAACTTCTTTGTGAAATCAAAAAGATATAGCCTGTAATAAGCTAATATCTTGACTTTAACGCCGAATTTTACTATAATTTTAGTAATGCGGCGAAAGATGTCTTTCGCTTACTATTTTTTAGGAGTAAGATATGGTAGATAAGGAAATTCTATTAACAAAAGAAGGTTACAAGAAATTAGAAGATGAAATGGAATTCTTAAAGACTGTAAGAAGAAAAGAAGTTGCAGATAAGATAAAGGTTGCAAGAGGTTTTGGAGACCTTTCGGAAAATGCAGAGTACGATGAAGCAAAAAATGAACAAGCTCAAGTCGAAGATAGAATTCTGGTTTTAGAACACATGTTGATAAATGCTAAGGTAATTAGTGATGATGATATTAAAACCGATGCAGTTGTTGCTGGCTCAACTATTAAACTTAAAGATCTTGAAGATGGAGAAATAGAAGAATTTACAATAGTTGGTTCTGCTGAAGCAGATCCTTTTAATGGAAAGATTTCTTATGAGTCTCCAGTTGGAAAGGCTTGTATAGGAAGAAAAGAAGGAGAAACAGTAGCGGTTCAAACTGCTGCAGGAAGTTTCAATTATGAAATTGTAGAGATTAAGAGGTAGAAATGGAAGAACAAAATCTTAATGAAATGCTTCTTATAAGAAGAGAAAAATTAAAGAAGCTTGTTGAAGAGGGAAAAGACCCCCACACTATAGAAAATTTTAGAGGTGCAATTCATAGTAAAGAAATTGTAGATAATTATGATGACTATGATGGAAAGACTGTAAAAGTTGCTGGTCGTATTATGACTAAAAGGGGTCATGGTAAGGTAAACTTTATGGATCTTCAAGACTCCACTGGAAGAATTCAATTGTTCAATCGCATGAACGACACTGGAGAAGAAGAGTATGAGTCAATTAAAGCGCTTGATATTGGAGATATTGTTGGAGTTGAAGGAGAAGTTTTTACAACTAAATCTGGGGAGATTAGTATAAGAACTAAAAAGCTTACATTACTTACAAAATCACTTCAAATTCTACCTGAAAAATTTCATGGATTAAAGGATCCAGATTTAAGATATAGACAAAGATATGTGGATTTAATTATGAATCCAGAAATAAAATCTGTTTTCCAAAAAAGATCTAAAATAATATCAAGTATCAGGAAATTCTTGGACAACAGAGACTTCCTTGAAGTTGACACACCTATTTTAAATACGATTGCTGGTGGGGCAAATGCTCGTCCATTTATTACACATCACAACACACTTGATATAGACATGTATTTAAGAATTGCAAATGAACTTTATTTAAAAAGACTTATTGTAGGTGGATTTGATAGAGTTTATGAAATGGGTAGAATGTTTAGAAACGAAGGTATGGATACAACCCACAACCCAGAGTACACAGCAATGGAACTATATCAAGCATATGGCGACTACGAAGACATGATGGAAATAACAGAAGAAATGGTTGCATATGTATCAAAGGAAGTAAACGGAACTACTCAAATAGAATATCAAGGAAAAAAGATTGACCTAACACCACCTTGGAAGAGAATTTCAATGGTAGATGCAATAAAAGAATATGCTGGTCTGGACTACTCAGAAGTTATAGATGTTGAAGAGGCATATAAACTTGCAGAATCTAAAGGCTTAAAACTTGATGAAGGGCTTAATGTTGGAGAAGTTATTTCAGAAGTATTTGAAGAGTTCTGCGAAGAACATCTTATACAACCGACATTCGTTACAAAACATCCAGTAGAAATTAGTCCACTAGCTAAAAGAGATCCTAAGAATAAAAGATTTACACAAAGATTTGAAGCATTTATTAATTCTGCTGAAATAGCCAATGCATTTAGTGAGTTAAATGATGCAATAGATCAAAAAGAAAGATTCCAAAAGCAAGTTGAAGCCAGAGAAAATGGCGATGACGAAGCTCAAATGATGGACTACGACTTCATCAACGCCTTGGAAGTAGGACTTCCACCAACAGGAGGACTTGGAATTGGAATAGATAGACTTATAATGATTTTAACAGATCAATCATCAATAAGAGACGTTTTACTATTCCCAACAATGAAGCCAATTGGATTAGACAAGGCAGAACATGTTCATGTAGAGTCTTCAAATAATGAAACTGTAAATTCAGAAAAACTTGATTTATCAAAGGTAAAAGTTGAACCACTATTTGAAGAATTTGTTGACTTTGAAACTTTTTCTAAATCTGATTTTAGAGTTGTAAAAGTTAAAAACTGTGAAGAAGTTCCAAAATCTAAAAAACTTTTGAAGTTTACATTAGATGACGGAAGTGGCAATGAAAGAATTATTCTTTCAGGTATTAAGAATAATTATAGTGCAGAAGAGTTAGTAGGAAAAACACTTCTTGCAATTACAAACCTACCACCAAGAAAGATGATGGGAGAGGAATCTTGTGGAATGCTTCTTTCAGCAATTTGTGAATACGACGGAGAAGAAAAATTAAATTTAATCATGTTGGATGATAATATTCCAGCAGGATCAAAATTATATTAAAAGAACACGCTAATTATGAAACTGGGGTTTGTTATGAATCCCAGTTTAATTTTTATAATTGGATTAATAGAATTATTAAGATATACAATAAAATCAATTTAAAAAAAAACAAATATTAGATAATCACTTGCTATATATGGACCTGAACCCCAAAAATCCAGAATACGGATGGAGGGGTTTTTGTATGCCAAAATACACAAAAGAATTTAAAGTAAAACTAGTAAATGAATATTTGTCTTGCGATTTGGAACGGTTTGAAGTGAGACACATAAAAAAATAATGACTATCTCAATAAATACTAACACAAGCACAAGTATAAAATAGGCTAAAGTGACTTATAAGCCTATTTATGATATAATATATCTTAACAATAAAACGTATAAGGGGTAATAATATAGTAATTTCTTATATCCATTATGGCACTTATTGGTAGAAAGAAAAATGAACAAAGAAGACTAAAAAAGAGCTGCAACCTGTAGATCCATTGAAAGAGGTATTAGATATCCTGATTAACTATAGAAATAATATTTATTTAGACAGGAGGAAATAAAGTGAGTCAAGAAAATAAGATAAATCAATCTTGCGGAGGTTCAATACAAAAAACCACTGGTACAGTGGAAGAAAAAGCAAATTGCCCCAAATGTCACAAAATAGGAGAAAAGGTTAAGAATATAACTGTAAAGCATATGGTATCAGAAAACCTTATGGGAAAGGTTGTAGATGAAGAAACTTACTATTTATGTATGAATGAAGATTGTGATGTCGTGTATTATAACTTAAACAATGAAAGAGTTTTTTATAAGGAAGATGTAAAAGTTCCTATATGGTTTAAAAAGGATGCAAATCCCAAATATATATGCTATTGCAACCAAGTTACAGAGCAACAAATTATAAACGCTGTTTTAGATGATGGTGCAAAGAATATTAAAGATATTATTAGACTTACAGGGGCAATGAAAAATGGAAAGTGCGAAATTAACAATCCTTTGGGAAAATGCTGTTGTCCTTTTATTCAAGAAACCATCAATAAGGCATTAAAAAGCAAACAATAGTTTGCGACACATAATTTATAAAGTACGTCACAACAGTAATAAAATTAAAAATAATAAAAAACTATAGAATTAAAATTTTAACGGTTCAGATGTAAAAGTCTGGGCCGCTTTTTTATTTTTCCCGGAAAGGAGGTCACCTATATGGTAAATGATGAAGTTAATAATAAGGCTATAAATATTGAGATAAAAGTGGCTCAGTATTCAGCAAAGGCTATTTTAAAATCTATGAAAAAGATTATAGAAGATGCCGATGAAAAAAGCCAACCACTTGCAGATTATATTAGTGAAAAAAGAAAAACTAATTCAAGGAAACTTAAGGATATGGTAAAGAAAGGTCAGCTGGAAAATATTGATGAGCAAATCGAAAATAAATTCTATGCTTTTAAGGATTACGCATATAGGCGTAAAATAAATTGGGGGTTTGTTAGAGATAAAGATACAAGACTTTATATTAACAATACAAACTACACAAAAGAAATGAATAATGAAAACTGGAAAAGGCTAGAAGATTTATTTTAATGAGGTGTTAAATGATAGAAAACAATATTCCAAAAGTATTTATATCATATTCGTGGGAAAGCAAAGAACACTCTGATTGGGTTAAATCTCTAGCAGATAAATTGTTAGCAGATGGTATTGAAGCCATAATAGATAGCTATGATGTAAGTCCAGGGGATAGACTTCCAAAATTTATGGAAAGCTCGATAAGAGATAGTGATTATGTAATTATAATTTGCACTGAAGAGTATAAAAGGAAAGCTAATAATAGAGAAAAAGGTGTAGGTTATGAAAGTCATATAATATCTGCGGAACTCTACAATAATCACAATGATAGGAAGTTTATTCCGGTCATTAGACAAGGAGATTTTAATTCAGCTTTGCCTACTTACATAGATGGAAAACTTGCAATAGATTTAAGAGGTAATCCATTTAATGAAGATTCATATAAGGATTTTATTGCATCAATATTTAAAGTTAAAAAGAAACCTAAAGTAGGTATAAGACCATATTATGTTGATGAATATGAACCAATAACAATTGAGGTAGAGGATATAAAAATAGTGGGCATTATAACAAATGAAGTTACCTTGCCAAAAAATGATGGAACAAGAGGTTCTGCTTTGTATAGAATCCCTTTTAGATTATCTAGCAAACCAACTAGCACATGGTCTGAATTGTTTTTAAAAAATTGGAATTACCCACCAAGTTTTACATCAATGCATAGACCTGAAATAGATAGAGTTGAATCTGATAAAATCATTTTAGATGGAACAACAATCGAAGAGGTAAAACAATATCATAGAGATACCTTAATCTTGTGTGTAGAAAAAACAAATGAAGAAGAAAAACAATATAGAAGAAGAGAAGAACAATTAAAAAGAAAGAAGCAAGAAGAAATAGAAAATCATTATAGAAATATAGAAGATATTTCAAAAGACTTAAAATTTTAATTGTGACACTTTGAAAGGGATAGCAGAAATGTTATCTCTTTTTTAATACAAGAAAGGAGTGTTATATGAAAAAATTAGAACAAATAAGACAAGAGTCAAAAGAAATAAAAGATAAAATAGACGATACAGAAGAAAGATTAAGGCAACTAAAAAATCAAGAAAATAAGATATTAAAACAAGACATAGTAAAAAGAAGAAAATGCAGAAGAACTAACAGATGAAGAAATAAAAATCCTAATAGAAGAAGCAACAAAGACAAAAGAATTTAAAGAAACACTTAGAGTAATGAGAAAAAATGTAAAAATATTAGTATAGATATTATGTAATTACAAATTAAAAAAGGGTAACAAAAAAATATGAAAAGTATTGATATTCAAACGAAATTATGCTAAATTATTATCAACCAAAGAAAGATGAAATAATGGAAAATAGAATCGAGAAATACTGTAAACCTTTAGGTTTATTGCAACATAGACTTAGGAAAAAGTAAGGATATCAAGGACGAGTATGAACAAAATAATCTTGATTATAAAGATTTATATTTAGGATTGTTTCCTCATTAAAGGTATGAAAGGAGATAAGGCTTGAATACACAAAATATAGACAAATGGATAAAAAATAATAAAATTCAAAAAATTCCGAAGAAAGAAAAAGACAAGATAGAGTTATTTAATTATATAGCTAATTTAACCTTTGAAAAAACGTACAATATACTGAAAAAGAAATTAATGAGAAATTAAAAAATTTCTATATTGATTATGCGATATTAAGAAGATACATGGTAGATTATAAAATATTATATAGAACAAGAGATTGTAAGACATATTGGTATTAGATTATTCTAAAGATTTATCATTAAATTAATGAAGCAACCAAAAAAATTCTATAGGTTGCTTTTTTCTTGTCCTTTTTTATAGCAACTAAAAATTAAGTTGAAAATTAAAATATAAAGAAAATAAATAACATAGAAGATAAACCTGGCAAAAAGAAGACAAAGAAATAAAAATAAAATGCTTGAATTAAAGCTATTAGAGATTCAAAAGAAGATTGAAGAAAACTATAAGAAAGTATGTATTGAATCTGGTGAAAAGTTAATAAAAAGATTTTCAGAGATTGAAAACTTTTCCTTAAATGAAGCCAATAGGCTTAGATAAGGCAGAAAATAGAGATTTATCAAAAGAAACTTACGACAAAATTACGACAGAAAAAATCGACTTTTCAAAAGTAAAAGTAGAGCCATTATTTGAAGATATGTTTGATTTTGATACATTTACAAAATCAGAATTCAGAGTTGTAAAAGTTAAGAACTGTGAAGAAGTTCCAAAGTCAAAGAAGCTATTAAAGTTCACGATAGATGATGGAAGAGATAAAGAAAGAGTAATTCTTTCAGATATTAAAGACAACTACAGCGCTGAAGAACTCGTTGGCAAAACACTTCTTGCAATCACAAACCTACCTCCACGTAAGATGATGGGAATCGACTCAGAAGGTATGATTATTTCTGCAATTTGCGAGTACGAAGGAGAAGAAAAATAAAATTTAATTATGTTGGATGAAAATATTCCAGCAGGAGCAAAGTTATATTAAAATTAATAAACAAAATGACCCATGTCAAAAAATTGATAATGGGTCTTTTTTAGAAATTTACAAAATACCTAATTATATATTTCTGATATAATTAAATAACGATAAAAATTTTAGGAGGACGGAGAATGATAGAAAAAATAAAATTAACCTATTCCAACAATAGGAATATTATTAAAATAGTAAGATATATATTTTTGTCTTTTGTGTTTTTGTTTATAACTTGGTTTTTTGATATTAAATATCCATTTTTAAAAGCAGAAATGCCAGAAATATTATTGTTGACACCAGAAGTAACATCATCTTTTTTATCTAATTTAACAGGGACTTTTCTAACGGTTTCCACTTTTACATTAACTACAATTTTAACAGTTTTAAATAAGTATGCGGGGTCATTTACTCCAAGAATAGTTCAAGATTTTATAGACAAGCCTAATGTATTAAGCCTGTTTGGAGTTTTTATAGGAGGATTTTTCTATACTGTCTTATCCTTATTTATGATTCAAAATGTAGATAGCGAAACGCCCTTAATTTCAGGTACCCTTGGAATATTTTATGCCATCGCTGCTATGATATCATTTATTTTATTTGTTAAAAGGGTTTTATCTGATATAAAAGTAGGAAATGTAATAGAAAACATCTATAATAATGCTGATAAACTAATTGCAAAGGAATCTGAAAAGAGAAAAATAGCTGAAAGATTTGATAGTGGTGAATGGGAAGAGACTTATAAAATCTATGCCAATGATTCTGGGTATTTATATGGAATAAGCGCTGAAAAACTTCTTAATCTTTTAAAAGATAATAAATATGAAATTGTTATAAATAAGAGAATTAATGACTATGTGTTAAAGGGTATGTATATAGCTAAACTTAACTTATCAAAAGATTTGGATATGGACCAAGAGGAAAAAGATAAGCTATTCAAAAAGATTTCCTCTAATATCATAATAAATGTCAAGAAAAATGACACTAAAGACTATCACCATGAGATTACTAATTTAGTAGAAATTTCTCTAAAGGCACTAAGTCCTGGAATAAATGATCCTTATACGGCATCAGAAGCCATAATTAAAATAGGCATACTTTTAGGAAAGTTGTTTTCATCAGAAAACTTTTACCAAATTTTAGAAGAAGATGAAAATGCAAAAATAATTTACAATAGTTATTCAGCTAAAGAAGAGCTTCAACTATCATATAATCAAATTTTATTCTATGGAAAAGCAGACCCAGAAATTGCCAAAACAGTTTTAAACAGTATTTACATGGTTTATCTTGTAGCGGACAAGTCTGTTCATAGAGAAATTGAAATGTTTTTTAGCTATTGTTATAACCTTTGCAAAGAAGCTATGGACAATCAAAGCTATATAGACCAACTTGATGAAATATACAAAGATTTTGAACAAAAAAAAGATGATTCCATGGATAGAGAAATAAATAAAGAAGAATAAATTTTTATTTGACAATTTAAGTCTTAAAAGAAAAGCCTAAACAGTGCTATTACACTTATTTCAAAAAATATTTAAAATATAATCACTAATGTAGAAAAAAGTGCAGTTTCTAATGCAATAAAGTGAATTTAATAAAAACGTGAGTAAAATTGAGAAACAAAAAAGGAAAAGTTGCTTTAAAAATTATTTTTTATTTATTTATAATAGCATTTGCAGCTATAGCTGTTGATGCATTTTTAAATAAAAAATTCATAAATCAGGAAAGTATATCTGAATACGATAATAGAGCTTTAAAGGAATTGAACATGGTATATGGTTTTGATGGAGAAGCTGGAAATGACAGTTTTTGGAAGGATTTTAAACTATCAGAGCATCCTGTATTACTTATAAGTAAAGAAAGTCATTATTCTTATTTGATTAATCCAACGCAAAAAATCAGTTCCTTCTTTACAAAAAAATTAAAAGATTTTGAAAAGATTTCTTCTTCTAATCATAATTTTGATGTATATAGAATTTCCAGACTATGTCCTAAAATTTTAAAGGAAAAATTAATGGGAGGAAATTTTAATACCGTTGGTAAGGTTACTTCTGTTATGGGCAATGATGTTTATTATATTAAATTTAATTCGGATAACTTTACTAAAAAGTATTCTTCTAACTACTTGGTTAATTTCCTTTATCATGAATCTTTTCATTATTTTATGCAAAATAATTGGCTTGGAGGAGATAGATTTTCAGGTGAATTAAATGAATCTGATATGAATTTATTATATGAAAAATTAAAACTGTTAGATGAAGCAAAAAATCTGATTAAAAATAATGATAAAGATAAACTTATAGAGGTTTCTAAAAAGATTGTTGAAGTAGAAGAAAAACGTAAAAATACAAATCCAGAATATGTAGAAAAAGAAAATATGATGGAGACTATAGAAGGGACTGCCACATATATGGGAATCAGGGCGTCTCATGTTGTAGATTATGACTTTGGACCAATGTATTTTGATAATGTTAAGGATATACCCTTTTCTGATGTAATTCCAACATTTAAAGAAGGAAAGCTTGACGAAGGTTTTTTAAGAGACAGGTTTCCATATGAAACAGGGGCACAGATTACTTTGATTTTAGATGAATTGGACAAAGAACACAAATGGCAAATTTATTTAAATGAACAAACTATTAATAACTCCAGAACACTTATTGATGCCTTAAAAGAAACTTTGAAAGTGAATTAATAATTGAGCAAAAATCTTGAAGGTGATTTCTTTCGAGATTTTTTTGTTAACTTATGATAACAAAACGGGTAAATAGTGTGTTAATTTGATATAATAGAAACGTTAGGTATTGGTAAGTTTTTTTTTGAAAAACAAATTTTGAAAAAAACACCTTAAAAGATTATACTATAATGTAGAATTAAATTTTGGAGGGAATATGAAGATTGAATTTTCACCACCGGATATTTCACAACTTGAAATTGATGAAGTTGTAGATACTTTAAAATCTGGTTGGATTACAACCGGACCAAAGACAAAAAAATTTGAAAAATTAATTACAGAATATATAGGTACCGAAAAGACCGTTTGTCTTAACTCTGCTACCGCGGCTCTTGAGCTAAATTTAAAAATATTAGGTATAGGAGAGGGCGACGAAGTTATTGTGCCAGCGTACACATATACTGCATCTTCTTCAATCGTAGATCATGTAGGAGCTAAGATTGTGATGGTTGATACTGTACCTGGAAGCTATTTTATGGACTATGAAAAAATGGCTGAAAAGATAAATGAAAAGACCAAAGCAGTTATTGGCGTAGACATTGGAGGAGTTCCTGTAGATTATCATAGGATTAGAAGTATATTGGAGGAAAAGAAACATCTTTTCAAACCTGCTAATAAGATTCAAGAAGCTATGGGTCGAGTTGCACTTGTAAATGATGGTGCTCATTCCTTTGGGTCAATTTACTATGATGAAAAAACAGGTTATTACAGTGACTTTATTTCATTCTCATTCCATGCAGTAAAAAACTTTACTACTGGAGAGGGTGGAGCACTTTCATGGAACAGTATAGAAGGGATAGATGACGATGAACTCTATAATGATCTACAACTTCTATCTCTTCATGGTCAAAGCAAGGATGCACTTTCAAAGATGAAACTTGGTGCTTGGGAATATGATGTTGTAGGACCATATTATAAGATGAACATGACAGATATTATGGCTGCTATTGGACTTGCTCAATTTGAAAGATATGACTCTTTACTTAAAAGAAGAAAAGAGATTGTAAAAATATATGAAGACATATTAAAGGACGCTCCTGTTGAAACTTTACAACACAGAGGAGAAAACTTTATAAGTAATTGTCATCTTTATTTGACAAGAGTAAATGGAATTGAAGTTGAAGATAGAAATAAGATAATTGAAGAAATGGCAGATAAACAAATTGCAACCAATGTTCACTATAAACCACTTCCTATGATGACTGCATATAAGAATTTGGGATTTGATATTAAGGATTATCCAAATGCATACAAACAATATCAAAATGAAATTACATTGCCTCTTCATAGCAGATTAACAGATGAAGAAGCGGAATATGTGGCTAAGAGTTATGTTGAAATAGTAAAGAAATATGCAAAATAATTTAAGTCCTGAAGATTTTTCAAAGCATATTGATGAACGTCTCAAAAAGAGGAGATTTTCACTTGCATTAAAGAGACTTGTCGATATAATATTATCTCTTATTGGTCTTACAATACTTTTAATACCTTTTATGATCATAAGTATTATTATAAAATTGACCTCTAAAGGCCCCGTTTTTTATAGACAAGAGAGAATAAAAAAGGGGAATGTACCATTTAGGATTTTTAAATTCAGGACTATGGTTCAAGATGCGGACAAGAAGGGAATGTTAATAACCGTCGGAGAAGACAAGAGGATAACGGGAATCGGTAAATTTTTGAGAAAGTCAAAGATTGACGAACTTCCTCAGCTAATAAATGTATTTATTGGTGATATGAGTTTTGTTGGTCCTCGTCCAGAGGTTCCAAAGTACACTAAACTCTATGATGAATACCAAAAAAATATTTTAAAGATTCGCCCGGGAATTACAGACCTGGCATCTATAAAATATAAAGACGAAGCGTCAGTTTTAGCAAAGAGTGAGAGCCCTGAAGATACTTATATAAATGAGATAATGCAGGAAAAACTTAGTATAAACCTTGAGTATATTGAAAAAATTTCGGTTATACAAGATATCAAGCTGATTATTATAACCATATTAGAAGTAATAGGATTTGAAATAAATGGACAAAAAGATTAAAAACATTTGGATAATAAATCATTATGCAGATCCACCGAACATAGGAAAATTTAATAGACATTATAATTTCGCCAAAAATTTGAAAGATTATGGATATAATGTTAAAATATTCACAGCATCAACGATTCATACAACACAGATAAATATGATTTCAAATGATGCGGTATATAAAGAAGATAAATTTAATGGAGTAGATTATGTTTTTCTAAGGGCGATGTCCTACGAAAACAACGGAATGAAGAGAGTTATAAATATGTTGCAGTATTTTTTTAGAGCTCTTTTTATACCTAAGAGTTTTGGAAAGCCAGATTTAGTATTTGCTTCCGGACCACATCCTCTTACATGGATTGCTGGGTATAGGCAGGCAAAAAAGAATAATGCCAAGTTTATTACTGAAACGAGAGATCTTTGGCCCGAAACTTTTGTAGCTATGGGGAAGATGACAAAGAAGAATATAATTGCGAAAATTCTTTATAAAATAGAACGCTGGATGTATAACAAATCTGATATTATACTGTTCACGCTTCCTGGAGGAATTGACTATATTAAAAAGATTGGTCTGGATACTTCTAAAGTTCGCTATATAAATAATGGAATTGTGCTTAAAGATTATGATGAAAATAAGAAAAACTTTGAGTATGAAGATGATGACCTTTCAAATAAAGAAAACTTCAACGTTGTATTTAGTGGAGCTATCGGTAAAGCCAATGACCTTGGCAGAGTTATTAGAGCCTTTAAAATAATTAAAGATAGAGGATATAACGACATTAAATTTTTAATCTTTGGAGACAAGGGCGAAAGAAAAGAACTTGAAAAGTATGTGAGAGAGAATAATATAGACAATGTAATTTTCAAGGGATGGGTAAATAAAAGACAAGTACCTTCTATTCTTTCACAGTCAAATCTTCAAGTATTGTCCCTTGCACACCTACCAGAACTTTTTAAATATGGTCTTAGTCCAAATAAATTGTTTGAGTACTTAGCTTCAGGCAAACCAGTTATATCAAATGTCGAATGTGGCTATGACCTTTTACAAAAATATAACTGTGGACTAACTGTTAAAGGAGACAGCGAAGAGTCTATGGCAGATGGTATAATATATTTTTATAAGTTATACAAAGAGGAACCAGGGAAATATTTACAATACTGTGAAAACTCACTGAAGGCTGCAAAGGACTTCGATTTTAAAAACTTGTCAGAGAAACTTGTGGAAGTTATAGAAAGTCTTGAGTAGATAGAATGAATACTATGGAGGATAAATGAATATATCATTAATAGATTTAAAGAGACAATATAAAAACATTGAACAAGAAGCAGAAGAAAAGATTCTTGATGTTTTAAAAAATGCCCAATACATTATGGGAGAAAATGTTAAGAATTTTGAGTCTGAATTTGCAAAGTATCTTGGAGTAAAGAATGCCATATCTGTAGGTAATGGAACAGATGCTCTAATTATAGCATTAAAAGCTTTGGGAATTGGTGAAGGAGATGAAGTTATAACAACAGCTTATACTTTCTTTGCAACAGCAGAAGCCATAGCATATGTGGGAGCAACTCCTGTATTTGTTGATGTAGAACTGGACACATATAACGTTGACCCAAAACTAATTGAAGAAAAAATTACTGAAAAGACAAAGGCTATTATCGCTGTTCATATATTTGGGAATCCATGTAAAATGGATGAAATAAATAAAATTGCAAAGAAGCATAATCTATATGTGATAGAGGACGCAGCGCAAGCTGTTGGATGTATCTATAAAGGTAAAATGATAGGTACATTATCAGACATTGCATGTTTTTCATTTTTTCCAACTAAAAACCTTGGATGTGCTGGCGATGGGGGAATGCTAACAACAAATAACGACGATTTAGCAACTATAATTAAAGCACTAAAGGTTCATGGTTCAGGAGAAAATGGATTAAAGACATATAACCTACTCAATAATATTGATGAAAAAGTTGTTGTTGATGAATCCGCCGACAATACGGTTTATAATCCTTTAAAATATTACAATTACATTATTGGGCAAAACTCCAGACTTGATGAGATTCAAGCTGCACTTCTAAGGGTTAAGCTAATTCATTTAGAAAACTGGACAGAGAACAGAGTTAGAGCTGCAAAAAGATATAATGAAGGTCTTAAAGATGTATTAGTTACTCCAACTGAGGAAGAAGAGTCAAGACATGTATATCACCTTTATATTGTTCAATCTGAAAAGAGAGAAGAACTTGCAAATTTCCTAAAAGAAAAGGGAATAGCAACAGGAATTTACTACCCTGTTCCAATGCATTTACAAGAAGTTTTTAAACCTTTAGGATATAAACCAGAAGATTGTAAAAATGCATATTATTTGTCAAAGAGGACTTTTGCACTTCCAATGTTCCCAGAAATAACAGATGAAGAGATAGACTATATCGTCAAATCTGTATTAGAGTTTTCACATGAGTAAATATTTTGTGCACGAGTCGTCATATATTGACGATGGTTCAAAAATTGGAGAAGGAACAAAAATTTGGCATTTTTCACATATTATGTCAAATTGTGAAATCGGGAAAAACTGCAATATAGGACAAAATGTAGTTATTTCACCAGGAGTTAAGATTGGTGATAGTGTAAAAATACAAAACAATGTATCGGTTTACACAGGGGTCGAATGCGAGGAAGGTGTGTTCTTAGGACCTTCCTGTGTGTTCACAAACGTAATAAATCCACGCTCATTAATTGAGAAAAAAGATCAATATAAAAAGACACTTTTGAAAAAGGGAGCTTCAGTTGGAGCGAATGCCACAATAATTTGCGGCAACACAATTGGACGATTTGCGCTTATAGGTGCTGGGTCAGTTGTTACAAAAGATGTTAAAGACTATGAAATTGTAGTTGGAAATCCAGCAAGGCCAATTGGATATGCATGTGAGTGTGGTGAGCGGTTAAAAAAATATCAAAATAATGAGTACAAATGTGAAATTTGTGGTAAAATATATAAGTTGGAAGACGAATTTTTAAGAGAGAAGGAGTAAAAAATGTCAAATATTAAACAAGAACTATTACAAAAAATTGAATCTAAGGAATTAGTAGTAGGGGTTATAGGCCTTGGATACGTTGGTCTACCTCTTGCAGTTGAAAAAGCTAATGCAGGTTACAAGGTAATAGGTTTTGATGTACTACCTGAAAAGGTAAAAATGGTAAACGAAGGACACAATTACATAGGTGATGTAGTTGATGAAGAGCTAGCAGAATTAGTTGAAAAGGGAATGTTAAGAGCAACAGATAATTTTGAAGAAGTTGCATCATGTGACTTTATCGCCATTGCAGTTCCTACACCACTTGATAAATATCAACAACCAGATATATCATATGTTGAAAAATCTACAACAGATGTATCAAAATACTTAAAGAAGGGTTCAATTGTAGTTCTTGAATCTACAACTTATCCAGGAACAACAGAAGAACTTATGTTACCTATTCTTGAAGAAGGTTCAGGATTAAAATGTGGAGAAGACTTCTACTTAGCATTCTCTCCAGAAAGAGTTGATCCAGGTAACAAGATTTATAAAACTAAAAACACTCCAAAGGTAATCGGAGGAGTTGGAGAAGATTCTACAGAAGTTGCAGCAGCACTTTATAGAAATGTTCTTGAAGGAGAAGTATTTACAGTTTCTTCACCTAAGGTTGCTGAAATGGAAAAGATATTAGAAAACACATATAGAAATGTTAATATCGGTCTTGTAAATGAATTTGCATTAATCGCAGACAAGATGGGAATAAACATTTGGGAAGTAGTAGATGCAGCAAAGACAAAACCATATGGTTTCCAAGCTTTCTATCCAGGCCCTGGAATCGGAGGACACTGTATTCCACTTGATCCATTCTACCTAACATGGAAGGCAAAAGAATATGACGCTCACATGAGAATTATTGAAGCGTCAGGTTCAGTAAACGACTTTATGCCTGAATGGGTAATAGATAGATCACTAAGAATATTATCAAAGAAATTCAAAAAGGCTTTGAACGGAGCAAAAGTACTAATCTTAGGTATTGCATACAAAAATGATATTGACGACTTAAGAGATAGCCCTGCACTTGTTGTTATAGAACAATTTGAAAAAGAAGGTGCAAACTTAGACTACTATGATGGATACAATCCTTCATATATTGATCAAAATGGAGAAACTGTTCACTCAATCAAAGAACTTAATCCTGAAGTTGTAGCTTCATACGACTTAGTTGTTATTACAACAAACCACTCAAATGTAGATTACCAAATGGTTGCAGACAATGCTAAATTTATATTTGATACAAAATATGCAACAAGAGACGTAAAGGATAACAACAATAATATCGAATTATTATAATCGGAGGTTTAATTTGAAAAAGTTAAAAGGCGTTATCATAGGATGTGGAAGAATTTCATATAGACATGTGCAAGCACTAATAGATAACGACAGCTTCACAGAATTAGTAGGCCTTTGCGATATAATTGAAGAAAGAGCTATTGAAAAACAAAAACAATATGCAGAAAGCTTTCCAGGTAGAAATGTGGAAGTTTTCACAGACTATATGGAAATGATAAAAAATGTTAAGCCTGACTTTGCGATGATTTGTACAGAATCAGGATACCATGGAGATATTGCATTACATTGTATAGAAGAAGACCTTCACGTTCTAATTGAAAAGCCAATGGCAATGACATTAGAAGAGATAGACAAGATAAACGAACTTGCTGATAAAAAGAATTTAAAGGTTGGAGTTTGTCACCAAAATAGATTTAACCCACCAATTCAAAAATTAAGAAAAGCTATTGATGAAGGAAAATTTGGTAGACTTATTAATGGAACAGCGAGAATTCTTTGGACAAGAGACCAACACTACTACGACCTTGCACCTTGGAGAGGTACTAAAAAACTTGATGGTGGAACACTAATGAACCAATGTATTCACAACATAGACTTACTATTATGGATGATGGGTTCAGATGTTGTTTCAGTTCAATCAGAGAGAGGTACCTTCCTTAGAGATATTGAAATGGAAGACTTTGGTGCTATACTACTTAGATTCGAAAATGGATCTATTGGTATAATCGAAGGATCAGCATGCGTATATCCAAAGAACTTAGAAGAGACATTAAGTATATTTGGAGAAACTGGTACAGCTGTTATTGGTGGTCTTGCAGTAAATGAAATAAAGACATGGAACTTTGCAGACGAAAGCGAAGTTATTGAGAAAGAAGATTCATCAGAAGTTAAAAATGTGTACGGAGATGGACACACACCACTATTAAAAGATTTTGTTGATGCTATAAACGAAGACAGGAAACCACTAATTTGTGGAAGAGAGGCAAGGAAACCTGTTGAAGTTATTCTAAAAGCATATGAACAAAGAAAATTACCATAAACTTAAGGGAGTCATTGACTCCCTTTTTGTGTATGTATTTAAGGAGAGAAAAATGGAAGATATAATTAAAATATTAATTAAAGAAGCGCTTAATGTAAGAAAAAATTCATACAGCCCATACTCCAATTACGCTGTTGGAGCAAGTATATTGGCTGACAATAAAAAAATATATGTTGGAACAAATATTGAAAATGCATCTATTGGTGGAACGATTTGCGCCGAGAGATCTGCAATTACAAGTGCCTGTTCTGATGGTGTAAGGTTAATAAAGATTATTGTAATTGTTGGTGGGAAAGCAAACTGTGAGAAAAATGAAATGGACTGGGCATTTCCGTGTGGAATATGTCGACAATTTTTAAATGAATTTTCAGATGAAGAAACAACTGTAGTAGTTGCTAAGTCTACAGAGGAGTATAAGATTTTTAAGTTAAATGAATTACTTCCAAGTGCTTTTGGACCAAACAATTTAAAATAGTCCCTAAATCTTAGAGACTATTTTAAATCTATTAGTTACTTGTAATTTTCGACGAAATTATATAGTGTTTTTACAGGAACTCCTGTAGATCCAAATGGTACATAATCGTAGGCAGATTTGCTATATGCTGGGCCTGCTATATCTAAGTGAGCCCATTTTTTATCTTCTACAAAGTGTTCAAGGAAAAGCCCTGCTGTCATTGCGCCGCCATAAGGACCTGTAGAATTTGTTATGTCTGCTCTCTTTGATTTCAATAGTTCTCTTAAAACATCGAATGTTGGTAACTGCCAGAAGTATTCACCAACTGCTTTTGATGAATTTTCAAAATCTTTATATAGATTATCGTCGTTCGTAACAACTCCTGTTGTTTTATCCCCTAAAGCAACGACACATGCACCAGTTAATGTAGCTAAATCTATTATTGGCTCTGATTCTGTTTTTGTTGCTGCATAGTAAATTGCATCTGCAAGTGTAAGTCTTCCTTCAGCATCGGTGTTGTCAACCTCAATGAATGTACCCTTCATTGAACTTATAATATCTCCGTTTTTGTAGGCTCTTCCTGAAACCATATTTTCACACGCTGCAACAAATCCAATTACATTTCTCTTTACTTTATTTTTAGCAAGTGCATATATGGTTCCTATCACAGTTGCAGATCCACCCATGTCACCATGCATTGTCGCCATTCCCTTAGCTGGTTTTAGAGCGTATCCACCAGAGTCATAGGTTAATCCCTTTCCAACAAGTCCTATTGGCTTTTGACCTTCAACTGGAAGATATTCCATTATTATGAATTTAGGTTCTTTATCTGATCCTTCTGCTACTGCAAGAAAAGCTTTCATATTAAGTTTTTCTATCTCATTTTTGTTCAAAATTTTTACATTTACACCTACAGAAGATAATTTGTCAGAAGCTTCCTTTGCTAAAGTTTCTGGATACATATCAATAGCAGGTGTGTTTACTAAATTTCTTGTAAAGTTAACACCCTCTATTATGTTTTCTCGATATTCAAAGTCTGCTATAGTTAAATCTTGTTTAACAATAAGATTTAAATAAAGTTCTTCGCAGTTATCATCTTCATCCTTTGTCTTGTAGACATCAAATTTATATTCTGATTGTTTTATACCTTCAAATATATTTAAAACCAAATCTTTTGAAAAACTTTCATCAAAAACAATTTTTACATCATAAATATTGAATTTTTCTACCTCTTTAATTGCCTTATATCCTAAAGTTATAAGTTTTCTTGGGTCTTGATTTTCTTCATCAACTACAATACAGTATTCAAGATTTTGAGAAGATTTAATATTGTAGGCTTTAAAGTCACCAAGCTTTAAAAAAACTTCTTTATCAACTGAACAGCAGTCTGAAGATTTACAAAAATTAATAGTAGATTTTGCTTCAATTTTTTCGTTTAATTTATATTTCATAAAATCCCTCCTTAATATTATTGTACACTATTAAAGATTGATTGACACTAAGATTTATAATTGTTAATATTTAACAAGGTGAGAAGATGAAAAGTAAATTAAAAATTACAATATTAATGCTAATATTAATGCTTAACTTAATTGGATGTAAAAAAATAAATAAAGCAGGAACCTATGAAGACTATGGCAATGGAAGAAATGGAAAAATAAAAGTTTCTGTAACAATAAATTCCGATGGAGAAATATCGGATATGAGTCTGCTTGAATATGATGACAATAAGGAGTTTGTGGAAAGAGCATTTGAAGAGCTTAAGTCAAAAATAATAGAAAAAAACAGTTTAGATGTTGATGTATCTTCAGGAGCAACACAGTCATCAAAAGGAATTTTAGAGGCTGTGGAAAAAGCTGTAAAGCAATCAAATGAAAAATAGAAATAAAGAGATTGATAATATGGAAATGTTAGATAGAAAAGATGGAGATAGACTTGCAATATTGGTTGCAAATGTAGCTAAACAACTTGTAAGAAGTGGAGCTGAAATCTATAGAGCAGAAGATACAGGCAGAAGAATATGTGCAAGATACAAAAACATTGAATATATAAATATATACGCTACCTATAATCTTGTTATGGTAAGTTTTTCTTTAAACGGAGAAGAGTTTTCTACCATGAGGACATTTCATGGAGTGGACTACAATTTGGAAAAGGTAGCGAAAATAAATGAATTTTCAAGAAAATTTACATCTGAAGGAATAAGTATAGAAGAAGGACTAAAAATAATAGAAAATATTTATTTAGAGGACAATGAAAAAATGCTTCATATGGCACTTTTTGCGGCCTTTGGTTCTGCATTCTTAATAGTAAATTTCAATGGTGGAATTGAGGATTTTATAATAACCCTTATTGCAGCTTTTATAGGAGAACTATCTTTTATAAGAATAAGTAAAAGGGGGATACCTATATTTATAAATACCATAATAGGCTGCCTTATAGCATCGAGTATATGTCATATTATAATGAAGCTTGGATTGGGAACATCAATAGATATAGTAGTGATGGGATCAATAATGCCATTTTTACCAGGAGTTTCCTTTACAAACTCAGTAAGGGATTTTCTATCTGGAGAAGTTGAATCAGGATTACTTGCCTTAGTACAGTCCCTAATAATAGCAGCTGGTATGGCACTTGGCGTAAGTTCAACTTTTTTATTATTTTCATAGGAGGTAAAAATGAATATTATAACAAATGCTATAATGTCAGGACTTTCATCAATAGGGTATGGATTAATGTATAAAGTACCTAAAAAATGTCTCTTAGGAAATTTTTCAGCAGGAACAATAGGGACATTGATATATGGTATACTATGGAACAAATTTGGAATGAATTTTGGTGCATACTTAGTAGCCTCTTTAGTAATTGGAATAATGGCAGAGATATTTGCAAGAACAAACAAGTTGCCAGCAACAGTATTTTTAGCACCTGGACTTATACCACTTGTACCAGGCGTTGCAATATTTAATATGATGAATGACTTTGCATTAAAAAACTATAGTCAAGCACTATCCAACCTATCAAATGCAGCGAGTTATGCACTCGGAATTGCCCTTGGAATAGTTATATCATCATTATATTCAAGGTCACTTAACAACTACAGGTCCTATTTTAAAATAGTAAAGATAAAAAGAATAAATAAAAAGAAAAAAGAAGATGTAAAAATTGAAAAATAGTTAAGAATTAAAAATATTGCTGTTTTTTACAATAATTTAAACTTTTCTTAAAAAAGACTTGACAATGATAAATAAAGTTGATATTATAATTAGGCACTCACATGAGTTGCCTTTTTTAATACAAAATTTCAAAAGAAAAAATATTAAAAAGTGCTTGACAATATATTTTTACAATGGTAATATAAAATAGTTGTCACTCAAAGCGAGTGCAAAAGAACCTAAACAAGTGAAAAAAGTGTAAAAAACTTTTGAGTAAGTACAACCAAACAATAATTCGGTGAAAAAATAATAAAGTCAGCGAAAGAGCTGATCAAACATTTAATAGAGAGTTTGATCCTGGCTCAGGACGAACGCTGGCGGCGTGCTTAACACATGCAAGTCGAACGATGAACCTCGAAATGACATCTTCGGAAGGATTTTCGAGAGGATTAGTGGCGAACGGGTGAGTAACGCGTGAGCAACCTGCCTTAGACAAGGGGATAGCCTCGGGAAACCGTGATTAATACCCTATGAGACTCCGCCTACGAGTGTAGAAGAAGTTAAAGCGATAGCGGTCTAAGATGGGCTCGCGTCTGATTAGCTAGTTGGTGAGATAAAAGCCCACCAAGGCGACGATCAGTAACCGGCTTGAGAGAGTGAACGGTCACATTGGAACTGAGACACGGTCCAAACTCCTACGGGAGGCAGCAGTGGGGAATATTGCACAATGGGGGGAACCCTGATGCAGCGACGCCGCGTGAGCGATGAAGGAATTCGTTTCGTAAAGCTCTGTCCTTGGAGAAGATAATGACGGTAACCAAGGAGGAAGCACCGGCTAAATACGTGCCAGCAGCCGCGGTAATACGTATGGTGCGAGCGTTGTCCGGAATTATTGGGCGTAAAGGGTACGTAGGCAGTTAAACAAGTCAGATGTAAAAACTTGAGGCTCAACCTCATGTAGCATTTGAAACTGTATAACTTGAGTAGTGGAGAGGAAAGTGGAATTCCTAGTGTAGCGGTGAAATGCGTAGATATTAGGAGGAATACCAGTAGCGAAGGCGACTTTCTGGACACAAACTGACGCTGAGGTACGAAAGCGTGGGGAGCAAACAGGATTAGATACCCTGGTAGTCCACGCTGTAAACGATGAATGCTAGGTGTTGGGAGTCAAATCTCGGTGCCGAAGTTAACACATTAAGCATTCCGCCTGGGGAGTACGGTGGCAACACTGAAACTCAAAGGAATTGACGGGGACCCGCACAAGCAGCGGAGCATGTGGTTTAATTCGATGCAACGCGAAGAACCTTACCAGGGCTTGACATATGGGTGAAAAGTATAGAGATATACTCCTCTATTTTATAGACATCCATACAGGTGGTGCATGGTTGTCGTCAGCTCGTGTCGTGAGATGTTGGGTTAAGTCCCGCAACGAGCGCAACCCCTATATTTAGTTACCAGCATTAAGGATGGGGACTCTAAATAGACTGCCGGTGACAAACCGGAGGAAGGTGGGGATGACGTCAAATCATCATGCCCTTTATGTCCTGGGCTACACACGTGCTACAATGGCAAGTACAGAGGGAAGCGAAGTAGTGATATGAAGCGAATCTCAGAAAGCTTGCCCCAGTTCGGATTGTAGGCTGCAACTCGCCTACATGAAGTCGGAGTTGCTAGTAATCGCGGATCAGAATGTCGCGGTGAATGCGTTCCCGGGTCTTGTACACACCGCCCGTCACACCATGGGAGTTAGTAATACCCGAAGCCAGTGACCTAACCATTGGAAGGAGCTGTCGAAGGTAGGATTAATGACTGGGGTGAAGTCGTAACAAGGTAGCCGTATCGGAAGGTGCGGCTGGATCACCTCCTTTCTAAGGAGTACAT